>JAEZTJ010000100.1 GCA_023421505.1 Bacillota bacterium
GAAGAAGATTGCATAAAAGCCATAAAAAAGATGATGGTTTATTAAATTTACCCCAAAATCTGCTGATGAATGTTTTTTCAGAAAAAATACCTTTATAAAGAGACCAAAGTAAAAGGGCCGTTGCCCAATGACTAAAAATCAGTCATTTTGCAACAGCCCCATTTTTTTACCTTTCAGCTATAATGAGTCCAACGAGTAAATCACCAATAGGTGTCATTAAAAAATGGAGGACAAACAAATGCGTAAAGGATTAACAGAATTAGTATTCATATTGGATAGAAGTGGATCAATGAGTGGGTTAGAAGCTGATACGATCGGAGGGTTTAATTCCATGATAACAAAACAGAAAAGAGGAGAAGGAGAAGCGATTGTTTCAACAGTTCTTTTTGATGATCAAGCAGAGGTTCTACATGACAGGATTGATATTGATAAAATCGAACTGATGAATGATCAACAGTATTATGTTCGTGGTTGTACTGCTCTTTTAGATGCGGTAGGAGGAGCTATTCATCATATTGGTAATGTTCATAAGTATACTAGAGAAGAGGACAGACCAGAAAAAACATTATTTATCATTACAACAGATGGAATGGAAAACTCAAGTAGACGGTATGACTATGATAGAGTGAAAAATATGGTAGAACGCCAGAAAGAGCGTTTTGGTTGGGAATTTATTTTTCTTGGAGCAAATATTGATGCAGTTGAAGTTGCTGGCAGATTTGGTATTAAAGCAAATAGAGCTGTTAATTATGAATGTGACAGTGAAGGAACTAAGTTGAATTATGATGTTCTTAGTGAAACGGTCACAAGAATGAGACAAACTAAATGTGCAGCGGAAATGTCGATGGCTCTGGATGAAGAGGATTTACTTGCTCCAATCAGAGAAAATCACCGTAGAAGAAACAGACGATAGGAGGTTCTGGGATGAGAAGTCTAAAAGATGCAGTTTATGGTGTGGCTGTTGGAGATGCAATGGGGCTGCCAGTTCAGTTTGAAGCAAGAGATAGTTACAATATAACAGATATGATAGGATACGGAACATTTGGATTGCCAGAAGGAAGCTGGTCAGATGATACAAGCCTTACAATAGCTACCTGTGATAGTATCAGAAAATGTGGTGGTGTGGATTTGACTGATATTAGAAGTTGTTTTGAAAACTGGTATTACAGAGGCAAATATACCCCTTATGGAAGAGCTTACGATATTGGCGGCACTTGTGCAGGAGCAATTAGCAACAAAAAAGGAATGGATGATGAATGGTCAAATGGAAATGGTTCATTAATGAGAATTATTCCATTAGCTTTTCTTTCAGATTTGACAGATAATGAAATTGCTGATTTTTCTGCCATTACACATGCGCATCCAAGGACATTGTATGGGTGTATTGCTTATATCAGAATAGCCAAGGGATTATTGCAAGGACGAGAATTGAAGGACTGCATTTTAGAATATGTATCTGAAGAGTCAGCTTATGCCAGATGCAGACATATTGAAGAATTGAACAGAGAGGACATTCTTTCTACTGGTTATGTAGTAGATACATTTGAAGCAGCGATGTGGTGTTTACTGACAACATACTCATATAAAGAATGTATCTTAAAAGCTGTGAATCTAGGGGATGATACAGATACGATTGGAGCAGTGGCCGGTGGTCTTGCAGGAATCATGTATGGATTTGATGAAATTCCAACAGAATGGGTTGAAGGATTGAAGGCAAAAGAGGTAATAGAAAAATGCTTGTTTAGCGCTTAAATCGTCCAAAACCAAATATCTGTTCGAGAAAATGGGCGATTTAAGTCCGTACTTTCGGACACGTCAGCCTTTACAATAGGAATTAAGATAAAGAAAGTTTCAAGAATTTCTTTTTTTGATTCCTATTTTTTCAGGAGGTAAAAGATGGAAAGGTTGATTTATTGGATAAAAAGAGCTTTCAGAAATCAAAAGAATTGCAGTAAGTGTTGTGTAATCTGTAAATACTACGAAACTTGTAAAGAAGATAATTCTGCTATGTAAAAGCAGGATTCAAGAAGAAATGGAGGAAAACTATGGATAACAATTACATTGGATGGCTTGAGGATGACTCTAAGCATAGCCTTGATAGGGTAAAAGAGCGAGCTGGATTAAATGAAAAAAGAGCTAGAAAAATGATAGAGCTGGCAAGAAAAAGAGGAGTCAGAAGTGAACAGTGTCGTTGGACTGTAGATAGAACCTTCTTAGAAAGCAAATGTAATGATGAAATTGAGGCTGTTGCATATAATGGCTACTGCTTCATACTACAGAGACAGACGCTTCATTGCATAACTGTATTTGCATTACCTAAAGACTTTGGGAAAAAGAAAACTTACTACGGAAATAACGAATGTAGAGACTACCAGATATATGCGAGATTTTGTTCAATAAAAACAATTAGGAGGATGCGACTATGAAAGGATTTTTTGGAGATTTATTTGATATGAATCATGATGGAGAACTTGATAGATTTGAACAGGCAGCAGATTTTGCAGCATTTGCAACACTGATGGATAAGATGGATGTAGAAGATTCTGATGACGATGAAGAATCAGAACTTGAGGCAGCAGGATTAGATGTAACTGACCTTGAGTTTATGGATGACGATGACTGAAGAGAAGTATTAGAAGATGCAGGACTTGATCCAGATGACTTTGATTTTTAGCAGATAAAGGAGGATAAGCTATGAGTGGCAGAAAAAAAGATGATGGAATCAGGTCAAGTGTATGAAAGTTATTGACTTGTATAGAAAAGCACAAGGGGATATATGGGGAAGAACAGAGCTTTTATCGGTTGATACATGTTCATAATATATTGAAGATACATTAGGTTTGAAGGAGGAATATGCTGTAGCTGAAAGCCTCCAGCCGCCAGCCAGCCATTGATAAGCTACTTTCACTATAAAATATGTTGAAAATCGAATAAAAAATATTGCGTTCGCTCTATTATTTTTTGAAAATATAGAGTATAATAAATGTGGGGCTGAGTTGCAATCCGAGATGCAACTTTGTAATTCGAAATGCAGTTTTGTAAATTGACAATCAAATATTTGTAAGCGAAACGCAGTTTTTGTACTCGAAATGCCACATTTGTAAACGAGAAGCAACTTTTGTAACCGAATTGCAATCTGTACAAATCATTTTTTTCGATGTATGATACTTTTAGAACACGCCAAAAGGAGGTCAATCCTCTCTCGATTAAATTTGTAATCGGAGAATCCACCCCTGTCACCTGCTTATTCATTTCAGTACGGTGTTGGCGACTGGGTTCTATAATTTATTTTTTGAGAAGGTTTGGTTTCAGCATGATGTCTTTGGCGGCAACCTGACGGCATGCTAATCTTTCCAAAACATCTTCTCCGTGATAAAAGCTGAAGGTTTCGTATGGACTGCGATCATTCAGCTTTTTTCTTTTGTAAGAATTGATGTGGTTCATCATCAGAAAAATGTCTTTCTGAGTAAGATGGTCAAAACTCGTACCTTTCGGCAAAATACGCCTTATCAGTTCGTGGTTGACTTCAATGGCACCTTTTTGATAAGGACTACCGGCATCACAATAAAAGACATTCGTCCTATGGTAGGAATAACCTCTCGGAGCTGTTTCTCGATACTCAATAGCTCTCGGATTTGAGAATTCACTTCCGTTATCCGTCAGGATTACAGGAAAAAGTTTCTCAAAAAGCTCCGGTCCCAAAATCTTATCCATAGCATTAAAAATATCAATCACGGACTGGGATGTATTCGCATCCCGCAAAAATGCAAGCATAAGACTCGATTCCACGAAGTGAATGGTAAGTAAACTTTTACCACCAATTGTGCCGATTACAGAATCCATCTGGACAACAGGCGTATCAGGATTCTTTTCCAAAAAATGTTCAAACTCCTTGTAACTGCGACCAATGCGACAACCTTTATCTACCTTGAACTCCGGTTTCTTATAACGCTCTCGAAAACGAACCTTTCTTGGTAAATCAATGTTTCTTACATCAAAAAGACAAGCATCAATGTAGTTATAGATAGTCTTTTCGCTACACATTAATTCATCCTCATGTTCAAGGTAAATTTGATGAATGGATTGTCCCTGTCTTACAAGAGGAGTAATGATTTCATTTAACCGTGCAATCTCTGTTTCAGAAACACAGAGGCCACTCCGTGATTCAGAAATAGTATTATGTGCAGCAACATGAGCATGTTCGGCATCATAAATGGTTTTCATCAAGGTACATTTACCAATAGTGGTGCATCCATTACACACATACGGCGGTCTGAATCTGGCAGAACATACCTCGAGCACAAAATCACTGCAGTGTTCATTACACTCTCTGCACAGCTTACAGTATTGTGCCGATTTATGAGTACAGTCCTTGCCACAGATGTTCTTTCGTCTGCAATTCATTCTGTTCTTGCAGGCATTATATGGATACCCGGGATAACCTGTTGCAACCTCAGAGGAATACTTCTTTATCTCCCGTGAGATGGTGGTAGGATTTTTCCCTAATTCCTTTGCAATTGCTTTTAAAGATTTACTTTCTTTCAGATCCTTTTGAAGGGTAAGGCGTTCTTCATAAGTAAAAAATTTTGACATGATGTCCTCCTTATCCGTCGCCAACAGCAATAGGATAAGCAAAGGAACTTAATATGACAACAAAAAAGACTGCTACCGCAAGGATAACAATCTTTTTGTAAGCTGGATTGCAACCATCTGGCATATATAATTTATTGATACAAATTTATATTAAATTGAAATCGAAAGGGTTGCATTTCGTTTTACAATTCACGATAATAAATGTGGGTTTTTTTAAAAAAACGAAAATCTGAAGCAAAAATTATTATGGTTTTCACATATAGTGGGCGAGGTAAAAAGCATGACTGTAAGCTATAAAAAATTATGGAAAATATTAATTGACAAAGATATGAAAAAGAAAGACCTTGTTGAAGAGGCGGGTGTAAGTACATACACGATAAACAAGCTAAATAAGGGTGAAAATGTAACAACTGATGTTCTTGTAAAGATATGCAAAGCATTAGATTGTTCATTTGACGATATTATGGAAGTTGTAGATGAAACTAAATAGTTTCAATTTAACAGCTAGAATGAGGTTATTATGATAGAAAAAATTTGCCCTTATCATGGCATTCCAACGCCAGAGGGAGAATGCAAGCGATTAGAAAAGAATGAAGTAACAGGTAAAATGGAAAAATGTATGGCAATACCAAAAGATGCCACTACATTCTATTGGTGTGATAAACACATGATACCATTATTTGAAAAGAAATGTAGCTGTTGTCAGGAGGAAGAAAATCTGAGAGCAGAGGAAATGAAAGTTCAGCCGGATATTGTGGGAGATGCAGAATATATCGGAACTGATATTAGACCAGTTTTTCCAGAAGAACAATTACTTTTAGGAGTAATTACAGAGAAGAAGAATCCTCTTTATTACCTGAGCAAATCTGTTTGGCATAATGGAAGTAGCTATATAGTTGATGGAAAAAAGGTCAGAATTTCTATAGATAAGTTAAATAATTTGAGTTTGAAAGAAATCGAAAAAATCAGAGAAATCGTAATGGATAATTCTGAAAAGATAGATTATTCGTTTTTTAAACAAGTTGTGGAGAAGTTTACGCATGCTAATAGGGCACGTCTTGGGATGGTGGTAGGTGAAGCTTCTGACAAGATAAGAGAGTGGGCAGAAGGTTATGATTTTGGCAGTATGATGGTATCTTTTAGTGGAGGAAAAGATTCTACAGTAGTTTCTTCACTTGTAAGAAATGCATTATCAACAAATGCTGTACGTCACTTCTATGGAGATACAACTCTTGAATTTGAATCTACCGATGAGTATGCGAAACGTTTACGGAAAGAGTCGATAAAAGCAGGCTATTTCAGCACAGCTAAGAATAGAGTGAAGAATTTTGAAGATTTGTGCGATGTGTATGGTCCACCTTCAAGAGTTATGAGATGGTGCTGTACAGTATTCAAAACAGGTGCACTCATTGAAAACATAAATAAAGCATACAAGGATCATACAAGTGTTTTGTCATTTCAGGGTATTCGTAAGTATGAGTCTGCAAGCAGAAGTAAGTATGATAGAGAAAGTACTAATTCAAAGATTGCTAAGCAAAAGACGGTTCTGCCTATATTTGAATGGACAGATTTTGATGTATGGCTCTATATACTGTCTAATAAAATTGACTTTAATGATGCATATAGATTGGGATATACAAGAGTTGGTTGTTGGTGTTGTCCTAATAATGGAGCTTGGTCAGAGTTTTTATCAAAGATATATATGTATGATAAATATGTAAATTGGAGAAATGTACTACTAGACTTTGCAATTAAATCTGGCAAAACAGATCCTGAAGAATATGTAGATAATGGCAATTGGAAAGCAAGACAGGGAGGAAATGGCTTGGAAGCTGCAAATGCATCTGTACTAAGCTATGAGCCATGTGCAGTTGAAAATAATACATATAATTATGAGTTACAGATACCTATTGATGACGAATTATATGAATTATTCAAGCCATTCGGGAAATTAGATTTCACCTTGGGCAATAAAATGGCAGGAGAAGTGTATGTGTTAGATAGAATTGGAAATCCTGTCCTAGTGCTAAAAGGTAGAAAAGGAACAACAGCTTTTAAAGTAACGATTAAGGACAAAAAGCATATTACGAAAGATAAGTTGAATTGTCAGATTACAAAATATCAGATGTGTTCTGGATGTAGAGCATGCGAAAGTGTATGTAAAATGGGAGCTATTCGAGCGACTGAAGACACAGAAGGTAATATAGCGTATACGATTGATGATGAAAAATGTGTTCACTGTGGTGAATGTGTTGGACATTTCATTGGTGGATGCTATATGCGAAAAGTATTAACAATAAAGAGAGGCAATTAACTATGAAAAATTCTACAAATACTAAACCAAGATCAAAAGGGCATCAGACGTTCATATTGAGAGATGGTTGGTTAAATAAAGGGCTAGTAGAGATGTCGAAAAATGGAAATGAACGTATTTTTAATGCCTCAGACGCAACAGATGTTTTTGGCGTTGGTACGAATATGGTTTCAGCACTGAAATATTGGTTGCAAGCATTCAATGTAATCCAAGATAGAAAGGGTGGTGGCTGTGAGTTATCTGAACTTGGTAAGCTTATTCTTAAAAATGACAGTTACCTTGAAGACATTTTTACAATATGGATTTTACATTCCAATATTGTAAAAAACTATGAAAAGGCTTCATTGTTTCATGATTATTTTAATGATGATAAGATTCAGACAATAGAAAAAGAACAGTTATTGACAGTATTTCGGAGAAAATGGATTGATTATTCAATTCCAGAGAGCTCAATTAAAAGTGATATAGATGTATTGTTCAATACTTACTGCAAAGAGAAAATTAATGATGATCCGGAAGATAAGATAGTAAGCCCATTAGTTGAACTGTCATTGATTAAAAAGAATGGTAATGAATATGTAAAAGTACAACCTGATTTGAGATTAATACCAGATGAGGTGGTTTTATACGAGTTAAGTAATCTTTTTAAAATGCAAAATAATGGTGTGCTGAAACAAGGTAACAGTATAAGTATCGAGAGAACTGCAAGTGGTGATTATAGTTTGGGGTGTATTTATAACCTATCAAAAATTGCCACAAACCAAATGTTAAATAGATTAGAAAATCTTAAATATATAAGAGTAGATAGAACAGCGGGACTTGATATGATATATGACGAAAGAATACCAGAACCGTTAGATATCATTCGAGAATATTACGCACAAAGGTAGGAAGAAACAATATGACGAAGTTTAAAAGTTTGAATGAATTTATTAGCTTTAATCCCAATTTTAGGAACGCAATAAATTTGTATTTAAATTTGAATAATAAAGAAAAAATATTAAGCTATATACCAACAAAATCTTCTGTGGAAATATTAAAAAGATATTTAAAGGCTGTACAGAACAATAACCTTCATGCATCTATGTTAATAGGACCATATGGTAAGGGAAAATCACATTTACTATTAATTTTGTTGGCAATTCTTTCTATGGATAGAACGAATGAAAATGAAAATGAGATTTATAATACTTTACTTTCAAAGATAAATAAAGTTGATAAAGAAACAGCTGATATGGTGGAAAAAATCTGGAATCAGAAAAATGGAAGATTTTTACCAGTAATTATTAATTGCCAAGGTGATGTGAACCAGGCATTCTTGTTAGCAATGAATCAAGCATTAAATAATTATGGATTAAGCAATTTAGTTCCAGATACTTACTTTGAACATGCTAATCTTGCAATTGAGAATTGGAAAAATAATTATTCGGAAACTTATGATGAATTCTGTTCCATCTTAAAAAAGAAGAAAATTACTCCTAATCAGATGACAGTAGAATTGTCTCAATTCAATGAAGATTATTTGAATATATTCAAAGAGTTGTTCCCAGAACTTACATCAGGAAGTAATTTTAATCCCTTAGCAGAATCAGAGGTTACAAAGTTATATACAAGCATAGCGGATAAATTACGAGAAGAATATGGATACCGAGGCATTTACATTGTATTTGATGAGTTCAGTAAGTTTATCGAAGGACAGGATGAAATGTCAGCAGGAATTAACATGCAGTTGATCCAGAGTATTTGTGAGATGGCAGGAGATGCAAAAGATCCTGAGATCTATATTACTCTTGTTGCACATAAGCCAATAAAAGAATATGGAAATAAGTTAAAGAAAGAGACGATAGATTCATTTACTGGTATTGAAGGAAGATTAGATGATGAAGTATATTTTAAATCTTCTGCAAAAAATAATTATGAGTTAATACAAAATGCAATAATTAAAAATGACTCTGATTTAGACCTTATTCCACAGTCTGAAATAGAAAAACATTTCTCAAAGGATGTGGTAGGAGAAAATTTTTCTGCTCCTGGATTCTCAACAGAATTTACAAAAGAAGATTTTGAAAGAATTGTAGTTAGAGGATGTTATCCATTAACGCCTATTTCTTCATATCTTTTGCTGAATATTAGCGAAAAAGTTGCTCAGAATGAAAGAACGCTGTTTACTTTTATTTCTAAAGAAGAACAGATGAGTATGATAGATTTTGTTAAGAACAGTGCAGCAAAAAATGGTGTGGTTAGCAGCAACTGGAGTATTAAACCAGATTTAATATATGACTATTTTGCGAATCTATTCAAAAATGATTCGGATGAGATAAAGGGTATTTATTTAAAGAGTGTTACAGCAATTGATGTTGCAAGCACGAAATATAAGTATAATGAGGCACCAATCGTTATTTTAAAAACTTTAGCAGTATTAATGATAACGAATAAAAGACAAGAATTGCCTTGGGATCATTTTACATTAAGAATGGCTGTAAATATGAATTACTCTGAAGCAATAAGAGAGAAGTATGAAGATGCAATATCTAATCTTATTGAATTAGGGATTATCGATGTAGATGGAGATAATTTCTATAAATTTAAGACTTTAGAGGGAACAGAACTTGAAGATGAGATAAGCAAGAGATGGAAACTTGCCACTAATGATACAGCTATTAGTTCATTACTTCAAAGTATATTTGATACAAAGTACGTATTTCCAAAGAGGTACAATTATGAGTATGGAATTACAAGATATTTCAGATTTGACTTTAAAGAGGTTAGCGACTTCTTAAAAATAAACAATGATGATATTTTCTTTGAAGATGGACTTTATTGTGATGGAAAAGTAATATGCGTCTATAAATATAATCGCAATAGTTTTTCGGAGGAGATAAAGAGAAAAGTTGAAGAATTGAGAAGCCATAAGATTGTAGTAGTATATACAGATAAGACTTTCGATTTAAAAGAGACTGTATATAAATTGCAAGTTTTAAATGACATTAAAGATGATTTCAAATTCATGGAGAAAAATAGTAAACTTTCTGCAGAAATTGATGCACAGGAAGATATGCTTGAGACTAGAATACTTTCTCTATTGGATAAGATGTTTGGAAGATTTGGAGAGTTTGAAATTTCTTATTTCCTAGAAGATAAGATTGTCTCAGATACAACAAAGACAATTACAGATGCAGTAGATAGTTTATGCTATAAGATTTTTGATAAAACACCAGTAATCAATAATGAATTTGTAAATAAACAAATAGTATCAACTGCGGCGGCTCAAACTGCTCGTAAGAAAC
>JAEZTJ010000044.1 GCA_023421505.1 Bacillota bacterium
GTACTTAGGTTCTGTACTTTAGAACCTTATGTACCGCTACGAAATGCAATTAAGCGAGAGCGGCTCCTATTCAGAAGTATTGGTGACATCGCCACAATCGTTACCTATATGGCTGTGAACAGTAACCTCCCAATCAAATTTAAAATATAAATTTATATGCGTATTGAAATTTCGGGAATAAAGAAATTATAATAAAGTATACCATCTAATCAATGAAAAACAGAAAACTCCACGCTAAGTAGATAAATTAGAACTTTCAGTTTGTGTTGGAATTCTTGCTTTTCATGTATTATATATCTATCAAGATACGGAGGGGATATCATATGCATACAGAGAAGATTGGAAGCTTTATTGCTGCCCGAAGAAAGGCAAGGGGTCTCACACAACAACAGCTTGCTGACGAGATAGGTCTAACAAACAAAGCTATCTCAAAATGGGAGACAGGTCAGGGAATGCCGGATATCACACTTTTACCGTTACTTGCAGAAATTTTAGGAGTAAAGGTTGATGAGCTTTTAAAAGGAGAATTACTGGAAAATAAGCTTGAAAGCAGTGCTGAAAGTAAGTTTGCAGTGCATAAGAGCGTTTACTGGTTCAGAGTGGCTGCTTCCTTGTCGACGTTTTTTGCAATAATCGGTGATGTGGTTCCTTTCTTTATGATGAAAGAAACCACGGTCGTTGCATCCTTATTATTTGGCTGCTGGTTTGAATTATGCAGTCTGGCAGTTTTCGTTATATTCTATTATAGAATGAAAGAGGAGGTAGTCAGATATAACAAGAACTCCTTTCTCACAATAAATTCATTGAAAATCAGAAATCAATTTCTCGGGTTTTTATTGTGGCTGTGGCTGATTGCACCCTCCGGTCTCATCGTGTGCCTGGTATTTAAGCTTTTTTCATGGGAAAACCCTGTCCTGCAACTGATTTTAACTTTGGTGGTGACTATAACAGCCGGTCTTCTGTATTGGGTGAAAATGATTAATACAGGACAGGTGTCTAATAAAAATAAAGGAGAAAAAGCATGAAAATAAAATATCGGATAAAAAAGATTATATTTATTATTGCTATTGCTTTTCTTGCCTTGGTTTTTGGATTGATTTTCAATAATAGAATATGCTATTTGATTTTTTCCGGTAAAGATACTACTTCCGATCAATTAAGTGAAGCTGATAAGGAAGCTGTGTATCATGTCTATAATTATTTAAAAGAAAAGGGAGAAAATTTATTTGGTGGATTTAATAATATTAGTACTGATTTAATTATTTTCAATGAGAAATATGAATTTTTATTTAGCGGTATGGAGGAGGAGAAAGGCTGGGAACGGATTGAATATAACGTTGAAATGGGAAGAAACATTTTCCGGAGGGAAGTAGAAAATTCTGAGGCCTTTGCCGTAAAGGTAAATGGAAGATGGGTTGGAAGCTTTGATACTAAGGCTACCTTTAACAAAGAAATAACAAAGGTCATTCTGCCGATATTTCCGCCACAGTTATTTATGATGGATGAAGAATATTACAGGGGTACTGTAATTCATGAAATGGTACATGCCTTTGAGGGCAATTTGGATAATGACCGTGTTGATGCAGCTGAACATATCCATAATTTATGCGCAAAATATTATAACGATGCCAATTATGAAAAACGGATCAAACAGGAGGCATATTATCTGAAGAAGGCGATGGACGCTGATAATCATGACGATATCATAAAAGACGTAAAGAAATTTATTGAAAAACGGAAAGAAAGACGGTTGATCTGCAATTTGTCAGATACGGAAACAAATAATGAGAAGGAATTGGAGTGGCTGGAAGGGCTGGCAAGATATGCGGAGTACTATGCAGCTAAGGGATCATCAAAGGCAATAGTAAAGAATCTGCGAAAGATTGAAGAAAAAGCAGCAATAAATTCGGATGAACGTTATTATGTTCTCGGAATGGCCCAGGCAATGGTGCTGGATAAGTTGAGTGATGATTGGAAAACGAAAGTACTTACGGGCGGATATACGCTGGAGGAGTGCTTAATTGCGCAGTAGTTATGGGTATGCGCAGTAAATATCAATCATAAAGATAAAAAATAGTTACATATAATATACGCCCCTAGTATCGACAGTTTGTATAATAAAAACAGTCCATGCAAGGAACGTATATTATATAATTTCAAATGGCATTTTTATGAATTCTAATAAGTACGGTATAGAATTCGGTATTGCATTGGAGTGATTCCGGTCCAACATTTAAAGGCTCTTTGAAAAGCGCTAGCTTCAGAAAAAACCAGGAGGTAAGCAGCTTATGCTTTTGGGACACCCTTCTTCTAAATCATATCTTATGTAACTTTAATCATTGATTTTATTCATCATTTCTCCTAACTTAGCAAGATCCTCTGTCCACATACCATAGACCTTCAGAAGCTTTTCGTACTTTTCGTTCGCTTCCTGATCAGGATGAATTAAGCTTTGGGTTTTGTGAATTTCTGCTATGATATCGTAATCAATCCAGGCACCGCAGGCATTGGCTGCAATGGCAGCAGCTCCAAGGGAGGCCGCATTCTGATCAATATTAGTTTTAACGACCGGAAGATTATAGATGTCTGCAAACATTCTAAGCCATACAGGGCTTTTGCTTCCGCCGCCGCACATAAGCATATTGCCTTCTACCTTTACCCTGCTAAGTAAAATATCCAGTGCCTTTCTAAGTGCCATAGCGATCCCTTCCATAGAGGCTCTGACTAAATCCTCTCTCGTGTTTCTTAAGGTCAGACCAGCGAAGCTTCCGCATAGATAAGGACTTGGCTCCTGTGCACTGCCTCCGGCAAGCGTAGGATTAAACAGGACTCCATTGCTGCCGATAGGGACAGCTTCTGCCATTTTATTCATGATATCATATGCATCGGTATCACTGCTTAAGTCCCGGCATAGGTTATCCCTTACCCACCGAAAGGAATTACCCGCAGAAAAGATGGAAACTGCGGAGGTATAGTAGCCCTTCTTCACATGTGCAAATACAAAAGGCTTGGTCTTTATATCTACAATCGGCTTCTGTGAAGTAATTGCAATCCAGCTCGAGGAACCTAAAGAGGTATAGACAGCTCCCTGCGACAAGCCGGTAGCACCTAGGGACATGCAGGTGTTATCTACCGCTCCGCAGGCAACCGGAGTTCCTTCTAAGAGACCGGACTCTTCGGAAGCTTTCCTAGTTACATAGCCGATAATGGAATCCGTAGGTTTTATTTCGGGGAAGATCTCGCGGTCAATATCTGCTGCTTCAAAGAAACGATCCTCATAAGCCCATTTTTCCAGATTGAATACACCAAAGCCGGAAGCATAGGAGGGATCGGTACAGATAGTACCGGTGAATTTATAATTAACAAAGTCCTTAGAACCTAGGATTTTATGAATTTTACTAAAAAGCTGCGGCTGGTGCTCCTTCATCCACATCAGCTTTAAGATGGTATAGCATTCTGCGGGGTCGCCATTACCGGTTGTCTCATACCAGTCTTCATAGGAAAGTTCTCTAAAGAAACGGTTTACCTGGTGAACCGCGCGCATGTCACACCAGATTGGAACCTGATCTGCTAATAGGGAACCCTTAATATCCAGGGGCACTGCTACCAGACTGTGGCCGGAAAGTGCTACGCAGGCAATGGTATCCGGGGCTATACCGGTTTTACAAAGTAACATCTTCGTTGCTTTGCAGACGCTATCCCACCAGTCCATTGGCCTCTGCTCAATGAATTTGTCGGCAGGGAAAAAGGTATCATATTGGAGGAATAGATCGGATAAGGAAGCTCCGTTTTCATTAAATAGGGATGCCTTGATCCCTCCTGTACCTAAGTCATAAGCAATAAAATTCTTCATGTCAAAAATCCTCCTTAGTATTTTCAAAGCTTTTCATATAGAGCATCAAGGGTGAGATTGTCAGTAGAATAATTACCGATTTGAACTCCGTTACTTAAAAGTATGATTCTATTACACATACCAATCAGTTCTGAAAAATCAGAGCTGATCAAGACAATAGCGGCACCCTCCAGAACTAAAGCATTGAATATATTATAAAGCTCCAGTTTACTTGCAGAGTCTAAGTTCTTGGAGGCTTCATCAAAGATGTAGATTTTTGACCGGTTAAATAAGCTGCGTGCAATGACGACCTTTTGTTTGTTTCCGATACTTAGGTGATTTACCTTATCATAGATATCGGTATCCCTTATATTTAACTTGTCCGTATAATTTCTTGCGTACCTATTAGATTTATTGTTAGAGATAAAAAAATTTTCCTTGGTTTTCTTCATGTTTGAGGCAACGATATTAAATGGAATGGAACAATCATAAAATAAAGAAGCGTCAGCACTATTTTCTGGAACCAGACTAATAGAATTCTGTGTTAGTGATGCTTCGAAATGAATGCTTCCTGATTGCGGCTTTAATTGACCCGTAATAACCTTCATCAGAGTAGAACGTCCTGAACCGGCTAAGCCGGCGATCCCTAAGATTTCCCCCTCGTGTAGTGTCAGATTGATATCCTTAAGAATTCCAACCGATATATGATCAACCTCAAGTAATCTGCTGCCCGGATGAGGTACAAGCTTAGGATATTTAAAATCCATACTAAGTGTTCTC
This sequence comes from Bacillota bacterium, assembly GCA_023421505.1. Taxonomy (GTDB): domain Bacteria; phylum Bacillota; class Clostridia; order Lachnospirales; family Lachnospiraceae; genus Mobilitalea. The sequence goes on from JAEZTJ010000044.1 coordinate 4,613, forward strand.
ATGTGCTCAAGAAAGGATTGATCACAAAAGCCATTCTTTGAATTAGTGTAGGTGGCAGTTATCGTTCCTTCACTCATAATGGATACCCGGTCACAGTAATGCAGTATTTCATAAAAACTGTGTGTAATCAGAACAATAGCTACATTTTCAGCTTTTAGCTTTTCCAGTATGTAAAAGACCTTCTCCGTTTCTTTAAAGGTTAGAGTGGAGGAAAACTCATCCAAGATGAGAATGGAAGGCTTGCAGATAATTACCCGGATTAATTGGATTAATTGCATTTCACCTAAGCTTAGATTACAAATCGGTTCATCTAAGTTTAACTGTAAACCAAAATGCTCAAAAATTCCCTCGCAGTATTGATCTATTTTTTTTCTTCCGGGCTTCATAAACCGAGTATTAAAAATAGTATTTTCGTTACCTAATACGAGGTTGTCGCGGATGGATAAAGAGGGAAATAACTGGATGTCCTGCTGAACCATAAAAATACCAAGCTTTTTTGCAGCTTGAATATTGTTTATCAAAACCTCCTGATCATCGAGATAGATAGAACCGCTGCTCTTTTGAACTGCACCGGCTAGTATTTTGGCAAGCATGGACTTGCCTTCTCCGTTATTACCAATGATTGCATGCGTTTCACCTGGCATAATTGTCAGGTTTACATTATCAAGTACTTTATGGTGAGTGATTTTGCTGATCTTATGTATTCTTAACGATTTCATCGAGGCACCATCCTTAATCAATTAGAACGTCAAAGGCTTTAAATCGTAGGAGGTATATACACGAATACCATGCTCAATATAATATTTCTTATACTGGTCAGAGATAGTATCATTCGTGATAATATTCTGTGCGAGATCCAGATTGCCAAGCTTCATAAAGGCGCGCTGGCCAAATTTTGAACTATCTACAGCATAATGAGTCTGCTTACATCTTGCAGAAATCGCTTTAATTATGTCCAGAACATTCGTATCCGACAGAGTGTATCCTGCATCGAGATCGACACCATCAACAGAGAAAAAACACTTACTTAAATAAATATTGTGCAAATCTGTATTAATGTCATTCGGTATGGTATATAAGCCTTTATTATCAATTCTGCCTCCCAGGAAGTGTATCTGAATTGTCGAGTTATTACATAGGATATTAGAAACCAGCAAATTATTAGTAAAGACCTTAATGTCATTTCTTGATACTAAGGCCTTCGCAATATAATAGGAGGTAGTGCCTGGTCCGAGAAAGACCCATTCCCTGTCTGTAATTAAGTTAGAGGCGATGACACCGATTTCTTCCTTTGATTTATCATATTTAACTACATTACCGGAAAGATGAGAATTAACCTCTTCCTCTTGTGTACTCACGGAATTTAAGGTTGCTCCACCGTGATATCTTGTGATGTAGCCTTCCTGCTCCAATTCTTCAAAATCATTGCGGATAGTAGCTTCGGTAACATTAAGAAGCTTACTTAAAGTGGCAACGTCAATTTGCTTACGGTCAAATATGATTTCTTTTATTCTACGCTTTCTTTCTGCTTTAAACATAAATAATCCTCTTTGCTTTTTATTTCAATTCCATCATACTATATAATTTTTAAAATAGCAAACAGAAAAAACAAAAAAATAAAAAACGAAAAGGAATAAACCGCAAAAAGCCTTAAAAACCGCCTAAATAAAAGAATACGAAAAGATATAACTCATTTAAATGAAAAATTTCGAAAATGAAACGTTGACAAACGAAAAAACAGATGATATATTTAGGTCATAAATAAAAAGGAAAGAAGGTAATAATAAATGAAGAAGGTATTAGCTTTACTTACTGTATTATGCTTGATGATGAGCTTGGTTGCCTGCAGCGGTAAAAAGTCTGAAGACGCAAGCAGTGATACAGACAAGGGGTCAGGGGATGCAAAATATACAATCGGGTTTTCTAATGCATCAATTTCTAACAGCTGGCGTGTTAAGATGAGAGACATGCTGGTTGAGGAATGTGAAAAACAGAACATTAAACTAATCGAGACAGATGCGCATGATGATGCAAATACGCAGAATAGTAATATTGAGACATTACTTCAACAAGATCTCGATGCGATCTTGATTGCACCGGTTGTAGAGGACGCGGTTAACCCTGGAATTGAAAAGGCTTTTGAAAGCGGTATTCCGGTTATCATTTTTGACAGACACTGCAGTACAGAGCAGTATACCCATTTTGTGGGCTATTCGGACAAGCAAAACGGTGCGGAATGCGCGCAGATGTTAGTAGACGCCCTGACGGATAAATATGGAGAAGCAAAGGGGAATATCATTGCACTTGACTCTCTTGCGGGCTCTAGTACTGACAACATGCAAAAAGCCGGACAGGACTCGGTATTCTCCAAATATCCTAATATCAAGATTATTGCCAGACAGTATACAGACTTCGAGGTTAGTAAGGGCAAAGCATTTATGGAAGACTGTTTGACAAAATTCAAATCCGGTGAGGTTGACGCTATCATTTCTCAGGACGGGGGTGTAACACTTGGTGCCTGGGATGCAATTAAGGAAGCCGGCAGGGACAAGGACGGCATATTAATAGCCAATGCAGACGGAATCAATGGCGTCTGTAAGATGGTTAAGGAGGGCACTGCTGTCGGTCTAACACAGTTCCCCTGTGCAGCAAGTGTAGATGCCCTTAATGTAGCAATTCAGGAGATTGAGGGAAACGGACCTAAGGATAAAGACGTTATCATGGAATCCATCGTTGTTAATAAAGATAATGTTGATGATTATGTAATCCCTGACGGCGATGACTATGATTGGACATATTAACATGATGCTCCTTTAATTAGTTTGTGTCGAGGATTGCACAGGCACAAAATTCCAGGTTTGATCTTTTACATAATGAAGAACTTAGGGTTGAAAGTAAGTACAGTAAATAATGGAACGTCACGGGGAATTCTTTCAACCCTTTTATAAGTAGCAGAAACATATCTGCATATAGATGTATTTTGCGATGGTTATAAGGCTGTAAAAAATCACTTTTAATAAAAAAAATGCGTGTTAGTGCTAATCTCAGTGCAGATAAAAATATTCGCATCGGTAAAGGTGAGTCAAGATACATCGCAGGAATGGAGGACAAGATGAAAATTGGGTTTTGCGTAGTAAACTATTCAGAAAAGCCTGTTGAAGAGGTAGTTAAGTTAGCGGCAGAGAATGGCTATGATTGTGTTGAGCTACCTGCATATGAGGATAACGGACAAGTTGATGTAAAAGAAATGCTAAAGGGTAATAATGCAAAGAAGCTTAAAAAAATGGTCGAAGACCATGGACTATTTATATCATCACTGAGCAATCATGCGGATTCTCTATTGGTTATGGGACCTTATAGTGCCGGGACAGATTCAATCTGCCCAGGTACAAGGGAAGAAAAGATTAAGTTTGGTACAGAAAGCTTAATCCGTTCCGCTCAGCTTGCCAGTGAACTTGGTGTACCGGCGGTTGTCGCTTTTTCGGGAATGGAGAATTATGGACATATTAACGATTGGCCGGAGCCGAATGGCTGGAAATATGAAGAGGAGCAGTTTGCCCTTAAGTATACTCCAATTCTTGATAAATATAAGGAATATGGTGTAAAGCTGGCCTTTGAGCCACATCCAAACAATATTGTCTATGATACACAGTCAGCCTTAAGATGCCTTGAGGTGGTAGATCATCACCCGGCCTTTGCAATCAATCTTGATCCTGCAAATATTTTATTTTCGGGAATTAATGTACAGACCTTTATCGATGAGTTAAAGGGAAGGATTGCTCTCGTTCATGCAAAGGATTGTGAATTTGTACAGCATAATATGGCAAAAGGCGGACTTAATATGTATATGCAGGATGGCTGGGGCCGTCTTGACCGCTCCTTCCGTTTCAGAATTCCGGGCTGGGGTGATGTTGATTGGAAACGACTGATCAGTGAACTCTTTATTACCGGCTACGATTATGTCCTGAATTATGAACATGAGGATGTAATCATGAGCCGTGCCGATGGTGTGAAGAAAACAATCGAATTCTTTCGTCCGCTTATGATCGATGCTCCGTATGAAGGCCGTTCAGATAAATTATTTACGAAATAGTGTAAGGAGACTATATATGAAAACAATGAGAGCACAAGTACTTACCAAACCATATCATTTTGAATTAAAAGAGGTTCCGGTACCGGAAATTACAGAAGATGAAGTATTAATCAAAATAAAATATTGTGGAATCTGCGGTTCCGACTGGGGCTCCTATACAGGCAAATATGCAGAGGAAGTAGCCTGTATCCCCTTAACGACAGGGCATGAATTTTTCGGGACAATCGAAAAATTAGGCGCTAATTCAAAGGGACTTAAGGTTGGCGACCGAGTGGCTGCAGATATCTGCAAGCCCTGTGGCACCTGCTATCACTGTCGCATTGGAGAACCGCTGCTTTGTACTGACTTTAAGCAGATCGGTATCCATTTAGACGGTGGGTTTGCAGAGTATGTTAAGGTTCCGTGGAAAAACGTGTATATTGTTCCCGACGAAGTATCCGATGAGAAGGCAGCCTTTGTTGAACCTTTAACAGCCTGCCTAAATGCATCTAAGAAAATGGACTGTAAGATAGCACGTAGTGTAGTAGTCATCGGCGCAGGACTTGGAATTATCCATGCAGCACTTGCAAAGGCACGCGGAGCGGCACCGGTTATTGTGATAGACGCAAATGCTGACAGACTTGCAATGGCTAAGGAAATGGTAGCGGATTATACCATCAACGTAAAGGAAGTGGATCCGGTAGAAGAGGTAATGAGATTAACCAACGGTGTTGGAGCAGACTATGTACTGGAGGCAGTCGGCAATTCTAAAACCTACGAGCAGGCTTTTAAGATGGTTCGTAAGGGCGGCAAGGTAGAAGCCTTTGGTATCTGTGCGGACGACGATTTTGCAAAGCTTGCTCCTGTGCAATTCGTACTCGAGGAAAAGAAGGTTAGCGGCAGCTGTGCAGGCATCGGCTATGACTGGGGAGATGCCATCCAGTTGTTAAAGTATAACCGCGTTGATCCTACTCCGTTAATCTCTATGATAGTTCCGCTTGAAGAGCTTGAACAGGCTTTGAATGAAATTAGAAAGAATCCGAAACTGATTAAGGTTTTGGTCAGCCCGGAAGTAAAAGAAAGAGTTATATTATATTCATAGGAGAACAGCGAATGACTGGTAGGAGGAATACAAATGAGTAAAGCTAGTAATAACTCCGGGCTTGCAAGGAGAATTTTAAATAATCCGATCAGCGGACCTTATATTGCATTAGTAATCTTATTTATAATAGCATCCATCGCTTCACCTGATATCTTTTTATCACTTACCAATATGTCAAATCTATTCAGACAGGCTTCTGTGGTAGGTGTGGTAAGTATCGGTATGACAGTGGTTCTGCTGGTTGCAGGTATCGATTTATCGGTAACCAGTGTTATGGCAATCAGCGCCTGCGTGTTCGCACATATGTCTGAAGCTTATGCAGACCGCGGTAATACAGGAATGCTACTTGGACAGGTATTATTGGTTCTGATCATTGGTCTAGTGATCGGATTTTTAAATGGTGTAATTATAGTACTGAGAGATGTAGAACCTTTTATTATCACCTTGGGTACAGGCCAGGTATTAAGAGGTATTAACTATATATATACCAAAGGCTCACCGGGCGGTACAGTAACAAAGTTCTGGGAAAATTTCGGCTCCAAATCTCTTGGCGGCATCATTCCCTTCTCAGTAATCCTTTATGCGTTTTTAATGGTCGTATTTATCGTATTACTACATAAAACAGTTCCGGGGCGTCACATCTATGCAATTGGCAGTAATCCGGAGGCAGCAAGATTATCTGGAATTAAAGTAAAATCAAATAAAATCATGGCGTATGCGTTATGCGGATTAACAGCAGCCATCGCAGGTATTATGCTAGCAGCCAGAGTTCGTGTCGGTGAACCAAATGGCAGTAACGGTTATGATATGGATGCAATCGCAGCAGTTGTTATCGGCGGTACAGCAATGTCTGGAGGGCGTGGTTCTATTATCTGCACTCTGGCCGGTGTTATGATCATGGCTATTATGAATAACATTCTTAACATTCTGGGAGCTGATCCCTATCTTCAGATAGTAATTAAAGGCTTAATTATACTAGTTGCAGTATTAATACAGAAGAAAAATAAATAATTAGTGCAAGGAAGGTGACGTATGTGAGCGAGTATGCTTTAGAAATGCTTGGTATAACGAAAACTTTTTCGAAGGTAAAAGCATTAAATAACGCAAATCTTCGTGTAAAAAAAGGAGAAATTCATGCACTAATTGGTGAAAACGGAGCTGGTAAATCTACCTTAATGAAGGTGCTTTCCGGTGTTTATAAGGCGGATTCCGGAAGTATTAAGATTAACGGAGAAGCAGTGGATTTTAAAAATCCCCAGGAAGCAATCGATAAAGGAATATCCATAATTTATCAGGAGCTAAGCCTGGTACCGGATTTGAATGCCATACAAAATGTAATGCTGGGGCATGAATTACATAAATGCAAGGTAATTAATAAGAAGCAGGAAGAGGAATTTGCCGGTAAGTATCTTGATTATGTAAGCCGCGGGTCACTAACGAACTATCACACCCCGGTTCGTAACTTAAGTGTAGCATTCCAGCAAATGATTGATATTGCAAAATCCTTATCCCATAAATCCCAGATTATCGTTATGGATGAGCCAACGGATAGTTTAACCAGGAAGGAAATTGAAATTCTTTTTCAGATTGTCAGAAAGCTGAAGGAGGATGGTATCACGGTTATTTATATTTCCCATCGTCTGGAGGAGCTCTTTGAATTATGTGACCGAGTTACTGTCCTGCGTGACGGAGAATATATCGAGGATAGGGATATTAAAGAGATAGACAAGGACTGGCTGATCAGCAAAATGATCGGTAGAGATTTAAAGGATACCTTTCCGCCAAGAGACCGAGTATATTCTGAAGAGGTGGTACTTGAAGCAGAGAGCTTAACGGCAGACCGTTTTAAAGAGGTATCCTTCAAACTCAAAAAGGGAGAAATCCTAGGTATAACAGGGCTTGTCGGAGCGGGCAGATCAGAGGTGCTCCGTGCCATCTTTGGAGCAGATAAATTAAAATCCGGCAAGGTTAGACTATTTGGGAAAGAGGTAGTGGTAAACCACCCGAATAAAGCAGTAAAGAGTGGTATGGGCTTTGCACTTGAGGATCGAAAATCACAGGGACTATTCCTTACACAGGATATTTGCAAGAATATTACAATTTCGTCGCTTAATAAGATATCAAAAAAGGGCTTTATCAGCTCTGAAAAGGAAAAAACACTTGCTAAAAAGCATTTTGATGAGATGAAGGTGGTTTCTCCGGATATCTATAAGCTGTGTAAATTCCTCTCTGGTGGCAATCAACAGAAGGTTGTGCTGGCAAAATGGCTTGCTACCGATTGCAAAATACTTTTTTTAGATGAGCCCACCAGAGGAATTGATGTCGGTGCCAAGTATGAAATATATATGATTATGAATAAGCTGGTTCAGCGTGGTGTGAGTATAATCATGATTTCCTCCGAAATGCCTGAGGTTATTGCTATGTCAGACAGAATCCTTGTGATGTATGAAGGAATCGTAAGCGGAGAATTATCTTATAAAGAGTTTAAGGAAGATAAAATCATGAAGTTAGCCAGCGGTGAAAAACTAAACTAGAGGAGGTTTTGCATGGATTATAAGGAAACACTGCTACAGCCAATTATGATTGGGAATAGAAAATGTGAAAATCGTTTTTTCGCACAATCAATGGAGTGTGTAGATTCAGATTTGGAAGGTAACCCTACAGAGCTTACCTATAAGAGATATGAAAACCTTTTCAAAGGAAATTTTGGATTAGTGGATTTAGAGGCGATTACGGTTACTAATGAGAGCCGTGCAAGAAAGACTCAGCTGGAGATTATGCCCCGCAATGAGAAGGCACTTGAGAAATTTATCAGAAGATTAAAGGAAGTTAATCCAAATGTATTAATTGTATTTCAGTTAACGCATGCCGGTGAAATCAGTGAGCCGGAGTTCTCAAGAAGAGTTACCGTTAAGCAGATGCACGGTCTGGAAGGGGATTTACTCACAGAAGAAGAAGTCGAGCATATCATGCAGCAGTTCGAGCTGGCAGCAAAGATTACACAAAGTGTCGGTGCAGACGGTGTGGATATGAAATTATGCCACGGCTACTTAGGCTCCCAGATATTAAGACCATACAACGACCGTAAATGGAAATACGGCGGCTCCTGGGAAAACCGTTCAAGCTTTGCTTATGATTTGTTGGAACGAATCAAAAAGGCTACCAATTATGATAAGGATTTCTTAATTGGTTCAAAAATGTCTATGTGGGAGGGCTTCCCGGGCGGCTGCGGTTCTGCAGGACCTGACTCACCGCTCCTGGATATGACAGAACCGATCGACTTAATTAAGGGACTTGAGGAACGCGGGGCACAGTATTTTATAGAATCTCTTGGTAATGTTCACTCCAGTATGGCTTATATGGAAGCAATTCAAGATGAGCCTTATTTATCCTATCTGCATTTTTATTTTGCTAATCTGATGAAGCAGAATTTGAAGAAGGAAACGGTTGTAATCGGTTCCCACTTCTCCTCCTTCAGAGGGAAAAAGAATAAGCTGCTTTCTGTTGATCCGGCAAAATCCTCCTTATTTGCAATGGGCAGCCGTTGTATTCAGGACGGTATGATGGATATGGTGGGTCTTGGAAGACAATCCTTTGCTGATCCACTCACTCCGCTTAAGCTGCAGGAGGGCAGAGAGGATGAAATCAAGTACTGTACGCAGTGTATGAACTGTGAGGAATTAATGATCCGCCAGCAGCCGGTAGGCTGCGTTGCTTACAACAGACAATATACGGAGCTTTTCAAGGAAATCAGAAAGACCTTTGGTAAGTTGACAGAATTGCATACTTAATCTGAATAAGCTTCAGAAAATAATAATTTTTATTAAGAAAGGTGACTACAGATGAAAGAGAACAGAAAACAAGTTTTGACAGTAAAAGACATAGCTTATATGATGGACCCCAGTGTATTAAAGCTGGATACCTCCTATGAGGATTTATATGCATTAGTTGATGCATGTAAAAAATACGATTTTGGCTCCTGCTTTGCATGGCCGGCATACTATCCATTATTAAGCAAGCTTCTTAAAGATACAAATACAGCCTTTGGTACCTCCTTAAGCTTCCCCTCCGGACAGGAAGCAACTCATACAAAGGTACAGCAGGCAGAATGGTTTATGACAATGAATCCGGCAGAAGTAGATATGGTGATGAATGTGGGCTGGTTAAAATCAAAGAGATATGACGAGGTTCTTGAAGACATCAAGGCAGTACGTGAGGCTACAGTGGGTTCCTCCTTAAAGGTTATTATTGAGGCAATGATCCTAACGGACGAAGAAATCGAAAAAGCCTGTGAATTATCCATTCAGGGCGGAGCGGATTATGTTAAGTCCGGTACAGGCTTCTCAAGCAATCCTACAACAATTCATCATGTTCAGGTTATGCATAAGGCGATTGCAGGCAGAGCAAAATTAAAGGTAGCCGGTGGAGTAAGATCTCTGGATACATTATTAAAGATGTATAAAGCCGGAGCAGACCGTTTTGGTATCGGTTTAAGCTCAGCAATTTCTATCATTGAAGATGCGATTGCGATTGGACATGATATTGACATTAACACAATAACACTTGATTAATTGTTATAAATTCAGACTAAGTATGAATCGGCAGCCTTTTCCTTTATATCGAAAAGACTGCCGATTTGTTATTGTATAACTTTATTGTATAAGGAAAAATTATCGTATTGTTATTTTTATTATAAAAAAGGTATTGACTAAGGAAGGGAATCGTGCTATCTTTAATTCACACTAAACATATATGAATAATATATATTTATTAAGACGAGGTTAGAGCTCCCATATTTATGAGGATTGGAGCGAAGGAATATATAACTAGCATGCATACATTTAAGAAATCTAAGTAGTTTCGCGATTTAATCTTTGCAGGAAAGAGGAAAAGATGGATATTGAATTTATAAAGCAATACATACCGCTATATATTGATGCAGCGAAGCTAACGCTTAGTATTGGCTTCAAAGGGATTTTATTATCAGTTATTTTGGGATTAATTTGCAGTCTCATCAGATATTTTAAAATACCGGTACTTCGACGAATAGTCGGAGGTTATATTGAGTTATCAAGAAACACACCTTTGCTGATTCAATTATTTTTCTTATACTTCGGACTTCCAAAGGTTGGAGTGGTACTTAGTGCTGAGACTTGTGCCCTAATAGGACTTACTTTTCTTGGAGGAAGCTACATGGCAGAGGCCTTTCGAAGCGGCTTTGATTCAATCTCAAGTATTCAGATTGAATCAGGACTCAGTATAGGGCTTACACCTTTTAAGGTATTTTATCACATTGTATTACCACAGGCGATATCAGTATCCGTTCCCGCCTTCAGCGCAAATGTTATATTTTTAATTAAAGAAACGTCCGTTTTCAGTGCAGTGGCCTTGGCAGATTTAATGTTTGTCGCAAAGGATTTGATCGGTCTTTATTATAAGACGGATGAAGCACTGTTCATGCTGGTAGTTGCTTATTTTATCATTTTATTACCGATATCGGTGGTTTTCAGAATAATAGAGAAGAGGGTAAGGTATGCGGGATTTGGGAATTAATATTCTTTTTCAGGGAAGAAATTTTATCAGATTATTAGAAGGCTTATGGGTTACGGTGAGTATTTCGCTAATCTCGGTGGTGATTTCCATATTGTTCGGAATTATCCTGGGGATGGTTATGACTTTAAAAAATCCGGTAACAAAAGCGATAACTTGGTTTTATATGGAATTCATTCGTATTATGCCTCAGCTGGTACTGCTTTTTATTGTATATTTTGGAGTAACAAAGACCCTTCATATTAATCTGTCCGGTGAGGTATCTGCAATAATAGTATTTGTTATGTGGGGAACTGCTGAAATGGGTGATCTGGTAAGAGGAGCGCTAATCTCCATTCCAAAGCATCAATATGAAAGTGGTAAAGCAATAGGTTTAACTGGATTTCAGATATTTCTTTCTATTATCCTGCCACAGACGCTACGAAGATTACTTCCTTTAGCGATTAACCTTGTTACCAGAATGATTAAAACTACCTCCTTGATTGTATTAATCGGTGTAGTTGAGGTAGTAAAAGTAGGTCAGCAGATCATAGAAGCATCAAGACTTACTACCCCATCCGCATCCCTATGGATCTATGGAGTGATATTCTTCCTTTATTTTATCGTATGTTATCCGATATCGAGGCTTTCCGCAAAGCTTGAGAAAAAATGGGCTGCTTAAATAAAAGGCTTAAAACGGCGAAAAGAGGCCTTAATGACAATAGTTAATATGAAAAATAGCTGTATAGGAAAGGTAAGTGTTCGATATGAAATCAACAGAGAAGATATTAGAAATAAAACAGCTTAAGAAAAGCTTCGAGACTACGGTGGTTTTAGAGGATATTTCCTTAGATATTCATAAAGGTGAAGTGGTAGTAATACTTGGACCCTCCGGCTGTGGCAAGAGCACCTTACTACGGTGTATCAATGGTCTTGAAAGCATTCAAAACGGTGAAATACTTCTGGAAGGAGAAAAGATAAGTAACCAGAAGAAAAGGATGCATCTGGTGAGACAGAAAATAGGAATGGTTTTTCAGAGCTATGATTTATTTCCGCATATGACAATTCTTGATAATATTTTACTTGGACCGAGGAAAGCGCAGAAGAGAAATAAGGAAGAGGTTAAGAAAGAGGCAGAGGAGCTCTTAAAAAGAGTGGGACTTTATGAGAAAAGAAAGTCTTATCCAAGACAATTGTCCGGTGGACAGAAGCAGAGAGCAGCGATTGTAAGGGCGCTGTGTATGCGCCCTAAGATCATGCTGTTTGATGAAGTGACGGCAGCGTTAGATCCTGAGATGGTTCGAGAGGTTTTGGATGTTATGCTTAAGTTAGCCAAAGAAGGCAGCACCATGGTTATAGTCACACATGAAATGCAATTTGCAAGAGCAATTGCCGATCGCATTATCTTTCTCGATGAAGGTAAGCTAGTTGAAGAAAATGAACCGGGGGCTTTCTTTACCAGCCCAAAGACTGAAAGAGCAAAACAATTTTTAAATATCTTTGATTTTGAAGCCGTAAATAACGGTTCAAATAAATAATATGGGTAGTCCCAGAGAGAGAGGAATATTTATGAAAAAAACAAAAAAATTTTTACTATTACTTTTAAGCCTCGCCATTATAGCTTTTACTTTTACAGCTTGCAAGAGCGGCAAAGAAACCGGTGAAGAAGCATCAACTAAGGAAACGAAAGACACAACAACACCTGAGGCAGCTAACGCAGGAACCGCCAGAACACTGGAGCAGATTAAAGAAAGCGGTAAGGTTACCATCGGAGTATTCAGTGATAAGAAGCCCTTTGGCTATGTGGACGAAAATGGCGTATATCAAGGGTATGATGTGTATTTTGGTAACAGAATCGCAAAGGATTTGGGAGTAGACGTAGAATATGTAGCCGTAGATCCGGCAAGTCGTGTTGAATATCTGGAGACAGCAAAGGTAGATATCATTCTTGCTAACTTCACTTTAACTGAGGAGCGTGCACAAAAGGTTGATTTTGCCCTTCCTTATATGAAGGTAGCACTTGGAGTAGTATCACCGGATGGAGCTCTTATTACAGAGCCAGAACAACTAAATGGCAAAACATTAATTGTTGCAAAAGGAACTACGGCAGAAACTTATTTTGCTGAGAATTATCCTGATGTAAAGCTGCTCAAATTTGATCAGTATGCAGATGCCTACAGTGCATTACAAGATGGAAGAGGAGAAGCATTCTCAACAGACAATACGGAAGTACTTGCATGGGCACTTGAGAATAAAGGCTTTACAGTAGGGATTGAATCTCTTGGAAATCTTGATTCCATAGCACCAGCTGTGCAAAAAGGTAATACCGAGCTGTTAAATTGGTTGAATGATGAAATAAAGGCTTTAGGTGAAGAACAATTCTTCCATGCTGATTATGCTGAAACCTTGGCACCTGTCTACGGTGACGCAGCCTCTGCGGATAACCTGGTGGTAGAAGGCGGAGTAATTGAGTAATTAGTAATGAAATAATAGGTTAGATGGGGCTGTCGCACTAATGTGCGGCGCCCTTTTTACATTAGTGATGTTTATTATACTTTATTTCAAAGCGAATATCATAAAACACCTAATTAGAAAAAAATCTAAATAGGTGTTGCAAATTAAAATAATTGGTGCTAGTATCTATTTAGATATTATTCTAAATAGCAAAAGGAGATATAGGATTGGGCTTTCAGGAAACCTTTAAAGTACTCTCCGATCCGGTCCGAAGGGATATATTAATTATGCTTAAGGATGGTAAAATGTCTGCCGGAGAAATATCAGCAAAATTTGATATAACAGGCGCAACCATTTCATACCACTTATCTCAACTGAAAAAGGCAGGATTGGTTTTTGAAACAAAGTATAAGAATTTTATTTACTACGAGCTGAACTTATCAGTGGTGGAAGAGGTAATGTTTTGGTTCGCACAATTTACAGATAGGAAAGAAGGTCATAAAGATGAAAAGGAAAAATGATTTATTTATATTATCTATTCTTTTGTGCTTAATTCCATTTATAATATCTGCTGTTTTTTATCGCAGATTACCCGATCAGGTGGTAATCAGGATAGATAATAGCAATCATCCTCAGGCATATGCACCGAAGTTTATAGCAGCTTTTGTACTCCCTTTTTTCTTATTATGTATACATATTCATACCTGGATTAAGGTAGAGCATGTCCCTAAAAAAGAAAATCCATCCTTGTTCCTGCGAAGATTTGCAAAATGGGCGATACCGGTTTTAACTAATATACTACAGTTAACTATATTGTCGCTTGCCATAGGGTTTAAGTTGGATTATCGCTTCTGCATTAGTCTGATCATTAGTATTCTTATTATAGTAACAGGTAATTACCTTCCAAAATGCAGATATAATTATTCTATAGGTATTAAATTACCTTGGACTTTGTCAGATGAAGAAAATTGGAACAAGACACATACCTTTGCCGGCTGGGTCTTTATTGCGGCAGGATTAATCCTATTTATAAATGCTTTTCTGAATATTGTTTTTATTACGGCAGCAGTTATTATTCTAATGGCAGTTGCACCTTTTGTTTATTCCTTTAGCTTATATTTAAATATAAAACAACAGGATTAATCCTGCATGAAAACCGCTCCTAAATAGTTTAATACTTGTAAAACAATACCAATGTAATGCAATAACCTGGTAAAAATCATAAATAAAGGAGAGAAAATTATGCTGCGTAAATTATTAAAGGATATGTTTAAAGAAAGTGGTGAAGACAGAAGTAAAAAGCTAATCAAGATAAATTTCATGGTTATTATTGTAATGTTTCTGTTTGCCGCTATTATGCTTCCGTTTTTGCCGAAGGAAATTCCTATGCAATGGAACTATGACGGTACAGTCAGCTATACACTTCCAAAAATCCTTGGTGTTTGGTTATTTCCGTTAATCGCTCTTTTGCTCAATTCACGATTAATGATGAAAAAGAGTATCAATTTGCTGAATACAATTCTAATTGGTTTATTTGGCGTTATAATGATTATTGTTTATCTGTTCATAGCAATCAAATACTAGCATGAGGAGCGTATCAGTGAAGGAATAGTTGTCTATTGTGTATACAGTTTATAAAACGATATAGCTTCGCAAATACCTATATTGGTTTTGGTTTTGAATATTGCATTACTTGATAATAAGGCGTATAGTAATAGATATGGTTTATTTTAACATATTGATAATTTTACTTAAATACTATAGGAGGAAACTGAATGGTTTCTTTAAAGGATATATCAAGTGCATGTGGTTATTCGGTAGCTACTGTAAGTAAAGCTTTAAACGGCCATAAGGATATAGGAGAAGGTACAAAAAAATTGATTAAGATGACTGCTGAGCAGATGGGTTATCTACCTAATTCAATTGCAAGGACACTGAAAATCAACAGAAGCTATAATTTAGGGGTGTTATTTATTGATCAAGCCTGCAGTGGTTTAACACATGATTATTTTGCATCTATTTTGGATCATTTTAAGGCAACAGCCGAGAAACATGGTTATGATATCACCTTTATCAATGGAAGCAAGCATAGAAAAGACGGAATGTCTTACGTGGAATGCTGTAGATATAAAGGAGTTGACGGAGTGATTATTGCCTGCGTCATATTTGAAGATCCTGAGGTGGCAGAATTGCTGCAAAGTGAGATACCAATTGTAACCATAGATTACATATTTAATAATTCGATTTCAGTTAATTCAGACAATATAAAAGGGGTTAAGGAGCTGGTTAATTATATTTATGGATGTGGGCATAGAAAAATTGCTTTTATTCATGGAGAAGGCTCTACTTCTGTTACGAAAGCTAGGTTGACCAGCTTTTATAAAACGACTGAGGAGCTTGGACTAGTGATACCTGATGAGTATATCAGAGAAGTTCGCTATAGAGATACAAAGGCAACAGCAGCAGTAACGGAGGAACTGTTAAACTTAAGTAATCCACCCACCTGCATTATGTACCCGGATGACTTTGCAAGCATCGGAGGAATTAACGCAATAAAAGCGAAAGGCTTAAGGATACCGGAGGATATTTCGATCGCAGGATACGATGGGATTAGATTAGCAAAATACATTGATCCAAAGCTGACTACACTCAAACAGGACACGGAGGGTATGGGTAGGATTGCAGCTGAGAAATTAATTCGATTAATAGAAAAACCCAAGTCGACGCTGAGTGATCAGATTATTATTCCGGGTACTTTAGAAGAGGGTGCCTCAGTTAGAAATATTGATAGATATTAAAAAAGCCTTTAAGGCTTTTTTTGATTCCATTAATAAAAATATATTTATCAAACATGATGGATATGGGAATTTGGACTTACCGGACAAATAGTGTTTCGTGAAGCTGTGTACTCATGCATATGAAAGGAACTTGATAAAAATCATCGAGATTTAGAAAAAGGATAGTGCTATAATTTAATCAGGAGGTGAGGAGATGGCAAATAATCAGATCTTGTGTAAGGCGTTGGAGTTTATAGAGAATAATATAACGAAGGACATTGACTTATATGATATCTCCAGTGCGGCAGGCTTTTCTGTACCTCATTTTTACCGCCTTTTTAAGAGGTTGACCGGTGATACAGTCGGGTCCTATATTAACAGGCGAAGGCTCTTGCTTGCGGCAGGTGATTTATTAAACAGTGATAAGTCTGTTAGCAGAATTGCACTGGAATATGGCTTTGAATCACATGATGTATTTACCCGAGCCTTTAAAAGAGTATTTGGAATAACTCCCATAGAGTACAGGAGAAGGAAAGGCTCACCGCCTTTGATCAGGCAAGCTATCATTATCAGTGAAGAAATTACTTATGAGCAGCAGATGAAATACAGCATTATACTGACAGAGGAATTTTATGTTGTTGGAATGGAATGTGAAGCAAAGAGATGGGATAGCGACGGGGCAATCGGAAGGCTATGGAGCTGCTTTTTGAGCAGCGTTTATAAGATAAGTAATGTGGTAAAGCCTACAGTAATGTATGGCATCTGTAAGCAGGATACTTGTGAGAATGACAAATTCAGATATATGGCAGCAATAGGAGTAACTGATCTTATCAAGGTACCAACTGGCATGACAGCGAGATTGATGAAAGCTCAGAGCTATTTTAGAGCCTGCGTACCTGCTTCGGTCAGTGTACCGGATGCTTATACGGCAGCTATCGCATATGCGAAAAGTCTCGGCTATGATCTCGAGAATTATGATGCTATTGAGCTATATCATGAGATTTTCCAGGATCCAGAAATAAATAGCTTTCATTTATTAATCCCAGTAAAAGAACGGCAAGTACAAGCTAAGTAATAGGAATGATACAAGAGTATTAAGTATAATCATGTATTTTCAAAACATTGTAATATAGAAAGGGGAGGATTTCGTTGTCTAAAATATTAAATTATTATAAGGAGCCCGCGGCTATAACAAACCTTGAAAAATATAAAGAGTTTACCGATTTTTTACCCAGCGATCCCGGTGCTGTCTGTCAGGTGGTTCAGGGATTATTGGTTCATGATATGTGGGTAACGCAATATGGCGAGAATTATAACAGTGCACATGAATATCCGCAGAAGATGGCTTATATGGAGGATATACTTACAAAAGCGCTCGAGATTGATCAAAGCAGCCTGGCAATTCCACGTCACCCGCGTGACAGGGTAATTGGCTGTTGTCGGGAATTCGCGACTCTTATGTGCGCCTTACTTAGGGCAAAGCAGATTCCTGCAAGAAGCCGCTGCGGCTTTGCTGTATATTTTGGCTGGGATGGTAAATACGAGGATCATTGGGTCTGTGAGTATTGGAATGGTGAAAGATGGGTTGTGGCTGATCCGCAGATAGACCCATTCCAGCAGAGTACAATTATTTCCTGGGTTTTTAGTAAATCTAAAGACGAAAAGCTAGTAGATAAGGTTAATAAGTTTAATCCGCGGGACATAAAACCGAATGAGTTTATTACAGCTGGACAGGCTTGGAAGCTTTGCCGCGAAGGAGCGGCTGATCCTGAGAATTTTGGTATCGGCTGCCCGATTCGACCTGAATGGGGCATAGATACGCTGTATGGCATGTGGTTTATCAGAGGACAACTGATACGCGACTTTGCGGCTTTAAATAAAGTAGAGACGGTACCGTACCTTGTTCGAATCTGCAAAGGGCTTAATTGGAAGCCATGGCACCTTGTTGCTGCGAAAGATAACGAGTTATCCGCTAATGATCTAAAATTACTCGATAGGATTGCTGAATATACCATATGTGCGGAAGAGCACTTTGATGGAATCAGGGAGCTATATAATTCAAACAAGGAGCTTTCTGTACCGTCTGAAATAGTAATGAGATAATTTTATATAAACAGTATTTACGATGAATAAATGTAGGAATTCAACTTTAATTTGTGAGAATATGTAAAAACACCTCGAGGTATTTTATTAGAAGGTTGCTATAAATGTAAGGATGATCTATACTGGAATAATAAATTTGGTTTTATCCATTGATAAATTTAAAATGATCGGTAAATTTCATCGGAGGAAATGAACAATGAGTTTTTTAAAAGTATGGTATCATCCGGAGCTTAAAAGGGATAGTAATGATAATATTAGAAATTATTATTTTGACAATTTAAAATTTATTCTGATCTTATTTGTTGTTGCTTGCCACTTCGCATTTAAGCTGACCTATGTAAAGGAAATTAAGTATATTCTGTATTTTATATACATCTTCCATATGCCTTGCTTTATTTTTATCAACGGCTTTTTCGCCAAGCGGCTCAATGCGGGTGGAAAATTGAAGGTAAATAAAATATTATCTGTCTTTTTGATGTATCTGATTTTTAAGCTGGGAAATACGTTTTTGGCTTATTTATTTGATCGTCCCCTTAGCTTTAACTTATTTAAGGATACATCTGCACCCTGGTATCTTCTTGCTTTATGTATCTGGTATCTGTCCGTTCCTGTTCTGGAGAGAATAAAGCCGGTATATCTAATATCGGGTTCCATCTTAATAGGATTGTCAGCCGGATATATAAAAAGTATCGGGGCGATCTTCTCCTTATCAAGGGTATTTGTATTCTTTCCCTTTTTTATCATTGGTTTTACCTTGTCGCAGGAAAGAATGAATAAGTTCCTAGATAAACGAATTAGAATTCCTGCAATGATGTATATAATCGCAGTTTTTGGAAGCTTTATTTTATGCTTTACAAGGCTAAAGCCATATATTAATGTAATCTATGGTTCCTCCCCCTATGTAAAATCCTTTGGAAAGGCCGCTATCTATGGAGCCTTCCTAAGAATGTCATGGTACATATTAGCTATTACATTATCGGCAGCCTTTATGCTGCTGGTACCAAGATGCAGATTATTCTTTTCTAAATTTGGAGAAAGAACTTTGCAGGTATATATGACTCATATCTGGATAAGAAATGCGCTTGCCTATGCCGGCTTCTTTACCGCAGTAAAAGCCGGACCTTCGTATTATGCTGTCCTTGTATTAATAGGAAGCGCAGTCCTTACGATAGTGTTATCTAATCGATTATTAAAAAAATTATTTGATTTACTTATGGCACCAAGATTAATAAATCTGCTCCTAAAAAAGGATGAATTGGTTAACTAAAGCACTATTAATAAGGATTAAAAAAATAATCTTTAAAATATCTACGGTTAATGTTATAATGTACGGGATAAGCAAAGGTATGAATGACTGCAAGGACGATGCTCTTGCAGCGTTTGCTTTTTTCGTACATTATTTATGTGTTTTAAGGAGTCCTTTATCATGAGCAGGAAGCTGAAATTGAAAGGTGCACTTAGAGTATATCTGCTATGGCCTGTCGTTTTGACAGTGCTTTTACTCTGCATGTCACTAAGCGTTTATGCAATTGATAAAAAAGCGGCATTCATCACAATTGTCTTTACAGCCATTTATTTCGCGATGGCAATGGCAATCTACTATGCAAAACGTACAAAGATTGCTGCAGAACTTGTGAAATATGCAATGGATTACGGACAAGTGCAGAAAAAGCTTTTAAAGGAGCTGCATCTACCCTATGCAATACTTGATCTGGAAGGAAGATTGCAATGGGGTAACGACGAATTTATGGATGTTATTCATGAAAAATCTGCTGCAAAACGTTCTATATCCAATATTTTTCCTGAGATTACAGAGGAAATTCTGCCCAAGCAGGAAAAGGATGAGACACTGCATCTGATGTTTCATGGATGCAATTATAAAATAATACTCCGTAAGGTGGTCGCGCCGGATTTTGATGAGACGATGAATCTACATGATAAGGATGCAGAAAGTGCCTGGGATGATCGGAACGCCTTAATCGCCATGTATTTATATGATGAAACAGAAATCATATCCTTGCTTAAGGAGAACAAAGAGCAGAAATTAATCACAGGATTATTATATATAGATAATTATGAAGAAGCCTTGGAAAGTATCGATGAGGTTAGAAGATCCCTTCTAACAGCCTTGGTGGACAGGAAAATCACAAAATATATGCAGAGTATTGATGCAATCGTGAAGAAGCTGGAAAAAGATAAATATATCTTTGTATTTCAGCATAAGTTCCTGCCGGTGCTTCAATCAAATAAATTTTCGGTTCTGGAAGAGGTTCGGGGGGTAAATATCGGTAATGACATGTCGGTTACTATTAGTATTGGTCTCGGAGTCAATGCCGATACCTATGCAGTCAGCTATGAATATGCCAGGGCAGCAATCGATCTTGCACTCGGAAGAGGAGGAGATCAGGCTGTAATCAAGGATAGGGAAAAGATATGCTATTATGGCGGTAAGAGTATTTCTGTAGAGAAGAATACCAGAGTAAAAGCAAGGGTGAAAGCACACGCATTTCGCGAATTTATAGAAGCAAAGGACAAGGTTATTATTATGGGCCATAAGATTGGTGATGTTGATTCCTTCGGCTCAGCAATTGGTGTATATAGGATAGCCAAGTCCTTTAATAAGAAAGCACATATTGTAATTAATGAGGTGACCTTTGCACTTCGCCCAATGCTTAGCAAGTTTATCGGCAATGCAGACTATGAAGAGGATTTATTCCTAAAAAATGATCAGGCGAAGGAAGTTGTGGATGCAAATACTCTCCTTGTTATTGTAGATGTAAACCGTCCAAGCTACTTAGAATGTGCTGAATTATTGGATTATACGAAAACAGTGGTTATTTTTGATCATCATAGACAGACCAATGAAGCAATAGATACGGCAGTACTTTCTTATGTAGAGCCTTACGCCTCCTCAACCAGTGAAATGATTGCCGAGATTATGCAGTATATCGGCGGTAACTTAAAATTAAGGCCGGTAGAGGCAGATGCATTATATGCCGGTATCATGATAGATACGAATAATTTCCTAACTAAGGCAGGTGTCAGAACCTTTGAGGCTGCCGCGTATCTAAGAAGAAGTGGTGCAGATGTAACAAGAGTTCGAAAATGCTTCCGTAGTGAGATGAGTGATTATAAGATTAAAGCAGATGCAATCAGCAGTACCGAAATTTATTTAAAGCATTACGCAATCTCGGTGTGTGCGAGCTCAGATGTAGACAGTCCGATGATTTTAGGGGCTCAGGTAGCGAATGAGCTTTTAAATATCACAGATATAAAAGCTTCGTTTGTATTAACTGACTATAATGATAAAATATATATTAGTGCCAGGTCAATTGATGAAGTGAATGTTCAGGTAGTTATGGAAAAGCTTGGTGGCGGAGGCCATCTAAGTGTAGCCGGAACGCAGCTGGAGCATACAACGATAAAGGAAGCGATAGGAAAAATCAAAGCTACCCTTGACGAGATGAATGAAGAGGGAGAATTATAATTTTTATGCCGAAGCCTACGGGTTTACGGCGGAATGGTGATTAGGTTGAAAAATCAAAGATTTTTTAATTGGCAAATTTGTGCGCTGCCCAAATTCGCAGGTTTTGGCGGCAGATGGAGGTTAATATGGAGATTATACTAACACAGGATGTTAAGGCGCTTGGTAAAAAGGGCGAGATAGTAAAAGTAAGTGACGGCTATGCAAGAAACTTTATCCTTCCAAAGAAGCTTGGAATGGAGGCAACCAAGCAGAATCTATATGATTTAAATATGCAGAAGGCCGCTGAAGCTAAAAAGCAGAAGGAAATACTGGAAGATGCTAAAAATCAGGCTAAGAAGCTGGAGGAGCTTACAATAAAGGTTTCTGTCAAAGCAGGAGAAGGCGGAAAGACCTTTGGTTCCGTATCGACAAAGGAAATCGCTGCAGCGTTAAAGGAGCAGTATGGGGTAGATCTGGATAAAAAGAAGATCCAGTTAAATGATCCAATTAAAAATGCCGGTTCCTATACGGTGCCGGTTAAACTACATCCTCAGGTAACCGCGGAAATTAAGGTTAAAGTAGAGGCTGTATAATATTAATTATGAAAATATATGTGATGCTGCTATAAAAGGTATTAATGGCCTGCATGGCTTTCGCGGGATATTCGCACTATTAGCCTGCAATTGATACTATATATCGTACTGGTATTACGCACTCAGTATTTCTGGCAGTCTAATTAACTTTGTAAATAAGATTTTATTAAGAGCCTCATAGTGAATTGCTCATTCATTATGAGTTTCTTCACTTCTTGCATTTAAAGCCCAAGACTTCGGGCATAGATGCAGGAATATAAATACAAGAAAAAGAAGCCAATAAGGAGTCTATAGAATTACTTACTACGATTGGGTGTTAAGATGCATATGGAGGATTACAAGTGGATGAGTCATTTATAAAAAGAATACTTCCGCACAGTGCGGAAGCAGAGCAATCCGTTATCGGATCTATGATAATGGATCGGGATGCCATCGTTGCAGCCTCTGAAATGATAACAGGTACAGATTTTTACGAAAAGCAATATAGTATTTTATTTGAAACGATGCTCGAGTTGTATAATGAGGGAAAGCCGGTAGATTTGGTTACCCTGCAGGATAGATTAAAGGAAAAGGATGTACCGCCTCAGGTCTTAAGTCTGGAATTTATCAGAGATCTGGTGACCTCTGTACCTACCTCCGCGAATGTTAGGTATTATGCACAGATTGTTAGAGATAAAGCTGTTTTAAGAAGACTAATAAAGGTTGCGGAAGAGACAGCAAACGAATGTTACCTAGATAAGGAAAAGCTCGATAGTATTTTGGAAAAGACGGAAAAGCAAGTTTTTGATATTGTACAAAATAGAGGAACAAAGGAATTCTCCGATATTAAGGAAGTGGTGTTAAGATCCATCGACAGTATCGAGGCAGCTGCGAAAAATCAAGGCAGTGTTACGGGTGTTGCAACCGGTTTTTATGATCTTGATTATAAAACAGCCGGACTTCAGCCCTCCGACCTAATATTGATTGCAGCGAGACCTTCTATGGGTAAGACGGCATTTGTTCTTAATATCGCGGAATACGTAGCCTTAAAATCCAACGTAACAACGGTTGTATTTAGCTTGGAAATGTCGCAGGATCAATTGGTCAAACGTATTCTGGCTATGAATTCGAGAGTGGATTCACAGGCAATCCGAACCGGGTCTTTGTCGGGTGAGGAATGGGCAAGTCTTATGGAAAGTGCGCGGGTTATTGGTAATTCCAATCTGGTGATTGATGATACTTCAGCAATTTCTGTCAGTGAGCTGCGATCAAAGTGCAGAAAGCTAAAGCTGGAAAAAAATCTTGGATTAATCATCATTGACTACTTACAGCTGATGTCGGGAAGTAAAAAATCTGAGTCCAGGCAGCAGGAGATTTCAGAGATTTCAAGATCATTAAAATCATTAGCAAGAGAAATTAATGTACCGGTTATAGCACTCTCTCAGTTAAGCCGAGCGGTAGAACAACGTCCGGATAAGAGACCGATGCTCTCAGATTTAAGAGAGTCAGGAGCAATCGAGCAGGATGCCGACGTCGTTATGTTTATCTATCGTGATGATTATTATAACCGGGATACAGAAGAGCCGGGGGTATCAGAGATCATTATCGGTAAGCAGAGAAACGGCCCGACAGGAACGGTGAAGCTTGCATGGTTGGCTCAATATACAAAGTTTGCAAACCTTGAACGATGATTGAAAGCTACATAGTGAAAAGGGATAAGATTTTCCAAAAACTAAAGGTTCGAGTACACTCAACTTAAATCATGAAAAATTATGCCGGTTTTACGGCTTATTATAACGGAGAAAATAGAAAAACTACAGGCTTTGTAGAAATGGGGAACCTTCCTTTAGGTTTCCTTTTTTTATGTCGACAAGTTATATGGGAATATGTGGAAAGCGTATTGCAATTGAAGATTGCTATGTTATAATGTAAAAAGTGGAAAATAATTACATAATAAGGGAGGGCAAAACGAGTGGAAGAAGTTAGGTATATGATTTCTGATGCTGCTAAACGAGTTGATGTAGAATCCCACGTCCTTAGGTACTGGCAGAAGGAACTTGCTCTACCGATTTCCCGAAATGAGATGGATCAGCGTTACTATAAGGAATCGGATATTGAACTGCTGAAAAAGGTGAAGCATTTAAAAGAACAAGGATTTCAGCTAAAGGCAATAAAGATGCTTCTTTCTAACTTAAACATGTCAGAATCGCTTGATGCTGATATGGAAATTCAACAAAAGGATAGCCAGGAGGATAAGGTAATGGAAATGAATCAAGAGGACAAGCTGTCGGAGAAGGTTGAGGGGACAAGCCTTGTAGCTGACGAAGAAGGACATGAGATAAAGGATGAAGACAGCTCGAAGATGAGTCAATTCAAAGCAATGATGAGTCATATCATTTTAACTGCGCTGAAAGAGAATAATAGTACACTATCAGAGGAAATCGGCATGAATGTTACAGATGGCGTAATTAAGGAAATGAATTACCTAATGAGAGTTCAGGAGGAAAAAGAAGAAGAACGTTTCAAGAAATTTGATGCTGCATTAAGAGACTATCAGAAAAGTAGATCAATGGTAGCAGCTACGATAGACAAAAACAAAAAGAAATCAAAATTTTTTAAGAAAAATAAAGTGTATATCTAGAATAAAAGAGGCTGCAACATCACTTCATATTTAAGACGTGATGTTGCAGCCTCTTTATAACAGGTGAGTTCCTACGCACTCGACCTGTAAATCCTTTTCTATGTATACACTCTTTACTGAGCTGAAATTGCACCAGTAGGACATGTGTCTGCACATGCACCGCAATCTATACATGTATCGGGATTTACTTCAAAATGATCTACACCTTCTGAGATGGAATCAGTAGGGCAATCTCCAGCGCAAGCGCCGCAACTAATACATTCATCACTAATAACGTATGCCATTGTAATTACCTCCTTTTTTTAAGCAATCGATTACATTTTAATATATTGATCATAATTATGCAAGTACATTTTGTTTATTTTGATTGGTTTATCAGTACATAAAATAGGAAACGCTTGCAAATACTAAAATAAAAATTGTATAAACAAAACCGGATATGCTTGACGATAATAAATTAGTAGAATATAATAAGCTATGCTTAAACATTAAATAAGCTATATTTTATATAAAGGAGATATCTTCCTCCGTGCATGATATAATTCATTTTAAAGGTACGCAAAACTTTCTTACTGATAAGTGGATTATGAAGGGGGATAAGGCCTCCAAACATATCTGATTTTAATTAAATAAGGAGGAACTTAAAATGGCAGCTATAACGAAGGACATGACTATCGCTCAGGCGATTTCAGTTAATCAAAATATTATTCCGGTATTACTTGATATTGGGATGCACTGTCTCGGATGCCCCTCTTCTCAGGCTGAGACATTAGAAGAAGCAGCTATGGTACACGGACTTGATCCGGAGGAGCTGATGGCAAAAATTAAGACAGAGCTTGGTGAGTAATTAAGCGCTGTAATGAAGTTCAATGAAAGAATTGGAATTAAAAGAGGAGCTATCCGGTTAATGATTTGTTAACCGGATAGCTCCTCTTAATAGAATAAATATTATTCCAGTAAAGCTACAGCTTCTTTTAAAGTATCAATGATCTTAAGATGCTGAGGGCAATGGCTTTCACAGGAGCCACATTCGATACAGCCTGAAGCCTTACCGCTCATGCTTGTGGTCCAAGCATAATTACCTTTGGCACTGTCAAGATTTTTATAAAGCTCGTAGCCGTTGTAGCAGTTAAATACAGCTGGGATATCGATTTTTTGTGGGCAATCCTCTACACAGTATTTGCACCCAGTACATGGTATTGTAGGTATTTTGGCCAACTCTTTAATTACATTATCAACGACTGCCTTTTCGTCTGTCTGTAGGGGTTTAAATTCGGTCATATAACTTAGGTTATCCTCCATCTGAGGAAGATTAGACATGCCGCTTAAGACCGTAATAATACCATCTAGGGAAGCAGCGTAACGTACAGCCCAAGAAGCGATTGATAAGTCAGGCTGAGCTTCCTTGAATATATTCTGAATTTCGGGTCTCATAACTGCTAAGGATCCGCCCTTAATCGGCTCCATGATAATAATTGGCTTATTGTACTTGCGGGCAACCTCATAACATTTGCCTGATTGGATATCCTTATGATCCCAATCTACATAGTTAATCTGTAATTGAACAAATTCTGCTTCCGGATGCTTTATTAAAATTTCTTCCAGAACATCGGCTTTATCATGGAAGGAAAATCCCAGATGCTTTATGAAGCCCTTTTCCTTCATTTCCTTCACAAAATCCCAGGCTCCCATATTCTCAACTTCAACTGCCCTATCATTATCCAGAGCATGTAGTAAATAGAAATCGAAGTATCCTGCGCCTGTACGTTCTAATTGGGTTTGAAATAATCGCTCTAAATCCTCCCGGTTATGAGCCATCCATACTGGCATCTTGGTCGCAAGCTGGAAGGCCTCTCTTGGATACCTGTTAACAAGAGCTTCTTTAGCAACCACTTCGGACTTGCCATTGATATATACATAAGCAGTATCAAAATATGTAAAGCCTGCCTGCATAAACTTATCAACCATTTCATTAACCTGCACCAGATCGACTTCTTCTCCAAGCATCGGAAGCCTCATCAATCCAAACCCCAATTTTGGTATTTCTTTACCTAAATAATCACTAGACATTTTATAACCTCCATATTAAAATTGAAATTTTTGATAATTACGAAACTATTGTGAACACAATTAATACAACTATATAGTTTCGCAAGCACTTATAAATTGTTATGATATTGTCATTTTCCTTGTGAAATGCTATACTTATTTTAATACCTTAGAGTTACTCGAAGTCAATACTCTATTTTTGAATTTAGGAGGTTTTTACAATCATGTATACAGTAAAGCAGCTTTCAGAAAAACTAGATATATCTGTACAT
This sequence comes from Bacillota bacterium, assembly GCA_023421505.1. Lineage (GTDB taxonomy): Bacteria > Bacillota > Clostridia > Lachnospirales > Lachnospiraceae > Mobilitalea. The sequence goes on from JAEZTJ010000044.1 coordinate 31,650, forward strand.
ACAATACGATTTTATGATGATCAGGGACTATTTCCCGATGTAACAAGAGATATTCATGGAACACGGTTATTTTCAGAGGATAACTTAGATTGGGTAAATCTGGTATTGTGCTTGAGGAATACGGGAATGTCAGTTGCCGATATAAAGCATTATATCGAATTATGCCAGAAAGGGGAAACAACTATTCTCGAACGTTATAATATCATCCTGAAGCAGAAGAAAAAAGCAGAAGCTGATTTAAGGGAAATGCAGAAAAGATTGGAGGTACTTCGTTTAAAGGAACAGCATTATATTAATGCTTTGGAAATGAAGACGGGGGATGCCTGTAATCCTGCGCACGTAAAAGCAAATTAATACACAATAACTTATTCAATAACAAAAGGGCTTAGTAAAATTACCGAAAGTAATTTTTGCTAAGCCCGAATTAGCGACGCTATAAAGTTTTATTTGCCCTATTCATTCTGCTAAAGGTGATATTTTCTTAAATCGTTTGGACTCTTAAAGGAGACCACCACTACATCACTGACAATATCTGTAAAGCATGATCTTTAACAATAATTTCATAATGCTCTTCATAATAAACTGGACTTGCATAAGTGAAACGTTCTGGTTTTCCGTATTCAGAAATGATATTACAAATCTTATTAAATTCTTCCGGTGTATGATCAGTAATAGTAATCACCAAGTAGTAGGTTGAATTTACCGGGTTCTTATATAATGTATTTAAACCATTATAGGTTCCAAGCATAATATTTGATAACTCTGTAACTTCTTTTAACGAACGGAAGGAATAAATCTTTATTAATTTGGATGCAGTATGAATATTTTGTTTTATAGGAAGCTCATTGCCGGTAACTTCAGCTTCTTCAAGTGAATCTTCTTTGCTGGTATCAAAGGAATCATCGCTTATCTCATCTTCTGCTTGATCAAAGCAGTTAATGATCTCATCAGCGTAGGAATCATCCTCAGCATCGCTCTTGTCCTTATCGTCATGTACATTAAAGGAAGAAAACTTGGAGAAACGGGTGTCTAACTCATCGGGGTCTTCAACCTTTGTTATCACTAATATAAGACATTCGGTAGAAACCGGTATTGCTTCAATCATTAAAGGGATATCATCTACTTCAAAACCGAATTCATAGAAAGCTTGTTGAATCATGTCACGAAACAATGCTTTAGCCTTCTCCGTGCCATAAGCCAGTTCGCTTATTTTTAGCTCACGGTCAATTAAATCACTTTTGCTCAGGGTACATCTGATCTGATTGTCGCTGATTTTTTCTATCTTCATAAAGTACACCCCTTTCTGTAATAAAAAGGAACTGATTTTGAATAAAAGGCGAAAATCCATCCATCAGTGTAAAAAAAGTATAATTTAAAAAACAAGTAAAGTCAATACACACAGATATGAAATTTGTATTAATACACGCCCAATAATTACATATAAATACAAGTTGTGACATTAGTAAAATCTACAAAATATTGTAGAATCTTTGTACAAATAAACGGCAAGAAAACTGTTGAAAACCTTCCATTATTTGTATATAATAAAGAAGATCTGGTTCACGAATTCTGATAGGAAAGGAGAGAATGCAGCAGGAAATTTGGTTTCAAAAGTATCGAATTTTAGGTTTACTTGGCAGCGGAGGCAGTGCCGAGGTTTATCTTGCAGAACACATCAAATTAAATTCATTTCGGGCTATCAAATGTATATCTAAAAACCATCCCTTATATGATTTACAATGTAAAGAAGCTTTAATCCTTAAAAATCTGAAACATTCCAACATCCCTATAATTTATGATATTGAAGAAGATGCAGATGGTTCCTATATTGTCGAACAATATCTTGAAGGAGACACGCTAAAAAAACATATCTCTTCAACAGGGCCCCTAAAGGAGGAGGAGATTATCCGATTAGGCCTGCAGCTTTGTGATTTGATAGAATATCTCCATTCTATTGAAAGGCCGATTCTATATGTTGATATGAAGCCGGAGAACCTAATCCTGTCCGGTAAGACCTTGAAGCTGATAGATTTTGGAAGCGCTGTATTTCAAGACGAGTTGTCACAAAACCAGTGTTATTTCGGAACAAAAGGCTATGCTGCACCGGAGCTATACAGTAATAATAAAGTAGACGAGCGATGTGATGTCTATGGGATTGGAATGCTGCTTTATTATATGGCTACCGGCAGTAGTATTACGAAAGACAGTAATAAGATAGGCAATATTGATTATATGGGTAAATGCACCAAGAGACTTAAGAGGATTATTAATCAATGTCTTAAGTTTCATCCCGCAGAAAGATATTCGTCAGTATCCGGACTAAAAAGACAATTACTATCCATAAAGCAAAAATATCAATATCAATCTGAATCAGATCATTTAGTAAAAATAGCAGTAGCAGGTGCACAAAGCAGAGTAGGAGTAACGCATATGTCCTTAAGATTATGTAAATATATCATAAGTCAGGGACAAAAAGGTCTATACTGCGAAAAAAACAATAGCGACTGTGTATGGTCTATCAAAAGCTGTTATGAAGAGGTTTATAGCAAGGATAATATTTATTTTATCAAAGGCTTATGTATGTTTTCGGGAAGACAGTATAGCAGGGAGAAGAGCGATGGTTATCCTTACCTCATTGAGGATTATGGAGAACTGACAGCAGATAATATTATGGATTTTCTTGCAGCAGATATAAAACTGATTCTACTCGGAACAAAGGATTGGGAGCTTTCCTATGCACAAAAGGTAATTAACATGACGGCAGAATATAAAGATATTGTCTACTTGTTGAATTACATAGATGCAAGACAGTTTCAGAAAATTATACGAAGCATGGATCACAGAAAGTGCTTCAGAGTACCGTATGAACCAGATCCATATGCCGAATTAAGCAGTAGTGAACTGGAATTTTATCGCGAGCTCATTCCCTTCGCTTACCGGAAAAAGTGGAAAGAAAAGCTCTTTACTTGTTTAAACCTTGGAAGGTGAACTTGTAAGGTTAGGGTATTCGTATGAATATTGTTTCCTTATGAAAAAATGGAGGAATATATGAAACGTAAACCGATTCTTTTTAATAGGCTTTCAACACCTGGCAAGGGGATTCGCAGAGAGGTAATCGGACTGATCGGAATCCGTCATGGTGTAGGGGTTACCCATACCGGTCTTATGTTAGCCTTTCATATGGGAGAAGAACTGTGTAAAAGAACGGCTTTTCTCGAATGCAATAATCATCAGGATATGTCGCTTATTCAAGGGGCATATGAATGGACAAGTGAGGAGGCTGATTCATTTTCCTTTCACTTAATAACCTGCTATAAGGAAAAGAGTAAATTAAGTATTCCGGAGATCATAAATGAGGACTTCGAAAGCATTATTCTTGATTTTGGAACAGACTTCATAACAAATAGAGAAGAGTTTTTAAGATGTGACCATAAAATCATCATGGGAGGAAGCTCTGAATGGGATTATAAGAAGCTGATGGATTTTACCGAAGCCGTTAAGACTATTCGGGGCAGTGCCTCCTGGCTGTATTTTATTCCCCAAGCCAGTGATAATAGAGTGAAAAGAATACAAAATGAAGTAACAGGAAAGGTCTATGCAGTTCCTTACAAAGAGGAACCGACTATGCCTTCACGAGAGACCAGACTGTTTTTTAACAGAGTGTTTTAAATAAAAAAACCTGTTGTGGAACTGGTATCCGGGATAAGTATAACATATCACAAATGGCCTTCTTATCCGAGGGAAAGGTAATAAAAGCATCAATTATCCATGCAGGTTTGAATTATAACAGTTTGTTGATAACGGAAGGTGGAGAAATATCTTAAATTAGTCCTATCGTCAGTTAATATCATATTTGCAGCGCGAGACTTAAAAGCCCTCTATACTTTTATTTCGAATGAAAATACAGGTAACCATGACGCACAAGACAAACGATGACTAATTTATAATAAAGGGATGGAATACGTAAGACCGCCCATTAATATTACCTAATAAAGTGTTTATTGAACGACTTTGTATGTATTAGGTGTATTAAGTGGGCGGTCTCCTTTTGCCCGGAAAAAACTAGCAATCCTGTAGAATAAAGTACGGAAAGGAAATATTAATTTTGGAAAAAGTCGAAATTAGTAATGACGATGCCATACATTAATGCTATAATAATTGAAAAGTAATGCTAGGATGCCTAACGGCAAATTTGTGCGCTGCCCAAATTCGCAATTGGCAGTATGGAGGTTTTTATGGAGAGAAAAACGAAATTAGCTGTGATCGGAACTTTAGCGGCAGTTATCCTTTTCGCAATTATACTGATATCTATGATGATTGAAAAAATGACTCCCAGCAAAGAGATTATGAAGCTGGAAGATTATTATAAATTAAAAGCTTCTGAAGTGATGGTAATTCTTCAGGATGAAATATATGAGAAAAAGGGCCTTTTAATTAACGATAAGGTTTATATAGACTATGATACGGTTGCCCAGAAATTTAATAAGCGTTTTTACTGGGACAGTAATGAAAATAATCTTACCTATACAACACCTACGGAGATTCTTCGGGTAGAGGCTGATAAAAATGAATATAGCGTAACAAAGAGTACGATTGAGACAAAGGCGGCTGCGGATTATCCTATTGTTAAAATGTTTGCAGATCAGGTTTATATTGCACTTGATTTTGTAAAGGAATATTCAGATATGACATATGAATATTATGCCAATCCAAGCCGTATTGTTGTAAATTACATCTGGGGAGATTATCAGTATTTTGATGTAAGCAAAGCAACGAAGCTTCGTTATGAGGCCAGTATAAAAAGTCCAATTCTGCTCGACTTACCTGTAGCTACAAGTCTTCTGTATGTTGATAAGGAAGAGACACCAAAGAACGGTTTTGTCAAGGTAATGACCGAGGATGGTATTAAGGGCTATGTAAAGAAGAAAAGTTTAAAGAAAGCGTATTATAAAAAGCTTGAGAGTAAGTTTAAGGCCCCAGAATATACAGCACAGACTAGAGCTGGTAAAATTAATATGGCGTTTCATAATGTAACGTATGAGTATGCTGCAGAGGATTTAGAGGGTCTGATTAATGAAACGAAGAAGTTGAATGTAATATCACCGACCTGGTTTAGTATTGATGATATATCGGGTAATATAAGCTCGCTTGCAACAGAGGAATATGTTGAGAAAGCAAATAGCCTCGGGCTCGAGGTATGGGCTCTTGTTGACGATTTTAAAGATGGTATCGATATGAAGGAGCTTTTATCTTATACCTCCAGAAGAGATACTTTATCTAATGCATTAATAGAAGCAGCTCTTACGTATAAGCTGAATGGTATTAATATTGACTTCGAAAAAATTAAGGCTGAGGCTGGAGAGCATTATATCCAATTCCTGCGTGAACTTTCTGTAAAGTGCAGGAATAATGGTATTGTTCTTTCTGTTGACAGCTATGTACCTACCGAGTATACCAAATATTATGACAGAGAGGAACAAGGAAAAATTGTCGACTATGTTGTTGTAATGGCATATGATGAGCATTATGCAGGCTCGGAGATAGCAGGCCCGGTGGCATCGATCGGTTTTGTTAAGGAGGCTGTTACGAATATACTTACTATGGTTCCTAAAGAAAAGACAATCATAGGCATTCCTTTTTATACCAGACTGTGGAAGGAAGCTTCAAATGGGGAGGTGTCTTCAGAAGCGTATGCTATGTCAAAGGCCAAACAGCTAATAGCAGATAGTGGCCTCGAAGCAGCATGGGATAATGAAGCAGGATGCTATTATATTGAATACCAAAAGGACGGTGCAACTTACCGTATGTGGCAGGAAGAGGATAAATCCATAGAAGAAAAGATGAAGGTGATTTATAAGGCGGAGGTTGCAGGAACAGCTGCTTGGAAGCTTGGACAGGAAAGCAATAGTGTCTGGGATGTAATAGAGCGATATTTGAATTGATAAAAAATCGATTCCCATATATTTGAATAGGACAGAAAGCACCCTCATAAGATTTAAGGAATAGGATAATGGGAAGCTTATTATGAAGAAAAAATATTTTAGTATTATCTTTCTGATATTTGTTGTAGCTGCAATTACTTTAACCTCTGATCCATCCGTAAAGGTTATGAAAAGAATGTTTTTTACAGGTGCTACAGAAACAGAGAAAAAAGAGATTACAATTGTAATTGATCCAGGTCATCCTCGTACCTGTTTAGGAAAGGAAGCAAGTGCTTACATAAGCTCATTGCTTCTTTTTTTATGTATATAGGTAATTGTAAAACTATATAGTTTTGTAAATAGTATACACAGTGCGCACTATTCCTTCGCTCCAACGCTCCTATGAGCTTAACTTCCGCTTCGGAATAGTGTGTACTGTGTATACTATACTTATAAATAATAAGTTTTGCAATTACCCTTATTCAAGGTATATGTCATAAGGTTTTTTCGTAGTATGTAATAAAATTATGTTTTGGGTGTTTGCATGGAAAATAATGAAAAGAATGCAATAACTAGGCGCGGGAAGCAGTACACTGTAATACGTAATTGTAAAGGGAATCTAACTTCGGAGGAATTAGTCATAAAGCTTCTAAAAGCATACAAGGATAAGGAATATAAAAGAGTATGAGGTGGCGGGATGAGATTTCGACCGACGAATAAAATCGATCAGGATTGCTTTATGGCAGGATTGTATGGAAGATTATCGGATGAAGATAGAGGTAAGGTGGATCGTTTTATGGAAAGTGATTCGATTCTGAATCAGCGTGATTATCTTCATTATACGGTCAATCAGATCAATATGGCAGAGGATGCAATTCCAATCAAGGTTTTTGACGAGTATTATGATGATGATTATACCGGAATTACCTTTGACCGGCCTAATTTTCAGAGAATGATGAAGGATATGGAGGCTGGGAAGATTGATTGTATCCTTGTGAAGGATTTTTCAAGGTTTGGAAGGGATTACGTTCGGATAATCGAATATTTGGAGAGGGATTTTGAAAGAAAGAATCAACAGATTAGATTTGTAGCTTACTCCGACCATTATGACAGCCTATTCGATAAACCCGATATTGGGGTAAGGATTCTGCTGTTTTTAAACGAAGAATACTCCAGAAGCCAGAGCCATAAGGTTACTACTGGTATGGAAAGCATGATGCGTGCAGGTAAATTCATCGGAGCCTTCGCTCCCTATGGCTATAGAAAGGACCCGAAGGATAAGCATCATCTGTTGGTGGACCCATTAGTCTGTGGCTACGTAAAGGAAATCTTTTCGATGAATTTAATGGAGGGACTTGGAGCAGCAGAAATCGCCAGACATTTTAATAATCGAAGAATTGATCCTCCGACCGTGTATAAAGAAAAGCTGGGACTTAACTATAAGTGCGGTAATCGGATACATACCTCAGCCTATTGGTCTGCGGATACCATTCGCAGAATTCTGCAGGATGAAACCTACACAGGCACACTGGTTCAGCATAAAACCAGTACTAAGGATTTTAAGAGGAAGAAGATAGAGGCAGTTTCTCGGGAAAACTGGATAAAGGTTGCGAATATGCACGAACCTATTATCAGCATGGAGGAATTTAATGCAGTGAAAAGGCTCCACCAAGTTATGCCAAAGAATAGAAGCAAGACAGATAATGCTAATCTATTTGCGGGTTTGTTAAAATGCGGTGACTGTATGCATGCTCTGGTTAGGCATGCAGAAAAATATAAGGATAAGGTGTATTACAGCTATCATTGTCGTACTCATAAAAGGGATTCCTCCTTGTGTTATGCGAATAGAATTTATGAAAAAATACTTACAGATATCATACTGAATGATATTAATAGAGTAATAGCTGCTTTATCTGATTTAGAGAAAGTAGTTCATAACGATAGGAGCTATACTTTGTGCAACAACAATAACAAAGATATTCATCTTCGTATGGAAAGAAGGAAGACAGAGCTAGCGAAGCAGCAGCAACTGCTTACGGGTGCTGAAGAAAAATGGCTGCTTGGTAAGTTGAGTGATGCAAGGTATGAGGAACTTCTAACTAAATATAAGAAGGAACAGGAGCGAATGAAGCAGGATATTCAAATGCTTGAGAAAACGCTAGAGGATAATAAGGATAATTTTTCGGATCAGTGGATAAAAGAGTTTCTAAAAAGCGGACATGTGGATAAATTAACACATGAAATTATGGTAGAAGCAGTAGAAGGTATCTATGTTTATCATGACAATAAAATAGTAATAAATTATAAATTTTCTGAGGAAATACAACAAATTCTAGAACAATAAACGGGGATTTTTCATCCTTTATGTAAGAAGAAGAGCCGCGAAAAAGATTACAATATATCACATTGACCAGAAATGGGCAGAATTTTATAATGGAGGAAATATCAAATACTATCCAGTATGATAGAAAAAAATTTGGCTATTTTAGGGTGAAAAACAAATCAATTAAGATGTGACTGGTAATAGATTATTCAATTTTTTATATAAGAAAGTATATCTCTACATCTCATACAAATGCTGCACATAAAATACGGAAAAGAGGATAAGCATGAAAAAAATAGATTTAAGCGGAAGCTGGAGCTTCTGCCTGGATCAAAAAAAATCAGGAATAGATAAAAAATTCTATAATCAGACTTTACCAGATAGTATTCTATTACCTGCTACAGTAGCAACAGCCAGAAAAACAGTACCCTCCAAAGAAAGGAATGAGGGTTATCTTACTGATCCATACTCCTTCGAGGGCTTTACGTGGTACGCAAGAGAGGTGGAATTTGAAAATGCTGAGGATAAAGAGTTGTTTCTCGTTCTGGAAAGAACAAGAATAACACATGTATGGGTGGATGATAGCTATGTGGGCAGCCAAAATAGTCTCTGTACCTCTCATCGCTATCAATTGACACCTTATATCAATAAATCAAAGCATAAGCTTACGATTTTGGTAGATAACACCTCGTATCCGGTAAAGGGTGGTCATATGACCTCACCGGATACGCAGACAAATTGGAACGGAATAACCGGAGAGATTTACATAGAGGTAAGAAGTAAGGCATATCTAAGTAAAGCCATAATATATCCCGATGTAACCAATAGCTTAATTAAGGTTATTACAGTCCTTAAGGGTACGGAGCGGATAAAGATTACAGCGGCGGTAGCAGATGAGAACAGAAGTTTTCCAGAACAGGAGTATTGTCTATCTGAAGGAGAAAATATTTTTCACTATCCTCTTAAGGAAGCCTTCGTTGCTTGGAGTGAACATACACCGAAGCTATATACCCTAAAGCTTAAGCTAATACAAAATAACGCTAGTGATGCAATACAGGAACAGACAGAGAGCTATGATTTTTCCTTTGGCTTTAGGAAATTTAAGGCAGCAGGCAAATATTTTGAAATCAATGGATCAAGAACCTTCTTAAGAGGTAAGCATGACGGTATGATATTTCCGATGACAGGACATGCCCCTACTGATCTAAATAGTTGGCTTAAGGTTATGAAGACTGCGAAAGAATACGGTATCAATCACTATCGCTTTCATACCTGTTGTCCACCGGAGGCTGCTTTTTATGCTGCTGATCTTTTGGGAATTTATATGGAGCCGGAGCTTCCCTTCTGGGGAACGGTAACAGTAGAGGGAGACGATAACCACGATGAACAGGCGCAGCAATATCTAATTGAAGAAGGCTATCGAATTCTTGATGAGTTCGGAAATCACCCTTCCTTTGTTATGATGTCACTTGGTAATGAATTATGGGGTAGTAAAGAACGTCTAAATGAGATACTAGGCGGATACAGAGCCTATGATACGAGACACATGTATACGCAAGGCTCGAATAATTTTCAATTTATGCCCTGCGTACTGGAAAATGAAGATTTCTTCTGCGGAGTGCGCTTCTCAAAGGATCGGTTATTCCGCGGTTCCTATGCCATGTGTGACGCACCGCAGGGGCATATTCAGACTATGGCGCCGGATATGCTTCATAATTATGACCAGATAATACGACCTACTAATATCTTAAGTAAGAATGCTGCAGGTGGGGAGATTATTATCCAGTATGGAACGGGTACGAAGACGGTAAAAGTGGATGCTTCAGCGGAATTGATTCCTGAAATTCCCGTTGTTTCTCATGAAATTGGGCAATATGCCATGTATCCTGATTATTCGGAAATCTCTAAATATACAGGCGTTTTAAAGGCCAGAAATTTCGAGGTGTTCAAAGAACGATTAGAGAAAACAGGCATGTCCGTTATGTCAGATTTGTTTTTTAAAGCTTCGGGAAGGCTTGCAGTAGAATGCTATAAGGCTGAGCTTGAGACTGCAATGCGAAGTAATGAACTGGCAGGCTTTCAGTTACTTGATCTACAGGACTTTACCGGTCAGGGTACGGCTTTAATCGGTGTTTTAAATGCATTCATGGAAAGTAAAGGCTTAATTTCTTCTTCCGAATGGAGACAGTTCTGCAATGATACTGTATTGCTGGCAGAGCTTCCGAAATTAGTATATAAAACAGGCGAAAACGTCGATATAATTATTAAGCTGGCATGCTTTAAGCCGGAAAGCATCATCAACCCAAGGATAGAATTCATCCTGGCAAATGAATATGCAGTAATAGCTTCAGATGTAACTATAGCAGAAGGCGAGTATAACTGCGGGGTATTTAACCTATGCAGCTTTAAGATAACCATGCCGAAGGTCGATACTCCTATAAAATTAAAGACCAGAATTAGAATTACCGGGTCGGAGGTTTGTAACAGCTATGATTTGTGGTTGTATCCAAAAGAAAATACAGAAGCGATAGAGGAAAGTATTGTAATAACCGATAGTACCAGGGAGGCGATGCAATATCTTACGGAGGGCAAAAAGGTACTTTACTATCCTTCACAGTTAAACGATACAAATTCCATACAGGGAACCTATTGTACGGACTTTTGGTGCTACCCGATGTTTCGTACAATTTCAGAAAGTATGGGAAAGCCCGTTCCGATTGGAACGCTTGGCCTTTTGATAAATCATAAGCATAGGGTTTTTGAATATTTTCCGACGGAATTTTACACTACAGCGCAGTGGTATGATATTGTTACGAATTCGCGGGCATTCATCCTTGATAATACCGACATTGAACCCTTAGTATGGTCGATTGATAATTTCGAAAGAAACCACAGGCTGGGTATTCTATTCGAATTAAAGGTCGGTGAAGGGAAGCTTATGGTTTGTACTTCGAATTTACGCAGACTTACTGACAGCTCTCCTGCCAAGTGGTTGGAATACAGTATTCTTAAGTATATAAGCTCGAAGGAGTTTAATCCGGCAACGGAGATAGACAGGAATAAATTTAATAGTATTTTTAATTAAAGAGCTGCATAAGCCCAATTTTATTAGCTAAAGTTTGCAAATAGACGAAGCACAAAATAATAATACGCTTTAGACAGCCTAATCTTATTGGGTAATTGCGAATAAAGTCAGATGTTTTATGAATTTATATAAGAAAAGACAGGAGTATTTTTATTAGGAAATTGCGAAACAATATAGTTTTACTAATTGTATGCACAATAGATACTATTCCTTCGCTCCAACGCTCTTATGAGCTTAACTTCCGCTCCGGAATAGTATCTACCGTGCATACAATACTTACAATTAATGAGTTTCGCAATTAGCTAAATATTTTTATAGAGGAAAGGGGATTTTTATGGGAATAAAGTTTTATGAACAGGAAAGAGTATTTAAGCTAGATACTCAAAGTACGAGCTATCTCATTGGAATTGTTGATGAGGAGAATTTTGTAGGGCATATTTATTATGGGAAGAAGCTGGAGGATTATAATTTAAAATATTTGATGAGAATTGAAGAAGCACCCTTTGTTCCATCGAAAAATAACAGGGACAGACTGTCCTTTTATGATAGCTTCCCGATGGAATACTCGACACATGGAATCGGTGATTTCAGAGAGGACTGCCTTGCAGTGGAGACTCTATCCGGACATACTGCTTTGCAGCTTGGATATATCGAGCATAAGATTTATGCGGGTAAACCAAAGCTTGTGGGCTTGCCTGCAACCTTTGGCTCAGAAGATGAATGTACCACCTTAGAGCTTAAGTGCAGGGATACTATCTTAAAGCTTGAGGTTACACTTATCTACACAGTATTCGAAGCTGTAGATGCTGTTACGAGAAGCGTAAGAATTGTGAATCTTAGTGAAAACCCGATCTATCTGACGAAGGTATTGTCCTCCTGTCTGGATATGGATAACAGCGAATTTGATTTAATTACCCTTCACGGCTCCTGGGCAAGAGAGCGTCATATCGCGAGGAGAGCCCTTGGCTTTGGAAAACAGGGAGTTTCATCAACCAGAGGAGAGTCTGGTCATCAGGAGCATCCTTTTATGGCTTTGGCTTCGAAAAATACCACACAGGATACAGGTGAAATCTACGGATTTCACTTCGTATATTCAGGAAATTATACCGCAGCAGCAGAGATGAATCAGTTTGAGAGTGTCAGGGTTGTAATGGGTATTAATCCTTATCATTTCAAATGGAAGTTAGAGGCAGGGGATTCCTTTCAGGCTCCAGAGGTTGTAATGGTCTATTCTGACGAGGGAATCGGCGGTATGAGCAGAAGCTTTCATGATTTGTATCGTAAGCACTTAATCCGCAGCAAATACAAGGACACAAAACGCCCTATTCTTATCAATAACTGGGAAGCGACCTATTTTGATTTTGATACCGATAAGCTACTTGGCATAGCAAAGGAAGCGGCATCCCTTGGAATAGAAATGCTTGTAATGGATGATGGCTGGTTTGGCACAAGAAGCGATGATAATTGTGCGCTGGGTGACTGGGTGGTTAATGAAGAGAAAATCAAAGGTGGCCTAAAGCAGCTGGTGGAGGAAGTGAATAAGCTTGGCATGAAATTCGGGATATGGTTTGAGCCGGAGATGATATCACCCGATTCAGACCTATACAGAGCGCATCCGGACTGGGCCATTGCTATTCCGGGTAGAACTGCCGGCCTTGCACGCAATCAGTATGTCTTGGATTTTTCCAGGAAGGAAGTAGTAGAATATATCTATGAAAGTATCGCTTCTATTTTAAGAAGTGCCAATATAGAATATGTAAAATGGGATATGAACAGACCGCTTTCAGATATAGGCAGCAGTGGTCTTCCGGCGGACAGGCAGGGTGAATTATATCACCGCTATGTACTGGGTGTCTATGAAATGCAGGAAAGACTAATCACGGAATTCCCGCAGCTTCTGCTTGAGAATTGCTCCGGAGGCGGAGCCCGCTTTGATCCCGGTATGTTATATTACAGCCCGCAGATCTGGTGCTCGGATGATACGGATGCTATTGAAAGACTTGAAATACAAGAGGGAACCGCAATGCTTTATCCCTTATCAACAATGGGTGCTCATGTCAGCGACTGTCCTAACCATACAGTAGGAAGAGTTACCCCTTTTGAGACAAGAGGATATGTCGCACTTGCCGGAACCTTTGGCTATGAGCTAGATGTTACCAAAATTCTTAAAGAAGACCGGCAGATGATTCCGGAACAGGTGAAGCTGTATCATAAGTATAATGATTTGGTCAGAACAGGAGATTATTATCGTATCGCATCCTTTTCTCAGAATCATAAGTATGACTGCTGGCAGGTTGTCTCAAAGGATAAGAAGGAAGCTTTAGTTACCTATATTCAGGTAATGAATAGTGCTAACAGCCGAGGAAGAAAGATCCTCCTTAACGGACTGGACCCTTTAAAGAGGTACAAAATTGATGGTTCGGATAAAGAATACCAGGGTAGTACACTGATGCAGGCTGGTATCCTGATCGAAAAACTATGGGGAGATTTCAAAGGAAAGCTATTATACTTAAAAAGTATAGAATAGGAATAATTTATAGTTACATAAGGATGTTATATAATATAGATTTTAGACTAACATAACTTATCATTAAGATGGGCTTAAGATATTGAATACAGGAATAAAAGGCGGGAGATGCGTATTAAGATAAATCTCCCGCTTTTTGAGCATAAATCCGCTAGTTCCTTTCCTGATTAGGCCCTAGGTCATGGTGGAAGGGACCCGGGAAAGGTTGGAGTGAATAATACTCTGGAAAAGGACATCAATTTATGCATCGCCAAAAAACTGAAGAGTTTGTTAGAATTAAATGATATCAAGATAATTATGACCCGCGAAGAAGATATTGGTCTTTACTCTGATTCTGATTCAAATAAAAAAAGGGCGGATATGAGTAATCGATTAGTGGTTATTCAGTCTAATCAAGCAGATTTGGCAATCAGTATTCATCAGAACAGCTTTACGGAGGAATATGTGAAGGGAGCCCAGGTGTTTTATCATGTGAAATCTCCTCAGGGAAAGAAATTAGCGGAGATGCTTCAAGCTCAGTTAAAGGAAACAATAAAAGACGGTAATCATCGTAAAGCTAAATCAAATGATTCTTACTATATGCTTAAGAAAACAGAGTGCCCTCTGGTTATTGTTGAATGCGGTTATTTGTCCAATGTGAAAGAAGCAGATCTATTGCTTAAGGATGAATATCAGGAAAAAATGGCTTGGGGGATTCATCTGGCTATCATGCAATTTCTCAACACCGGAGGACTTGACACCCCTTCAGTAACAGCGAATTGATCAGGGACGGAATAGGGTGAATGGTGAAAAGGACAATTCACACTTGGAAGTTTGTGCCTGCGTCCTCCTCGGCACAAACTAATTCAAAGGGTAGGCATGGACATTAGTTTGATAGGATCATGCTAGTTGGGGATTTGATTTTATAAATGGATAGTGCTATAATGTGTGGTATGGCTCAAACTTAGCCGCAAGGAGTAAGAGGAATGGATACGAAGATTATAGTGCTTGATACAGAGGATATGCATAGTGGGAGTTTAAAGGAAGCTGCAGATATACTGCGGGCAGGCGGACTTGTTGCCTTCCCCACAGAGACCGTATACGGACTTGGTGCAAACGCGCTTGATGAGAGCGCTGCAAGAAGGATATACGAAGCGAAGGGCAGGCCTTCCGATAATCCATTAATTGTTCACATATCTAAGACGGAGGATTTGAATATTTTAGCTGAAAATATACCTGATGAGGCATTTTCGTTAGCCGAAGTATTCTGGCCGGGGCCGCTTACGATGATTCTCAAAAAGAAGGCATGTGTTCCTTATCAGACCACCGGAGGGTTAGACACCGTTGCAATCCGTCTGCCGGCTAATCAAATAGCAAGAAGCCTGATTGCTGAATCAGGAGTCTACGTTGCAGCGCCAAGTGCGAATCTCTCAGGAAAGCCGAGTCCGACAACAGCTGAGCATGTAAAAAAGGATTTAAACGGCAGGATAGACATGATTATCGATGGCGGTAGTGCAACTTTGGGACTCGAATCAACAATAGTTGATTTGACGGGAGAAAGCCCGATGATTTTAAGACCCGGATGTATTACGAAGGGGATGCTTCGTAATGTTATAGATAACGTTGAATATGATCCGGCTATCCTTAGTAAAAATACAGATGCCAATCTGATTCCGAAAGCACCTGGAATGAAATATCGTCATTATGCACCTGAAGGTGACTTGACGATATTTGAGGGCGAAATTAACCTCGTGATACAGGCTATTAATAACAAGGCGAAGGAAAACTGTGACCACGGTAATAGCGTGGGAGTTATCGCTACAGAAGAAACGAAGTCCTTCTATCATTACGGGACTATAAAAACCATTGGCTCCAGAAAAGAGGAAGCTTCTATAGCAGCAGGATTATATGGAATTCTTAGAGAATTCGACGAATTGCACATACAGTATATCTATAGTGAAAGCTTTGCGGATAATAGCCTTGGACAAGCAATTATGAATCGACTTTTAAAAGCGGCTGGATATCATGTTGTTAAGGTAGGATGAGCTTATGATGAGTCATTGGGGAATGTAAAGGATGCATGAAACATAAATGCATTTGGATGGAGGTTGTAATGGGGAAATTTCAAAAGTTAATTTTTATATGTACCGGAAATACCTGCAGAAGCCCTATGGCTGAGGCTATATTTAAAAATCTTGAGAAAGTAAGTGATATGAAGGTTATCTCAAGAGGTCTGGTGGTATTATTCTCTGAACCACTTAATCCAAAGG
Organism: Bacillota bacterium; assembly: GCA_023421505.1. GTDB lineage: Bacteria > Bacillota > Clostridia > Lachnospirales > Lachnospiraceae > Mobilitalea. Next base: position 47,755 of record JAEZTJ010000044.1, read on the forward strand.
CAGAAGTTGTCTTAAAAAAACATGATTTGGAGCTAAGTAACCATGTATCGAAGGGCCTAAAGGCTGTAGATATTGAAGATAATACGATAATACTTACCATGACGGCAAGCCAGAAGAAAAAGGTAGTTGAGCTATATCCTGAGGTGAGGGATGTATACACGATTAAAGAATTTGCAGGTGAAATGGGAGATGTGGTGGATCCATATGGTGGAACTTTAATGGACTATGAGGAATGCTACATTGAACTTGGGCGTTTGGTAAAGAAGACTTTGTATAAACTGAATGATGAATAGAATGGAGGCTTTCATATGATAGCGTTAGGAAATGATCACACCGGATATGCAATGAAGAAGGCAGTTATGGAGTATCTGGATGCAAAGGGAATAGAATATAAGGACTTTGGCTGTGGAGATGTAACTTCAAGCAATTATCCTGATTTTGCAAAAGCAGTGGGCAAAGCAATTCAACAGAAAGAATGTGACAAAGGAATTTTGATTTGCGGAACTGGAATCGGAATATCCATTGCTGCTAACAAAATGAAGGGAATTCGTGCTGCCCTATGCCATGACTGCTTTAGTGCGGAAGCAACAAGACTTCATAATGATGCAAACATACTTGCAATGGGAGCCAGAGTAATCGGAGTAGGTCATGCTTTAAAGATTGTAGAGACATTCTTAAACACACCATTTTCAGGCGAAGAAAGACATATTAAGAGAATTAATATGCTGGAAGAGGATTAATATTTTCAGCTTGGTTAGCCGGAGCTTTCAAAAGCTCAAATTTACCGGTGTAGATTATATTTAACAAAGAATGGAGAGTGCGAAGGGCGTAAGTAGCTTCTTTCTGCGTAATAAGCTCTTGCTCTAAAGCGTCGCAAAGTTCATCAATATCCAGAATACGAATTTGGCCGTCATCATAGAGGATAACATCGATTAAAAGATCCTCTATGATGACGGTATTTTTGTCTTTATCTTTTTTTATCTGAATAATATCACAGTACCAATAAATTACCTTATTATCCTTATCGAAGATTTTACTTACTTTATAACCCTGATCCAAATAAAAAGCAGAAATGCCCCAGGCGATATCATTACGCGGATGCAGTGTTGTCCATTTTGTTAATATGAAATCGTCATCTGCCTTTAAAATGATATCGTCCTTCAGCTCAATCAACTCATTGGGAATAAAACGTCTCCGATAAAGAATAGGTAAAGTCATGGTAACCTCCTGTTATTGGCATGGATAACTATCGTTTCTGATAATTTATATTATTATAACATGAAATAAAATCCCGGCATAGTGAAAAAAGCACTATCTGCTTAATAACTATTAAATACATAGAGATATTATACTAATTAAGAATAAATTTCCATATTACGGGTTAAACTAATAATTGGACTATTAGATACCCATAAATGGAGGTTGGACTGATGTCAGATAACAAATGGAATGACCTTTTTGAAAGGTTGAAGTATACATTAACATTAAAACGGACAAGGGTGATAATATATATTGCAGCTGTACTTTGGGTGGCGGTAGCTACACAGATGATTATGAATAGGATTTTTGTTAATGAGCTACAGATAACAGAAGCCTTTGTAAAATCAGATACGAGTCAGATGCAGAGTAGCTTGGAAATTGCAGCGGAATATAAAACAGATTTTCTAAGTGAAGAAGCCAAGAAGAACATGATATATGATCTGGCAGATGCCATCGGATTAATCATTGATAAAGATATCACTATTCTTAATGAGGCGAAGAGAGAAGAGTATTCTTTTGAAAAGCAGGCGAAGCACGCCTATAGTGAAATTAAGTTAATCAGTATGGAAGAGGAAGAGGGAGAAACAGTCAAAGTAAAGCACTATGTTCTTGTGAGATTAAATGTTCAAGAAGGAATAAAGAGTATAGACCAGTATAAAAAGTCACTAGAGAAGGCTTTTGACGCATTGGGTATTAAGCATAGGCAGCTGACTCTTAAATATGAAGGGAACAGGAAGGGCAATTTAACAGCCAAGCAAAAAAAGGATATTGCTTCTAACCTGGTAGATGAATTGCAGGGCGAAATTGCATTGGAATATGATGAAGGTGATCTTTATACGGTTTATGCCTATACAGGAATGCTAAAGGAATACGTAACCTCATTAGGAAATAAAATTAATGTTCAGATAGCCATAACTTATAATGAAATTAATAATAAAACGACGATTACTTTGGCAACTCCAATACTGAATGAAAGCTGGTAAGGAAGAGCAAGTAGCTAGAAGCTTCTTTTAAAATGGTACCATATGATTTCCCTTCGAGAATTTTCCTGCTTAAGTATAATATTTACTCATGCAGTGTGCCATTAATACTATGAGTGCAGGTTCTGATAAACAACCAAGCTGCATTACACAGTCGTAGCAGGAAAATTCTCGAGGAAATTAAATTGAATTATAAAGAGCAGGGCTTATTACAACAACAGCATCTATTTGTAAAGGAGGTGCTAGAACCAGCGTCTTCTGCCGCGGAATCGCCTTCTTCGGTTGAATATCTCACCTAGCAGGATAATTGTCACCAAATCATGAAGAAAGTTGTCTTTTCGTCTGGTAGGATATAAATAAAGGCTGTTAGCTTCAAGTTCCGGTTCTTCATTCATATCTTTTACCTTATCATAAATGCGGTCAATAATTCTTTCAAGGTATACTTTATCAGGGTATTCATCAAACATTACGCTTCCGTCATATTCCATCTGATCACATTCGTTATCGATTTCAGCCTGAATGGTTTTTGCGGTCCGGGGATATAACTGCTTCATATATTCAATATCCCGATCTAGCTCGGCACTGTTATCATAACCATATAACGGGAACATTGGAATTCCCATAGGAGCCCCATATTGGTTTTGATTAGGAAGATACATATTAGGTACACCTTGGTAAGCAGAATAGTTCATTGGCATTTCATAAGGCATCGGTGGATAGTTATAGTAAGGGGAACCCATTGGCGGAGCACCAGGAGACAGATTCGGCTGCATGGTGGAGCCCATACCAGTCTGATTGCCGGTACTCATATTCGGATATATGTTATAATTAAAGCCATGATATTCTGGTTCAAACGGAGTAACTTGCGGCATAGACCCATTCATAGGTATTTGCATCTCTTGGCTGGTGGTGCCTCCGGGCATATCGGAAGAAGTTCCGGGCATGGAGGTACCGGGTCTAGCCGGAGTAATACCGGAACCGGGCATCATAGGAGAGGCAGGTGTACCGGGAGCAGTGCCAGTACCGGGGCTAGGTGTAACACCGGGAGTGCCGGGAGCAGTGCGGGTACCAGAGCCGGGCATCATGGGGGTAGAAGGTGTACCGGGTCTAGCGGGAGTAGTGCCAGTACCGGGGCCAGGTGTAACACCGGGAGTGCCGGGAGCAGTGCGGGTGCCAGAGCCAGGCGTCATGGGAGTAGAAGGTGTACCGGGTCTAGCGGGAGTAGTGCCAGTACCGGGGCCAGGTGTAACACCGGGAGTGCCGGGAGCAGTGCGGGTGCCAGAGCCAGGC
>JAEZTJ010000079.1 GCA_023421505.1 Bacillota bacterium
AAATCTCTTGGTTCCAACAATAAGCAGAACGTAGTTCTTGCAACTATTGAAGGTTTAAGCCAGTTAAAGACACCTGAGGAAGTAGCTAAGCTTCGTGGTATTCCGGTAGAGCAGTTAACAAGATAAGACGGAATTGTAATGATCTGATGAATAAGCTAAGATTATTCATCTTGTACAAAAATGGAGGTGTCAGAAATGGCAGGTAAATTAAAAATTACATTAGTGAAATCTGCAATCGGCGCCATTCCGAAGCACAGAGCAACCGTTGAGGCATTGGGCTTAAAGAAACCTCATTGGACCGTTGAAATGCCGGATAATGCTGCTGTCAGAGGAATGGTTGATCAGGTTAAACACTTAGTAAAGGTTGAAGAAATATAATTGCTTAGAAAAGGAGGTGCACGATATGAATTTATCAGAATTGAGACCGGCTGACGGCTCCAAGCAGAACGATAATTTCAGAAGAGGACGCGGTCATGGTTCAGGTAACGGCAAGACAGCCGGCAAGGGACATAAGGGCCAGAAAGCTCGTTCCGGAGCTCCTAGAGTTGGGTTTGAAGGTGGACAGATGCCTTTATACAGAAGAATTCCGAAACGTGGTTTCACAAATAGAAACACAAAAGAAATTATAGCAATTAATGTAGACGCGTTAAATAGATTTGAAGACGGTGCTGAAGTAACAGTTGCTTCATTAATGGAGATAGGAATCATTAATAATCCTAAGGATGGAGTAAAGATTCTTGGAAACGGAGAACTTACTAAGAAGCTTGATGTCAAAGTTAATGCATTTAGTGCAGGCGCTGTCGAAAAAATTCAAGCACTTGGTGGAAAAGCTGAGGTGGTATAATGTTTAAGACGCTGCGAAATGCTTTTAAGGTTAAGGATATAAGAAACAGATTAATTTATACTCTTCTTGCTATCTTAGTAGTAAGATTGGGAACTCTGCTTCCAGCACCTGTTATCAACGAAGGAGTCACTAATAACTGGTTTGATTCGGATGCTTTCAGCTTCCTGAACAGCTTAACAGGTGGTTCCCTTCAAAGAATGTCAATTTTCGCACTAAGTATTACACCTTATATTACAGCATCAATTATTGTTCAACTATTAACCATAGCTATTCCAAAGTTAGAGGAAATGCATAAGGAAGGCGAAGAAGGCAGAAAGAAGCTGAATGAAATAACACGTTATTTGACAGTTATTCTTGCTGTATTCGAGTCATTAGCATTGGCATTTAATTATGGAAGCAGTGGGTACTTGGAAGGTGGAACCACCTTTACTAACGTAGTTATCATTGTTACATCCTTTACAGCAGGATCTGCTTTTCTTATGTGGGTTGGTGAAAAAATCACGCAGCATGGTATCGGAAATGGTATTTCCGTAATTCTTGCGGTAAATATTATCTCAAGATTACCTAGCGATTTGGTTGGTTTATTCCAGACCTATGTAATAGATCAGCCAGTAGCAAAAGCGATTATAGCAATATTGATAATTGTTGGTGTAGCGGTTGGTTCTATCGTATATGTAGTATTATTACAGGGAGCCGAAAGAAAAATTCCGGTAACCTATGCGAAAAAGGTACAAGGAAGAAAGATGGTAGGCGGACAAACCTCCAGTATACCTTTAAAGGTAAATACCGCAGGTGTTATCCCGGTTATCTTCGCCAATTCCTTGATGACCTTTCCGATTGTCATAGCACAGTTTTTTAATGTTGCACCGGCCAGAGCTCATTTTTGGCCGAAGATACTTATGGTTCTGAACCAGGACGATTGGTTTAATGTAAAGAGCTTTGGTGATTTTAAGTATTCAATCGGTGTAATTGTTTATATCGCACTTACCGTTTTCTTTGCTTATTTTTATACTTCAATCACCTTTAATCCTATTGAAGTATCAAATAATATCAAGAAACAGGGTGGATTTATTCCTGGTATCCGTCCCGGTAAGCCAACAACTGAGTATTTAACTAGAGTACTTAATTATATAATATTTATTGGAGCCGTTGGTTTAACAATTGCTGCATTAATACCTATTGTTTTCTCAGGCGTATTTGCTGCACAGTTCAGCTTCGGCGGAACTTCAATCATCATTATCGTTGGTGTTATTGTTGAAACGATTAAGCAGGTTGAATCACAGCTACTCGTTCGCCACTATAAGGGTTTTTTGAATGACTAATTTAAGTGTTTTCATTTGACGGATGTTGAAAAACTTCCAGGCATTATGCTGGCGGAAGAAATAATCATTTACTTTCAAGGTCTCTTCTGAATATGTGGTACTTCAATTTTGATGTGTATTACATAAACAGAATACCCTTAAGTCGAGTATTTCTTCTGTCAGAATGTTTGTGAAGTTTTGCGACATCCGCTATAGTGTTTCACAAGAAAATGTATTAATTCCATAAAGTAGGACGATAATAAGGTATTATATGTTATATAATGGAAACATTGGTATCTAAAGCAATGAGCTACAAACAGATTTTACAAAACGATGAGACGAGATCAAACTAATTTTACTGATTATAAACAGGAGGTTAATCAATGAAGATCATTATGTTGGGAGCACCTGGTGCGGGTAAAGGAACTCAGGCCAAGAAATTAGCGGCCAAATATGGTATTCCGCACATTTCTACAGGAGATATCTTCCGTGCCAATATCAAGAACGGAACTGAACTTGGGAAAAAAGCGAAGGTTTATATGGATCAAGGATTATTGGTACCTGATGAACTTGTTGTGGATTTAGTAGTAGATCGTTTCAAAGAGTCCGATTGTGAGAAGGGTTATGTGCTTGATGGTTTTCCAAGAACAATACCGCAGGCGAAGGCACTGGATGAAGCACTTAGTAAGAACAATGATGCAGTAGAATTTGCAATTGATGTTGATGTTCCGGATGCTAAGATTATTAGTCGTATGTCAGGAAGAAGAGCTTGCGTTAACTGTGGCGCAACCTACCATGTGGAAACCATTCCTCCAAAGCAGGAAGGAATCTGTGATGTATGTGGGGCCAATCTGATTTTACGTGATGATGATCAACCTGAGACGGTTGAGAAACGACTGCAAGTATATCATGAGCAAACACAGCCTCTTATTGATTATTATCAGGGTAAGGGTATCTTAAGATCTGTAGATGGTACCAGGGATTTGGAAGAAGTATTTAATGATATTGTGAAGATAGTAGATTGAAAAATCTAAGATTTTTCAATCGGCAAATTTGAGCGCTGCCCGAATTCGCAGGTTTTTGGCGGCATGGATTCTAAGAGGCCATAACCTTACAAGAACCTTCATAATAACAGCTTCATATATTAAATTAAAAAAAGGAAGATTTGACATGTCTATAAGTATTAAATCGGAGAAAGAAATTGAACTAATGCGGGAATCCGGAAGGATTTTAGCAAATGTACTCGAAGAGGTTATTGGTATTATAAGACCCGGTATCTCAACGCTTGATATTGATAGAAAATGTGCCGAGTTAATAAAAGGATATGACTGTATCCCTTCCTTTCTCAATTATAATGGATATCCTGCATCCATTTGTGTTTCAGTAAACAGTGAAGTGGTTCATGGAATACCGAATAAGGATCGAATTCTTCATGAAGGAGATATTGTTGGCTTGGACTGCGGAGTTATTTACCAGGGATTTCATTCCGATGCAGCAAGAACAGTAGCGGTTGGTGATATATCCTCCAATGCAAAACGTCTGATTGAAGTTACACGACAAAGTTTTTATGAGGGTATCAAATTTGCTAAGGAAGGTCATCATTTACATGAAATTTCTGAAGCGATTCAGGCTTATGTAGAAGCGCAGGGTTATTCGGTAGTAAGAGATTTGGTGGGGCATGGTATAGGAAGAAATCTACATGAAGAACCACAGATACCAAATTTCGCACAGAAGCGAAGAGGGCCTAAGCTTGAAGCTGGCATGACGCTGGCGATCGAACCAATGGTGAATGCCGGACGTTACGATGTATATTGGGAGGATGATGACTGGACTGTAGTTACAGATGATGGATCTTTATCTGCCCACTATGAAAATACTGTCTTGATTACCCACGGAGAGCCGGAATTGTTGACTATAAGTAGGCATGAGGGTTAGGGATGAATGGTATTAAAATCGGAGACTTTGTCGTATCTAAGGCAGGGCACGACTTTGGAAAATGTTATGTAATAATTAAGGAAGACGGGGAATATGTATATTTAGTGGATGGCAAAATTAGAACACTAAACGACCCTAAGAAGAAAAAAGTAAAGCATATAAAGATATTAAAAGAATCACAAGAAAATATAACAGATAAAATTAATAATCATAAAATAAAAAATGAAGAAATTAAAAGAGCAATCAAATTGCTTAATAGATTAATTTCTGAACAGGGAGAGGAAATCTCTTGAAATGATGGAAAGAGAAATCTTCCTAAAGAGAAGGGAGATTTAAGCTTCCAAAGAAAGAATGGAGTCAAATCTTCCTAAACGGAAGGGAGAACTAAACTCCCGTAAAAAGGGAGGAAAATCTTTCTTAATAAAGAAAGGGAGGGAACCCTCCTTAAGGAAAGGAGTTTTGTATGTCTAAAACTGACGTTGTTGAAATTGAAGGTACAGTAATTGAGAAACTACCGAATGCGATGTTTCAGGTTGAACTTGAAAACGGTCACAGAGTACTCGCTCATATCAGTGGCAAGCTTCGTATGAATTTTATTAAAATTGTGCCGGGTGATAAGGTAACCCTTGAATTATCCCCATATGATTTATCCAAAGGCAGGATTATTTGGAGAGATAAATAATCATCATTATATTGCGAGTGAAGTGTTTATAACCTTCCTCCGGACATTGGACAAGTCTTTTCTTGTCAGTATAAGATTGTATAGGAACTGCGCCTGGCGCTGTAATCTATAGAGGAATTAAAATATAAAAATATTTCTTGCTATTATATTTATGCAGTGATATAATAGTGAACGGACTTTTTTGAAAGGGGTGAATTACTGTGAAAGTAAGGTCATCAGTAAAACCGATTTGTGAGAAATGCAAAATCATTAAAAGAAAGGGTTCCATCAGAGTTATCTGTGAAAACCCGAAACACAAACAAAGACAAGGCTAATATACAATAGTTCGGGTGCCTCAAAGACTCGTTATTGTTTTATATAATTAGTATTTTACTGCCTAAGAGCGTACTTATGCCTTAATCGGTATATGACTTGTGGTTAGCTAAAATACTTATAGCTCTTGCTTTCTGTGTTACAATCATTCATCCGGTATTTCCGGACGGAACATTGTGATATTGTGGGCAGCCGTAGAGTTCAATCTAAACTTTTGCGGGTCTGTCTTAAGAACCGTGCCGTCATCATGGTTACTTAGCTACAAGCTGATTGTCTTGTAAGTCACAATTTAAAGCGGCTGATGTAATGAAGGAAGTGTCTTTCATTACAGAATCAAAAACAAATAATTTTGGAGGTGTAATTAGTACATGGCTCGTATCAGTGGTGTAGATTTACCAAGAGAGAAACGTGTAGAAATCGGACTTACCTATATCTTCGGAATAGGTAGGGCAAGTGCGAATCGCATTCTTGCTGAAGCGAAGGTTAATCCTGACACTCGTGTTAGAGATTTGACTGATGAAGAAATCGGCAGAATTAAAGACGTAATTGATGAGACACAACAGGTTGAGGGTGATTTGAGAAGAGAAATCGCTCTTAACATTAAGAGATTACAAGAAATTGGATGCTACAGAGGTATCCGTCACAGAAAGGGACTTCCGGTTCGTGGTCAGAAGACAAAGACCAATGCAAGAACAAGAAAAGGTCCTAGAAGAACTGTTGCTAACAAGAAGAAGTAATTAATGGCAATTGACTGGTACGAAGTAGACTTGTAAGCTGCAACATAGATCATATTAAAATTAGATGTCCGAGATTAGTCCGGACAAATTGAAATGCAGTAAAAAATCCAATAGGAGGGTTTGTTAGATGGCTAAGAAAACAGCAACAACAGCAGCAAAAAAAGTGACTAAGAAGCGTGTGAAGAAGAATGTCGATCGTGGACAGGCACACATTCAGTCATCTTTTAACAATACAATTGTTACGCTGACCGATTCAGAAGGCAATGCACTTTCTTGGGCAAGTGCCGGTGGATTAGGCTTCAGAGGCTCAAGAAAATCAACCGCTTATGCAGCTCAGATGGCTGCTGAGACTGCAGCAAAGGCTGCGCTGATTCATGGTTTAAAGTCAGTTGAGGTTATGGTTAAAGGACCTGGTCAGGGTAGAGAAGCAGCAATCCGTGCGCTTCAGGCATGCGGCATAGAAGTAACAAGTATTAAGGATGTAACTCCGGTTCCTCATAACGGATGTCGTCCGCCTAAACGTAGAAGAGTCTAATTAAGGAGGTAGTTAACGATGGCAAGAGATATGAGCCCAGTTTTAAAAAGATGTAGATCCCTTGGTCTGGAACCTGCTTACTTAGGTATCGATAAGAAGTCAAACAGAACATCCTCAAGAGCAGGCAAAAAGGTTAGTGAGTATGGTGCACAGTTAAGAGAAAAGCAGAAGGCGAAGTTTGTTTATGGTATGTTAGAGCAGCCTTTTAGAAATCTATTTGCAAGAGCTCAGAAGATGAAGGTTGGTACAACCGGTGAGAACTTAATGACACTGTTAGAGCTTAGACTTGACAATGTTATGTTCCGTCTGGGATATGGAAGAACAAGAAAAGAAGCAAGACAGATCGTTGATCACAAGCATGTTTTGGTTAACGGTAAATGCGTAAACATCCCGTCTTACACCTTAAAGGCTGGGGATAAAATCGAAATCAAAGAGAAATTTAAGAATACACAGAGATATAAGGATGTCTTTGAGGTAACCGACGGAAGAACTGTACCTGCATGGCTTGAAGCTAACCATGAAGCATTTACAGGTGTTGTTAAGGAAATTCCTACAAGAGACCAGATTGATGTTCCGGTAAATGAAGTGCTAATTGTCGAGTTGTATTCCAAATAATAATGAAGATATTTCGCAACAACTCATAATACCCAGAAGGAGGGTCCTGTTGTGTTTGATTTTGAAAAACCCAAAATAGAGATTGCAGAAATTTCCGAAGATAAGAAGTTTGGACGTTTTGTGGTAGAACCTCTGGAGAGAGGTTACGGTACAACCTTAGGTAATTCTCTTAGAAGAATTATGCTATCATCCTTACCAGGTTCTGCTGTAAGTCAAATTAAGATTGACGGTGTTGTTCATGAGTTCAGTGTTGTTCCAGGTGTAAAAGAGGACGTAACTGAGATTATCATGAATATTAAAAGCTTAGCAATCAAGAACACAAGCGATACGAGTGAGCCTAAAACCGCATATATTGAGGCAGAGGGCGAAGTTGTAGTGACAGCAGGGGATATACAGGCTGACCCGGATATCGAGATACTCAATCCTGATCAAGTGATTGCGACCCTATGTGGCGGTCCTGACAGCAGGCTGTACATGGAGTTAACAATTACAAATGGCAGAGGTTATGTAAGCGCTGACAAGAATAAGAATGATGATCTGCCAATCGGTGTTATTCCGATTGACTCCATCTATACACCTGTTGAGCGTGTCAACCTTACCGTTGAAAATACCCGTGTGGGACAGATTACAGACTTTGATAAGCTAACCCTAGATGTATATACCAATGGAACCTTAGTTCCCGATGAAGCAGTAAGTCTTGCGGCAAAGGTTTTAAGTGAGCATCTGAATTCCTTCATTGATTTGTCTGAGCATGCAAAGACCGCTGAAATTATGGTGGAAAAAGAAGACAATGAGAAAGAAAAGGTACTTGAGATGAACATAGACGAATTGGAGTTATCCGTTCGTTCTTACAATTGCTTGAAGAGAGCAGGTATTAACACAGTAGAAGAGCTTACCAATAAGACGGCAGAAGACATGATGAAGGTAAGAAATCTCGGAAGAAAGTCTTTGGAAGAAGTACTCGCTAAATTGAAAGAGCTTGGTTTATCATTAAATGCAAGCGATGATTAATGATAGAATATAAATAATTGAATGGTATGTATTATGATTCAAAGGAGGGAAACAAATGGCAGGCTATAGAAAACTTGGAAGAACCTCAAGCCAGAGAAAGGCTTTGCTGAGAAACCAGGTGACGAATTTATTATATAACGGTAAAATTGTTACAACTGAAGCAAAAGCAAAAGAAATCCGTGGTATTGCTGAAGGAATGATTGCACTTGCGGTTAAAGAAAGAGATAACTATGAAACTGTTGAAGTTACAGCTAAGGTTGCTCGTAAGGATAAAGACGGCAAGAGAGTAAAAGAAGTAGTTAACGGTAAGAAAGTTACTGTTTTCGACGATGTTAAGAAGACAATCAAGAAGGATAAGGCTACCCGTCTACATGCAAGAAAGCAAATGATGAAGTTCCTTTACCCGATTACCGAAGTTCCTACAGAGAATACAGGTAAGAAAAGAAATACAAAGAAAATCAACTTATCTGATAAGTTATTTGAAGAAATCGCTCCGAAGTATACTAACCGTAACGGTGGTTACACCAGAATCGTTAAGATTGGACCTCGTAAAGGCGATGCAGCTATGGAAGTATTAATCGAGTTAGTTTAATTCCCCAATGTAATATATAAATGAAGGGACATCTGTTTATCAGATGTCCTTTTTGCAGTGCACACAGCGGGCGTATTGTTTATCTTGTTGTTTGTATTGATATAATGTAATTTGGGCAAATTGAGAGTATAAATATCCTAAATACTGATATATATTATATCAGCTTCTTAAGAATTCTATGAAAATTTGAAATTTATATTTTTTTTTATGCATATATGAGGTATAATCTTGTTTGACTATAAATTTGTGAGATAAATATGGAAGCAGTTGACCATATTTATCTGGTATGTGAGGTAAATAGCATTATGGAAATGGTAAAGGTTGATAAGCTGTCTTTTGATTATATCAGACGGGATGAGGATGGTAATGTAGAATCAGTAAATAAGGCTATTGATAACGTAAGTCTTGATGTGAAAAAAGGGGACTTTATCGCAATACTTGGAGCAAACGGGTCCGGTAAATCAACTTTGGCAAAGCACATTAATGCAATTCTTAATCCAACAGAGGGTAGTGTATGGGTCAATGGATTAAGCACTGCTGATGAAAAAAATATATGGGAAATCAGGCAGACAGCTGGTATGGTTTTCCAAAATCCTGATAACCAGATTATTGCTACTGTAGTTGAGGAGGATGTCGGCTTTGGCCCTGAGAATCTGGGTGTCCCAACCAAGGAGATCTGGGAGAGGGTAGAAAAAAGTCTGAAAGCAGTCGGCATGTTGGAATATCGTAAACTATCTCCGAATAAGCTGTCTGGTGGACAGAAGCAAAGAGTTGCAATAGCCGGAATTATGGCTATGATGCCTCAGTGTATTATACTTGATGAGCCGACGGCTATGTTAGATCCCAACGGCCGCAAGGAGGTTATTACAACCGTAAGAGAGTTAAATAAGAAGGAAAAGGTTACTTTGCTATTAATTACACATCATATGGATGAAGTAATCTATGCAGATAAAGTATTTGTTATGAATCACGGTAAAATAGTAATGGAAGGTACGCCACGGCAGATATTTTCTAAGGTAGATGAGATAAAGCGTTACCGTCTAGATGTACCGCAGGTCACTGAGCTTGCCTATGAGCTTAGAAAAGCAGGACTCCCTATACAGGAGGGGATCTTAACAGTGGAAGAGCTTATTGCTGCCATAGAAGCTGTTAAGAAGGCAAGATAACCGCATAGCTATACTAAGAGTGAAAAATTTTCCAAATTTTTCACTCGGCAAGTTTGTGTCTGCGCTGCAAACACAAACTTGAGATGCGCAAAAAGCAGCGCAGGAATGGGGTAAAATATGAGAACTACATGAAACAAGTATGAATGTATTAGAAGAGATATTCTAATAATGCATACCTAAATAACAGAGAGTATTCATATTAATCAGATAGATAAATATTGATAAACAGAATGTGTAGGTGAAATAATTGCAAATTATATTTGATAAAGTGAATTATATCTATAGTACAGGGACAGCCTTTGCCAGACATGCTATTAAGGATATCAGCTTTACTATCAATAAAGGAGAATTTATTGGTTTGATCGGACATACTGGCTCGGGTAAATCAACGCTAATCCAGCATATGAATGGTCTGATCAAGGCTACTAACGGACATATCTATTTTAATGGACAGGACATCTATGACCCGGAATATAAGCTTATGCAGTTAAGGAGTAAGGTGGGTCTTGTATTTCAATATCCGGAGCATCAGCTGTTTGAAACTACTGTATTTAAAGATGTAATCTTCGGACCGACGAATCTCGGACTGGATAAGTTAGAGTGTGAGCTTCGCTCCTATGAAGCCTTAAAAATGGTTGGGATAGGGGAAGACCTCTTAGATGCCTCTCCCTTTGAGTTATCAGGCGGACAAAAGCGCCGTGTTGCAATTGCTGGGGTACTTGCCATGAAGCCGGAGGTATTAATTCTGGATGAGCCTACTGCTGGACTAGATCCAAAGGGTAGGGACGATATACTCGCTCAGATAGAAAAACTGCATAAGGAAAGCGGTCTTACCATAATTCTTGTAACCCACAGCATGGAGGATGTTGCAAATTATGCGGATCGTCTCTTTGTTATGAACCACGGAGAATTAGTATTGCAGAAAACGACCAAAGAAGTATTTTCACATTTTAGGGAGCTGGAGGAGATGCAGCTTGCAGCACCTCAGGTAACCTATGTAATGAATGCTCTAAAAAGTAAAGGCTATCCGGTTAAAACCGATGCAACAACAGTGGCTGAAGCAAAAGATGAGATAATGAGAGTAATCAAAAGTCAAGCTTTGGCTGCAGAATGGAGTAAATAATGATTAGAGATATTACTATCGGACAATATTATCCGGCTGAATCAATCATACATCGTATTGACCCAAGGGTGAAATTAATCGGAACCTTTGCTTTTATCGTATCACTGTTTTTATTCCGTTCTTTATTTGGTTATATCATCGTTGCTTTATTTTTAGCGGCAATCATTAAGCTAACCAAAGTACCCCTCGGGTATATCGTAAAGGGTTTAAAACCAATCGTAATTTTACTTATATTTACCTCCTTCTTTAATCTTTTTTTTACCCCTGGAGATACAATATTTAAATGGGGGATTTTAAGAATAACAGACAGAGGATTAAATAATTCAATATTTTTTAGTATCCGTTTGATACTGTTAATCATCGGATCGTCACTTATGACCTTTACAACTACTCCAAATCAGTTAACGGATGCTCTGGAGAAAGTTATGAAGCCTTTGAATCGTATCAAAGTACCAGTACATGAGATAGCTATGATGATGTCTATTGCACTTCGTTTTATCCCTATTTTATTAGAGGAAACAGATAAAATCATGAAAGCACAGATGGCTAGAGGGGCTGATTTTGAATCTGGTGGAATACTGAAAAGAGCAAAGAGCCTCATCCCGCTCCTGGTTCCACTATTTGTATCTGCTTTTCGAAGAGCAAATGATCTTGCTATGGCAATGGAGGCAAGATGCTACAGGGGTGGTGACGGACGGACAAAGATGAAACCGCTTCGCTATAATGGACGAGATTACATTGCATATACTGTTTTTCTATTTTATCTATGTGTAATTATTGCAGTTGTTGTACTGGAGAATATGAAAATATTAAATACATTATTTTAAAACAGGCAAACTTTATTCAGCATCGGAGCTAAGGGTATGAAACGGATCAAACTTATAATCGCTTATGATGGAACAGCATATTCGGGCTGGCAGCTGCAGCCCGGGCAGCCAACGATCGAGGCAGAATTAAATAAAGCCTTATCAGAGCTGTTAGGAGAAAATATCACTGTGATCGGTGCAAGCAGGACGGATTCTGGTGTACATGCACTAGGAAATGTCGCTGTATTTGACACTGCAAGTGCTATTCCAGCAGAGAGAATATGCCCGGCAGTGAATCAAAGGCTACCTGAGGACATCAGGGTACAGAGTTCAACTTTTGTTTCGGAAGAATTTCATCCGCGAAGGGTAACCAGCCGAAAGACTTATGAGTATAAGCTCCTAAATAAAAGGATCGCACTTCCTACGCAAAGATTATATTCAAATCATGTTTATTATAACCTGGATGTGTTAAAGATGCAGAAGGCTTGCACCTATTTGGTTGGAGAACATGATTTTAAAAGCTTTTGTTCAGTAAAAACGCAAGCTTTAGATACGGTCAGGACAATATACAGTCTTGGGGTGGAGAAAAGCGGGGATATGATAACAATAACCGTAACAGGTAGTGGTTTTCTTTATAATATGGTAAGAATTATCACGGGAACCTTAATAGACGTTGGAAGAGGCATGTATCCGCCTGAGAGGGTAATAGAAATCCTGGAAGACCGCGACAGAAATCTAGCAGGACCAACCGCCCCAGCCAAAGGTCTTCTATTAGTCGGCATTGAATATCCTGAAAACTTATAATAAGGATGATATTAGAAAGGCATAACAGGGCATTCAGTATCGTTAACATAAATATAAACGGAACAGTACACTAGCCCATAAACGGGAGGTAAGGTATGTTTGAATTCTCTACTGATCTAAATTCAATTAATGATACCACGATTATAGTACGTTTATTAATGGCTGTTATTCTGGGAGGAATAATTGGGTTTGAACGGGGAAGAGCCGGACGACCTGCCGGACTTAGAACACATATACTTGTTTGCCTGGGTTCAACCCTTGCAATAATGACTAACCAATATGTATACCAAACATATGGTATTAGTGATCCGACTAGAATAGCGGCACAGGTTATCTCGGGAATTGGTTTTCTGGGTGCAGGTACAATCATCGTGACAGGAAGGCACCAAGTGAAGGGACTGACAACAGCAGCCGGCCTCTGGGCGACGGCCTGTATGGGACTGGCAATTGGTATCGGTTTTTATAAAGCGGCAATCTTTGCTTGTCTGCTAATCGCATTTGCCACGGTAGTACTGCACCGCTTTGATAATGTTATGTTATCAAAATCTAAGGTACTTGATGTCTATATCGAGATTAAGAAGTCAACCTCTTTTAATATCGTATTAGAGCAGATTAAAAAGGATAATATAATTATAGATTCCATAGAGATGGTAAAGGCTTCGTATGATACGAGTGCTATTGCAGCAATAATGACCCTTAGACTAAAACATAAAAGGATTAGATTTGATGTCATTACTAATATCTGCGCCATAGATGGTGTAGAATTTGCTGAGGAGATATAAAACTAATAGTGATCTATTATGCTTTGACTCAAAATTGTCATGCTTAATAGGTCATTAATTATGTAAGCACTAAATAGTGTTATGAAATGTAATATGTAATAAATGGTAGATAAATGGTTGACATAGGTAGAATCTTGGTATATATTAAGCATGTGCTTAATAGCGGAGGGTTTCAAGTTGGTTGGAAAAGAAGCAAGAGAAAATCAGATATTATTGATTGCATTGGATGAATTTATTTATAAAGGTTATTATGGAACTAGTACGAGAGAAATCGGTAAAATCGCAGGTCTTAGCTCCGGAGCATTATTCCACTACTTTGAAAGTAAGGATGCTTTATATCATAGAATAATGAAAATGGGTACTGATAGAATACTTTTTAATGCTGAACTGGCTAGAGAGAATCCAAAGGAGTATTTAAGAAAAGAAGTTGAAGCAATTTTAGAGGAAATGAAGAAGGATATATTCGTGGCAAAAATGGTTGTATTTATGGGTAAAGCACATTATGAAATAGGAATTTCGCAAGGTGCCAGATTACTATTAAGCAAAAGCGGCAGTTTTAATCAATGCTTGTCTATTATTGAAATGGGTCAAAAAATGAACCAATTCAAAAAGGGAGATCCCTTGGTCTTAGGTATCACTTTTTTTGGTGCTTTGCAAGGTATTGCTCAACTGATCGTTCATAATTTTGATATTCCACTGCCAAAAGCGGAGTGGCTTATGGATATAATAAGTATTCAGGATTAAGTAGAAAAATGGTAATATAATTACAAAGGAGTTGGTGGCGTTTATTATTCTAAGACATGAGAAGTTGTTGACGGATGAATGATTACATATTGTATCATAATAGTCTATTATGAAGAATTAGGAGCATAGCATATATTGTGCTGTCGATCTATGAACAATTATATAAAAACAATGAAAAATATTGACTAATATGAAATATGTACTATAATTAAATTTATATATGTATAAAAGTAAATAGGAAATATGCTTCATAAATAAGGACTTGTGCTACTAGTAAAACATTGGTAAAATAATAACGCTGTAATTTAGTTTAAAAATTGTTAATTAAGTATACTAACTCTGAAAACGAAAGATATTAGAAAGAAGTGGGTCACGATTATGAAGGGAGTACTGACGTATTTAATTCAGTTTATCACCGATGAGCAAGTAAACAATATACTTAACATACCATTACTTATCATAACACTTGTTGCACTGCTAATCGCATTATGGATATGTATTGTAATATCCAAGAAAAATAAGTTGTACATACGGAATAAAGAAGACAAGAAAGATAACGCATATACATAGGGGAATGAGGATACATAATGAAGCGAGAAAATGCAAATGTAGCCGGTTGGATCATGCTGCTGGTAGATATATTAAGTATGATTACTGCTTTTTACATTTCAGGTTATATACGCGGAGGCATTATCTACCACGGCTTTATGACGGGACTCTATGGCAATATCTTTGTTGTATCGGTATTGTCAATCATTGTAATTGATAATGTTTCTTATAATAAGAATATATTTAAAAGAGGTTACTTTGAAGAATTAATACATATTATAAAGGACCAGGGAGTACTTGGCCTTATTTTATTAGGCTTTATGTTTGCAATAAAGGAAGGAAGCTATTATTCAAGAATATTTTTGTTTATATTCTTCTTATTTAATATATTAATAACTTTAGTAGCAAGAAGCTATATGAAGCT
This sequence comes from Bacillota bacterium, assembly GCA_023421505.1. GTDB lineage: Bacteria > Bacillota > Clostridia > Lachnospirales > Lachnospiraceae > Mobilitalea. The sequence goes on from JAEZTJ010000079.1 coordinate 14,963, forward strand.
TATCATGCTGGTTGCTTACAAGAAAAGCTCCTCCAGTAGTAAGGTTATGCTTGTAACCATATCAAAAAATGCAGCAGATATCATACGTAAAATACGCAGTGAATACGAATGGAATATCTATGTAACCTCTATAGCGCTTTTAGATCAAAGTAAGCTGGGTACAAAGGTAGAGGGTGTAGAGGTAATTGCAGATAAAGATAATCTGCTCGATATGGCCAAGCTTAATGTAGTAGATGAAGTATTCATCCATCTTCCCAGTAATTATGAAATCGAGTTAGAGGAGATTATCCTTGAGCTGGAAAAGATGGGTATCACTGTCCACATGAATCTAAATATCTTTAATAATCTCAATGTCAAAGAGAAGACCATCGATGAGTTCGTCGGTTATCAGGTTATTACCTTCTCCTCTGGATTATTTGACGAGAAGCAGGCAGCACTGAAGAGACTGATTGATATTCTAGGTGGCTTCATTGGATGTATCCTTACACTTGTTGTTACTGTAATTCTGGCACCGACTATATTAATAGAATCACGGGGACCTATCTTCTTCTCCCAGACCAGAATTGGAAAGAATGGAAGAAAGTTCAAAATTTATAAATTTCGCTCCATGTACAAGGATGCAGAACAGCGAAAGGCAGAACTTATGGCTCAGAATGAAATGAAAGGCCTTATGTTCAAAATGACCGACGATCCGAGAATCACAAAGGTAGGCAAGTTCATCCGAAAAACCAGTCTGGATGAATTCCCTCAATTCTTTAATGTTCTAAAGGGTGATATGAGCCTGGTAGGAACAAGACCTCCCACAGAAGATGAATTCGAACAGTATGAAGCTAGGCACAGGAGAAGACTTAGTCTTAAACCGGGGCTTACCGGAATGTGGCAAGTTAGCGGTAGGAGTGATATTGATAATTTTGAGGAAGTTGTGAAGCTGGATTTGAAATATATTGATAATTGGAGCTTTATGTTGGATTTGAAGCTATTACTAAAGACAATTGGAGTTGTTTTGTTAGGGAGAGGGTCAAAATAGTATTTAACCAAATATAGCCAAAATTAAAAAATAACAATTAAGTTCGTGATTCTCTAGATAGCTTTATAATGATGAATAAAGATGGTGAGGACACGATTGCTTACATGATGGCAAGGATAATAGCATATTGTTATTTATTTGAAAACACAAATTAGTAATTGATTATTATACAAGTTAATGCAGAACGGGTTTCAAGCTTTGCTAACGTCGAACATATTGAAGTTTAACTTCTGAAAAGAAACAAGAAGGTATTCAGAATCTTATTCAAGTAATTAGGAATGAAATTTGAAGGGAGAAAAAGTATAAATGAACATTATTTTATTATCTGGTGGTTCGGGAAAACGTTTGTGGCCATTATCCAATGATGTTCGTTCTAAGCAGTTTATTAAATTGTTTAAGGATGATAATGGAGAATATGAATCTATGGTGCAGCGTGTATACCGACAGGTAACTGCTGTTGACAGAAATGCTAAAATTACTATAGCAACCAGTAAATCACAGGCAAGTGCAATCAAGAATCAGTTAGGTAATAAGACTTCAATTTGTGTTGAGCCGTGTAGACGAGATACTTTTCCAGCAATTCTACTAGCAGCTACGTATTTACACGATGAATTAGGGGTATCGGAGGAGGAAGCTGTAGCAGTTTGCCCTGTCGATCCATATGTAGACAATACATATTATGAAGCAGTTGAGAAACTAGAAAAACTCGTGGAGATGAATATGGCTAACCTCACTTTGATGGGGATTGAGCCCACTTATCCAAGTGAAAAATATGGTTATATTATACCAGAGTTACCCGGGGTTATCAGCAGAGTAAAAGAGTTCAAGGAGAAACCCGACACAGAGATGGCAAAAGAGTATCTGAAACAGAATGCACTTTGGAATGCTGGCGTATTTGCTTTCCGGTTAGGATATCTTTTGGAGAAGGCTCACAATATGGTTGACTTTACAAATTACCACGACTTGTATTCTAAGTATGATACATTAACAAAAATTAGTTTTGATTATGCTGTTGTAGAGAAAGAACCAAGTATTCAGGTGATGAGATACAATAGTGATTGGAAGGATGTAGGAACTTGGAACATGATGGCTGAAGTTATGGCGGATGACATAAAAGGTTTAGCTGTTATGGATGATACTTGCCAGAATACTCATATAATCAATGAACTAAATATTCCGATTATCGCCATGGGTTGCAAAGACATGGTGATAGCTGCAAGTGGAGATGGTATTCTTGTATCTGATAAGGAACGCAGTGGGTATATGAAGTCTTATGTAGAAAAGGTCGAAAGTGCTGCTATGTTTGCGGAAAAGTCATGGGGAACATATACCGTTATGGATGCGCAACCAGGATCAATGACAGTTAAGGTATCTATGCCAATTGGTAATCAAATGAGTTATCACAGCCATGAATATCGTGAAGAAGTGTGGACTGTGATTAGCGGAAGCGGAATAGCGATTGTGGATGGATTGGAGAATTTTCTTCGTACGGGCGATGTCTTGACAATCGCACCTGGCTGTAAACATACAGTAAAGGCAATAACTAATTTAGATATTATTGAGGTTCAACTAGGTGAGAGCATCAGTGCTGATGATAAGATAAAATATGAAACTTGTAATACATTCTTTGGAGGTTACTGATGGAATGTTGAAGCATATACCTGCGGGTAAGGATTATCTGAGGGGTGGTTCAATAAGATTGATTTAACACCGCATACAGAAAAACAAAAATCTCGATTAATCCGAATGGTTAGAGTATAGTGAATGGTAAAACTGAGATGTGGTATGTTATGGATGCTTAAAGACCTCCGATTTCAAAAAGGTGACTGTAACCTTTTACCAGCAGATTTAAGGTGTTACTTTTTTAGATAATGTACTTTAAAACACGATTCTAAGAACCATTAGGTTCAATTATATATTAAATGATTGGAGATTAAATTTATGAAAAAAGCATTAATTACTGGTATCACAGGACAGGATGGTTCTTACTTAGCCGAGTTCTTACTAGAGAAAGGTTATGAGGTGCACGGTATTATTCGTCGCGCTTCTGTTTCTACTACAGTGAGAATAGATCCCCTCATTGCAAAGAATGAAATCATTCTGCATGATGGAGATCTTTCAGATTCATCTAGTATTATTCGTATTATGCACGAGGTAAAGCCAGATGAGGTTTATAATCTTGCAGCACAAAGCCATGTAGGTATCAGTTTTGATGCCGCAGAGTATACAGGAGATGTAGATGCACTCGGAGTACTTCGTATTTTGGAGGCTATACATATGCTCGGTCTTGACAAGACTTGCCGTATTTATCAGGCTTCAACCTCCGAACTTTACGGAAAGGTTGAAGAGTGTCCGCAGAGTGAAACTACACCATTTCATCCATACAGTCCATATGCAGTTGCTAAGCAATATGGTTATTGGATGATTAAACAATATAGAGAAGCGTATAATATGTTTGCTTGCAATGGTATTCTATTTAACCATGAGTCTGAGAGACGTGGTGATAATTTTGTGACAAGAAAGATTACACTGGCGGCAGGCCGCATTACTTGCGGTTTGCAAGATCATTTGGAATTGGGAAACTTGGATTCACTTCGTGATTGGGGCTATGCAAAGGATTATGTAGAGTGTATGTGGCTAATTCTTCAACAGGATGAACCTGATGATTATGTTATCGCGACCGGTGTACAGCATACTGTTCGTGAATTTACTACTTTAGCTTTTGCTAATGATGGTATTGAACTTGAATGGAAGGGTGTGGGAATAGATGAAAAGGGCTATGACAAGAAGACTGGCAAAATGCTGGTTTGTGTTAACCCTCAATGGTTCCGCCCAACCGATGTAGTAAATCTTTGGGGCGATCCAACCAAGGCAAAGACAAAACTTGGATGGAATCCTCAAAAAACTAGTTATGAGCAGTTATGTGCTATTATGGCTGAACATGACCTGAAACTAGCAAAATTGGAAGCTAGAAGCAAGTAATCAGTTACAAGTAAAAAGGGCGGATAGGGTGTTTTATATTAGACTACAAATCAGTATATTATCCGTCTTCTATTTTTATTAAGTAGGTGAGGTTATGGGAAAAGTTTTGATATTTGGTATTGGTGGATTTGTTGGTCACTATCTGGCTCAGGAATTTTTAAATGCTGGTTATGAAGTGTATGGAAGTGATGTGAATCAGCTTGGTATATTATTGGAAAATATTGATTTTACACAAGTAGATTTAATGGATTCAGAAAACGTGCTTAGATTAGTAACTAATTACAATCCAGATATGATTATCAATCTCGCCGCAATCAGTAGTGTAGGTCTATCATGGAACATCCCACAGACTACGATGATGGTTAATGTGGTTGGCGCTTTAAATATTATGGAAGCAGCCAGAAAACAAGATGTAATGCCGAAGATCATGTTTATTGGTTCAAGTGAAGAATATGAGACTTCGGATAAACCAATCAGTGAGAAAACAAAGCTGAATGCAAATAATCCTTATGGCATTTCTAAAATGACTCAGGAAAAGTTTGCGGAATTATATAGAGAACAATATGGTATGAAAGTCTATTGTGTGCGTCCTTTTAATCATACAGGTATTGGACAGCGGGATTCCTTTGTCTTGCCTAGTTTTTGTAAACAGGTAGCAGAGATTGAGAAGTCTGGAAAATCCGGAGTAATTAAAGTGGGAAATCTTGTTGCAAAGCGTGACTTTAGTCATGTAAAAGATATTGTACGGGCATATCGTATGATTATTGAAAGTAGTGACTGTACGAAAATATATAATGTGGGCTCTGGCCAGACTCATAGTTTAGATGAGATGCTAAATTATATTGTTGGATTGTGTAATCAGAAGATTACTGTTATGGTAGATTTAGATAGATTCAGACCTGTTGATACATCTGAGATCTGTTGTGACAGAAGTTTAATTACCACGGAACTGGGGTGGATACCGGAGTACACAGTGTTTGATGCATTAAAAGAAATGTTTGAAGATTATTTAAAATAGGTGGATGGAAAAGTGGCTATAAAAAAAGTATTGCAGATTTCAAAATACTACTACCCTTTTATTGGTGGTACTGAACAGGTTGCTAGAGATATCGTTAATGCATTAAAAATGAATTCTGATATAGAGCAGAAAATACTCTGCTTTAATGAAGACGCAAAAATGGGTAATATGGTTTGCACAAAGAATGAAACGAAAATCGACTATGTGGATGGTGTTGAGGTAATAAGATGTGGTTATTTCGCAAAGATATCATCTCAGTCAATTTCAGCTACCATTCCATCTGCGATGAAGAAGGTAATGACAGATTTTAAGCCGGATATTGTTATTCTTCATTATCCAAATCCCTATGTAACGCATTATTTATTAAAATATAAGAATTTGTCTTTTAAATTAATCATATACTGGCATTTGGATATAACAAAACAGAAGGTGTTGAAAAAGTTTATTAATTCACAAAATATTGCACTTATAAAGCGAGCCGATAAAATAATTGGTGCAACACCGAAACATGTTAATGAGTCAGCTTATACACCTTTTTTTGAAGGTAAAAAAGAAATTCTTCCTTATGCCATTGATGAAGAAAGACTTGCTATTAGGGATGAAGAGAAACATCAAGCTGACATTATTAAGAGAAAATACAATGGAAAGATGTTATGCTTTTTTATAGGTCGTCATGTTCCATATAAGGGATTGGAATATTTGATTGAAGCATCTAAATATGTATCGGATAATATACATTTTATCATAGCAGGCCAAGGAGAACTAACAGAAGAACTGAAAAGGAAGGCTGAGGGTGACCAAAAGATTGAATTTGTAGGTAAAATAAGCGATACACAGTGGCGTTCTTATCTGTGGGCATGCGATGTGTTCTGTTTTCCTTCTATAACACGAAATGAGGGTTTTGGTTTGGCATTAGCGGAGGGGATGTATTACGGAAAACCCGCAGTAACATTTACAATCCCTGGAAGTGGAGTGAATTATGTTAATCTTGATGGAGAGACAGGAATAGAATGTAGTAATTCTAATTCATATGAATATTCAGAGGCTTTACAAAAGCTTTTATTAAATAAAGAACTACGTTTAGATATGGGGCAAGCTGCAAAAGAAAGAATAAAGAATAATTTTACAGCAAAGCAATTTGCTGTAAATATATTGAAATTGATTGAAAGTTTGTAAGTAAGAAGAGGGATTTGCATGAAAATTATTTTTTTGTCGCCAGAAGCAATCTTTCCTGTTAATACAGGCGGTAGATTGGTTGTATACAATCGAATTAAATATCTAACTGGCTTAGGACACGAGATTTATTTCTTTTCAATAGTTGATGATGAATGTGAAATTGAAATTCAGCAACAGCATTTAAAGGCAATTGTAAAGGAATGTTTTAGTTATAACAGACATGCTCACAAAATAACTAATTATCTGAAAGCAGCACGCTATCCATATTCTGTTGCAAGTAGAATAAGACAAACACTTATTGATGACTTAGAGAAGCTAATTATAAGAGAAAAAATCAAATTGGTTATTTGTGAATTCCCACAAATGTACATGAATCTGCGTGAATTACAGAAACGATATAAGTTTAAGTGTGTTTTAAGTCAACATAATATAGAATTTTTATCATTAAGGAATATCGGACAAAAAATGAATAATCCATTAAAGAGAATGTTATATTTACTGGAATCTATTAGATTAGAACGATATGAGAGAAAGATTTATCGCAATAATTTGATTGATGCGTTTATTTTTGTTTCAAAAGATGATAAAGAATTCTTCGAAAGAGAACTGAACATTAATAATAGGCTTACAAATTTAGCACCTATTGGAGCAGAAGAGCATGATGATCTGCAGAAAATTGATGATGGCAATAAAAATGTGATAATTGTAGGCAAGATGTCCTATCCTCCCAATGCTGAAGGTGTGTTGTGGTTTTACAATAATGTTTGGAGCAAGATTACGTCTGAGGTAAAAAATTCAGTATTATATATAGTAGGAAAGGATCCAGATGACAGACTACTTAAGATTAACAGCGATAATGTGATTGTAACTGGTACAGTTGAGTCGGTAGAACCATATTACTTGAAGGCAAATGCTATTGCTATACCAATTTTCAGTGGAGGAGGAGTGAAAACTAAACTCATTGAGGCTTCCTCCTATAGCGTACCAATTATATGTACTACAAGTGGCGCAAGAGGAACTGATTTCAAAGATGCTGAACACATTTATATCACTGACGATGCCCAAAGTTTTGCAGATAAGATTATTTCTGTCTTGAAAGAGGATAAAAGCCAAATTGAGATGGTTTATGAGGCATCAAAATTGTTTAAGCAAAAATATACTTGGGATGGAATAACTAAGGATTTGTCATATTTTCTTGAAAAACTGATTCAGAAAGAGGAATAAAATGAGAATCGGAATAGACATTAGCGTTCTTTGTAATCAATGGGATGGAATTGGAACTTACGTGAATGACATTTTAGAATATGTAAAATCAACTAATGATGAGAATTCATATTTCCTTTATGCCGACCGTCCTTTAGCAAGGCAATTGCAATTTGATAACAGATTTGTTCTTAAAATTGATAATGGAAATAATCATCTTTTATGGATATTAACAAAATTAAAGAAGCATCTTAAAGAGGATAAATTGGATGTTTTTTGGCAACCTAATTTTATTCTACCTTATAATGTGGGAAAAACAAGAAATTATATTAATGTTCATGATATGTCGGCATATGCATATTCAAAATATGCACCTTTCAAAACCAATATTGCTCATAAGCTGTTTTTAAAGGTATCTTGTAAAAGGGCACATAAAATTTGGGCAATCTCTAATAATGGAAAGGAAGAAGCAGTGAAATATCTGCATATTAATCCAAATAAAGTTAATGTGATTTATATCGGAAAGAAAATGTTTGAAAAAGGTTTGGACGTTACAGAGTCTGAAGTCTTAGCATGTTTAGATAAATATAATTTAGCAAAGTCTGAATATTTATTATTTGTAGGAACTCTTTCACCTAGAAAAAATGCAGATGTGATTGTTGAAGGTTATTTTAAGTACAGAAGGCAGGGTGGAACAAAAAAACTCGTTTTAGCAGGAAATATTGCTCATAAGAGTAAGAATATATATAAATTAGTTGAAAATAATGAATTTAAAAGTGATGTAATCTTGACTAGTTATATTAAAGAAGTAGAAAAACGAATTCTTTATTATAATTCATTTGCATCACTTTTTCCATCAAGACTGGAAGGCTTTGGATACCCACTCTTGGAGGCTTTTCAAGCACAAATACCTGTAATCACAAGTAATGCGTCATGCATGCCAGAGATAGCAGGTAATGCCGCTATCTATTTAAATGATATAGATGATTCAACTGAACTAGCACAAAGAATATTCGCTGTAGAGAATTTAAGTATTGCACAAAGAAATGAATTAATAGATAGAGGAATTAAAAGATTGGAATTCTTTAATAGCCAGGATTACAGAAAAAAAACATATGAAGCACTTATAGAATCAGAGGGTAGGTAAATCATGAGTAAGGTAATGATGATATGTGGTACATTTCCTCCAGCTCATTGTGGTGTTGGTGATTATACATATGAATTACTATCATCGATGACTAAACTTGGGCACAGTGTAATTATGCTTACAAGTTCAGAATATGTAAATGGCGACAATAATGTCAGAGGCATCGAAAATTGGAGAAAGATAGATGTAATTAGAAAGATTATTAATATTGCTAAAGAGGAAATGTGTTCGATAATTCATATTCAGTGGCCATCGGTGAGCTATTTTGGTAGTAAAACACTTATGATTTTAATACCAATCTTGCGATTCGCTGGCTTTAAGGTTATACTGACGCTTCATGAATTTAATGATTGCACTACAAATTATAAAATTGGCCGCATACCGTCTATATTATTTGCAACCCATACTATTGTTGTGGATATAAAATTTATACCGGAAATAAAAAAATATATTCCTGTTAAAAGAAAATCAAATATTTCATTTATAAATATCGGATCAAGTATTCCATTTTGTAAATCTAAAAAGGATGAGATATTAAAATTAAGAGAGACTATTACAAATCTAGATGATGAAAAAATCATAATTAGCCATTTCGGATTTGTAAATGAAAGTAAGAGGGTTGATGTCGTTTTAAGGGCATTGGGTAGACTAAAATCAAAAGGGAAGAAATTTGTCTATCTTATGCTGACAGACTTAAGTTATGTTGATCCTATTGAATACAGGAAGTTAATAGAAATAATACACGAAAATGATTTAGAAAATGATATAGTAGAAACCGGTTTTCTAGAAAAAGAGGATGTTGCTAAGTATTTGAAATGTTCTGATTTAGCAGTTTTGTTGTTTAATAAGGGGGTTTCGCCACGTAATAGTAGTTTCTTAGCAGCAGTTCAGCAAGGAGTGAAAGTAATCACAAGTGATCCCAAAGTGGAATTGGGGTTTCCTGCAGACACAGTGACTTTTGTAGATAATGATGTTAACCTTTTAGCTGAAACAATTATAGAAATCGGTTATGTAGATAAATATACGGTTCCCCAAAAAGCGGTTGTTCCGCAATTTGACGATATAGCAATTAAACATTATGATTTATATAAAAATTTAGATTCTAAAATTGAATAGATAGGATGTACAAGCATAATTATGTGTAAATTTAGTGTTATTATTGTAAGTTATAATAATTTAAAAGTAATATGCGATTGCTTAGACTCTATTGAAAAAAATAATGATATAGGCCAGGCCTTGCAAGTAATTGTTGTTGAACAAACTCCTCAAAACAATATTTATGAGTATTTGCTCTCTCATTACACCAATCAAATATTTACCGTGGTACGAAATGATAATAATGGATTTGGCGCTGGAAATAACAAGGGTACTGAGTATGCTAACGGTGATGTTATTTTATTTTTGAATCCAGATACAATTTTGGTTGAGCCTATATTTTCATTTGCAATTAATGTTTTTCAAAACAACAAGGATATTGGCTTATTCGGAGTGCAACTTCTTGATGCAAAAGGGAATCTAAATTTAAGTTATAATGAAAAGATTAATTTTGGATTTGGTTTTATACTAAAGAATAAAATGAAGAGAAACAGGAAGTTTAATGGAAGAAAAATGTATATAAATGGAGCTGACTTATTTGTTAGAAAAGATATATTTATAAAGTCAGGCATGTTTGATGAAAAAATATTCATGTATGGAGAGGAAACAGATCTTTGTAATCGAATTATTCAGCAAGGTTATAAAATTGACTATTATGGAGACCATAAAATAATTCATTTGGAAGGACAATCGACTTCTTTTAAAGAACAAATTTATGAGAGGCTATGTGACTCTTTTATCTATGTATCGGATAAGCATAATTATAGCTGGAGATTATATTTTTGGTCTGAAAGTATATATTATAAAATTAGGTTGTTATTTAAGTTATATAAAAATGACAAGGAAAAAGAAATATTAAGTGCTAGAGAGTCTATATTATCAAAAAAACTGCAAAGACAAGGAGAGACGATACAATGAGAATAAAAATGTCATCTCTTATATCATTAGGTATTACTATACTGCTGATAATTGAATATAGGATGTTTAATTTATTTAAAATACCGAGCACATTGGAGTCAGTGTGGTCATCGAATAGCCATATATTGTTACTTGCAGTTGCCTTAATTTTACTCTTACTAACTTACCATATTGATAAATCTATATTTAAAGAATGTTCATTTACGACTCGTTACCTAAAAGTATTATTATTGTCTTTGCTTCTAATTGTTTCATTTTCTATGGTTTACTATAGGGGACAGCATTTAATAAATCAGTTTAACGTGTGTACGGACTTTTTGCTTGTTATATGTGCATATCCATGCTTTGTAACGATAATTAGAAAAGGATCTATAGATAATTTTTTAGGTATATTAAACTTAATAATTGTAGCTTTTTGTGTTCTATTAATCATACAACATGTACTCTTAAATATTAATGGTATAGTTTTTCTTGAAGGGGTGAATAGAGCTGCTTTAAGAAATGATACAGTAAGAATGTCAGTGGGGAGTATGGGTAGCTTTTTCCTACTCTATAATTTTGATGTGTGGTATAAAAATAAAAATAGATTTGTAATAAAAAATATAGTGTTTTTTATAATTGAATTATATTGTGTAGTCTTTATTTCACAAACGAGAATGAGTATGTTTGCTTGTGCTTTGGGGATAGTTGCAAGTATTTGGGTAAATAATACGACTAGAAATAAAATATTTAAAGGTCTGAGTATAATAATATTATGCACAGTAATTTTGATTGTATCAGGTGCTCTTGAATTTTTAATGGAAACTTTTAGTATAGAGAGTTATTCTGATAATGCTGCTCGCTTTGGTGCCTATACATATTATAGCAGAGCATTCTTGAATAATCCGATTTTTGCGCAGGGTTTTATTACTAATTTGGATTATTCCATTGTTAAATATGGAAGTATGGGGATATATTACTATGTTGATGTTGGTATAATTGGTCTATTAGCCCAAGTGGGCATATTCATTATTCCGATTTTTATTTGGCCAGTTATTCGTTGGGGGAAAGAAATTATAAAAATACTGAATAATAGAGAATATAGAAGCAAGTATGGATTTTTAGTAGTTATGTTCACTTATTTAATTGCGACTACATTTACATTAATCATAACTGATACAGCTAGAAGTTTTTTATATCCTTTTTATTTCGCAATATTTGAATATTTTACATTTATAACGAAGCGAAAAATTGGAAGTCAACTCTCGAAGACTATATAATGGTTAAATGGAAAGGGGTGTAACCTATGAGAAAAGATTATAATATACTCATTATTCATGCACATTGGAATAATAGGGGGGATGAAGCAGCCTTGAGAGCAATGTTAGACGCATTAATTGATAGGTATCCCTCTTCAAAAATAGTAGTTTGGCTTCTGGCAGATAATGTAGAGCAATTTCCATATGACAGAAATATCTTTTGTGAAAACCTAGCTTATCCTAGGAAAAGAGATTTCTATTTTGATTTGCCTTTGCTTATTTTATCAAATGGTAAAATTGCGTTTTCGAAAAGGAGTAAGACGTTTAAAAAACTGGTGATAGAAGCAGATATTGTTATTCATGGACCTGGAGGACCTAGTATAGGGGATATTTATAGGGGAAATGAAATGCCCTATATTCTTCGTTTGCTCGCAGTAAATGCAATAGGAACACCTTATGCATTCTATGCGCCATCAATGGGACCTTTTGATAAGAGGAATAACATGCTTAGAAATTACTTGAGAAAAAAGGTTATTAATAATTCAGCAGTCTTTTGCTTAAGGGAACCTATTTCAGCTGAGTATGTTAATAGATTGCAGAGTTCTAAGCTTAAAGAGCCTATTGTAACTTTGGATTCAGCATTTCAGTATCCAATTGATACTGATATAAATGAAAAAAAGCTTCAGGCGGATGAGGATTTATCTAATTTTATTAGAATGAACAAGAAAATTGTAGGAATTACAGTTACTGATTTGATGTGGAATCCTAAATATAGTGATGATATTGCGTTAAAAGATAGGATAAATACTGCATTTCGTAAAATGATTGAGTATTTATTAAAACAAGGGTACGGAATTTTATTTATTCCTCAATTATTTGGAACACAAAATGATAGAAATTATATGACTTCTTTTTCAAAAGAAGGGTGTTTTACGATGAGTGATGAACAGGACTGTTATTTTCAACAATATGTAATTTCCAAAATGTATGCACTTATTGGAATGAGATATCATTCGAATATTTTTTCAGCTAAAATGGGGTGTCCTTTTGTGTCAGTCGCTTATGAACAAAAAATGAAAGGTTTTATGAAAAAAATAAATATGTTGGACTACTGTGTGACGATCGATAATCTTTCCTTTGAAACACTGAAAATGGCATTTCAAAATTTAGAAGATAACTATGAAAAATATAAGGGTACATTATTTGAGGAATCTATGAAACTACAACAAGAATCAGCTAAAACAACAGAAATTATAATTGATTTTCTTGAAAATATAAAAGCATAGAAACATGATAATGGATTATCATGTCTATTATTATGGAAGGGTTTAGTCAATGATTTCTTTAAGCATAATATCGGAGTGTAAAATATGGTAATAAATATCGAAAGAAAACAGAACTCAAAAAATATACTGATGAATGTCCTTGCTTTTAGTGTACAGTTTATTATAAGCTTTTATATTTCTCCGATTATAGTCAGCAAAGTTGGAGCGTCGGCGTATGGATTTATTGGACTTGCTAATGATTTTGTATCATATGCGTCTATTTTGGCAACTGTGTTTAATTCGGTAGCCTCCAGATTTATTGCGGATGCTTTCTATCGTCGGGATTATGAGAAAGCTAATAAGTATTTTAACAGCTTGGTTGTGGCAAATTTCGTAGTTGCTGGGATACTGGGGGGGGCAGGAATAGTTTTAATCCCAAATTTGGTTAATATTTTATCTATTCCGATAGGGCTTGTTATTGATGTTGAATTGACGTTTGCTTTGATATTTGCTTCCTATGTCATTTCACTGATTACTTTAGTATTTACTACATCTACTTTTGTTACAAATCGAACCGATGTGCAAGGAATTCGAAATATCATTCAATATATTGTTCGATTTGCTCTCATTATTATTTTCTTAAATTTTGTGTCAATTCGAATATACTGGGTTGCTGTTGCAACCTTGGTTGCGACCATTATTGTTGCTATTATGAATGTAGATTTAACTAGGAGATTGACACCAGAGCTAAGAATTAATTTAAAGGATGCTCGAAAGGAGTATGCACTAGATCTTGCAAAATCTGGATGTTGGATGGCGCTCGGAAGTGTAAGTACTATTCTTTTGAGGGGGCTTGATTTGACAGTTGCTAATCTGTTAATAGGCGATTATGAAATGGGACTGCTTTCTATTGCTCGAACTATGCCGAACAATGTGACCAGTGTTATTACTACAATTGCACCGATTTTTACACCAGTGTTTATAGCTTTTTTTACAAAAGGAGATATAAACGGTCTTATTAATAATGTGCGGAGGTCAATTAATACAATGGCCTTGTTACTGTTTGTACCCATCACTGGATTTATTGTTTTTTCGTATGATTTTTATACACTTTGGCAAAAGAGCTTATCTGAGAAAGAACTACTTTTAGTAACGCTACTTTCGATTTTAACTGTGATTCAATCTTACTTTGATTCAACTACATCGACAATGGCTCAATTGAGCGTTATTGTAAATAAGTTGAGGCTTCCTGTGGTTATAAGTTTGGGATGTGGTATAATTAGCATTATTACAGAAATAATAATGATAAAGATGTTTGGCCTTGGACTGTATGCAATAGTTCTATCAACCACGGTTGTTATGATTATAAGATATACTATTTTCAATTCAGTTTATGCAGCGTGGTGTTTGAAGCAAAAGAAGTGGTGCTTTATCTCTACAGTATTGAAGACTTGGCTCTCGATACCAATATTACTTTTTGTAATGCTTGGTGTAAAAATTTTTATGCCGATTAATTCATGGGGAAATCTATGCGTTGACATTGTGATTTGTGGAGGCTTGGGATATTTTATTATGTTTTTACTATATGGCCGAGATGATTTAAAGAAAATTATACATAAAAACAAGAAAAAGGGTTAAAGATGAATATTTGTGAGATTACTTCAACAAAAAAATGTATGTCTTGTGGGGGATGTAGTTATGCTTGCCCAATAAATGCGATAGAGATGCAGTTTAATAAGCAGGATGGCTTCTATCGCCCAAATCTCAACAAAGAGAGATGCGTTGAATGTGGAAAATGTTTAAGGGTTTGTCCTGCTACAAACCAAGAAGAAACGTCATTGCTTGGAATATATAAGAATATCTATCTAGCACACTCTACAGACGCTCATGTAAGACATGATGCAACTTCTGGTGGGGTTATTAATTCTCTTGCGCGCTACCTGATTGATAAGGATATTGTGGAAGGTATCTTGATGATGAAATATGACCAAAAAAGCGAAGTTGAGATGACTCCTTTATATGTGACTAAGGAGAATAAACACGTCTTGGAAGAACGACCGCGAGATTTTGCATCAAGATACGTTTCATATCCAGTCTTAAATGCTTTACGTAAAGATAGAAATACGAAGAGAATAGCTATTGTTGGGACCCCATGCCAATTGCGATCCCTTAGCTTAAATGTGGGAGAATTTAGTAATATATACATCTTTAAGATAGGTATTACTTGTAGCGGAGGTATGAGTTATAAGGCAACAGAAGAATACAAGCGGATCAAGCACTTGGAATCTGCAAAGATGTATTACCGTGGTGATGGCTGGCCGGGAAAGAACAGTTTGATTTTAGATCGACAAAAGATTGAGTTTGTTCATACTGGTTCTTTGTTTGAAAGAATGTTTAGTTCTCAAGTATTTAAAAACCCTGGCTGTCGGCAGTGTAAAGATCATTTTGCTGAAAAGGCAGATATTAGTTTTTGTGATTTCTGGAATGAAGAAGAGTCTAAAACTGAATCAGAAGGGAATAGTTGCGTAATAATACGCAGCAAAGAAGCTCAAGATATATTTGAGCGGATGCAACAAGATAGTTATATTGATGTTATCAGAGAATTAAGCGAATTTGAGACGGTGAATACACAAATGCATGTTCTAAAAGCGAAGAAGGGAGATATGCATAAAAAAGCATATTACCGTTTTTTTATAAAGTTAATTGATATTATATTTAAATATAAATTATACAAAAAATTCAGTTTTAAAACATACCAACAAATATGTAAGTATTATTGGAAAATATGTCAAAAAGTGAGTTTTTGATATATGACATATATCTGTTCTTCAAAAATAAGTACACAAATACTTAGCAATACAATTAACTTGTGAGCCCAGAAAAGGGAATTAGTTTAGCGAGGAGGAAGCTCGTTACTTAAGGCATTAGCAGTCCCGAGATTCAGGTATGCTAATACCTTAAGCACTCTACAGTTTGGTGGCTTTAAAGAAGATAAATTATTAGTACATTACAAAAAATTACATTCTATATTCCGATTATAAGTTCCTAAAAATGGCTGTATTCTGGCTATTCTGGATGATCTTAGTATTCTATGTCGGCATATATAACAACAAATAAATACCAATGCTATTGTAGTTCTTCATATATGAAAGGAAAATCTTCATTATGAAAAAACAAGGTTATTATTCTACAGGGGAATTTATGCGAATGTCGCATATTTCTAAAAAAACAATTCGTTATTACGATGAGCAGAATATTTTAAAACCATCTTATGTTGATCCAGATACTCGTTCACGATTTTATACAGATGTTGAATTTGCAAGATTACAACATATTTTATTATTGAAATATCTTGGGTTTTCTCTTGGAGATATCAAAGAAATGACAATTAACCAGTCGGATTCTCTTTTTATGGAAGAATCTCTTAAGCTACAGTTGAAGCTGGTAGAAGAACGAATTGATCAGCTACATATTGTAGCGGACACAATTAAGAGTGCCTCACAGATGTTGATTATAAATAAGGAAGTGAATTGGAGCCAGTCGTTAGAAGTAATACATGATATTGGTTTAGATAAAAGCTTAAAAAATCAATATAATAATGCCTCCAATATAGCAGCCAGAATTCATCTCCATAACAGATATTCTCAAAACAAGAAGGGGTGGTTTCCTTGGATATTTGAACACTGTGAGCTCAAATCCGGTATGCGAGTATTGGAACTTGGTTGTGGAGATGGCACATTTTGGGAAGAAAATATAGAAAAACTTCCAGTATCCGTACAAGTAGTATTATCAGATCGTTCAGATGGGATGTTGCGGGATGCAAAAAGAAAAGTTTCTTTGGATAATAATAATTTTTCTTTTAAAGCATTTGATTGTCGTGAAATTCCTTTTGCAGATGAGAGCTTCGACTTGGTTATTGCCAATCATCTTTTGTTTTATTGTGATGATATATCAAAAGTGTTACAAGAAATAAGACGGGTATTGAAGCCCGAGGGCACTTTAATTTCCAGCACGTATGGCGCTGCACATATGAAGGAAGTCAGTGAGCTCGTCTCTAGATTTGATGACCGGATTGTTTTATCAAGTCATAAACTATATGAGAAATTCGGTAGAGAAAATGGAAAAATTATTTTAGAACCATATTTTTCTCACAATACTTGGTGTTCATATGAAGATTTTCTATTGGTTCCAACACCTGAGTCGCTTATTTCCTATGTACTTTCCTGCCATGGTAATCAAAATCAGTATATTGTAGACCGATATAATGAGTTTCGATTACTTGTACAAAAATATACGGAAAAAGGATTTAGAATAACAAAGGACGCTGGTATTTTCATATCGAATAAATAATTTTATAAAAATGATAAAAAACACTTGAGGGTGCCCTAAGGGCACCATTTATAATATTTAAAAATAAGTAATAAAGAATGTAACGTAGAATAGTTGAAAAATAATGTTGAGCGAGGTAGCATGATGAAAGGTATAATTTTAGCCGGTGGATCTGGAACACGCCTATATCCACTTACAATGGTCACAAGTAAACAATTGCTTCCGATTTATGACAAGCCTATGGTTTACTATCCGATGTCTGTTCTTATGAATGCGGGAATACGAGAAATATTAATTATCTCTACACCACAAGATACTCCAAGATTTCAGGAACTTCTGGGAGATGGTCATCAGTTTGGAGTAAGCCTATCCTATGCAGTGCAGCCAAGCCCGGATGGATTGGCACAGGCATTTATTATAGGTGCAGGCTTTATCGGAGATGATACAGTTGCCATGGTACTGGGTGATAATATATTTTCCGGACATGGTTTTAATAAAAGACTAAGTAAGGCAGTGGAGAATGCTCAGTCAGGAAAAGGAGCAACCGTATTTGGATATTATGTAGATGATCCGGAACGATTTGGTATTGTAGAATTTGACTCAAAAGGTAAAGTGATTTCCATTGAAGAAAAACCAAAGGAACCAAAGAGCAACTACTGTGTAACGGGTTTATATTTTTATGATAACAGTGTAGTAGAATATGCGAAAAACTTAAAGCCAAGTTCCAGAGGAGAACTTGAAATCACAGATCTAAACCGAATTTATCTTGAAAAGAATCAGTTAAATGTAGAACTTCTGGGACAAGGATTCACATGGCTTGATACAGGAACCCACGAGAGTCTTGTTGAAGCGACAAACTTTGTTAAAACAATAGAACAGCACCAGCATAGAAAAATTGCATGTTTAGAGGAAATTGCCTATTTAAATGGTTGGATTACGAAAGATGATGTGCTCAAAGTATATGAAATGTTAAAGAAAAATCAGTATGGTCAATATTTATTAGATGTACTAGACGGAAAATACAAAGAAAATTTATATTAAGTAAAATTGGAAGGGGAATAAACTATGAATATTATTGTAACTGGCGGAGCCGGATTTATTGGAAGTAACTTTGTTTTTCACATATTAAATAAATATCCAAATTATAAGATAGTATGTCTGGATTCTCTCACATATGCAGGAAATCTATCGACATTAACATCTGTTATGGATAACCCTAATTTTCGGTTTGTAAAGCTAAGTATTACAGACAGAGAAGGTATATATCAATTATTTGAAGAAGAACATCCGGATATTGTGGTTAACTTTGCGGCAGAGAGCCATGTTGACCGATCTATTGAAAATCCGGAGGTATTCCTTGATACGAACATCAAAGGGACAGCGGTACTCATGGATGCCTGTAGGAAATACGGAATTCAACGATATCATCAGGTTTCTACGGATGAAGTATATGGGGATCTCCCGCTAGACCGCCCTGATCTTTTCTTTACAGAAGAGACACCGATTCATACAAGTAGTCCATATAGTTCTTCTAAAGCAGGAGCAGATCTTTTAGTGCTATCCTACCATCGCACTTATGGCCTTCCTGTAACAATTAGCCGTTGTTCCAATAACTATGGACCTTATCATTTTCCAGAAAAGCTGATTCCACTTATGATTGCAAATGCATTGAATGATAAACCACTGCCAGTGTATGGAAAAGGTGAGAATGTACGTGACTGGCTTTATGTGGAAGATCACTGTAAGGCCATTGATTTAATTATTCACAATGGATGTATCGGCGAAGTGTATAATATTGGTGGGCATAACGAGATGACAAACATTGATATCGTAAAAATCATATGTAAAGAACTTGGAAAGTCTGAAAATCTAATTACTTATGTAACAGACAGAAAGGGACATGATATGCGTTATGCAATAGATCCAACAAAAATTTATAACGAACTTGGATGGCTTCCAGAAACAAAGTTTGTAGATGGCATCAAAAAAACAATTCATTGGTATCTTGATAACAGAGAATGGTGGGAGACAATTATTTCAGGAGAATATCAAAATTACTACGAGACGATGTATCTTAATCGCTAAGGAAAAAGGATATGCATGAAGAATTTCATGGGTATTTGGAAACAATGGTAAGAATTCTATAAACTATGTTAGATGTGGGGAAAAGCTATTCAAAGATAAGTATAGCGAATAATTAAATCAGCACACCCACTTATACGATTGATCTTGTTCGATTACTTATGTATATGGTGAAATAAAAAATTGATACTATAAAGCAGCCAATGATGGCAGATCCATTAGCTGGTATAAAGTACTAAAGAAATCTTTCGCCAAGCCGTAATTTGAGGCTAACGGCATATAGCGAAGACCTAATGGCTGTTCTGCCTGTTACAACAGTGAAATATAGAATATCAAAGGCTGCCAGAAGAAGTGTTACTGCCAAACTGCATAGGATACTAATTATTCATATTCCAATTCCTTAATCCTCCGGTATAGCATAGCATTCACGGGGGTAGGGATATGATATTGCTTCCCCAGACGTATTATGGTTCCGGAAAAAAGCTCTACCTCCGTCGGTCTGTGAGCCAGTGCATCCTGCCGCATGGAGGGCATACCTTCCGGATTGAGACGGCCAATAACCTTATCCCAGCTTCTGATATCTTCTTCTTTTAAATTAATCTTCATAGCTTGAGCTACCATTACTACCTCCTTCATAGCCTGAAGCATAATTTCCCTGGGTTCTCCCTCTCTCTGAATTCCGCCATAATTTGTTTCATAGACCGTTATAACTTGATTAATACCAACATTTAGCATTAGCTTGTTCCATAACTGCCTTTTCATATCGGACGGTATCTCATAAGGAAGACCGATCTGATCAAAAAATGTAGTAACAGCACAAAGTGAGGGGGTAATCGTATCCTCCCAGGTACCGATGCTAAAGGTACCAAAATTATGATATTCCATCTGATTTCCAATCTTAACAGAATCCATGCCCTGAACGGTGCAAAGGAGGACTCTATCCTTATGAAAAGCTTTGGCTAGATATTCTTCACTGGTTATTCCATTCAAGGTTGATAAGATAATCGTATTGTCTCCGACCTGTCGGGCAGCGGTTTGAATGGCTTCTTCAAGCTGTCCGAATTTTACGGCAAAGATTAATAGGTCAGCAGGATCCTCAGCTTCTGGAGTAATATAGGTAAAATCACATAACTTTCCATTACAATATATTCCCTGACTTTTATATTTCTGGAGGCGTGCATTGTCCGCCACAATTCTTAAACTACCCTTCGGTACTCTTTCATTGATATAATTTCCGTACATAACTCCTAGAGCACCTAAGCCGATGATAGAGATTTTTTTGATTTCCAATTTTGTATCCTCCTAAAGTAGCTAACGTAATAATGGTCATTGCCTAAGGCAAGTAAATCGTGCATAATCCATATAAAATCAGATCATCTATCCGCACCACTACTTTAAGTATAGGTAAAGTAGATGTTATAATCAAGTATTTTATCCCCTTTTATCGTAAACTGTTAGTACCATCGCAAGGATTGATTACATCGCCATGACCGGAACGAAAAGCTTGGTGAAAAAGAAAATTATATAGGAATATAACCGGGGAATGCATATATTCTAAATCGGTGCTCCCGATATGATATTAAAGGGAAGGAAATTTTAAAAACCCAGGAGAATTTTTACCTAGCAGATACAGCATTGCATTATAATGTGGCAAATTTCCTTATAATCCAGGAGTATTAGTGTAAATAGTCTTGCAAGGCACATGCAAGCCATGAATAGTTAAGACGCTATGCTTCAGGATTTATGCCCTAAGGGCAGGCATTCTATGCTAGTGTGCTGGATTCAATAATTGTTTTTGGATGCTGGAGGATGTGAAGTTAATTCACTTCTATCCAGCTTTTTCTGTTCTGAGAAATGCCATTGATGAAAGGCATGTCTATAGTGATTTACATTAGAAACAATTGACAAAATATTCTAAATAGGATAAGATTACCATTATAGTATTTTGCGACAGTAGGAGAGTAAGAGAGGAGCAAAGATATAGATCGAACTTAACGACTTATGCAGGAAGTCCTCGATAGATCTACATACTTAGGTGTCATACGATTGATGGAATAGATGCATAGATATGCTTTAGATTTATATCATGAGTAAACATGACGGATGAATTTATAAATATAGCAAAGCTTCTTGGACATGATATCAGATTATTGGAAGCAGGTGAGGAAGCTATAACAAAGATAAAAATTCCAACCCTGGAGGAAGGGGCAGTAGTACTGTCCCGGGCGACTCTTCAACAAAGGCAGCTGCGCGGAGCTACTTTCTTTGATGCAATCAAAGCCCGACAGAAGCTAGGACAGGGAATGCATGACAGAGGAGAAGCAGTAACCTTTGCAAATGGTAAAATACTCGCTACAGATGCCCCAGGTTTGGCAAGGCATCTTCCGATCCGTGTAAAGGCGATATCCGTAAAGGAAAAAACGGTCAAGGAGGGAACCTGTTGGGATGTAAGTACAAGGGGCCATGAATGGAATGTTGATAACGATGAAGAATTATATTGCATTGTTAATATTGATACATTAATACTGGAGCAGAATGCATCTCTTCTAATCCGTGGCAATGTTTTTTCCCTGGTTTGTCAAAACCTAATTAAAAGCCATCCCCGAACTAATTCTGATATTAACTTTGACATAGGTATCCATCCGACCCCGTACTCTTATCTTTCTGATAAGGATTGTGAACTGGATGGTGAAAATGGAATAGACGGCTTAGATGGGCAGGCCGGTCAAAATGCTCAGGACGTACCGGTAAGCGGAAGCCTTTTTGGAATATTTCACCTTGGAGAATCTAAGGGCAGTGTTAATGGAGAAGACGGCTTTGGAGGGCAAGACGGCAAAGCTGGAGAGAATGGAAGCTGTGGGGGATCAACAAAGCTTGCTGAAATCACCCTAAGAAATATAGTTGCACCGAAGGAAGCACTGATAATTGAAGCCCGCGCCGGACGTGGCGGCACAGGAGGTGACGGAGGAAAGGGTGGCGATGGCGGCAGCGGAGGGAATGGCGCAGCTGCTTATAGAACGCTTGTGGAGGATTATCCTGCTGGAAGAGGTGGAGCAGGAGGTGCTGGTGGTAACGGAGGAGCAGGCGGAAAAGGGGGCAATGGCGGAATTTCCTCTAATATCTATATCAATACAGCTACCGGACAGGAGAACTACATAAAGTGCATTCGAATCAAGGGAGCAGGAGGTCCCGGCGGTAAAGGTGGAGCAGGCGGAACCGGCGGAAAAGGAGGAAGAGGAGGGCTAGAGCCGGATGGAAGCTTCGGCCCAGTCGGAATATGCGGACAAGCCGGTAGAACAGGTCAGGACGGACGAAACGGACATGACCGTAGTGCCCCTCCTGTTTTTATAAATGAGAAGCCTATACTGTGTTGAAAGGAGAGAATACCAATGTTAGACGCACTAATAAGGAAAATGAATTGTGAACATCAAATCAAGGAGGGCGGCGAGGTTACACAGGTGATAAAGGTGAATAATCCCCAGGAACTAAAGGAATTATTACACGAAGGAACCGCTGCAGCAATATCCAACATGGATTTAAGTACCGGGGAGGAGGCTATGGATGATGAACAAAAGCTTCTGAAGCACCTTTCTGAGTATGTAATGCATGGGAAGGAACTAAATGATTACGAGAATAAGGTACTAGAACGTTTATTTCCGATGGATGTAACTGCAATTGCTGCTGCAGATAAAACACTTGCACCCGGCGAAGTATGGAATCTTGGAACCTCAGCAGCTCCGGTCAGCGTAACGATCGGAACTTTAACCATGGGTGCCGGCTCATCCATCGTTGCTTATAATACTGCAGTAACGATGACTATTGACAAGCTAATAAAAGAAGCTGGTTCAGGGCAGAGCAATAATTTTGATATAGGTATCTATGGAGTTGACGGTGGAAAAGGTTCAGCCGGTAAAGATGGTGATGGAGGTGGGACGGGAGATACCGGAAAGCTGGGAACCTGTTCTTCTCCCGGAATTCAGGGGGATGACGGAGGACCGGGAGGTCCAGGTAAGACCGGAAGCCCAGGAGATAAGGGCGGAAAAGGCGAAAAAGGGAAAGCCTCCATGCCAGCTGAGATAAACATCAAGGATCTGAAAGGTCTATTAGATAATAAATTAGTAATCTATACAAAATCCGGCGGTGGTGGAACCGGCGGTGATGGCGGTAAAGGAGGCAAAGGAGGAAAAGGAGGAACCGGAGGCGATGGTGCCACCTGCGGCTGTGAAGGAACAAGTGGCGGTAGTGGAGGCAGCGGAGGAACCGGCGGGAAAGGCGGAGTCGGTGGTGATGGCGGTGACGCAGTTCCGGGCAATAATATTACAGTATACGTACCGGTTGGTTGTACCGATAAGATCGTCCCTGTCAATGAAGAGGCAGCCGGAGGACAAGGCGGGAAAGGTGGAGCTAAAGGTGACGGCGGAGATGCCGGAGACGGAGGAAGCGGCGGAAAACATCATGACGGCGGAGGCAAAGGCGGTACCGGCTCTCCCGGAGAATATGGCGATACTGGTAAGAGTAGTACGGTAACAGGCGTCCCAGGTAGAATACTCGTAATAGAAAAATATTGATATAATAATTGACGATAATAGGTAATTACATTTTGGGAGATGTGATTACCTATTTTTTAAGAAATGGAGGTTTAGTGATGAGAACGGGAAATATTCCGGAGATATCCCCTTTTCAATATGGCGCTATAACAAATGGTACAGTAGGGGAGAGCGTTAATCTGTTTCGGGGCATGGTAAGCTTTCGGTATGCTTTATTTTCCCTGCCTAATAAGAATAATCTGGGGATTCATCTTTCAGCGCTTTATCAAAGTGATGTTGATAAATTAGCGTTAAGACGTAATCAGGAGGCGCCAACCGGTATTATGGGACTGGGCTGGCACTTTAGCTATGCAAGAATTCAATGTGAGTCATCCTTTTATCTGCCTGCTAACCTGCGGAAATACTATCTTTCTTATGAACAATCGCAGCTGCCACTCTATTTGATTAACGAAACCTGGCAGAGAGGCAAGCTCGACGATAGCTTTACGAAGGATTTAAATAGCAGCGGGATAACCGAGCGATTAATTGCAGCTTTTCATGGACAGGGGCTTTATCTTGGAGCAGCTTGTATTATAACAAAGAGTAGCAAAGATATATGGAGACTTACCGATTCTGAGTATGATGTCATCTATAAGTTGGCTGTTGTAGAAGGGGGAGAAATCCATATCTATGACGGAGGTCTTCAATTTGAAGGTGCGGGTGCAGACTTCTCAAGAATAAGCTATTATCCGGAATTGGAATGCTTCAGAGTTGTACATGCAGATGGTATCACAGAGCTATATGGCGGCAGAGGGGAAGGCACAATTAATTACGGAGTGAGCTGGGACGGCTGGTCCGGACCCTCCATCCATAGCCATTCTCAAGAGGGCATAAGAGTGCAGAAGCAATGTCCTAAGGCCTGGAATTTATCAAAGCAGATAAATATCTGGGGGGACACAATAGAATATTCCTATGTCCAAAGCCTGCAAAGAGTTGGTGCAGAGGGCCTAGAATACACAAAAGAATGCTACTTAAGCAAAATAGCAGATTTTTTTGGTAATACAGTAGTGCTTTCTTATGGGGATAAGCTCTATCAGGACGGAGCCGGTAAGAAAATCCGCGAATATGCTGATCCTCAAAAAAAGAGACCGGATGGCAGACCGGATGCCTATCAGAGCAGTTATGAAACAAAGTACTTACAGTCGATAGAAGGCTTTTATCCGGATGGTACGCTAATACAGAGAATGGAATTTGATTATAGCTTTGCTTTTTATACGAACTCATCGTCTAATCCTTATCTGGAGGGTGATTGTGTGAAAAGACTTCTGTCTGCAATAAGGCTGATTATGCCTGACGGGCGGGAGTACCCTCCAATGTCATTTTCCTATAACAGCATAGGTGAAAATAATTCGGGCGCGATTAAATGCATTCATTATTCCGAGGGAGCGGCAATTACCTATCATTATGCAGCCAGGAATTTACCGAATTGCAGCAGCCGCAGCTTAAGAATACCGGCACCCTATACGAATGGGAAAGCAAAAACCTTCGTGGGGCCAAACTATATAGCGGTAATATGGAGCTACACTGGAAGGAATAGGATTGCTTTGTATACCTGGGTGGGTAAATGGCAGCTCTATACTGCGCAGGAAGCCTTTGATTACTTTGATTATAATCATATCAATGCAATTGTAAAAAAGGATTATGTGTTGATTTATGGTTGGGATACGGCCCAATCAACGCTTCAATATGCTGTGTATCATATGGATCCTGACGTAATTGGCGGCTTTATAGCAAGTGGCAGTAAAATAATTAAGTCTCCTCTCTTAAGCTTTGAAGGAGGAGAAGATTTTTATGTAATAAATGATCCCGGAGCAAGGAGTATAAAGGGTTATTACTGGAACGGCCCGGAGAGAAGGTGGAAGGAAAGCCCCTCCCTAATTGAAGGTTATTCAGTTAACAAACGTTATTTAATGACCTCCTCGGAGGGCATGCTAACAATAATAGACTATGATATTTATAACGGCAGCAATACATCTCTTACCCTTTATTATGTCAATGAAATATCCGGCTTTACTAGGGCATTATCTATAACACTTAAGGATTTACATATCTATGGAGTACAGGACAGACTATACTATTCATTAAGCAGTAGCGCAGGGATTATAGCAGGCTCCTTTGTTACTGACAACTACAGCTCCTCCTTTCGATATCAGGTTTATATCTGGAACCTAAAAGCGGAAAGCGGTACCCTGGTGCAGACATATAAAAAGGAGCTGTTATGCAAAAGCGGGTCGGTAACTGCTGCAGAAGCAGCACTGTGGAATGTCAATATCATATCGGATAAGCTGATTACGACGGGAGGCTATCTGCTTCGCTTCAATGGTGAAACCTGGCTCGAAAATAATTCGTTGCTGCAGCAGGTGTCGGAACAGGATACAAAGCTTAAATTCGCCTACGGTGATGATACGGTGTTAAGTACACAGCTGCGAGAGCATGAGGTAGTCGGAAGAGCACTTATATTTGATCCCAATAGGAATGATGAAGCCTGGAATAACGTCCCGGTAGACCTCTATCACGCTACCCCGGAAAAAATTGATAAGAGTAGGTATATGCCGACCTGTTCTGCAAGCTTTGCGACCTGGGATAAGAACGTCTATAACCTGCAGATAAATCATGATACAGATACTCCGTTTTCGGCTGTTTACAAAACATTGCCGGATAAGGTTGACACCTCGGCTATTGTTAACAGTAGCCCTGATTTTCTGGCTTGTCTAGCGAGGGATGCAGAAGGAAATCGGATAAGCTCTTTGCTTTACGGTATGAAAAATGGTGAGATAGAGTATGTTGAGGAAAAGAGGGAGCTATTTCCAGCGCCGGAAGCAGAGGATGAAAAGAAGCCTCTAGCAGAGCAGATATCAGCTTGTGGCTCAGCCTTTTGTACCTATGAGACACAGGACGGAGAATATACTTCTTCGGTGACTTTGTATTATTTTATGGGGGATTCTATCACAAATCCCGTTACAAGCTATCAGGTGGTACGTGCGGAAATTGATGATGGCATCGATAAAACAGGTGCTTATTACCAATATGATGAAAGATATGCAGCCTGTGATGAGACAGGACAATTTATCAGATATTACAGAGTATGGGTTTTTCCAAGACTGGATGGCAAAAAGACCAACGGATATACGCAGTACGATTATAGGAACAGTCTGGTAGGCTTAAGGGCTGATCAGAATCCTTATCTTAACGGCGCGCTGGATGGACAGCTTCAGACCGTAATAACGTACAACGCAAGTGATGTCTTGGTATCGAGGCTTGATACCGAATATGATATGTCTAATAAGGTGACAAATCCTCTGACAGGAGAAGAAAGAAACCTTCATGGCTTCTACATGAGATCGTCCCAGTCAACGTTTTTTAAAGATGGGGTGAAGACGCATCGAAGCTATAGCTATGATAGTTCCTCCGGAAATCAGACACAGACAAGCTTTGAAAGCTATAATGCAAGAGGGGAGAAGGAAATCCTGGTACAGAAAAGCCTTTACGGCTATAAAGTCTATCCCTCTCTCTGGTATTCCAACCGGCTGAAGGAACAGATACTGGATAAAAATGAGGTATGGACGGCTAATGGGGATGTTTTTTTAACACAGGCCAAAGCGGTAACTTATCGGTTCTGGGATAGCGATGCCTTATATTCTGATGTTTCTGTCTTTGATCTGGTAAAGGATTATAAATGGACAGGAAGCAGAGAGGGGAAAGAAAGTTTTGATTTTTACGATGAGGAGTCTAACTTAAGCTACGGTTGGCAGTTAGAAGGTAACATCAATCTAAGAAGCAGCACCGGACTGGTTCTGGAACGAGAGGCCCCTGAAGGAATGATTAACAGTGTGATCTATGATAAGCGCGGGCAGGTAGAGGTAGCAAATTTCTCTCTGGCAAAGCTTGCGAATCAGGAGGCCCTCTATTATGGCTTTGAAGAATATGAGGCTCCTTTAGAACACTGGCAGTTAGCGGCTGAAGCAGTGGTTGATGGAATTTCCCATACCGGAAAGCGTTGCTTGTGTGTTAAGTATAATACCATAACAGCACCGCTTATATTACAGGTTGAGCCGCAGTATAACGATTACATCATTTCCTTCTGGAGCTATAATACAAATTCCTCTGCTGTGCTTCATATTATCAGAGAAAGCGGCAGGGAAGCAGTTGAGATAATGAAAAGTCCTAAGTGGCAGTACCATTTTAAAAAGTTAAAATTGTCCGGCAGGGAAACACTTCGTTTTGAGTTTATGAATCAATCAGCGGAGGATATTTACATAGACAATGTTTGCTTCCATATATGCGAGGCACCCCCCCGAGTTATGGTATATGATAAATGCGGCGGACTGCTTACTAACATGATGGGTGGCTATACGGAATATGAGGATTATATCTATGATGATTATGACAGGAGGGCAGCACAGTTAAGCAAAGATAGAACTGCACTCAGCCTGCAGCTTCCATATCTTACTGGCAGCGCACAGGAAGCGTTCCATACTGTTTTATACTGTAAGCCGATGGAGTGGAGCTTTTATGACCGCTTTTATAACCGGGGCTTCTGGCTAAACGATTGGGAAAGTGAGGACGAGACCCAGTGGCAGAGTAGGAATGGTTCCTTACTGCACCTAGCCGGCAGAGGCTGGATCAGGCCGAAGAAGGTAAGCCTTACCGATGATTATTTTGTCAGCTTTTCGATTGATAATGAGGAAAACAATTCCTTTGAACTTGTGCTGGGCCAGGATCTTAGTGTCCGGTGGACAAAGACCGGATGGGTATTATCCGATAACGGACAGCAAATAACAAAGGAAGCAAAGAGTTGCGGAAGAAGTATTTTCCTATATAAAGCCAATATCATCCTATTACTTTCAGATGGCAAATGCATTTTTAACTCGATTTCTACTGCGAATTCCAAGGAAGCTTTTTCCCTTTGTGCAGATGGAAAGCTGGCAATTCAAAAATTTATGTGTGGTGTAAAGCCTCAACTGGGTATACATTTTACTGATAAGACCGGAAAGCTTCGTCAGGGACACAGCCTGGAAGGGAATGGTATGACAATTACGCAAACCCTGTATGATGAACTGGCAAGGGTGGCAGTAAGTACAAAACCAGTTTATTTTAATTATTCGAAGGCCTGCCTTCCATTTGTCTATCGTTATCAATTCGTTCAGTCCTTTGACTGGAGGAGCGGTGTAATGCTAGGAGAAGTAGCGGATGCATATCCCGGAGATGAGGGATACCCATATGTCAGGCAGCTCTTTGAGGATACTCCAACAGGCAGACTGATTGAGAAGGGCGGAGCTGGAAAGACCTATGCGATTAATTTACTTAATCCTGGAGAATGTCATACAGAAAAACTGTCTTATGGGACGAATGAAATAACTTACAACATTTTGAAGCTCCCGCTTACGCAGTACTACGTAACCCGCAGTATAGATGCAGATGGGCACGTTAAGGAAAGCTATCGGAATACGGCCGGTGCGTTAGTTGCGGAACTAATCTGGCTTGACGAGGCTAAGCTGGAATTCTTACTGACAACCACTGATACGGTTTACAAAAAAGAGGGTATCGAAGTGAGGACATATCTTCCGAATTATTATACTGGGTCAAGTGAGCAGGGACAGGAGAAATTTGTTAGAATAGCAAGGTATAATTATGCCGGCTTGCTGCTGTCACAGGAAGATTGTGACAGTGGGAAAACTGAGGTGTTTTATGACCAATACAAGAGGGTACGCTTTATACAAAATGAAATGCTGCGGATGAACCGAACGGTATATTATAAGAAATATGACAGCTTTCATCATCTTACGGAGGAAGGACATTTTACTTCTGAATGGGATGAGGAGTTAAAAAAGAAAGCATTCACAAAACCCGACTATCCGGCTGCAGAAGACGGTGCGATAATAGGACAGTCTTATTCCTATCATAGCGATGATCAGGCTGTTAATCAGTTGGGATTACTAACGGCTATTCAAACCTTCGATGACAGGGGACAATTAGCTTCACGGTATCAGATGGAATATGACAATTATGCACGAATGGCGGCAAAATCAGTTTACATTCCAGGAAAGCTGCAGGAAGCAATCACGCAGAAGTATCAATATGACAGTATCGATAATATAATCAGTACCACTTATTCCGATGGAAGCAGCATAGCTTATGAATTTGACAATGCAGGAAGAATAAAAACAGTAAGGGATGAAAAGGAAGAGCCGGTAAGCAGCTTTGACTATTATGCGAATGATTTAGTAAAATCAATTAACTATGGTAAAGCAGACAAAATGAGCTATTCCTATAATGGGCAGGGCTGGCTTACAAAGCTTGAAAGTGGTCTTATTAAGGAAGAGTTAATTTATGAGGAGAATAAGGATAAAGGGCCCTACACCGGGAAAGTCAGCGAGGTAGGAATAAGCTTAAAGAAGGAACAGCTGCCAGAGGGGCTACCTAGACAAATGCGATACAAAGTAAAGTATGATGCTTCCGGCAGAATACTTGGTGCTGCCTGCTTTGCAGACGGAGTATTTAAGCCGGAGCTGTCCTTTGGCACGAATAAGTCCATCGTCTATGATGCAAATGGAAATATACTGGAGTTTGAGGAAAACAATCAGGTTACAAAGTATACCTATAAGAAGGGCAGCAATCAGTTAACGGGTATATCCGACAGGGAGGATTTATATTCCTATGACGAAAACGGTTCGGTAATCAAATCCATTCCTAAAGAAATAACTCATATAGAATATTCGGTAAATACAAGCAAGCCACTATCTTTTACCACACCAAATGACAAGATCCGTTTGGCTTACGACAATAATCAAAAGCGCCTGACAAAGGAGTCGAAGGCTGTTGATCGAATCTATATTCATAATGCATCGGGTAATATTATGGAAGAGATAGAGCTTCTTGGTGATGGGACAAAACGCACCAGAACCTTTTCCTACAGTCCTTATGGACTGTGCTGTGTGAAGGAGGGAGGTAAGCGCTATTTTACCCATCTGGATCATCTGGGCTCGGTGCGTGCAATGGCTGACGAGGAGGGGAAAGCTTTATTAAATCTTCATTATACACCTTACGGAGAAATGCTTGGTCTGGAGCACAGAAGTGATGACGGAAGGCTGCATTATTTTTTTACCGGCTATGAGTTTGACGAAGAAACCGGTCTGTATTATGCGAAGAGCCGGATGTATGATCCTTCTTTAAGGCGCTTTTATTCGGTTGATCCGAAGGGAGAATATGCCTCACCCTATCTATACTGCGGTAATAATCCGTTTATGTTCACCGATCCGACAGGAGAGAGCTCCTGGTGGGCAATATTAATAGGAGCTGTTCTGGGGCTGGCATTAACTCTTGTAGGAGGCATAGCGGGCTGTCTTGCGGTTGGGGCAATAGCCACTACCTCTACGGCAAGTGCAATCGGATTAACCGTAACCGGTGCTCTTGCAGGAGCCGCCGGTAGTATTGTTGGAACCACAGTCACTGCTGCAATCGATAGTGAGCCTATTACCGGTAAGCTGCTGTTATCCTCACTTGCCACAGGTGCAGCAAGCGGTCTGGCGGGTGGCGGAATCGGACTGCTCGGTAAAGGAGTGGCTACGGCAGCATATGTTGCAGGTAAGAGCCTAACGTATGTTAAAAATATTAGCTTATTGATTTCAGGGGCGGGAGCAGGATTAGCAGGAGGCTTAGCCGGCGGAATTGCCGGTGCGGCAGTATCAGGAGATTCCTTTTTAAGTGGAAAGACCTGGATGAATATTGCAATTGGTGCGTGCGCAGGAATGGGAACGGGACTGCTTGTCAGTGGTGCAATGTATAGCTTCTTCGGTAGCATGCCTATCGAATATTACAATGGAGCCGGACAGATGAAGAACACCTTTAGTTTAAATGAAATCGTCACGAAATATCCTAAATACAACAGTAAGGCGAATCAACTCTTTAATAAAAAGACATTTCTTTCCTTCGTTCCGAAAGACCAAATTGAAAGTACCGGGATTTCCATGCTTAAAAATAATATCAATCCCTTTAACAGCAATGGTAGCTCGGATGTTGCTACGGATACGATTATTGCAGTTCATGGCTTTGGCCGTATGGTATTTCCTGTTATTGCGGACAGCCAGGGTAGGGGTTCACATATGATGATTATGTATCAAAAGCAGTTTACGAAGTTGCTCATGCAGGAATATGGAAGTCAACTTGGAGGAAATACCCCGGTTAAGCTATTTATCTGCTTTAGTGCCTTCGGATATAAGAGAAATTGCACGGCGCAGGTCTTAGCAAGTGCGTTACGGCGGGAGACTTACGGAACCAGAGGGGTAACCTATCCCGGAGAGGATAATAAATATCTAAACTTTCACTTTTAGGGTTCCAGGTCCCCTTCGTGTAATTTAGTTAGTTGATTTGCACATTCACAATCTATACCAAAGAATTATTCAGGCACAAACTTTGAGATGTGAATTATGCTTTTCTATTCACATTATAATAAATGAAAAGCTGGGGCTGTTGCACTAGCGGTTAAAAAACCGCCAGTGCAACAGCCCCAGCATAAACGTATGACTAACGGTACAAGTTAATCATCACTTAAACTAAATTTATCAATAACCTCGGTTCTGGTATAGGTATTACTTTCAGGCGTTTCATTTGCTGCCAGATAATTATAAAGATAGATAATTGGATCATGGCCTTGCCCGAAGGGATCCTGTCCAAAGGCCTTATGTACAATACCCTTTCTGATAAGGCTTATGACTTCCTCATCATAATTAAAGCAGAAGAGCTTGATATTACCAACTATATTCATTTCTTCCATTAATCTTGCAGCACCGCCAGCACCGCCTCCGATGAATAAGACACCCTTTATATTTGGCAGGTAATACAATAATTCCTTTAATTTTTTATAAACCTGTCCGCTATTTACCATATCATCGACTTCGGAGACGATTTTTATATTTCTGAATTTTGATAAGCTAGCTACAGCCGCATCCCTTCTGATAGAATTGATGGAAGAGGTGCTGTCACCTTTAAAAATAACAACTTCGCCCTCCTCATTAATGCTTCTGGCAAGAATTTCTCCGGCTAGGGCTCCCTCAGCACGAACATCAGGACCAAAATAGGAGAGGCGTTTGGAATCATCTGTGATATCGCAGTTATAGGCCATTACAGGGATTTTTTTAAGGTTAGCTTTATCAAAAAATTCTTCTATTCCCTTAACAAAGCCTGGTAGAATTAGACCATCACAACCCTGATTAATTATTTCATTCATAGTCTCTTTAAAGGTAGAGCTTATCTCATCATAATCAATATACTCAATCTCCGCATTCTTGTCCTTAAGCTCATTTTGTGCGTATAAAGCACCTTGTTTTACAGCTTGCCAGAATAAATTGTTATGATAGCCAAGAACAACTAACTTCAGCTTCCTGGTGCTTAGCTGATCGGTAGGTGATACCGAGGTTTTATATCTCTTAAGGAGATTCTTAATACCGGAGAGCATATTCTTGAGAGTAACAGCCTGGCTGTTTATCTCTTCGTTTTCTGCAAGCTCCTCCTCTGTTACAGCAGCTACATCCTGAGTGATACTGGATATTTCATTGGAAGCATCATGAAGTACAATACCCTGCTCACTGATCTCTTTCGTGTTTTTACTGATCATTAGTGATTCTTCATAAACCTTTTTGATATCCGTATTTAATATATTAGCGTTATTATTGATAGTAAAGAAGGAATCCTTAACGGTATTAAATACTTTTTTACTCATAGTAAAGCTTTCTGTTACATTTTCGATACTTTCACTTACTTTAGCGTTACTCTTAATAATATTCCCAAGCAGATTGTTGATCTGGGTAACACTGTCCTTCGTTGCATCAGATAGTTTATTCATCTCCTGCGCAACCACGGAAAAACCTTTTCCGGCTTCCCCGGCTCTTGCAGCTTCCACCCGTGAATTCAAGGAGAGTAGATTTAACTGACCGGTGATATTCATAATCAAGTTACCAAACTCATTAATTTCTTCAAGATTAGTATTTAAAGTTTTAATAAAATCAGAGGTTTCCTCAAGATTGGTTGTTATTACCTTCATCTGATCGTTATAGGTGTTTAGATGTTCAGCACCATCTGTAGTTAATTTTACGGTGGTCTCAACAAAGCTCTCGATGGTGCCTAAGGTGGTGGTAATTTTGGAAGCCCCAAGACTCACCTTTTCGATCCCCTCCAGAGTGCTTTTTGCAATCTTTAATTGCTCCTGAGCCTTTTCAGCTACGACGGACATGTTAGCCGCTATCTGCTCATTGCCTTTGTAGGTCATATCAATACTTTTTGTTACCTTATCAACGGCTTCTGATAAGACAATAACATTATTCTTGGTAGACTCAATATAGCTGAGAAGATTACGCTTCATATCATTGAAAGCAGAGGTAAGTATCTCAAGACCCTTAGTTTTCTCGGTTATAATATCATTAATATTTAAATTGCCCTGAGATAATATGATGGCATTCTGGTTAATCAGGCGGATTGCCTTCATAAAACGGATTAATTCATATAACAGGAAGCCTGACAGAAGGATAATGATAATTAATATAACCGGAGTAATATAACGAAAGACCTTAGAGAATAAAAAATTGAAGATAGTAACAAGGAACAATAAACCCGGTACGATTGCTGACAGAGTAAGAATACGCATTTGTGTATTCTTAGCATCAAAAAAAGTCTGCCTCATTTTCTGTAGTTTTTTTAACATAAAATACCTCCCCAAATTTAATAAGCACTCCTATTACTTCCTACGCAACATTGTAAACCACTATTCAGATCATTTATATAACAACATCGTCAGCTCTAAGTTGTCCTTATATTTGTGAAGCTGATACTGATAATATCACAAATCTGCAAAGAGTCTACGAGAGTGCTCATAATAATATAACTGTATTAAAATACTTAAATCAGGTAGAAATTTTAAAACAGTATACCATTGTAAGTAACATAATATGACAGGTACAGTTATATTTTAACATGTAGTTTCATAGGATACAATAATGAATTTGGATAAAGGATAAGTTAAATCGACATTCTTTTCTTTTAATGTTAGACCTCGGTTTATTTTTGATTATTATTTTATTAATATTATACGGATTGTAGATATTTGTATATAAAATAGAGAAATAATACTTGTGTAGCAATGAAATTACTTGTGTAACTATGAAATCGTAATACTCGTGTAAACTATGGAAACATAATACTTGTGTACCTTGACAAATTTCTTGTTTACTATATACTTGATGCTCAGAGTATAAAACTAGATAGGTAGGGGAGAAATGTCAAATATTATAGTAAAAGATATCGTTAACGCCTTTAAACTATATGCACCCTATGCGATTGGAACGGGTGTACTTATTTTAGTATTTATCTATTTGATAATAAAAATAGTAGATCGGAAGAGTCACGGATTAAGAAATTTTATAGATGTTTATGGAATTAAGCTTATCATCGGTTATATCTTATATATCTACTGCTTTCATGTCGTATGCATAACCTTTCTGTCGCGAGAGCCAGGCTCTAGGGATAGTTTGGATTTAAAGCTGTTCAGTACATTTTCCAATAACTTTAGTAACAATATATATCCAATAGAGAATATACTGCTATTTATTCCTCTGGGTATTTTACTTCCTCATTTTTTAAAATGGTTTCAAAGGGGAATATACTGTTGTTTCATTGGAATAATCTTCAGTCTTCTTATTGAACTGAGCCAGTATGCTGCAAAAAGAGGTTATTTTCAAATTGATGACATTCTGACAAATATGACAGGAACAGTTGTGGGATATTTAATATGGTGGATTATTTACAGAATTATTCATATAAAAAAGTATGCAAAACAGTAAATACTTATTTCAACAAAATGCGCTTAATTTCCTACTAATTCGACGTTAATTTTATTAAAAAATTCCAATTTTCTACTTGACTTTTTACCTCCTTACCATTAATATATTTTTATTAGTTTATATATTTAAAAGCCGTAATCTGTTACTCGCGGCTTAATGCCTTTAAATATAAAAGTTAATAGGGCGCAATATTTTTTTAAAAGGAGAGGATAAGATGAAAAACCAAATTAGACACACCTGGAAGAAGGCAATGGCTAAATTGCTGGTTGCTTTAATGCTTATTATGTCAGTGGCAGTTATTACACCTAACACAGCGAAAGCAGCTTCCAAACCCGCTTTAACCAAGACAACATTGAGTGTTTTGACAGGAAAGCAATATGATTTAAATGTTAAGAGTAAGGTAGCAAAATCTAAATATGTATGGTCTACCAGCAATGCAAAGATTGCAACAGTTAATAAGATGGGTGTAGTGAAGGGTGTTAATCAAGGTTCTGCTACTATCACCTGTAAGATTACAACCCCTAAGAAGAATACATATACTTTAAAATGTGCAGTAGCAGTTATTAAGCCTGCTCAATTAATTACAATTAAGAATAAGGTTACAGCATTAAATGTTGGTCAGAAATATAACTTTGACAGAACACTTGCACCTTCTACCTCTAAGGACAAGACAATCTGGACAACCAGCGATGCTTCCATAGCTGCTCCGGATAAGAACGGTAAATTCGTTGCAAAGAAGGCTGGTACAGTAACAATTACTGCTACTACCTTAAGTGGCGCTAAGGATTCTGTAAAGTTCAAAGTGGTTGATAAAGCTGGTACAGTAACCACTCAGAAGGAATTAGATGCGTTACTTGGCAGTGGTGCTGCAAAGATTACGATCAAGACTGCTGAAGCGGTTAATTTCACAATTGCCAATGGCGATTATTCTAAGCAGAAGTTAGTAGTTGACGCTCCTAAGTCAGATGTTGTTAACAATGGTAAATTTGCTTCTATCACGATTAATCAGATTAAAGCTGATACCTGGTATGAAAGAGCAACAGGAAATACTCTGACAGTAGCGGCTGCAAATGCAAGAATCGTTGTGGATGCTGGTGCTAAGGTTACAATTAAAGCTACAGCTGAAGGCGCTAAGTTAATAATTGAGAACAACGGAAAAATTGAAGAATTAATTATTGATAAGAAGGCTGAGATCACAATTTCCGGTACCTCCAAAGAAAGCATTAAAATGGTTGCAAATATTCCTGGCATCAAAATTACAACCAGTGTTCCGCTTGATTTAGTATGTAATGCTAAGATTGATCTTACACTTTTAAAGGGTGCAGAGGCTACTAAGATACAAGCAGCTTCAAAGGATGTAATTCCTTATATCTCAGGTAATCTTACCATTAAGGTTACTGTAGGTACAGGTACTAGTGCAACAGAGCAGTCAGTTGTAGGTACTCCGATCCAAGAAGGTACTAATGGTGGTTATACAGGTGGCGGTACAGGCGGTAACAATGGCGGATCAGCAAACAGCAAGACATATACTTTGGATAGATCCTTATCCGAGATTTCTGAGATGTATGTAACCTATGCTGGTCAGACTTATGTTGTAAGTAAATCAGTTCTTAGTACACTGATTTCTTATCTGGATGCATCTGCTGATACTTTGAAGACATGGAAGAATACAGTGAAGACCTCACATACCTATGACGGTGATCAGACAGTTACTGTTACAGGTACAGCAGGTAGCAGTACAAAGAACGTAGAATTTACTGGTGGTCAGTTGGACGGAAGATCATATACAGTAACAGTGAATGATAATGGTTCTGTAACGGTAGTAAGCAATGCAAGCGGTATCAGATTTATAGTATACAAGAGTGCAGATAACAGATCCTTAACAATCTCTGATATCCCTGCTGGTCTTTCCTTTACAATTAAAGCTGGTGATACTTTTGTTCTTGGTCAGCCTTATACTGAATTAAAAGCAATTGATGTAACTTACAATGGTCAGACCTATAAATTAGACTCAGAAGTACTTTCTATGTTAAAGAACTTCTTAAGTGCAGAAGAATTCTATTTGAAAGTATGGAAAAGTACAACAAATACTTCCAATGCATATGGTAGTGAGGAAGTAACTGTAACTGGTACAAAAGGAAGTTCTACTAAGACGGTATCCTTCAAGGGTGGTCAGTTAGACGGAAAATCCTATACTGTAACTGTTGCTGATAATGGTGTAGTAACCGTTAAGGGTGTAGCAGGTACTTACACAATTACTAAGGGTACAGATAATAAATCCTTAACAATCTCAGGAGCACCACAAGGACTTATCTTTACACCTTTATTCTAAAACATAAGACAAAACAGATTAGTAATATTCAAAGGATTTTTCGCTGATGAAGCGAAAAATCCTTTGATGTAATAAATATAAACTGATTATTAGGCTGTTAATATAGGTATAATTTGATTATATACTTTATGATGCAGTAATTGATGCTTCGTAGAGTGTATAATTTTTATGTTGATTAGGAGGCACCTAATGAAAAAACTAATACTATCCCTTGGTATTTTTATAACTAGTTTTATTTCGGCTTCTGTAGCTTACGCAGGCACGTTAAATCAATATGAACAGGAAGTAATAGCTGCAGCTAAGGGACAATTTGAATATAATGGCAAAGTATATGAGGTCGATCCAGCCTATATAAGTGAGCTTACTAATTATTTTATGGAAGATAGCAGGGACTTAACGAAGGAAAAGAAGGATGAAGCTCTCCAAATGGTCAATTCCTATTTAGAGATGGGAGTGGAGGGCGGATATCTGATACCAGTCGAGAATAATCAGAAAGGCGAAGCAGACGATGCTTCCCCTTCAGATATAACTACGGATACAAACTCAGATAACCTTGATGAAGCACAGGATATTGATAATTCCGGGAAAGACAACTTGGATAATAATTCTTCTGTAAATCAGTCTGACAAAAATCTTAGTCAGGAGAAAGATGGTCAATCGAATCAATCACAGAATAATTCAATTGAAGCGTCTAACGATGAATTTCTAGGTGGTCTGCTTGCAGATGCAACGAAATCAAATGATATTACCACTTCTGAGGCTTCAAAGGATTTAAGTAATATAAAAGATATAAGTAAGGATGCTATTAAAGCTACAGGTTTTGATATGAACAGCACGGTAATCATAGCAGCAGGGATAGGAGTCATAATGTTAATGGGAATGATTGTAACGATAAAATTTAATTATTTCGCTCAAAAGGATGAGTAATAACTTGAAAAAAGTATTTACTTATTTAAGAATGTCATTGCTTTTTATGATACTGGCAAGTATAATATTGTACTTTGCTGGAGCTCCAGTGGCTTCCTATGTTACAGCAAAAACGAAAATGATTATTGAAAACGGAGCACCAAAGCATCAAGGCGGAAAGTTACAAAAATTAGAGCCAATCGTGAATATAAATGGGACTATGGATTCGAGCGAAATTCAAAAACCTGAAATTAATTCACAATATGGTACAATTTTCTGTGAAAGAATAGCACTGACAGCACCAATTTATTATGGAGATAGCGATACTATACTTGAAAAAGGTGTGGGACAATATTCACTTAGTGGGCTACCGGGTGAAGGAAAACCGATTCTGATAGGAGGACATGATATTACGTATTTTGCTCCTCTTGAAGAGATTTTGGTTGGAGATATCGTTAATATTGCTACAACCTATGG
The DNA here is from genome assembly GCA_023421505.1 of Bacillota bacterium. GTDB lineage: Bacteria > Bacillota > Clostridia > Lachnospirales > Lachnospiraceae > Mobilitalea. Next base: position 54,575 of record JAEZTJ010000079.1, read on the forward strand.
CGAAGAATATAGCTATAAGGTTACTGATACGAAAGTTGCAGCTGCAACAGATACGACTGCTTACGATTTGTCACAGGATAAAGAACAGCTTATCTTATATACCTGTTATCCTTTTGGTAAATTGACAGGTGATAGAAGCAATCGATATTTCGTCTATTGTAATAAAGTAGCAGATATAACAGAAGCGATACAATGACCGGAGGTTCATGAATGAAACGAAAGAAATCAAAAATTCGGATAGTAATTAATAATACCTTTGCTTGTATACTTACTTTACTCATTGTTATACTTTATCTATCCTTGGGATTTAGTTTTGGGGTTTTTAATGATAGAAGTATCCTAAGTAAATTAGATGAGAGTCAGTATTATGACATGGTATATGACAATTATTATGAAAATGCAGTAAAAATGTTACAGGAATCAGGGTTTCCTAAACAGGTATTAGAGGAGGCTGTTCCCTTTGATAAAATATATGTTGGCGGAAAAAATTACGTGAATAATATATTGGCAGGTGAGGCAGCGCAGATCAATACAATTAAACTTCGTAATGCATTAACAGACAGTTTTAACAGATATTTAACTGAACAAGGAATTGTACGAACGAATGAATTAAATACGGGTATTGAAGTCTTGATATCCGAGCTAGAGAATAATTATGTAGATAGTATACAATTACAATTTGTTAATTATTATAAAGAATATAAATCAAAATTTCTAGACTTAATGAAAATAGCTATACCGTTAGATCTTATTTTAATTGGATTACTATGTTTCTTTTTGATTAGAATGCATCGCTTTAAGCATAGAGGTATGCGTTATATAAATTATGCCTCGATAGCATCCTCATGTCTTATATTAGTTACAGCGATCTATTTGCTTTTAATAAAAAAATATATGGCGATTGATGTTAATCCTAAATATTATCAAAAATTTTTAACAGCATATTTTAAATGGGATATCATCGTATTCCTATATATAGGAGGAAGTGGACTGACTATTTCAGCCTTCTTAATAACCTTAACTGGATATTTAAGAAAAAAGGTTGCAAATGGTTAGAGAGTGGCTGATATGGATAATATAAATTGTTATTATGATATTCATGCACATATTTTACCCAGCGTCGATGACGGCTCGCAAAATATGGAAGAGACTTTACAAATGCTTAAAATTGCAGGTGAACAAGAAATCGGTATTATTATTGCGACTCCTCATTACAGTGCAGGAGACCAGAATGTACCAGCAGAGCAATTGATGCTTGTGCGAGATAAAGTGCAGGCGGAAGCAGATAAATTAAATATGAAACTTAAGATATTGCTGGGTAATGAATTGTTTTACAGTGAATCTGTTATAGATGCGCTTAAATCAAACAAAGCTTTGACGATAGCGGGAAGCAGGTATGCACTAGTCGAGTTTTCTGTCAGGGAAGCTTATGAAAATATCTATAGAGGATTGGGAGAATTTATTCGTGCAGGGTATGCTCCAATTCTTGCTCATGTGGAGAGGTATGCCTGTCTTCATAAGAGAGAAGATTTAGTCAGCGACTTGGTGAAATTGGGGTGCTATATACAGATGAATAGCAGTAGTCTGATGGGAGGCATCTTTAATACGGAAGCTGCTTTAAATAGAAAATTATTAAATCAAGGATTGGTACATCTAATTGGGAGTGATTGTCACGATGTTAAGGTAAGGCCGCCAATTATGAGCTCTGTAGTAAAAAATCTACAGAAAAAGTGCGATGAGAATCTTATAAATCGAATTATAAAGGAAAATCCACAGAAAATCCTGAAGAATATATACATATAAAGGAGCTTGGTATGGAAAAGACGAATGAAGATATCGAAATTGACTTGGTCGAGTTATTTTATCTTATAAGAGCGCGCTTATGGGTAATCATTTTAGCGGGAATTATCACTGCAACAGCAGCGGGCTTATTCAGTAATTTTTTACTTACACCGATGTATACTTCTAAGTCACAATTATTTATACTAAATAAATCACCTTCACTATCAGATTTTAGTATGTCTGACTTACAACTTGGTACACAGCTGACACAGGATTATATGATATTAGTAAAGAGCCGCCCAGTAGTGAATCAAGTTATAGAAAATTTAGAATTGGATATGACATATGAGCAGCTTGTGGGTCATATTTCTACTTCAAATCAAAACAATACTCGCATATTGGATATAATAGTAACTTATCCGAATGCAATTTTATCTAAACAGATAGTGGATGAATTTACCAACGTATCAAAAAGTAGTATAGCTGCAATAATGGATACAAAGGAACCTAGGGTTGTGCAATATGGTGTTGTTCCGTCAGCTCCCTCCAGTCCGAACATTAAGAGAAATATAATTATTGGTGCTTTAATCGGAATTTTCTTGGCAGCAGCGGCAATAATAGTATTGCATTTAATGGATGACACGATTAAGGATGCGGAGGATATCGAGAAGTATCTTGATATCAGCACGTTGGGTCTTATACCTATAGAATCCGGAGCTGCGAAGCAGACCGAGCTTGATAAGAAGAGGCGTAAAAAGAGGTTAACCCGTTCTAGTAAAGGAAAGAGGTAGATACAATGGCGAAAACGATATCAATTAACCGGGAAGAATTAGACTACAGAGCAAATGAATCATATAAAACACTGAGAACAAATATTCAGTTTTGTGGAGATGAGATAAAGGTATTATCCTTTACCAGTTGTACACCTAATGAAGGTAAATCAAGTGTTTCGTTCAATCTTGCTGTATCCTTTGCAGAAGTGGGTAAGAAAGTAATACTTGTTGATGCTGATTTAAGAAAATCGGTTTTGATCGGTAGATATAAGGTTGGAGAAATCGAGTATGGATTAACTCATTACTTATCCGGTCAAAAGGAGTTGAATGAAGTATTATGCCATACCCATATACAGAATATGGATATTATCTTCTCCGGAACCTATAGTCCGAATCCGGCGGAGCTCCTTAATAATACTCGCTTTAGTAAAATGGTTAATAAGCTTCGTGAAGACTATGATTATGTTATTATTGACACACCACCGCTTGGTTCAGTAATTGACAGTGCTATCGTAGCGCAAATCTCAGATGGGGCTGTAATCGTAATAGAAGCAAATGCAATAAGCTATCGTTTTGCGCAGAATGTGAAAGAGCAGCTTGATAAATCAAATTGCAAAATATTGGGAGCTGTATTGAATAAAATTCCTATGGAGAAGAACAGTTATTACGGAAAATACTATGGCAGATACTATGGTAAATATTATGGAAAGTATTATGGTACCTATGGTAGTGATAAGAACAAATCAAAATAAAATTTATTAGCCCGATTAATAGGATGACGCTAAACTATATGCTTTAGCGTTATTTTATTGAAGCCTTGCCACTTAAATATTCCAAATTATAGAAGCGCAGAATTTTATTAATGAAAAATTATTGAAAAGTTATAGAAAAGTTTTCAGTATACCCTGGCAATTATTATAGTACTTAAGTGAGTAGCTGAACAAGTGCCTGTATTATATGGAAAATGCTTGACACGCCCGGCAACATGTAATATAATAATGAATCGTGACGTGAGAATACTTGAACCAAAGCCCCGGTAATAGTATTTGAGCTCGTAATCATTATAATTGACACGGTACATTGCTTTTGTTTAATATAAAGCGTTTACGGTCGTAGGAAAGAAAATAAATTTCGAGAATACATTTTCATAAGGAGGTAAACCGATGAAAAGTTTTATGGCTAGTCCGGCAACAATTGAAAGAAAATGGTATGTAGTTGATGCTACAGGACATACATTAGGACGTCTCTCATCAGAGATCGCCGCAATTTTAAGAGGTAAGAATAAACCAACCTTTACACCACATATTGATACAGGTGATTATGTAATTGTTGTAAATTCAGATAAGATTAAGACAACCGGTAAGAAGCTTGAACAGAAGATTTACTACAATCACTCCGATTATCCAGGTGGTATGAGAGAAACCACCTTAGCTCAGATGATGGCAAAGGATTCTACTGAAGTAATCAGACTTGCAGTTAAGGGAATGCTTCCAAAGGGACCCTTAGGAAGATCCATGATCAATAAATTACATGTGTTTGCAGGAGCAGAGCATACACATGCAGCTCAGAAACCCGAAGCATTAGAGATTAAATATTAATCAGAGAGGTTGAAAGGAGGAAAATACATTGGCTAAGGCAAGATATTACGGAACTGGAAGAAGAAAGAGCAGTATCGCAAGAGTTTACCTTGTACCTGGAACAGGTAAGGTTATTATAAATAAAAGAGAGATGGATAATTACTTTGGTTTAGATACCTTAAAATTAATCGTTCGTCAGCCTCTTGTAATCACCGATACACAGGATAAATTTGATGTATTGGTTAATGTTAAGGGTGGCGGCTTCACAGGTCAGGCAGGAGCGATCAGACATGGTATTTCAAGAGCATTATTACATGCTGATGCAGACTATCGTCCTGTACTTAAAAAAGCAGGCTTCTTAACAAGAGATCCAAGAATGAAGGAAAGAAAGAAGTACGGCTTAAAAGCAGCTCGTCGTGCTCCTCAGTTCTCAAAGAGATAGTTCAGATACACATACAACCAATATCAAAGCCCAGCAAATGTTATGTTTGCTGGGTTTTATTTAAAATGATAGCTGATTTGGATACGACGAATAAAATTGTTGAGCATAACGGAAATCCTTTGATAGAGAGGTCCTATTAATACTAATCGATAAGCAATAATAAGGGAATATTATGAATAAAACACAGTTAATTAATGATAGCATCGATTATATCCTGAAGCATTTTGACGAGGAAATTACAATTGAAGATGTAGCAGGCAATTTCCACTTTTCAAAGTATTATTTTTGCAGAATATTTAAAGAAGTAACAGGGGAAAGTGTATATGCCTTTATCAAACGGTTGAAGATGGATCAAAGTGCTATTGATATCAAACTGCTGAAGAGTAAGAAGATAACGGAAATTGGAGTTAACTATGGGTATAGTTCGTCAAATTATAGTTCGGCTTTTAGTAAACACCATCAGGTTTCTCCATATGAATTTCGTCGAGCCGCCAATGCAGCCAATATGATTAGTCCATTTAAACCTGACGAAATGATTAAATTTAGAACCTTTGATGAATATGATGCAAAAATCACTGTTCAAGAGATTGGCGATTTTTTAGTCATATATGAAAGAATGATTGGAAATTATATTGAGCTTCGTGAGAAATGGATCACTTTTATGAATGCTTATAGTAATAGTATTTGTGGAGAAACCATAATGATAGAGAGATATTATAACGATCCCACAATTACTGATTTGAATCGTTGCGTATGTGATTTATGTATGACAGTAGATAAAACGTGCAAATATGAGAATATAACAACAATTAATGGTGGGCGTTTTTTAATATATCCGTATGAAGGATCAATACAGGATATCTTTAGCACTCTTCAAGGACTTTTTCGTATTTGGATGCCCCATAGTATCTATAGGATGGATAAAAGATATGGATTAAATATCTATCGCAAAATTGATAAAGATCAGGAGAGCGTTATTATGGACATATGTATCCCTATTAAGTAAGGCAAGAATTCAGAAGTATTAATAAAGGCTTATATCTATAATAAATCATATCTTCAAAAGCTAGTATGATTTTTTATTGATTTAAGTCTTTATTTATGGCACTAAAGAAAGGTGGAAGAATGAGGTATGTTTAATGTAAGAAAACTTCAGGAAAAGGCAATTTATGAGGCTGTTCAAACTTATAGTGATGCCTTGACAGCAGAAGAAATTGTATATGGTAGTGATAAGACAGCAAGTAACGAGAATGATGCTGAATGGGTAAAATCAACCATGTGTAGACTAGAAAATAAATTCGACGAGGAAACAAGAAAGAAGCTTCGTATGGATTGCCAGTGTGGCTATGGAATGGAGGATAGAGTGAATTTCATAACAGAGCTAGTGGCTGCCTCATCAAACATGGAGGAATTCGCTAATTCGGATAAAGCAATGGCGGCAGGGCTGTATTGTGAACAGGGTACTCTATATCTTAAATTTCAATTTTGTCCCTGTCCCATACTTGCAGGAGTTGATAAACTAGAAACTAATACTTGGTGTCTGTGTACGACAGGATACAGCAAGATACTTTTTGAAAAAGCTTTTGGCTGCGAGGTAAAGGTGGAATTATTAAAAAGTATAAAAATGGGGCATGATATCTGCCTTATGAAAATAATACCTCAAGGTTCAATTTGGAAATAATACGACAAACCCTGCAGACGATTGCTGCAGGGTTTTATGTCGTTTAATATAGCGTTAATGTCTTTTGTTATACAACTGGTTATACTATCTTCTAATACTCCCATAGGGCATGATATAATAAAAATCAAGGTTATTTGTAGAAAAGAGGAGAAAACAATGTATTTACTATTATTAATCATTATTTATATATCCTTTATTAGTCTTGGTTTACCGGATTCCATGCTTGGGTCTACATGGCCAACGATTTATAAGGATATTAACGTTCCAATCTCTTATGCTGGTATGATATCTATGATTATATCCTTCGGAACAATTGTATCTAGCTTATTCTCGGATAAATTAATTAAAAAGCTGGGAACAGGGCTGATTATGATAACCAGTGTATTTTTGACTGCTATAGCGCTTTTTGGCTTTTCTGTTAGTAATAGCTTTCTGCTTATGTGTATTATATCCATACCTCTCGGACTTGGCGGAGGAAGTGTTGATGCAGCGCTGAATAACTACATTGCTCTTCACTATAAAGCCAGACACATGAACTGGCTTCATTGCTTTTGGGGCTTGGGTGCTTCTATAGGACCGGTAGTGGTGTCGTATTGGTTGGTTTCAGGTAACTGGAAAATGGGATATCGTATTATCAGTATAATACAGTTTACTCTGGTTGCTATTCTGGTATTTTCGATACCTCTGTGGAAAAAGGTTGCTAGTAAAGATAAATTAAATAAAGAGGTAAGGGTAATAGGAGAAAAGATAACAATCAAGAGGCTGATTGCATTGCCTGGAGCCAAAACAGCTTTGGTTGGTTTTTTTTGTTATTGCTCATTAGAAGCTACTGCAGGTCTATGGGGAAGCAGTTACCTGGTTATAGCAAAGAACATTAATGCAGACACTGCCGCAAGATGGATTTCAATATTTTATTTTGGTATAACATTAGGAAGGTTTATATCGGGATTTATAACAATTAAATTAAATCAAAAGCAAATGATTCGACTTGGGATCGTTATATTAGCTATTGGTGTAGTCTTACTATTTATTCCGTTTAAAGCTATCCTTCTCTTACCGGGACTGTTTATGATAGGCCTCGGCTGCGCGCCGATCTATCCGAGCCTGTTGCATGAAACACCTGAAAATTTTGGAACCCAATATTCTCAGTCAATTATGGGTATTCAGATGGCCTGTGCCTATATAGGCAGCACCTTTATGCCTCCGGTATTCGGACTTCTTGCAAGATATGTAGGTTATGATCTATTTCCATATTATATTGGTGTAATCTTAATACTACTGTTCGTAATGGTGGAAAAGCTACATAAAAGAGTAATCAAGGAAAAGTTGCTTCATGCAAGAGATTGTCCTACTGAATAAAATACTGGTTCTTTTATCAAAAGCTGGTGTTACATATATGCTACATCAGCTTTTAATAACTAGCTATAAATCACAAGATACAAGATACTTAGCTGATACTGTATTCAATAATAAAGCTGATACTTTATAAAATAATAAGTCTTGACAAAAAGTAAAATAAGTAATATATTACACACATATATAGGTAATATATTACATGAATTAATGATTGAACTGATATTAAGAGATTTCGCTCTAATTCAAAGGGAAGGAATGTTATGTTAGATTGAACAATCAAGGACTTTTCAATCTGTAAATTTGTGCATCGTTAAATTTTGAAGGTTATGGCGGTATGGAGGATTAATATGAATCATAAAAGCATAATTTACACCCTGATTACATGCTGTATAAGGTTCTTGGGAACTGGTCAGAAAAGGAAAAAAGTTAGTTGAATTACGAAAAGTAATTAAAAAATTAGGAATGGAGGAAATTATGATAACAATTATTGTAGATGAAAAGTGTGAAACGATAGGAAAAGAACTATATAAAAGATTGCTCAGTAAAAATATGGAAGCTAATTACATATCACTAGATAACGTTGAGGTGAAACCATGCTACAGCTGTAGAGGATGTACAGATAAAACCTATGGTAAATGTATAGTCCGAGACGATGGTGACTGGATATACCCGAAGCTAATAAAATCAGAAGCAGTTGTATTTGTATCACCTATCGTATTTGGTAATTATTCCTTCAAAATTAAGCGGGTTTTAGATAAATGTGCAGTAATAGGAAGCAGATATTATAAGATCGTGAATAAAGAATTGACTAAGACAGGCTTTCTTGGAAAATTTGTAAATTTGTATGCGGTTGGCGTAAAGGATAATTGTAGCAGAGAGGAAAAGGAAGCCTTTGAGGGATTGTTTCATGAAACCCTAATGATCACAACATCATATGGAAGGTCCTTTGTTGTAAGTAACAGTATCAGCAGTGAATTAATGAACAAGATGACGGAGGAGATAAAGATATGCAAAATACAGTAATTATTAATTTGAGTCCACGTCAAAAGGGAACAAGTGACATTATCGCAAATCTATGCAAAGATTACCTGGTAAGTAAAAATCATAAAGTTGATTATTTTCATCTTTATACCAACCTTAATAAGTTGGAGCGTATTTACAATAGTATTAATCAGGCAGATACAATAATTATGTCCGGCCCCAGTTATATCAACTGCTTTCCAGCTGATACGACGGCATTATTGCAGGGGATTTTGTCTGAGCAGCGCATATTACATGGGCAGAAGCTGTATGGGATTATTCAAGGCGGTATGCCTTATGCACATACTCATTGCCAGGGTTTAAAAACACTTGAATTATTCAGTAAGGAAGCCAGTATTCAGTATAAAGGCGGATTTGTATTAGGATTTGGCGCTATTCTAAATGGTAGACCACTAGATAAACATCCCTTTGCCAAGAAAGTAGTAAAGCAATTTAATCTCTTTCTTAATCACGTTGAAAAGGGAGAAACATCTCCGAATTCGGTTTATGAAAAGATCGAACCGAAGATTCCGGTAATTCTGGCCAGAATCATGGTAAAAGGCATGAATAAAAAGATAGAAAAGGAAGCGAATAGTAAAGGAATATATGATAAAAAATATAGTCCTTATCTGTAGGATTGAAAGGTATTCCATAGGAACTAATCAATTAAAGTAAACCTAGATCCATCCACCGTCCAGACCAATTACCTGACCGGTCAGATACGAATTCTTATAGGCTAGATGATAGACTAAATCGGCTACCTCTTCTGCTTTACCCAGTCGATTGGCTGGTATGTCATTAATTAACTCCATCAGTTCCTCATCTGTAAGAAAATGATTCATCTCAGTGTCGATCGCACCGCAGGCTACTGCATTTACTTGGATATTACTTGGTGCAAGCTCCTTGGCAAGTGCTTTGGTAAATGCATTCATTCCTCCTTTAGAAGCAGAATAAGCTACCTCACAGGAGGCTCCGACATTTCCCCAGACAGAAGAAATATTAACAATTTTGCCGGATTGCTTTTTTACCATATCAGGAATAGCGAGAGAACAGCAGTTATATACCGAAGTTAAATTAGTGGTGATTACCTTGCTCCAATCCTCCGGGGACATATCGGTAAAAAGACCGACATAGGAAATACCGGCATTATTTACGAGAACATCTAAGCTGCCATATAATTTCTTAATCTGTCCGAATAAATCCCTTGCAGTATCGATGCTGCCCATATCCCCAAGATAAGCGTGACAGGAGATTTGATAACCTTCTAGTTCGTATTTCGTTTTAAGTAATACCTCTTCGTTATGTGCACAATTAATAATTACATTATAGCCTTTCTTTGCAAATTTTACAGCGATTGCCTTGCCAATCCCCCTCGAGGAGCCGGTTATAAGAACAGTTTTTCTATTCATGATACCTCCATTCTGCTGTATTATTTAAGCCTTTATTATCCGATTAATACTGAGTATACCACAATTTACATATTATATAAATGCTTCCTTCAGAAAGTTGCATTGATAAACCATAGGGGTTATGTTAGAATGGTTGAAAGATGTGAGGTGATTAACTTGAAACGAAGTACAGGAAGATATTTTATAAAAATATTTGTTATGTCATTCTTTGTTATACTTATACTATTAAGTGTCGGAGTACTAAGCTATAAGGCAGCGATGCATTTTTGGAAGCCAAAGGAAGATTCGGTGGTAGCCTATCAGAATGATACGATTTCTGAGAAGGGTGAGAAGGTGGTTATAGAGGAGGTAGCTAAGAATTTAATTATTTGCTATGACGATACGACAAAGGATATCACAAAGATTGTACTGGAAGTATTGAATAGCCATAGTAAGCAGCTTAACTATCTTACACTTCCTGTAAGAACGGAGCATACTCTTTCTATTTCCTTATATAAGAAAATGATAGTTGATTGTCCGGAGGCGCCGCAGGTACTTAAGCTGTCAACTCTTTCAAAATATTTTGATTTAAAGAAGGCAATTGAATACGAAGTTCTAATGATTGAGGAGCTGTTAAAGACTGACATTCACTACTATACAGCGATACCTTCAAGTACATATGATAAAATATTCACGCAGAGGTCAGTGAAACAGACAGATGGCTATGATGCTGTATCAATGGAGGTCTTCACGAAGGACTTTAATAATGAACTAAAATCGTTTACATCAAAAGATAAATTGGCGAATTACATAGAAAAAATATATCCTTCACTAGAATCTAAGCTTACACTTGAGGATAAGTTAGAATATATAGAATATTATTATGACGCCTTACCCGATCATATAAGCTTTGAGCTTGTAAAGGGCTATAGCAGGAACAATGCCTATAGGATAGACACGGAGCAGGCCGCAGAGCAATTAGGTCAATTACTGGAAGAATAACATAGTTAGGTTATTATAAAACTTCGTAATTGTAATTAAATGCTATGTATACGATTAATAAAACGATATAGATTTGCAATTACGGAATGGATCCATGCATCACTGTTATTATGCATAAATTACCATTAATATGTATACTATAAATGTATTAGATTAACACTATGGTAATTTGAAGGAGCATTCATGGGTACTAAGCTTATTAATAAAAATCTTATTTTGCTACGTAAATATGTGATAATCCTGCTAGGAGCAGTTCTGATGGCTCTCTCGGTTAATTTTATATATGAGCCGATGGGACTTGTAACAGGAGGGGTATCCGGTCTTGCGATTGTTATAAAGTATTTGACCCGGACAATCATTGAGGGCGGTATTCCTCTATGGCTTTTTACAGTGCTTTGTAATGTCCCTCTTTTTTTGATTTCTGCCAAAATGAAGGGATTAAAATTCCTCGTTTCAGCAGCCTTCGGAACAATAACCTTTGTTCTTGCTTTAATGGTGATACCGATCTACGATATGAAAATGGAAGATTATTTGCTTGGAGCAATACTAGGCGGAGTGATAGGTGGGATCGGTATAGGCCTAGTATTCTCTGTTCAGGCGTCCACGGGAGGTACAGATTTACTTGCCAGTGTAATTCATACAAAAAAGAGACATATATCGATCCCACAGATCTTAACCTTTATTGATGGCTTTATCATTCTGGCTGGTGCAATAACCTTTGGCCTCGGAAATGCTTTGTATGCTGTTATTGCTGTGTTTATAACCTCAAAGGTATCGGATGGTATCCTGGAAGGGCTAAAATTTGCAAAAATGGCATATATTATTTCGGACCAATACAAGGAAATTGCGGATGCAATTATGAATCAGCTGGGCAGGGGAGTGACTGGCATAGGGGCAACCGGCATGTATTCTAATAAGGATAGAAGGATGCTGTTTTGCGTTGTTTCAAAGAAGGAAATCGTTAAAATAATTGAGATAGCCCAGAAAATAGACCAAAAATCCTTCGTTATTATCAGTGATGTTAGAGAGGTGATGGGTGAGGGTTTTATTGAATATAGACAGTAAATTCAGCTATATTTTAGTAGATTATCGGTAAAACTACTTATTTTATTCATGAATATACAAATTATACAAAAGGCTAATTTTTATTTTGTTAAAATGGGATATGGTGCTTAAACTACAAATGGTGTATCATTGCAATATAGTAATTGTACAAGAATATATGTATGTAGAAAATTGTAGGAGGATATAAAATGGCAAGTTTATCATTAAAGAACATAACAAAGCAGTACCCTAACGGGGTAATAGCTGTAAAAGACTTTAATCTTGAGATAGCTGATAGAGAGTTTATCATCTTCGTAGGACCTTCAGGTTGCGGTAAATCTACAACACTGCGTATGATCGCTGGACTTGAAGAGATTTCTTCAGGTGAATTGTGGATCGGTGATAAGTTGGTTAATGATGTTGAGCCGAAGGATAGAGATATTGCGATGGTTTTCCAGAACTACGCATTATACCCGCATATGTCAGTATTTGATAACATGGCTTTCGGTCTTAAATTAAGAAAAGTACCGAAGGATCAGATTGATAAGCAGGTTCATGAAGCTGCTAAAATCCTTGATATTGAACATTTATTAGATCGTAAACCGAAGGCTCTCTCCGGTGGTCAGAGACAGCGTGTTGCTATGGGTCGTGCTATTGTACGTAATCCTAAAGTATTCCTTATGGATGAGCCTTTATCAAACCTTGATGCTAAGTTGAGAGTTCAGATGCGTACTGAGATTGCAAGATTACATCAGAGACTGCAGACAACAATTATCTATGTAACACATGACCAGACAGAGGCTATGACACTCGGTACCAGAATCGTTGTTATGAAGGATGGTTTAGTACAGCAGGTAGATACACCTCAGATCCTGTACGATAAGCCAAATAACTTATTCGTAGCAGGTTTCATGGGATCTCCTCAAATGAATTTCCTTGATGCAACTGTTTCCAAGAAGGGTTCTGATGTTTACGTAACCTTCGGGGCTAATTCTTTAAAGGTTCCTGATGCGAAAGCTAAGAAGCTTGTTGAAGGTGGTTATGAAGGCAAGACTGTAGTAGTGGGTATTCGTCCTGAGGATATTCATGATGAAGAGATGTTCATTAACAGCTCACCTGACAGTGTTATTGAAGCAACAGTAAAAGTATACGAATTATTAGGTGCTGAGGTATTCTTATACTTTACTATTAATGATACCTATGATATCACCGCTCGTGTTAATCCTCGTACAACTGCAAGACCAGATGATACATTAAAGATTGCATTTGATATGTCTAAGTTACATGTATTTGATAAAGAGACAGAGCAGGTTATTACAAACTAATTTGATTTATTTCGGGGAACACGCAAGTGTTCCCCGTTTTTGCGTCATAAATCCATTGATTTGATAATAATAATTTAAGTAACAGAGTAATTCAATTTCATACGCTTAATAGGATATAGTACGTTGGATATGGGAAATATATGATAGGGAATGATCCTGCAAATTTAGTATTAAGCAGATAGTTTCAAAACCAATTAGTAATTTATTGGATTAAATATAATAGTTTAGTGTATAAACAAACTCATAATACCTTAAATTTGATAAATATATACTAAAATATTTATGCAAAATTTATAAAATTGGTTTACTTTTGCCGAATTCAGTGATAAAATATCTTTCGTATACATGAATTTTAAAGAGAAATAGAAATATAATAGTAAGGAGTGAAGACATGATTTCCAATCAGATTCTACAAAGTACCATTGATGGATTAAAGGGCATCACTCGTATCGATATTTGTGTTATGGATACGGAAGGTAAAGTTCTGGCAACTACAATCGAAAACGCTGAACAATATGAGAATGCAGTTCTAGCATTTGTTGCTTCACCGGCAGATAGTCAGGCAATTCAAGGATATCAGTTTTTTAAAGTATTCGATGAGCATCAGCTGGAATATGTAATTTTAGCCAAGGGAGACAGCGAGGATGTGTTTATGATTGGAAAGATCGCTTCCTTCCAGATACAAAATCTGCTGATCGCCTATAAAGAAAGATATGACAAAGATAATTTTATTAAGAATCTCTTACTCGATAATCTGTTGCTGGTAGATATATATAACAGAGCGAAGAAGCTTCATATTGATACAGAGGCAAGACGGGTAGTCTTTATTATTGAGACTAAGAATGAGAAGGATGCGAATGCACTCGAAACAGTACGCAGCCTCTTCTCAGGAAAAACGAAGGATTTCATAACTGCTGTTGATGAGAAAAACATCATTTTGGTTAAGGAAGTAAAGCAGAGTGAAACGTATGAAGATTTAAATAAAACAGCGAAGGTTATACTTGATATGCTCAATACAGAGGCAATGACGAAGGTACATGTAGCATATGGTACGATCGTAAGTGAGATTAAGGATGTATCAAGATCCTACAAGGAAGCTAAGATGGCTCTTGATGTAGGCAAGATATTCTATAGTGGAAGAAATGTCGTAGCCTATAATAATCTTGGAATTGGAAGACTTATTTATCAATTACCTATGCCTTTGTGCAAAATGTTTATCAAAGAGATCTTTGAAGGTAAATCACCGGATGACTTTGATGAAGAGACCCTTACTACCATTAATAAATTTTTTGAAAACAGCTTAAATGTGTCTGAGACTTCCAGACAGCTGTATATCCATCGTAATACTCTTGTATACCGATTAGATAAGCTGCAAAAGAGTACTAATCTTGACTTAAGAGTATTTGAAGATGCGATTACCTTTAAGATAGCTCTTATGGTTGTAAAATACATGAAATATATGGAACAACTGGATTATTAAAATTTGGCTGTTACAAAACATGAAAAATGAAAAGATGTTTTGTAACAGCCAGTTTTGACGAAGTTGGGAATCGTGGCTATAAAGTAGCCTATCGACATTTCAATCGGCAAATTTGTGCGCTGCCCAAAATTCGCAGGTTTTGGTTGCATGGAGGGTTAGGTTGAAAAATCAAAGATTTTTCAATCGGCAAATTTGTGCACTGCTCAGATTCGCAGGTTTTGGCGGCAGATGGAGGTTAGTATGAGAAGAAATTTTCTTAGTGGTCTACTTACAGGGCTTTGTAGTTCCTTGTTACTAGTAGCTGTTATTGGCACTGCTCTTTTGTATGTGAGATCCAAAGCAGAAGAGAACGTAGAGAACTCTGTGAAAGCACAGGAGAATACGAAACAGATTGAGGAGATACCTTATGATGAAATAGTAGATAAACTGGCATTTTTACAGATGTTGGTTGATAAGTATTATTTGGAAAGTGTGGAGGATGTACCCTTCGCCGAAGGTATCTACAAAGGATTTGTAGCCAGCTTAAAGGATCCCTATTCTACTTATTTTACGAAAGAAGAATATAGCGCATTGATGGAAAGCTCTTCAGGAATTTATTGCGGTATCGGAGCAACAGTAAGTCAGAATACGAAAACCGGCGTAATTACTGTCGTTAAGCCTTTTACAACCGGTCCTGCATATAAGGTGGGAATTCTTCCGGGCGATATTCTTTATAAGGTTAATAATGAGGAGGTTACGGGACTTGATTTATCTGAAGTAGTGGGCAAAATGAAGGGTGAAGAGGGCACTACTGTTAAGGTTGAGGTAATAAGAGAAGGAAAATCCGATCCGATTAAATATACGATCACCAGACAAAATATTGAGGTTCCGACAATTGAATATAAAATGCTCGATGACAAGATAGGCTATATTGCTATTTCAGAATTTGATGAAATTACAATAAGTCAATTTAGTTCTGCTGTTAGTAAATTAGAGAAAAAAGGTATGAAGGGGCTTGTGTTAGACGTCAGAAATAATCCTGGCGGTTTATTACAGTCCGTAGTTAAGATTTTGGATCGACTCTTGCCTCCGGAATTACTGGTATATACTGAGGATAAGTATGGTGAGAGAGAAGAAGAAAAGGCTGTTGATAATAAAAAGCTGACGATTCCTATGGCGGTATTAATCAATGGGCAAAGTGCAAGTGCTTCTGAAATATTTGCAGGTACTCTGCAGGATTATAAAGCGGCAACTATCATTGGTACAACAAGCTTCGGAAAGGGTATAGTGCAAAAAGTAATTCCTTTATCTGATGGAACTGCAATAAAGCTGACTATATCAAAGTATTTTACACCGAATGGTCGGAATATCCATAAAACAGGAATTAAACCGGATATTGAGGTGGAGTTAAATGAAGAGATGCAAAAGGAAGTAATCATTCCGGTTGATAAGGATAATCAATTACAGGAAGCAATAAAAACCTTGATAAAAAAGATGAAATAATCTGGGTGGTATTTTGATAATAATGTCACCTGGAAAAATAACATAACCCCGACAGAATTAGACTGTATTATATTTGACTGGGCTTAGCTGTAATACTCTGATCATTTATTTATAATTAGTTATTTGTATAGGGCTTTTACAAGATACCTAGTGGAATACTTTCATAAGAGAATTCTCTTTTGAATTATTTCTATAGGAATTTCAGTAAAAGCCTGTTTTTTAGGCTCTTCGTCAATTGGGGTAGGATTCGCTAAATCCTGCTCCATTTCTATGTAACGAGCCATTTTTTAATCATGTGATAGGTTGTAGTAATGGGGGCTTCCTGCTTATATTAATTTAGAGTAAATTATAGACTGTATTGAGATTAATATGGTCTATTAAAATAATCAATGCCTCAATGTTTATAATAATTTACTTTTTATATTTTGGTAATAGAGCTGCACCGCTTAAAAGAGGTTAGAAAAACAGGGAATACAGCTTGTTTTTGTTGATTATTAGGGGAGTTTGCGGATGTTTTCTATTGAAAATTGTTAAATTGACTATAATGTAAATAGCAAAACATCCGATAAATATAATAGATAGAATTATTACCCTGTAGTTTATTTAGTTAGGTGGTGATTAGGATGCGAATTGATGCACTTAATAAAATTAATGAAATTTATAAGGCTAGCAGCATAAAAAGTACGTCAAAGGCAAAGGGCAGCAGCTTCAATGATATGCTTGAGATATCCCAGACAGGGAAGGATTATCAAATTGCAAAGCAGATTGTGGCGCGAACCCCGGATGTCAGAGAAGCGAAGATTAATGAGATCAAAGAGCGTATGCAGGCTGGTACTTATAATGTTACAATCGAGGATGTAGCGGATAAGCTGATTAATCAGGCTGATTCTGAGAATTAACTTAGGAACCTGTTAGAGGGAAGAGGGCTAATTAAGTGGCGAGTTTAATTGATGAATTAATTGATACTCTTGAGAAAGAATATGAAATTTATCAACAACTGATACCGGTTGCGGAAGAAAAAACCCAAGTTATTGTTAAAAATGACTTAAGCTCCTTACAGGAGATTACCGCTAAAGAACAGCTGGCAGTTGATAAGATTAATGCTTTAGAGAACAAAAGAGAAACGGTTATGATGAATATTAAAACTGTCATTAACCGTAAGTCCGATAGTATCAATCTCAAAACCTTGATCAGCTTATTGGAGAAACAGCCCAGAGAGCAGAAAGCTCTTTCAAAGATACATGATAAACTGAAAGATACTATTCATAGATTGGTTCAGGTTAATGATCGTAACAGATCATTAATTCAACAATCCCTAGAGATGATAGAATTCAATATGAATTTTATTCAGAGCACAAGGATGTCGCCGGGGAACAATACTTACACAAAAAGTGCATCTCAATATGAAGCACAAGCGCAGGGAACAGGGATGTTCGATGCGAAACAATAAGAGTAAGGTAAGGTGAATTCATGGGTTCATTAAGCAGCTTATATATTGGCGTATCCGGTATGAATGTTAGTCAGGCAGCTTTGAATATTACATCACATAATTTAGCCAATGTAGATACGAAGGGTTTTGTCAGACAGCAGGCTATAACCTCTGATTTTAATTATATTAAAATAGGAGATTCCTATTTGTCAACCCTGCAGAGGGGTGGAGGGGCAGATTTTACATCTGTCAGACAGATCAGGGATACTTTCCTGGATCGGGCCTATCGCCAAGAAATCGGCAGAGAGGCCTTTTATGAATCGCAATATGACTCGGTTGGAGAGATTGAAGGCTTCTTTGGAGAGTTAGAGGGAGAGAGCTTTCAAAATACGATTAATGATCTTTGGATCTCCTTGCAGGAGCTTGCGAAGGAGCCTGACAGCGTCGTTGCAAGAGCTTCGTTTATACAGACGGCAGTATCCTTTGTTGAAAGATCAGAAAATATATCCAGACAGATGGATGATTATCAAGTTAATCTAAATACCCAGATCAAGGATCAGGTTAACCGGATTAATGAGATTGGTGAGAATGTTAAGACACTTAATTTGAAAATAAGACAGTATGAGGCAACAGGAGTAGAGAAGGCGAATGACCTTCGCGACCAAAGGAACAATCTTCTAGATGAATTAGGAAAATATGCTAACATTACCTATAAGGAAGATACCAGTGGTATTGTTAGTGTTAATCTGGAGGGAGCCTCCTTTGTTACGGAAGATACTGTATTTAAGATAAAAACGGTTCCGGTTAACGAAACCACTGATATGTTAAAGCCTATATGGGAAGCTCATGGCGGTACGGATGTCTTTAACCTTGATAAAGCGTCTTCTTCCGGTAAGAATACTGATATCGGATCACTAAAGGGACTCTTAACAGCAAGAGGCTATAAGCATGCGAATTATACAGATATACCGAAAAGAGAGAATTTTGATTCAGATGCATCCTATAATAGCGCAGTGATTAATTATAATAATACAATTAATCCTTCTGTTATTATGACGGTTCAGGCACAATTTGATCAATTGATTCATGGTATCACAACAATGGTTAATGATGTATTAAGTCCTAATAAGCAGGTAACCTTATCGGATGGCACAGTAATCAAGATATTAGATGAAGCAAAGGCACCGATTGGTCTTGATAGTGAACACACCATGGGAGAGGCTCTATTTGACCGGAAATCCATGGAACGCTACAGTGAACCGCAGCAGATTGAGATAGTGAATGAAGACGGTGGATTTGAGACAATCACTGCCAGGATATATAATGATGAGAATCCGGAGGATAACTACTCCCTGTTTACCGTTGGGGAGATAGAGATTAACAAAAAAATATTACAAAACTATGCTTACATACCGTTATCTAGTAATAAAGGGACCGGAGATTATGATATTGAGACCACTAAGCAGCTGATTGACAAATGGCAGCAGTCCTTTGCAACCTTATCTCCCAATACCTTAACCGAGAATAATTTTAATGAATATTATAATTCGTTTATTTCTGATTTGGCAAACCGCGGCGAGCAGCTTCATACAGTCAGCACCAATCAGGCCTCGATGGTGGAAAGTATTGATAATCAGAGAATGGAAGTAACCGGTGTCTCCACGGATGAGGAACTGACTAATCTGATTAAATATCAGCATGCATATAATGCCTCAGCCCGTTATGTTAATGTGGTAAATGATATGTTAAAAGATATAGTTGAAAAATTGTAACTCAAATACAGATTTCTTAAACAATCTAGGTGTGTGCGAAACTCATTACCTGTAGGTATTGTATACACAGTATATACTATTCCGAAGCGGAAGTTAAGCAGAAGGAGCGTTGAAGCGGAGGAATAGGTATCTGCTATGTATACAATTAATAAACTATAGGGTTTCGCAATTGTCTATCTTAAATGATCGATATGGAGGAATGTATGGCATCAACATTTTTTGGATTAAATATAGGACAGTCTGGATTGTATGCCTATCAATCCGCGCTCAATACTACATCACATAATATAACCAATGCAGAGACAGAAGGCTACACCAGACAGATCATGGGCCAGCAGGCGTCAAAGCCGCTGCAGATGAATAGCACCTATGGTATGGCCGGTACGGGGGTAGCTGTAACAGGAATAACACAACAAAGAGAAGATTATTACGACATAAAATTTTGGAAGAACAGTACGATTTATGGCGAGTATTCCAGTAAGGCCCATTATATGACTGAGATAGAGAATTACTTTAATGATATCAGCGTGGATGGTTTTACAAAGACCTATAATTCTTTGAATGACAGCTTACAGGAGCTGCAGAAGAATCCCGCAAGCTTAACGGTTCGTACGCAGGTTATGAATTATGCGAAGAGTCTTACGGAGTATTTTAATTCTATGTCACAGAATCTTAAGAGTATACAGTCTGAGTGTAATTTTGAAGTCCGTAATCAGGTGGATCAGGTCAATTCAAATGCCCGGCAGATTGCCGCTTTAACACAGCAGATCAATACTTTGGAGGTTAATGGTGGCAAAGCCAATGATTTGAGAGATCAGAGAGCTCTGCTAGTTGATAAGCTTTCAGAGATAGCGAATGTGTCAGTGACGGAAAAAACAGTGGGTAATAGCAGTGTGGGAGCGACCAGTTATATCGTCAAGCTGGACGGAGTTACACTGGTTGATGGTAATAATTATAACGCGCTTAAGATTATTCCGAGAACAGAAAAATATAATCAGAACGATATCGACGGTTTATATGATATTGTGTGGAATAACGGACAAGAATTAAATACGAAAAGTCCAACACTTGGTGGTACACTGCAGGGACTATTAGAGGTTCGTGATGGCAACAATCAGTATAATCTTACCGGAAGTATCAGTGCGAATACCGGCGATACGAAGGTTTATGTTACAGATACCAATATGAATATGGTAGAAACTTTAAATATCCCTGAAACAGGAGTACTTACGGTAGGTAACAGGGAATATACCTATACCGGATTTGAGGTGACAAAGGATACGGCTACCGGTAAATTTATCTATAGCTTTGAGTTAAAGGATGAAATTCTGGTTGACGTAGCGGATGAGAAGGCCTGTATAGGAGAAAGCATTAATTATAAAGGAATTCCTTACTATATGAGCCAGCTGAATGAGTTTACCCGAACCTTTGCGAAGGCCTTTAATGAGATCCATCGAACAGGGGTGGATTTGAAAGGGAATGCAGGACAAGATATCTTCAGTGCGGTGAATAAGGTGAATGGCAGAAGCTATACCTTTGGACCTTTGAAGGGGTCCATGGATGAAGAATTTTATGATTACAATACCTTCAACTCACAGACAGGCCCTTATTACGAAGAAATTGCTAAGGATGAGCCCTACTACGGATCCTATTACTTTATGACAGCATCGAATTTTGATATTAATAAGAATTTATTGGATAACCCGAATCTGATGGCAACAGCTACTGACGTTACAAACGGTTCCGAGAATAATGACATCATTGATAAGCTACTGGCATTAAAGGATAATAAGATGTTATTTGAGCAGGGTGCGCCGGGCGGATATTTTCAAACACTTGTTGCTGAGATTGGTATAGATACCAGTAAAGCGACGATCTTCTCGGATAGCCAGACCAATATACTTGAGACGATCAAGAACCAGAGATTATCTGTATCCGGAGTTGATATAGATGAGGAAGCTATGAATTTAATACGGTATCAGAATGCATATAATTTATCTGCAAAGGTAGTATCTGTTATGGATGAAATATATGATAAGCTGATCAATGATATGGGAGTATAAATTTGTACTGCCACTGAGATTTACTGATAGGCAGAATGGAGATTAAAGTGTGAAGAAAAACACTTCACACTCTGGAAGAACCCTGGAAAGAGCACAGAAGTACTCATTCCAAGCTTCTTCCTAAATATTTAAGCTGCTTATCGGCAGAATGGAGGGTCTATATGAGAATTACAAATAAAATGATGACAAACAATATGATGCATAATATCAATAAGAATAAATTTAATATGACAACGTTAGAGGAGCAATACTCGAGCGGGAAAAAGATTCAAAAGCCTTCTGATGATCCTATTATTGCTGTGCGTGCCCTGAAGCTTCGGACGAATTTATCTGAGATGAGCCAGTACTTTGAGAAGAATATACCGGATGCTCAATCCTGGATGGATGTTACAGAGAGCGCGCTTACCACGGTAAACAGTATTCTTAAGCAGGTGAATACCTATTGTGTACAGGGAAGCAGTGATTCCCTGACTGCAAAGGATCGTTCCTCCATTATCGAAAATCTTGCACAGATGAAGCAGCAGATCGCGCAGGAAGGGAATACAAATTATGCGGGACGTTATGTATTTACTGGTTTTAAGACGGATAGCTCACTTATTTTCACGGAGGATTCAGAAAATTTAACCTATTCCATAGATCAGAATTTTATCGGAACGGATATTCAGAGAATTAGTAAAGTCTCCGGAAGCTATACCATGTATGATTATGATAAGACGGCTAACACCTTTAGCAATCCGCCTCAAATTAATGACGCATACTGCTTAAAGCTGGCTTATGATAAGCTTAGTACCACCGCCCCTAATAAGATTAGTTATTCCATTAAGAATCCCTCTGGTGAACTAATTGAGCAGTCGCCGATCACAAGTAATATAAAGTCTATATCA
Source organism: Bacillota bacterium (assembly GCA_023421505.1). Taxonomy (GTDB): domain Bacteria; phylum Bacillota; class Clostridia; order Lachnospirales; family Lachnospiraceae; genus Mobilitalea. The sequence continues at coordinate 77,075 of JAEZTJ010000079.1, forward strand.
GTTACAGATACGAATGCCTATAATCCGGGTGATGATGAGATTAATTATATACCTGAGACAGGAGAAATGATATTCGGTGCAAACGTATACAAAGAGCTTCGAACAGCGGAGGATATTGAAATCACATACCAAAAGCAGGGCTTTGAGAAGGGCAGCTTAAAACCGGAGCATTATTTTAACTGCACGATGACGGACAGCCTAAGACCGGAGCTTGGAGATGTAGCCTACACGAAGTCAACAGCAGGACAGGAAATCCAGTATGAGATAAATTATAATCAGAAGCTTACGATTAATACAGAAGGCTCCGATGCAATTTCCCATGATATTGGCAGGGCGATAGATGATATTACGAACGCAGTGAATGAAGTGGTTGAGACAGAAGGCAAGATAGAAGAAGTGAAGAAACGGCTCGAGAATACAAGCTTATCGGAAGAAGAGAAAGCACGTTATAATAAATTTATGGAGCAGCTAGATACGGAGCTTACTCTAAAAAAAGAAGTGATGCAGAAGGCTTTTGATAGAGGGAATGCAGTCTCTACAAAGGAGCAGGACAGGGTGAATGCGGCTGTAGCTGATTTGGGCAGCAGGGCAGTAAGACTTGAGCTGACAGAGAATCGCTTATCCAGCCAGAAGGTGGACTTTGAAGAATTATTATCTATTAATGAAGATGCAGATGTGGTTGATACCTATATAAAGTATGGAGCAGCCGAAATGGTATATAATGCATCCCTGTCAGCAGCTGGAAAGGTAGTTCAGAATACGCTGCTAGATTATATCAGGTAGTATGGTAACATAATTTTAGATGGAGAGGAAAAGAAATTATGGAAGACTTGAGAAAAAACCAGATTTTAATAAATACTAAGCACTTTGGGGATATCTATATAGAGGACTGTAAAATATTATTCTTTGAAAACGGCATACTAGGGTATGAAACATGCAAAAAATATGTAATTTTATACAACCAAGAGGATGATAAAAACAATAGAATATCTTGGCTGCAAAGTATTGATGAGCGAGATTTGGCATTGCCTATAATAAACCCGTTTCTAATTAAGCAAGATTATAATCCGGAAATTGAAGATGATTTAATATTTAATTTGGATGATTTGAATGATGAGAATATAATTGTATTAGTATCTATAACAGTAACAAAAAATGCTGATATTATAACAGCCAATTTGAAAGCGCCATTTATTATAAATACAGAAACAAGAAAAGGAGCGCAGGTAATTGCTCAAAATTCTGATTATGAGGTCAAATTTAATATCACAGAAATATTCAAGGTAAACATGTCAAAAAAGGGGGATGAATAAATGTTAGCCCTGGCAAGAAAGATAAATGAATCTATTATGATCGGAAATGATATAGAAATTACTGTTCTGGAAATTAAAGGAGAACAAATCAAATTAGGTATTTCTGCTCCTAAAAATATTCCAATTTATAGGAAGGAAATATATCTTCAAATTAAGGAAGAAAATAAAAGTGCAGCAGAGGCTTTTGTATCAGATGAATTGTTAAAAAATATATTTCATAAATAAATTAAAAGATAATGAATTGGTAAATTATATTTGTCTAAGTGTTGTTGTAACAGGTGAATTTAAACGGTATGAATTAGTCCATAAAAATTTGATAATAAGATTAATTTAATTATGATTTGTACTATATGTATATACTAAAAAGTTATCTTTTAATAGTTTATTAATATCAAAAAATGTGCGATTAAAAATTATTGATGTTATTAATAGATCAGTTATTAAGCATTCGATATCTAATACCGATATATTTGATATAGGCTGAAAATTATAAAATTAAATCACATGGAGGTGTATGTTATGGCACTGGATGCAATATCGAACTCATCTTATCAAGAACCTAATGTCTATACTAGTAGGCTTAACAAAGAGGTAAAGGAAGAGATTGTTAACCTAAGCCTAACAGATAAAAAAGCCGATGGAAGTAGACAGGAAGTTGATACTGGACTTGAAAAAGATATACAAACTAATGAGAAGAAGATTAGAGATGCAGTAACACGAGTAAATAATAATTTGGGTAATGTTCGAACTAGATGTGAATTTACATATCACGAAAAGGTAAAAAGAGTCTCTATAAAAATCTTAAATTCAGATACTGGTGAAGTTATACGTGAAATTCCTCCGGAAGATACAATTAAAATGATTGAGAAAATGTGGGAATTGGTCGGTATACTTTTTGATGAAAAGGGATAGGAGGAGCTTATGCCGTTAAGAATATCTGGGTTAGCGTCACAAATGGATACGGAATCCATGGTTCAGGAATTAATGAAGGCGCAAAGTTTAAAGAAAACAAAACTGCAGAATAAAATAACTACATTAGAATGGAAGCAAGAAAAATGGGATGGGATTAATACAAAGTTATACTCATTTTATACTGGCCCTCTATCGAAAGCAAGTATGGAAAGTAGTTTTAATACAAAAAAAGTATCATCTTCTAATGAACAAAAAGTAGAGGTTACAGCAAGTCCTATAGCACCGGAAGGAAATCATTCTATTCAGGTAAAGGCGATTGCCAGTTCTCAATTTGTTACAGGATCACAGCTAAGACCATTAAGTGAAGGAAAAGAGATAAGTTTAAATACCAAATTAACCGATTTGGGATTTGATATAAAAGATCGTTCAACAATTATAATTTCATCTGGTGATAAAAAAGTGGAAATGGAAGTTGACAAAGATGCAACTATATATGAATTTATAAGTAAATGTTCTGATGCAGGAGTGAATGCATCGTATGATACTACCCACAAAAGATTTTTTCTTAGTTCCAAGGGAAGTGGATATGAGAATGCTTTCTCTGTCTCCTGCCGCTCGAATAATGTAGCATCGGTAAATAATCTTTCGCTTCTCGGATTAAGTGAGATAAAAAAGACGACGAATCCAGATAACTCTGTGAGTGTTACAGCGGGTTCTAATGTATCATTAGTACAACCGGCTGATTCATCGATAATTTATAATGGAGCAGAGATAAAAAGTCCCTCAAATATCATTACGGTTAACGGACTAACAGTTACTTTAAAAGAACTTACACAAGAAGATGAAGTAATCAATATAAGCGTGTCGAGAGATACCCAGGAAGTCTACGACATGGTTAAAAATTTTGTAAAATCTTATAATGATGTACTGAAGGAGATGAATGCTGCTTACTATGCAGATACTGCCAGAGGTTATGATCCACTGACAGATGAGCAAAAGGAATCAATGACCGACGAGCAGATTAAGAATTGGGAGGATAAAATTAAGTCATCCTTATTACGTCGAGATACCACCTTAAGTTCTATTACGAGTAATTTCACTACCACCATGGTCAAGAGTGTTGAAATAGGTGATAAAACTTATTCCTTATCAAGCTTTGGAATTGAAGCATCTGAGTATAGCGAAAAAGGGCTGCTACATATCAAGGGAGATGAAGAGGATCCCCTGTCAGCTGGATCAGAAAATAAGTTGCTGAAAGCTATTAATGATAATCCAGAGGCAGTTCGAGAGGTATTTAATTCTTTAGCGGACGAGCTTTATTCAATAATGCAAGAAAAAATGAAAGGCGACGGAGTCTTAAAGAGTGCACTTACTTTTTATAATGATAAAGAAATGAAAAAATCAATAGACGATTATAAAAAGAATTTAACTGATATGGAAAAAAAGCTTAGTGATATGGAGGAACGTTATTATGCTCAATTTACGGCGATGGAAAAGGCCCTATCAAAATTAAATAATCAGGCGTCATCCTTAACCTCCATGTTGGGAGGCTCTGCACAATCATAGGCCTGATTTGTTTTAAAAAGATAGCGAATATTAGGAGGAATACATATGGCAATGAATGCAGCGGCTATATATAACGACAGTAAGATAATGACTGCTAAGCCGGAAGAATTAACCCTTATGTTATTGGACGGGGCACTTAAATTTAGTAATATTGCGATGATAGGGCTTGAGAAAAATGATGCCAAAAAAGTTCATGATAATATTATTAAAGCAGAGAATATTATTACTGAATTGAGAGAGACTCTGAATTTTAAGTATGAGATTGCAAAAAGCTTTGATACAATGTATGAATATATTAATTATAGATTATATGAGGCAAATATTCATAAGGATAAAGTTATTCTGGAAGAAGCAATTAATTTTATCAGAGAGATACGAGATACTTGGAAGGACGCTATGAACATGGCAAAGTAGTAAGAGTGGATTAAATGTAGTAAGAAAGGTCTTATACAATATGGAACCACAAGATATGATGAATAGCGTTACTTATATACAGTTATTGAAGCAATCATTAAGGAAGAAACTAGAGGTGCTTAATCTATTGCTTCAATTAACGGAAGCTCAGGACAAACTCTTTGACTCTTCTGAGATTGATGTGAAAAAATTCGATGAGTTAATTACAAGTAAGAATGAGCAGATAAAGCAGTTATCTATGTTAGATAATGGTTTTGAACAAATATATAGTCATGTAAAAGAAGAGCTTAACATAAATAAATTGAAATATAAGGAAGAGATAGAAGAGCTTCAATCTCTGGTAACAGACATAACAGATAGTACTATTAAGCTTGAAGTAATGGAAAGGCGTAATAGTGAAAAGCTAAAACTTATGTTTTCAAAAAAGCGAAATGAAATTAAATCTGGTAGAAAGAATAATCAGATGGTTACCAATTATTATAAAAACATGTCAGGTAGTCATGATACACAGTCATTTTTTTATGACAAGAAAAATTAAATTTTGCAATAGAGCTATAAAGTATTTATAATAAATTCCGATATATAAGATAAGTAAATCAAATTTACTTATCTTTTTTCTTCTTACGGAGCGTACGGCCAGACAGAAGAAAAACATTAACCAGCAGCATGGATGCTGCGCATATAAAATTTCAAGGAGGAATAATTATGATAATTCAACACAATCTATTAGCAGCTAATACAAACAGACAATTGGGTTTAACAAATGTTGCTAGTTCAAGATCAATGGAAAAATTATCTTCTGGTTACAGAATTAACAGAGCAGGAGATGACGCAGCAGGCTTGGCTATTTCCGAAAAAATGAGAGGCCAGATTAGAGGCTTAAATCAAGCATCCAGAAATGCACAAGATGCTATCTCCATGATTCAGACAGGTGAAGGTGCATTGAGTGAAACTCAGGCAATCCTTCAAAGAATGAGAGAATTGGCAACCCAGTCTGCCAACGGAACCAATACTGATATGGATAGAGGTAGAATTCAGGATGAGATTACCGCACTTTCAGATGAAATCAACAGAATTGGTAACACAACTGAATTTAACACTCAGAAATTAATAGATGGCTCTAAGGATAAGACTGAAAAGACATCAGCTATAAAAAATGCATCTTCTATAGATAGAATTGGTTCAGGTACTAGCGTATTCGAGGTAAGAAGTGCTGCTACCGCTGGATCCGGCACAGGCTTAGCTGTAACAGCAGGAGTAACAATCCACGATGGAACAGTAGGCAGATATATCAGTGGAAAAGCTTCTACAGGTGCTGCAGGAACAGAACTTTCTGGTGCAATTGATGCTACTCATAATGAATTGACAGTTCAAATTGGCAATACTGTAAGAAGTTTTACTTTTGCTGGTGGTGCTAGCAATGCTGATTTAGCAACTAATATGCAAGCTGCTATGCGTACAGCATTTGGACAGACTGCAGCAGCAGCAGGTGGTGGCCCTGGTAATACAGGAAACGCGTTAGGAGATGCGGCAAATATTACTGTTGCAATGGTTGGTAATAACTTGGTAATCACTGATGGTAACGGTGATAGAGGTGCTGATAGTAGGATTAGTATTATTGGTGGTGAGGCTGCAAGTGTATTGTTTGATTCCGCTACAGATGTTGTTGAGAATGGTAATGCGGCTAATAATCAGATGACCATCAACTATACTAAAGATGGCGGAACTACTCCACTTCAAAAGACAATTACCTTAGCTAACAAAACATATAATGATGCTAAAGAATTAGCCGATGAAATTGAAGGTAAATTAAATACCGAGTTGGGTCTTGATGCAAATGATATTCATTTTGATGCAGATGCTACTGGACTTGGTCATAGCATTGAGTGGACAACTTCAACAGCAGGTAAAGGAAACGGTATTACATCAATCACGGGAACCGCAGCAGCTTTGGCGGGTCTGACCGAGTCTGCGATAGAGCTTGGTGAGGCTAAGAACGATGAATTAACTGTAAATGTTGATGGTAATAACTACACAGTAACAATTGCTGCTACTGACTATTCAGATAAGGATGTGCTAGCTAATTCAATTCAAACAGCTGTAAATAATGCGATTCAGACATGGAATAGTGCTAATCCGGCACTTCCACAGAGAGATATGATTGAGGTAAATACCTTAGCAGTTGCTGATACGGATAGAGTAAGATTCCAAGTGAAAAGCGGTAAAGAAGGTGCTACTAGCAGTATTACCTTCTCTGCTACAGAATTGGCTTCCAATTTAGGATTTAATACAACTGCTGCTAAGGGAGAGGACGGGCAGGATGCATCTGTAAATTATCACATAGGTGCTAATAAAGATCAGAGTATGAATCTTGCAATGTCTGATATGAGATCGGCTGCTTTGGGTATAACAGGAACTGCACAAGGTGACGATACCGTTACAAAGTTAGATTCGGAGATTACTGATGTTACTTATGGTACTAATACAATTAAAAATGGTAGTACTACAGAATATGTAATTGATGTACAAAGTGAGGAAAGCGCTAATAAAGCAATCGATGTTATTAATAATGCGATTGAATTGGTGTCCAAGGAAAGATCTAAGCTTGGTGCTACTCAGAACAGATTGGATCATACGATTCAAAATCTGGATACCTCTGCTGAAAATCTACAGTCTGCTGAATCCCGTATCAGAGATGTAGATATGGCTAAGGAAATGATGGAGTACAGTAAGAATAATATTCTTAAACAGGCAGCTCAGGCTATGCTTGCTCAGGCTAATCAGGCACCTGAAGGTGTTCTTCAGCTATTAAGATAGTATTTAGTGAATGAGAGTCAGAGAGTTTTCTCTCTGGCTCTTTTCTTTTAGAACAAATATTTGATGTAAAGTAAGATAGAATGATTGTTATGTATATATGATTATATTGTAAAATATGTAAGGTATTATTTAGGAAGATTTAATGAGGAACAAAAAGATAGATTTGATTGGTTTATGGGAGGATGCAATTGAATTCTAAAAGGGTAGTATTACAACCAACTTATGTAAAAGATTTTATTTGTCAAGGAAGCATATGCACAGATAATTGCTGTGAGGGCAAATGGAACATTGATGTGGATGAGAGTCACTTTAACAAATTAAGAAATTTACAGGATAAGGAATTAAAAGAAATATTTCATAAATATATGAAGAGGAATAAGGAAGCAAAGTCGAGAGAAAGTTATGCAAGGCTTGAACAGGATGATGAAAAACAGCGATGTATATTGTTAACAGAGGATAAGCTATGCAGTTTACAGATAAAATTAGGAGCAGAGTATTTGTGCAATGTATGTATGGTGCATCCGAGGGAACGAAGCTTAGTAGACGGAATGCATGAATTAAGCTTAACAATGGCATGTCCCTTGGCTGCAGAATTAGCATTACTAAATCCTGAACCTATGCAGTTTGAATATATGGAGGAAGATTCGGAAATCAAAATAATATATACACAAGCAGAATTCAAGACCCACAATAAGAAATATCAGAATAAACTTCAGGAGTATTTTGGAGATATTCGGGCGTTTTTTATTGCCTTATTGCAGGATAGAAGCTATACTCTTGATGAAAGAATGATATTAATGGGTATTACATATAAGGAATTAGAGAAGCTTGAGAATAACAAGCAAATCTATAAGATCTACGAAATTTTAGATAAAATGCAGAATCTTATTATTAGCAGGCAAATGAAGGGTGATTTGGATAAGATACCTGTCAATTCACAAATGCAGCTTCGTTTAGCCAAAGAACTTACAGATGAAAGAGTATTCAGCGGAATAATTAGTCCAAGGTATCATGAGTGTCTGAGAGAAGCTTTGATTGGAATAGGGTATATTGAAGGAGACCTTATGGAAAATGTGATAGCAAAATATGAGAAAAGCTATCGCGAGTATCTGAAGCCATATTTGGATGAAAAGGAATTTATTTTAGAAAATTACTTGGTAAATGAATACTTTAAGCAGCTAATGCCCTTTGGTATTTATAATAGTATTTGGGATTCTTATATTTCTATTTGTTTACTATATAGTATAATAAAGTTACATTTAGTAGGGGTAGCGGGCTACCATAAAGGAATGACAGATGATTTATGTATTATGGTAATTCAATGCATTTCAAAATTGATATTACATTGCCGAGAATTTATGTTGGATATGATTAAGTTAATAAAAGATAATAATTATTCATCTTTGGCTTATATGTCAATTCTGGTGAAGAATTAATATTAACAGCTGATGAAATCACTAAAGAACTATAATTAGGCTTTGATTCAATATATAAAATAACCCTTACTCTTCAACACACTAATAATTGATTAATTAAAAAGTAAATTTAGATATTAAAAATATCATTGAATTCTATTTGATACAGCTGTAAAATGTTATTAGTATTAATTTGCCTATTATGGAGGTGCTTTATGAAGCAAAAAAGAGGTATTACGCATTTCATACTATTTCTTTTCTTTATGATCCTTGGAATCTTGTATTTACCGGAGGTCAAAGCCTTTGCAGCCAACACAACCGTAAAGGTTGCTTCGGTAGATTATTATAATGAAAACGTTATTGTCACGAACGGCAGTAATACAAAACTCTTTTTTGCAGCTGATGTAGATGCAGTCAAAGGAAACTGGGAAATGATACCGATCGATAGCGGAGCAACTACGATAATAGATATTTCCTGGATGTCGGCAAGCTCTGAAAATGTACTGGCAATCAAGGGAGATGTTGACCAGCTGCCGGTTCGGGTTACCATTAAAAAGAAGCCTGCTAAATTAGAACTAACTATTAATTATACTGATATGGATACGTTATCTAAGACCTCCAGTATTGCACCTCTGGTTAATATTATGTCTTCAGAGGGAAACGGAACTAATCCATTAACCTATAGTGAGCTGGAATGGAAAAAGGGTGAAAATGGGCAATGGGATGATGCGGATACCCTTACCGTATCCTTATTAGAGAAGTATTTAATTAAGGGTACTTATTTGTATTTTAGAATAAGTGCAGTGAATGATGTGGCAAGTGGGTCATACCATCCGGATGGTATGAACGGCAGGCGCTGCAGTGATCCGATTAAGACAAAGATCGCGAAGACCATGCCCTCCGTGGTATATGGAATTGATGGTGGTAAATTTAAGGCAGATATCAAATACGGTAAAGAATACAGAGTGACTGTTACATATCCTGACAAAACTAAGGGTACTGCCTCGTGGATGAGGATTGAGGACAGAGCGGTAAAGTCTGTTAAGCTTGCCGAACTAGCTAATAATGTGACACCTAGGAAAAATGGTAACGATGGAAAGCCTATTAATTATGACGGTGAAACGACAGCTTTTCCGGAAATGCATATTGAAATCAGAGACTATGCAACTGCAAGGACAGCCGCCTCCAAGATTACCGAGATAGATCTTCAAGCACAGAGAACTTTGACAAAAGCGATTAAAACAGGACAACCTGATCTTAATACAGCACAGGATAAAAATGATATCTATGTATATTATTCAGGTAACAAATACATATTACTGACAATTCCTTGTGCTACGGTAGATACGCCATATGAATACTGCGTCGTAAAACCGGGCGAGGATATAGACTTAGAACGGATAAGCTGGTCTTCGGTTACCAAGGGGATTGGTATTAAGATACTTGCAAGTAAGGCGGTAGACGGAGGAAAACTATATGTCAGACAGAAGGAGATAAAATCTAAAGATGCAACGAGAACACAGTCAGCTGTCTCCTATCAATTGGCCTCCACCTATGTAAATCATACGATCAGCTATCCGGCTGTTCCGACTGTAACAAAGGATACTTTAATATTTATTAAAGATTTTACTAAGACACCGCTTACGATAAAGGTTCAGTTAAATACCAGTGGCAAAATTCCTTATGAGAATTCAGTAAAAAGTGTTAAACTTGGTCTAAAGGAGCTTGGATTTACGCAAAGTATAGCGCCTTCGCCATTAGATGCTACTGTCTCTATACTTACGATAACAATGAAGAATGAAGAATTGGCACAGCTATACAATTGTACGAATAAAGCGCTAACCTTAACGTTTAACGGCGGAACGGTTGATAAGACCTCTATTAAGCTGACAGTGAAGAGTCCTTCTGCATCCGGTACCTTGAATTTAACGGCTGTCAAAGGAACCTCCGCAGGCAAGACAAAGCTAACAGTGGCTAGTGCTCTTGGCTTTGGTAATACCTGGGTATATGCTATCGGCGGCGAGGAGATAACCGGTAAATATGTTGAGGACAAATTACCTGAGGGAACCGGTACTACCTTTAAGTCCGGTGATGAGATCACGATTACAGCTAATCAGTATATTACAATCTATGAGATAAATGCAGAAAGGAATATTATAAAATATAAGAGCTTGAAGATAACAGCGGATTACATTTATTAATTTTACTAGATTATCAATAGACAGCTGTATGATACTTAGGCAGACGACTCCGGTGCAGGCTTAAAGGGGGTGATAGCATATGACGGAGAGTGTAAAGAATATCTTTGAACTTAATATTAGGCTTCTGGGGGACATGGATAAAGCCGCATATTATTTCAGAGAGCAGCAATATGATAAGGCTCTGGGCTTAATAGCCGATTCTATCGATCAGATTAAGTTTGTCATAGAAGCAATTATAAGTAACCGAGAGTATTTTAAGCTAGTAGATTCTGAATCAATGCTTGAGATGCTGAAGGGAATATTAACTGCAAAGCAAAATGGGGACTTTGTACTTCTTGCTGATTTATTGGAGCTGCAGTTAATCAATTTTCTTATTAGTGTTCAGGAATTGATTATCAGTAAAGAGGAAATCGCATTTGATGAAGGAAATTACAAGGAAAATATTGAGCTACTAGCAGAGCGACACATTGGATTTGCAGAAGTGTTTAGAGAACCGATCAATACGGAGGAGCTATTAAAAAGCGGCTACCGCGTAGAATTTACCTCCTGCGGGCAGATGACCTTAGCGGCTGAGAATGCTGGTGCAAAATTCTATTTTCATACCAACAGCAGGATTAAAGCAGAGGCATTTTTGCTTGCTAGAAATTGGTACAAGGAGAATAAGAAGAGATATATCCTATATGGCTTTGGTATGGGTTATCATGTCTTTGAGTTTCTTTCTATGGCGAAAGAGGTTGAGATTGAAATCTATGAGGCGGACAAGAATGTACTTCAATTAGCCTGTGCATTTACTGCAATGAAGGAATTGTTATTGGATAATCATATCAAATTAATATACGATCCCGATTTTGAGCTATTAAAGGAGCGTATGAATAAATTAACAGAGGAAGAGGAGCTGATTGTTCATTATCCTTCCTATAAGAATATAAGAAGTAGTGAGGGTAAGGCATTGCTTCAAACTAGCGCGCATGCCTTTTGGGCATAAAAAAGTAATTTACTTGTATTATTAATGTAATAGTAGTATTCATTGTTTGTATATGGTATATCGTTTTACATGATACTTGAAACTCTGATAAAATAATGTTATCTAAAGTATCTTATAAAAGGAAAGAGGATGACAAATAGTTTAAGTCTTACTGAATTGACTGCCAAACCTAGAGATATTGTTGGATTTTGGTGTGTATTGCAGGGATAGAGAAGAGACTTAACTATTAGGACATCCTCTTATGTATATGGTCTATCTTTTTAAATATTACATATAATAATTGTTGATTAGTATGAATTATTGAAAGGCAGAATTCATACTTGGAAGTTTGCGCCTGCGTAATCCTCGGAACAAACTTATTCAAAAGACAGGCATGCTATGTTAGTGACATATAAATTATTATTGGAGCATATTTGAATACAAAGCACATAACCTGCAAATATTGCATACACAAGGAGTAATATTAAGAAATAAAAGACTATATCTATATATTAGGATCGGGGTGTCAAATGACGAATCTAATTTTATATACCCTCTAACCTTATTAGAGGATTGTGAAACCATATAGATTATTAATCGTATACACATTAGATGCAAAAGTTAATGTTAACGAGTTTCGCAAATTTCTAAGAATGAATTAACACAGGGAGGTTAGGTTGAAAAGAAGTACATTTTTCAACCGACAAAAAGCACTAAGCGTGCTTTTCGCTCAGTATTTATATGCCGCTTAAGCGGCAGATGGAGGTTTTTATGATTTATATTTTGATTGCAATTTTGATTGCTTTTACGGAGTACTTAATAAAGAATTATATCGAAGCCAAAATTCAAAAAGGTGTAAAATATGATATATTAAACGGCAAGATAACGATTAATAAGCTGTATAACAAAGGTGCCTTTTTTAATCTTCTGGAAAATAAAAAGGAGATAGTAAAGACCATATCCTGTACCTTTCTTGGTCTGTTACTTCTCCTCTTTGCGATTACCCTTCCGAAGAAGGGTAATAAATTAATGAAGTTAGGCTTGTCTCTTATTCTGGGAGGTGCAATCAGCAATGTATCCGATCGATGTATGCGCGGATATGTGGTTGACTACTTCAGTATTAACAGTAAAAGGTTTAAGAAGTTAAAGAATATCGTGTTTAACCTTGCCGATATGGCTATCTTCTTAGGAGGTTTACTAGTTATACTATCCTCAATTTTTTCTGCTATAATCGAGCGCTGCACCAACAAAGCCGCGGAATAATGGATGTGGCTTATTCGGTCTTGATTTAAATTCCGGATGGGCCTGTGTTCCTAAGAACCAAGGGTGATCCTCAAGCTCAATCATTTCAACGATACGGCCATCCGGTGAGAGACCGGAAAGCTTCATGTTGTTTTTGATGAAATCATTACGATAAAAGTTATTTACTTCATAACGATGACGGTGTCTTTCATGGATTGTCTTATCTCCATATAAACCATATGCTTTACTGTTTTCATCAAGCACGCAGGGATAGGAACCAAGTCTTAAGGTACCGCCGATATCTTCGATGCCATCCTGCTCCGGCATCAAATGGATGATCGGATGATTGGTGGAAGGATCTAATTCTACACTGTGTGCATCCTGATAGCCAAGTACGTTACGCGCAAATTCTACCAGTGCCAGCTGCATGCCTAGACATAATCCTAAGAAGGGGATTTTGTTTTCACGGGCATAGTGGATGGCATTAATTTTACCCTCAATTCCACGATCACCAAAACCACCCGGTACAACAATACCGCTGACATCACTAAGAAGCTCTGCGGTGTTTTCCTTTGTAACCGTCTCAGAAGGAATCCATTTGATATTAATGGAAGAGTGATGTGCTACTGCACCGTGCTTTAAGGATTCAACAACACTGATATAAGCATCATGAAGCTGAGTGTACTTACCAACTAGTGCTACGGTTACTTCAGCCTTCGGGTTCTTTAAAGCTTGTACCATCTCTTCCCAATCAGAAAGATTGGGGGTAGGACAAGGCAGATTAAGACTGGATAGAGTTACATCTGCAAGATGTTCCTTCTCAAGTGCCAATGGAGCCTCATACAGAGTATCTACATCTAAGTTTTGCAATACATTCGTGCTCGGAACATTACAAAAGAGGGCAATCTTATCCTTGATTCCGTTTTCTAATGGAAGCTCAGTTCTGCATACTATGATATCAGGACGGATTCCCATGCTTTGAAGCTCTTTTACACTTGCTTGCGTGGGCTTAGTCTTCATCTCACCTGAGGCCTTCAGATAAGGGATTAAAGTAACGTGGATTAAAGCGACGTTATGATCACCGATTTCCTGACGAAACTGACGAATTGCTTCTAAGAATGGCTGACTTTCAATATCTCCAACGGTACCACCAACCTCTATAATGGCAATATGGGTATCGTTACTCTGCTCATTTCTATAAAAACGGCTTTTTATTTCATTGGTAATGTGAGGAATAACCTGTACCGTTCCTCCACCAAAATCACCGCGTCTTTCCTTGGATAATACCGACCAATAGATTTTACCGGTAGTTACATTGGACATTTTATTCAGGCTTTCATCGATAAACCTTTCATAATGTCCTAAATCGAGATCTGTCTCGGCTCCATCATCTGTCACAAATACTTCACCATGCTGGATGGGATTCATAGTACCTGGGTCAATATTGATATAGGGGTCAAATTTTTGCATCGTTACATGGTAGCCGCGTGCTTTTAACAATCGTCCGAGAGAAGCTGCGGTAATACCCTTTCCCAAACCCGATACCACACCGCCGGTTACAAATACATATTTAACAGCCATTCATTCTCCTCCTTTTATAATTATGACAACTGGTTCGTTACGCAGTTCGCCCTATTAATGATTATGAAAATAGTATAAAGTTACCAAAACTATTTTTGGTATTTAAGCAATAAAAAAAGCCATCAACCTGGTCGAGTGGAAGGTTTAAGGCAAAGTTGATATAACTAGCCGGTTGACCCACGAAGTGGATCTTAAACCAGTTTCCGGCTCCCTTGCTGGTATGATGTACAATTTCTGCTATAGTATACTACACTCGATATAAGAAGTCAATTGTAACAAAAAAAATCCGCGTAGAATTTTGCCGGAATTTAAACCGTTTTTTTGGTAAGAATTTTGAAGTATTCGGGCAATTACAAAAACGATCCATTGTAATTGCCCAATTCCCATAGTTAAATATTGCTTTGGAAAACACAGTACCTAGGAGCTTTTATACTAATGTTATCCCTCGGTATAGGAAAACCAATCAAAGTATGCAATTGCCGGGTCATCTTGCTGACTGGCTACTACATACATACCACAGTAGACTCCAACAAAATCTGAATTTGTTGCTTCGGTAGAAAGGTGCTTGGTATAAGTATAACCAAGATTATGATAGGTTTTACCATCTAAACTGTAATTAAAATAATATTTTGCAGGTATGGCTGCAATTTCTAAGTAGATACGGTTGCCATTTAGCGAATAGTCCTCAAGTAGTACTAGATCCGTAATTACCTGAAGGTCTGCTACATTTTTTCTGATAAAAAGGATGTTCTTACCCTCCTGCAGCCTTACACCAAGCTCAAAATGATGTTCGTTATCATAAAAGATGCTAAGGCCTGCTTCATCATTAGTATTAATAGGAAGGAATTCCATCATAGTACGGAAGGTACAATCAAATTCCTGCTGTCTTCTGGCAAGAAAGGTCGGGGAGGATAGTTCGTTTAAGGTGATATTACTTCCAATTAATTGTAACCAACCGGGACGTGCGGTGAGACTGTACTTACTATTGATAAAATCTCTTAAATAATTCCACTGATAATTAAGGGTATCAGAATTAAAATCATCAAAGGTATCAGTAATAAGAGGAGCGGCAGCCAGGTCAATCAGCGGACCTTCCATTTGTGTATATACATGACCGTCACTTCCGAAATGAGGCCAGTCCTCTTCATCCCAGGTCAGGGGCACTAGAATAGTCTCTCTTCCAAGGTGATGGAAATAATGAGGCAGTGTTCTTATGCAAAGTGCTGCAATCCACCAATTGCCATTCTTATCGGTAAAATAATCAGCATGTCCTATTGCTTGAAGAATATTACTTGCCTCCTCACGATTGGTTAGTACGGGGTTATATGGACAAGCTTCATAGGGGCCCCAGATATTTTTGCTTCTGGCAAGTGTTATCATATGGCCTTCTCTGGTACCGCCTTCCGCGATATTAAGATAATAATAATTATTTCTTCTAAATAGATGAGGGCCCTCCGGATCACGTCCGCCGGTTCCTCTCCAGATTAATTTGGGAGGATCTAAAAGCTTCCCTGTAGCAACATCAATTTTAGCCAGAAAGATACCCATACCAGACGCATCAGATTTTGTAATCTGAATATAAGCGGTATCATCTTCATCGAAAAAGAGAGAGGGATCATAGCCGTCTGTATCTACCAGAAGCGGATCTGACCAGCTTTGTTTCATATCCTTCGTGGTAACAATAAAGGTTCCGATACCAATATTGGTTGTTATCATATAGAAAGTACCCTTATGATAGCGAAGCGTTGGAGCGAAAATACCACAGGAACAAGGCACATTGCGGATATCAATCTGAGAAGCTTTTGTAAGGCAATAGCCGATAGGTTCCCAGTGAATTAAATCCTTACTCTGATGAATGGGTACTCCCGGCAGGTACTCAAAACTGCTGTTCACTAGATAATAAGTATCTTCAACTCTGATGAGGCTGGGATCAGGATAAAAGCCTTTAAGAATGGGATTAGTATATTTCACTTAGATTTCCTCCATTTACTTGTAAATATGTTATATATGGTATAAAATAATCTTAGTATTTAAACCTAGAAAAAGCAACTAATTCATATCAAACAACAAATATTTTAGGCAATTACGAAACACATCAACTGCTGTGTATACAATATAAATAACAATATAGTTTTGCAATTATCTTACAAATATTTATACAAAAGGAGTAGCTGCAAAAGCTGCAGAAGATGAATTAAGTTGTTAGAAATTACTTGAAAAGGAGCAGACGAATATGAAAATACTATATCCTGAGGGGAAAACAAAAGCTTTAACATTTAGTTATGATGATAACCAGATATTCGACAGAAGATTAGTTGAAATCTTAAATTATTACGGGTTGAAAGGGACTTTCCATGTGAATGCCGGCAGGGTCAATGCTACAAAAGATTTAAATGAATTTATTGATTGGGAAGAGCTGCCTCTATTATATCAAGGTCATGAGGTATCCTGCCATTGTCTTAACCATCCTTATCTGCCGCGTCTTCCAAAGGGCCAAATGCTGTATGAGATAACAGAAGATAAAAGGCAATTAGAGAATGCTGTACAGTACCCGGTAAGAGGAATGTCCTACCCCTTTGGAGAATATTCTGAGGAGGTTATTGATGTGATGGAAGCTGCAGGTATGGAGTATTCCAGAACAGTGGAGAGCACAAATTCCTTTATCTGGCCGGCAGAGTTTATGAAATGGCATCCAACCTGTCATCATAATGCAGCATTTCATAATGATAAGCTTTTAGACCGCTTTATCAATGCCTCACCTTATTCCTATCTGCCGTTGTTTTACATATGGGGGCATAGCTATGAATTTGATCGTGAGAATACCTGGGGTGAGATGGAAGAGCTTTGCAAACAATTATCTGGCCATCAGGATGTTTGGTATGCAACTAATATTCAGATTAAGGATTATATCTGTGCCGTACGCAGTCTGGTATATAGCGCTGATCAAACAACGATATACAATCCGACAGCTGTCACTATCTATGTGGAGCATAATGCTTCCCTATATACCATACAACCGGGAGAAACCTTTTATATATTTCATAGATAAGGACGTATATAATAAGGCTTCACATGACAAAAGTATTATATTATAAAAGCATTATATTACAATAGCATCATATTACAAAAGCTATAATTAAAGCTAAAAGGTCACTTGTAATCTATGATTTTAAAGATCCTCAACCTATATTATATAGATTGAGGGTCTTTTTATTATGGCTTTCAATGCTATTCTGGTAAACTAAAGCTTTTGGTGAGTATTCAACTTTTACATTTTGTAAAAACACAAAGTTCTTAAATTTGCCATTAATCAGTTAATTTATTATAAGATAAAAAATTTTAAGAATAGAGTAAGTTAAAAATATATAAGTTTATTATTTTATTGGATATACATATTTTGTAAAATGCATTTATGCTGAAATTAATCATGTATATAAAAAGTACAGATCGGCAATAATGATAACAGCAATAATTAGGTGCTAAGAAGCAATATATGGATGCCTTTGTTAAAGTAAAAGCATAGCAATGTGACATGAATAACACCGAGCTAAATCATTTACAAGGAGGAAGGTAGATTATGAAAATAAAAAAAATTATTGCAGTATTAATTACTGTGATAATAACAGCAGGTTTACTTGCAGGATGTGGGGAAAAGAAATCATCTAATAACAATTCATCCAATGACATCACTTCATCAAATGATATCACTAAGACAGGCGATACAGCTAATAACGGTAAAGTTCAAGAGATTAAATGGATGTTCTGGGATGACTTGAATGCAACAGAAGACTTGATTTCCAAAGGATATGCACAGGTTATAGACAGATTTAATGAACAATATAAAGGAAAGTATCATGTAACTCCTATTACAACAAATCTTGAAGAGTACGATACAAAATTAAATGCGTTAATCGCAGCAAAGGATACACCCGATGTATTTATCTGTAATCCCGGCCCGAACTTAACACAGTATGTTGAGGCAGGAGTAGCAGCAGATCTTACAGATATTCTAAACAACAAAGAAAAAGCCTGGTATGATACCTTTACAGAAGGTATTTTCGAAAGAATGACTTATGATGGCAAAATTTATGCAGTACCTACCTGTTTTGCAGCAGCTCTTGTATTCTATAATACAGAATTATTTGATAAAGCTGGTGCTAAAGTTCCTACCAATTTTACAGAGTGGATTGATACCTGTAAGAAGCTTCAGGATGCAGGAATTACACCGATTACTGTATCAGCTGGTACTTCCTGGTGTTTATCTATGATTGCTGGCTACCTTTGCGACAGAGCAGGCGGACCGGATAACTTAAAGGGTGCTAATGAAGGTACAGTAGAATGGACTAGTGAATCCTTTATCAATGCAGGTAACAAACTTGTAGAATTATCTAAGTACTTCCAGTCAACCGCAGCCGGTGATTCCAATGACCAGGCTACAGCTAATTTTTATAACGAAGAAGCAGCTATGTTAGTTCAGGGTTCCTGGGTAATTGGACAGATGAACGGTAATAATCCCGCTATTCAGGATAAATGTGGTGTATTTAGCTTCCCTGCTATCGAAGGCGGAGCAGATCCGAACCGTATGATCGTTAAGACGGATAACCTTGTTATGAGCTCAACAACAAAGAATCAAGAAGCATGTTTAGCACTTATGAAAAGCTTTACTGATGAAACTGCTCAGAAATATACAGCTGAGGTTGGTGGTAAGATTCCGGTTATCGATGTTACCTATGACGAAGCGAAAGCTCCGAAGCAGTTGAAATATGTAATGGAGATTTTATCAAAATCTACAGGTACTTTAGGCTTCTATAATGAGTCCCTTGTATCCGTAGAAGCAGGCGACGTATTTGATAATGCTATGGTTGATTTGTTCTTAGGCAGCTTGACTACAGAACAGGCTTTTCAACAGGTTCAGGATTTCTATAAGGAAAACGTTTATAACAAGTAATTAAGATTTTTATAATGATTATTTTGAATACGGGATTGGTGCATACCGGTCCCGTATCTTATTGAATTAGCCAGGGAGGTAACCTTATGGATAAGATATTTCGTAACAAGACAGCGATTGTGCTGTTTTTAGCACCGGGAATTATTTTATTTACTGCCGTATTATTAATTCCTATATGCCAGGCAATCTATTATTCTCTATGCGATTGGAATGCACTAACAGGAGCTAAGTTTATTGGTCTGGCTAATTTTAAAAAATTATTTACAAATGATACTACAATGCAGTTTGCGTTGAAAAATTCAATATTTTTCATGCTTTTTTCTGCTATTACGCAACAAATTATTGGTTTATTATTAGCGGCATTACTTACTAATATTAAAAGAGGTAGAAACTTATTTAAGAATATTTATTATCTGCCGGCCGTATTGTCCTCAGCAGCCTTAGGTTTATTATGGTCCTTCTTATTTAATCCTAAAATGGGAATTAATCAGATCCTTGCAATGTTTGGAATAAAAGGTCCTTTGTGGCTGATGGATACGAAGGGATATATCGTATTGCCGATGTGGGTTATAGCTTTTGTAGCATTATGGCAGTATGTTGGTACGACAATGATGCTTTATATGGCGCAGATTTCAGGAATTTCTAAATCGCTTTATGAAGCTTCCTTTATAGACGGAGCAAGCAGGTTTAAGAGCTTCTTCCATATTACCTTACCGCTTATTAAGCCAATGGTAGCAACTTCCTTATCCTTAAATTGTATTGGTTCCTTGAAATTCTTTGATTTGGTTTATAATATGACACAGGGTGGTCCTAATCATAGAACGGACGTATTAGCTACACACCTTTATTTTCAAGGCTTTCAGTATTTTAAATACGGATACGCAAGTGCAATTGGTATGATATTATTACTAATGTGTTTGGTTATAACCTTCATTATTAACAGGGTTTTTAGAACCAAAGAAGCTGAGAGGTAGGAGGGAAGCAGGATGAAAAAAATAAGTGTAAGATCTATTATTATATATATATTTCTCTCTGTGATGGCTATTATTTATATTGCTCCGTTACTATGGGTGGTTTTAGCGTCCATTAAGTCCAATACAGAAGTGTTAAAAAGCCCTTTTACTTTACCGAAATTAATTCAATGGGATAACTATAAGGTTGCCTGGAATGCCGGTAAGCTGGGTATCGCAACCCTTAATTCAGTTATTGTTAGCAGTATAACATTAGTAGTAAGTATGTTGGTAGGTGCTATGGCTGCTTTTGCAATTGGTCGTATGCGTTTCAAATTAGCTTCTCCTACTTTAACCTACTTTTTAATTGGTATGATGATACCGGTTCATTGTGTATTAATACCGTTATTTGTAACCTTCTCAAGGATTAATATGACTAATCATTTGCAATCTTTGATTTTGCCGTATATTACCTTTTCCTTACCGATGACGATATTTATTATGGTTAATTTCTTCAGGGAAATGCCAACAGATATGTTTGAGGCTGCTTGTATTGATGGTAGCTCAATTTATGGTTGTTTTTTCAAAATTGCACTTCCGCTTTCTAAGACCGGATTATTTGTTACAGGCCTGATGACATTCGTAAACAATTGGAATGAATTATTGCTGGCAATGGTATTTATTTCTGATACAAATAGGAAGACACTTCCGGTTACTTTAACTTATTTCGTAGGTCCTTATTCAACAAATTACGTGCAGATGTTCGCTGCGATTGTAATTGCTGTAGCACCTTCTATCGTAGTATATAGCTGTTTTAGTAATCAGATCGTTGAAGGGCTAACAGCCGGAGCAATAAAAGGTTGATTTTTTAATAGCTTGGAATATAATAGAATTGTAGGTAATTTACCTAAATAGACTTGTAGGAGAAGATAGGATGAAGCGAGAAGAAGCACGTAGGAAAGCAAAAGAGCTGGTTGCTAAAATGACAATTGAGGAGAAGGCATCACAGTTAAAATATGATGCACCGGCGATAGACAGGCTTGGTATTCCCGGATATAACTGGTGGAATGAAGGTCTTCATGGCGTTGCCAGAGCAGGTGTTGCAACCAGTTTCCCACAAGCAATCGGTATGGCTGCTACCTTTGATGTAGATTTGTTAAATGAGGTTGCAGCTGCTATTTCAGAAGAGGGAAGAGCAAAATATAATGAATACAGTAAGCATGGAGATCGGGACATTTATAAAGGATTAACCTTTTGGTCTCCTAATGTGAATATATTTAGAGATCCTAGATGGGGAAGAGGGCATGAAACCTATGGAGAGGATCCATACTTAACCAGCAGACTTGGAGTTGCTTTTGTAAAAGGACTGCAAGGAGACGGTGAGGTTATGAAGGGTGCGGCCTGTGCTAAGCATTTTGCGGTTCATTCAGGTCCGGAAGCAGAACGCCATTCTTTTAATGCGATAGCAACGAAGAAGGACATGTATGAAACCTACCTTCCTGCCTTTAAAGCTCTTGTAAAAGAAGCTGGGGTTGAAGCTGTTATGGGTGCTTACAATAGAACCAACGGGGAGCCGTGCTGTGGCAGTAAGACTTTGATCACAGATATCCTGCGAAGAGATTGGGATTTCCAGGGGCATTTTGTATCAGATTGCTGGGCGCTTAAGGATTTTCATGAGCACCATAAGGTTACAAGTACTGCAGAAGAATCTGCAGCGATGGCACTGAAAGCCGGATGTGATTTGAATTGTGGCAGTGTCTATCTATATATTCTTAAGGCTTATCAGGATGGACTAGTAACCGAAGAGGAAATCACTACCGCAGCAGAACGTTTATTTACAACAAGATTCCTGCTGGGATTATTTGAACCGAATGAGTATGATAAAATACCTTTTGAAACCGTTGAATGTCGTGAACATATCAATCTGGCTGATAAAGTAACGGAGGAAAGTCTGGTATTATTAAAGAATAATGGCATATTACCTCTAAAGAAGGATAATATTAAGACGATTGGTGTAGTAGGACCAAATGCGAATAGCAGAGCAGCCTTAGTTGGTAATTATCATGGTACTTCATCAGAATATATTACTATTCTGGAAGGAATTCAACAAGAAGCTGGTGAAGAGGTTAGAATACTCTATTCGGATGGCTGTCACCTTTATAAGGAGAAGACAGAGAATTTAGCTTGGAATAATGACAGAATCAGTGAAGCAGTTATCGTTGCGGAGCATAGTGACATTGTAATACTGTGTCTTGGCCTTGATGAAACTCTGGAAGGAGAAGAGGGTGATGCAGGCAATAGCTACGCTTCCGGAGATAAACCGGATTTGCAGCTGCCTCAAGTACAGAGAATACTGATGGAAGCAATAGCTAAAGTTGGTAAGCCAACGATCCTATGCTTAAGCGTTGGCAGTGCTATAGATTTAACTTATGCAGAAGAGCATATGGATGCAGTCCTACTTACCTGGTATCCGGGTGCAAGAGGCGGACGTAGAATTGCAAAGACTCTATTCGGTAAGAGTTCACCTACCGGTAAGCTCCCAGTTACATTCTATCGTGATTTAGAGGAGCTGCCACCCTTTGAGGATTATTCTATGTCAGGTAGAACCTATCGATATATGAAGGGAGAAGCATTATATCCCTTCGGTTACGGCTTAACCTATGGAGACTGTAGTATAAATCATGCCAAGTACTTAGATGGAAAGATTGAGGCAGAGATTACTAATATAGGTGAGTATGATATTGAGGAAGTAATTCAAGTCTACATTAAGAATTTAGATTCAAATTATGCTGTACCAAATCATAGCTTGTGTTCCTTTAAGCGTATTGCGCTTAAGAAAGGGGAGAAATGCAAGGTAGAACTTCCGATCAGCGAAGAAGCATTTCTTGTAGTAAATAATGATGGTGAGTATGTGAAGGATGGAACGAGCTTTAAGTTATATGTAGGTTTTGGACAACCGGACAATAGAACCATGGCACTAACGAAGAAGAAATGTATTGAGTTTGATGTTAATATAATTAAATAATATTAAAATGATAAAGCATAGGAATGTGGGACAATAATTACTCTGTTAAAAGAATGATTAATGTGAAACTTACCTATGCTTTGTTTAGCATTAAGCGGCTGTTATAGAGTTTTATAAACTACTATGGAGTTAATTAAACTGTTTTAAAGTTATATAAACTGTTTTAGAGTAGTTAAATTATTTATAACTATTTAAACGTATATTATAATAAAAGTATATTTATATAGAAGATAATGGTATAGTAATACTTCAAGATATTATTGGATTAAATTGTAAATAATCTCAAAGAAACTACAAATTATTTCGGTAAATCTTTAGAAATACATAATTTAAACACAGAATTTTAAGAACAATTTTATTGATTTATGGAAAGACTATAAGTATAATGAGTTATACAATAAAATATAGGAAAACAATGAAGCTCTGAATATAACTGCTTCAGAGTTACATTTTTGTAGATAGGGACGGTATTACAAATATAACTGAATTACCATCCGCAATAAAAGCATTTATGATATAGGAGGATTTCGTGGATAACAATAACAATAATAATAAGCAAAATAAGAATGGTATGCCGAACAGAATTGCCATTATCATCATATTAGTATCATCACTTGTGATATGGTATATGATTTCGTGGGTAACTGAGTCATTAAAGGATAGACAGGAAATAACTTATAAAGAATTTCAGAACATGCTGGTAGAAGATAAAGATAAAATTGATCTCGTTATAGTGAAGGGAGATCAGATTATCATTACGTTAAAGGGACAGGAAAACAGTCTTTATAAAACCTCCTACTATACCGGATACTTCTATAATGATCTAAAATTAATTGATAAATTAGAGGCATCAGGTGTTGATTATAAGATGGCAATAGAAAATACTAATATTGTTGGTTCGATATTGTCATATATTTTACCCTTTGTTGTAATCTCCTTGGTAATGTGGTTTTTTGTCAGGACATTATCAAAAAGCAGTGGCGGCGTCATGGGAGTTGGTAAAAGTAATGCCAAGATTTATGTGGAGAAGCAGACCGGAGTAACATTTAAGGATGTAGCTGGTGAGGAAGAGGCAAAGGAATCAGTTACTGAGATTGTAGATTTTCTTCATAATCCTGCGAAATACACGCGTATTGGTGCGAAGCTTCCGAAGGGTGCTCTATTAGTTGGACCTCCCGGAACAGGAAAAACATTACTTGCTAAGGCGGTTGCCGGTGAAGCAAAGGTGCCTTTCTACTCTTTATCAGGATCAGACTTCGTAGAGATGTTTGTGGGCGTCGGTGCTTCAAGAGTTAGAGATTTATTTAAGCAGGCGCAACAATCTGCTCCCTGTATTATATTCATCGATGAAATTGATGCAATCGGTAAGAGCCGTGATTCTCATTATGGCGGTGGTAATGATGAAAGAGAACAAACCTTAAATCAGCTGCTCTCCAATATGGACGGCTTTGATTCCTCTAAGGGTCTTGTGGTTCTAGGTGCAACAAACAGACCGGAAGTACTAGATAAAGCTTTACTGCGTCCGGGCCGTTTTGATAGAAGAATTATAGTTGATAAGCCTGACTTAAAGGGTAGATTAGAGATTCTTAAGGTACATGCTAAGAATGTACTCATGCATGATTCAGTAGATTTAGAAGCAATTGCAAAAGCAACCTCTGGTGCAGTGGGTTCAGATTTAGCTAATATGATTAATGAAGCAGCAATTCTAGCTGTTAAGAAGGGTAGAACTGTAGTTACCCAGGACGATCTGTTTGAATCAGTTGAGGTAGTAATTGCGGGTAAAGAGAAAAAGGATAGAATACTTGGTAAGGAAGAAAAGAAAATTGTAGCATATCATGAGGTGGGTCATGCTCTGGTTACAGCGCTAGAAAAAAATGCTGAACCGGTTCAAAAAATTACAATTGTACCTAGAACAATGGGTTCACTCGGCTATGTTATGCAGGTTCCGGAAGAAGAGAAATATTTAATGAGTAAGGACGAGATACTTACCCGTATTGTAACTCTTTATGGTGGACGTGCTGCTGAAAAGCTTGTATTCAACTCCATAACTACAGGAGCCTCCAACGATATCGAGAAGGCAACCTCTCTTGCAAGAGCGATGGTTACTCAATACGGTATGTCCGAGAAATTTGGCCTTATGGGCTTAGAATCAGTTGAAAGCAAGTACTTAGACGGACGACCGGTACTGAATTGTGGTGATGAGACTGCCGGAGAGATTGATAAAGAAGTAATGCAAATTCTGAAGGAATGTTATGACAAGGCAGAGAGTTTGCTTGCTGATAACCGTGACGTTCTGGATCAGATTGCGGAATACTTATTCAGTAAGGAAACCATAACTGGTGAAGAATTTATGAAGATTTACAATGATATTAAAGGTATCAAAGCGGAAGATGGAATGGAAATAGCCTCTGAAGTAGAGAAAGCCTGACAATTCATGGTTTCTTCCTGTATTTATGTAAATATAGCTATTATAACGATTATAGTAAACGACTATTATAAAGGATTATTGTAAAAGATTAATAGTAAAAGACTATAGTAAGAGATTAATAGTAAAAGATAAATTGGAAAGATAAATATAAAAGGATTACTTGGTAAATATCCAGGTGATTCTTTTTTTTTAGAAATTTACTTGACAGTTGTAATATCCAAAACTATAATTTATATATACCAAATAAATTATATAGTATGTATAAATGGATACTGTCATGTGTTTTTCTGCATACATGATAATGAAAATAGTTAAAGTGGAAAGGCCTAAATAATTATATTTCATAAGTTAAAACATTCATAATTGATACAAAATAGGAAAACATAATTTAATGAGTTGCTGCTATAACGCGTTTATGAAGCTGCTGATACTTAGGCTTTGTTTGATGCCTTTGTATAGATTGTTTGATTTTGGGAAGTTAATATCTAATTCTTTAGTATTTATGGAGGGTAAATGAATATGGAAAGCTTGAAGCTTGAAGAAATGTCGGTTTCGGAAACGCTGCTTATACCACTACTGGCAAAAGCAAAAGATAGTATAAGTTCTACACCAATCATAAGGGATTCAAAATCACTTGAGATTGCAGAGCAACTGGAAATAGACAAAAAACGTTTTGAGGGAGGTACAATCTCCGATCATGGAATTATTGTTAGGACGGAAGTACTCGATAGTGAACTAAGAAAGCTGCAAAGAGAGTATAAGAAATTAACTATAATTAATCTTGGAGCAGGCTTAGATACAAGGATTAGTAGAATGGATAATCAACAGCTTAGGTGGTATGAGCTTGATTTACCTGAAGTGATCAGTCTTCGAAGAAAATTCTTTAATGAGAATGAGAGAGTTACCTTTATTGCAAAATCGGTACTTGATGAATCGTGGATAAATGATATAGTAGTAGAAGAGGATTGTGCCATTGTAGTTATAGCTGAGGGCTTACTAATGTACTTTACAGAGAGCGAGGTAAGGCAAATTATTGCCTTGCTATCAAAAAGCTTTCCTAAGGCACATATGCTATTTGATGTTGTACATACTTATTTTATCGGTAAATCCATCAGTAGTCAATTTTTATGGGGGATTGATGAAGCGAAGGACATAGAGAAGCTTTGTAATAGCATAAGGCTCGTCGATTCCTGGAGTACCGGTAATCTTCATAAGGAAAAACAACCGCTTTTCTTAAGAATGATGAACGTTATGAAATCAACCAGAAATAGAAGTCAGATTTTACATATTTGTTTTAACTAGATATAAATAATATTTTTAGCCGATGCTGTATACACGTAGATACTATTTCGAAGCAGAATATTTTGAAATATGCAGTTACGTGTATACAATTGAAAGGACGATATTTTTTGCATTGCTGAAGATGTTAATGATTCGAGAGGGATGAGTATGCCTAAATTTAGTGAAACCGAGAAAGAAATCATACGACAAAAGCTTTTTATAGAAGGGGAACGGCTCTTTACTGCACTTGGTCTTAAAAAAGTGACGATTGATGATATCGTAATGGCAGTTGGCATTGCCAAGGCGTCCTTTTATACCTTTTATTCCAGTAAGGAGTACCTGTATATGGATATTGTACAGAGCATCCAGCAGAAAATATTTAATCAAGCAGAAGAGCTGCTGAAGCAGAATACAAACTTTCCCGATAAGGAACGAGTAAGGCAGGTGTTTGGACTGCTATATAGTAGTACGATAACCTATCCTATCATTCAGCAAATCAATTTACAAACGGTTGAATATCTGCAGCGGAAAATTTCACCGGAACGTCTTGAAGAATTTCAGAACACTAATATAGATGCCGCCCGTATCATGCAATCACATGGAGTCAAATTTAAATATGAGACAGAGCTTACCTCCCTTGCTTTTCAGAGTCTTTATTCCTGTTGGATGTTCATTCAAAATGTGAGTAAAGAGAATCAGGAAGCAGTTTTTCAAATCATATTCGATGGAATTATTGATAAAGTTATTCTGTAATACACTTAAATTAACCCTTTGAGATTTAACATAGTGATTGGAATTTTAGTCTCACCAACACTGGCATTCCCGAAGGAGCCATGACAATCTGATCCTGTGGTTATGAGTAGCTTCTGATCCTGACTTATCTGCAGACAGATTTTT
The DNA here is from genome assembly GCA_023421505.1 of Bacillota bacterium. Taxonomy (GTDB): domain Bacteria; phylum Bacillota; class Clostridia; order Lachnospirales; family Lachnospiraceae; genus Mobilitalea. Next base: position 105,029 of record JAEZTJ010000079.1, read on the forward strand.
GTGACCTCTTTGCTATGTGTCGGATAGTAGCATTCAATGCCATCTATATTATATTTGCATAGCCTTAATATCTCTTTTTGAAACACATCCATGTCTGTTTCTTTGACAGTTACACCTGGATGAGCAAGAATAGCCTTGCCTCCGGCTTTATGGATTTGATCGCATACTGCTTCCACGGAAGGAAAATCTACACAATCATAGGTACATCCGTATCTTGGATAATAGGCAAAGCCTTCACGCAGATTCTTAATCAGGCCTTTTTCCTTTAAGTAATGTAATGCCTTCCACCCGCCCTTCCTGCGATTATAGGAATACTTCATATAGTCTGAGTAGGAGATTTCTTCATATTCATACTGAAGCTTTTCAATCAACATAGAATTGACAGTATCAAGGAGAATTCGGTTTCTAGTTACAAACTGTTCAAATTCAGTATCCTGTAGATTAATATTATAAGCCAGTATATGAGTATTCCTATGATGATCGAGAGAATCAAGCTCGACTCCCGGAATATAGAGGATATCACCCTCTTTACAGAGCTCCTTAAGCTTAATTGTGCCCTCGAGATTATCATGATCAGTTAAGGAGAGTATCCCTACCCCATTTTCCTTAGCAGCCTCCAATAGTTCTTCCGGTGACATCGTACCATCTGAATAGTAGGAATGGATATGCATGTCTGCAAGCATTTCTCTCATCTATAAGTCCTCCTGAATGGTTGAATAACCATTATGTTTTCTGTCTATAGCATATCACAAAATCTGGATTTTTATATCGTTATTTTTCCATGTTAAATTAAATGATAGGTTTAGAGTGTCAAAAGCCCCTCAAATAATATAGCTTCGTCATTCTGCACAAATGCTACTTATAGTAAAGTGATGTAGAACATGATTTGATGAGCAACTGTTATGAAGTCGTTGGTACTTCATCCAAGCGGGAGCGTATTGCGAACAAACCATGTTTTGCATCACGATTTTGAAAACTTGGATTGTGCAGAATGACGAAGCACAAAATTTGAATTGGCTTTTGACACGTTAATCATGATAGAGAAACCAATTTAATTTCCGCAGTTTAGATAGAATAAAACTGTTCGAAGGGTTTTAAGAGTAAAATGATAAATTATTACAATAGATGACACTGGTATATAAATTGACTTAATTTTGCTGCTGTTGTAAAATGCATATAGGAACGGATATAGTGTAAAGCGAGTCTTTAGGCAGCGTAGAATTGAGGATATGAATGTTTATTATAGAAGAAGAGTTGAAAAAATTACCCGCGAAGCCGGGCGTATATATTATGAGGGATAACAGGGATGCTATCATCTATGTGGGCAAAGCAATTATCCTGAAAAACCGGGTACGGCAGTATTTTCAGAACAGCCGTAACCATACTGAAAAGATAAGACAGATGGTGGAGCATATCGACCATTTTGAATATATTATTACAGATTCTGAGCTGGAGGCTCTTGTACTGGAATGCAATTTAATCAAGGAGCATATGCCGAAATATAATACGATGCTTAAGGATGATAAGGCGTATCCATACATCCGGGTGACCGGGAACGAGGCCTTTCCCAGGGTTTCCATGTCCCGCGATCAAAAGAAGGACAAAGCAAAGTATTTTGGGCCCTATACCAGTGTGACAGCTGTTAAGGATACTTTGGAGCTGCTTCGTAAAATATATAAAATCAGAACCTGTAATCGTATTCTACCTAAGGATATCGGCAAGGAAAGACCCTGTCTGTATTATCATATGGGACAGTGTGACGCTCCCTGTCAGGGGTATATAACATCTGCTGAATATAAAAAGAATATTGATGAAGTGGTTGAATTCTTAAATGGTAATTATGCAAGAGTTGCAAAGCATCTGGAGGGCAAGATGGCAGAGGCCTCTGAGGCGCTCGAATTTGAGAAGGCGGCACAGTATAGAGACTTACTAGGAAGTGTCAAACAGATTGCGAATAAACAAAAGATTACGAATACAGATCAGGTTGATCGGGATATTATCGCCTTTGCCAGAGACAAGGACGAGGCGGTGGTGCAAACCTTCTTTATCCGAAGCGGTAAATTAATTGGCAGAGATCATTTTCACTTAAGCGGCGTTCAGGATGAGGCTGATTCACAGGTAATGGCTAGCTTTCTAAAGCAATTCTATGCAGGCACGCCTTATATTCCTAAGGAAATCTATCTGGGAGTGGGTACAGAGGAGGAAGAACTGCTTACGCAGTGGCTCACGGCGAAGAGAGGGCAGAAGGTATATTTAAAGGTACCCCTAAAAGGGGATAAGGAAAAGTTGGTGGAGCTTGCACGAAAGAATGCGGAGCTTGTATTAAATCAGGATATGGAGAAAATCAAACGAGAAGAAGCGAAGACCACCGGAGCTTTAAGAGAGCTTGCACAGTATCTTGAGCTTCCACTAGTGGAACGGGTTGAATCCTTTGATATCTCCAATACGGCAGGCTTTGAATCGGTTGGATCTATGGTAGTGTTTGAGAAGGGTAAACCGAAGAAAGCGGATTATCGTAAGTTTAAGATTAAAAGTGTGAAAGGACCGGATGATTATGCTTCCATGTATGAGGTACTGACAAGAAGATTTACGCATGGACAGAAGGAACTGGAGCAGTGTAAGGAAAAACAGCTGGATGCTTCTCTGGGGAGCTTCACGAAATATCCTGATTTAATCCTTATGGATGGTGGAAAAGGTCAGGTTGGTATTGCACTTAAGGTTTTAGCTGAGCTTCATATGAATATACCGGTGTGCGGTATGGTAAAGGATGATAATCATCGTACACGAGGCTTATTTTACAATAATAAAGAGCTTCCGATTGATAAAAGTGGTGAATTATTCAGACTGATTACCAGAATACAGGATGAAACCCACCGTTTTGCGATTGAATATCACAGAAGCTTACGGAGTAAAAATCAAGTACATTCGATTCTTGATGATATCAGTGGCATCGGACCGGCAAGAAGAAGGGCTTTGATGAAATATTTTCAATCTCTAGAGGCAATACAGGCAGCAGATATTGATGAAATAGCAAAGGTTCCGGCGATGAACCGTCAGGCAGCTGAAGTGGTTTACGAATTTTTTCATAAGGACGAAAAGTAATAAGCATTTACAGTGAGTGAATAATTTGTTAGAATGTAGCATAAATAGGTATTTCTTTAAATGTGGGCATAAATAATTAAGAATAGTGTCTTTTGTTCTCTATTATATTTTAAGTAATTCAGACTATTCTTAAAATCTATTGTAGATGATAAAATATACAGCCGTAAGATCGGCAGAATGGAGATTATATGTATACAGTTGAACTGGATGCTTTAATTGAGAAAATGAATTTGGAGAATTGTACGCCGGACATTTATATCAAAAATATTAAGATATCGCAGCCTGACGTAAACAGACCTGCATTACAGCTGGCGGGCTTTTTTGATCATTTTGATTCAGAGCGGGTTCAGGTAATTGGTCATGTTGAGCATGCCTATATGCAGCAGATGGATGACGATCAGAGACTTCAGATTTTATCTAAGCTGATGGATTATCATATACCCTGTATCGTATTTTGCAGAAATATAGAAGTAAGTGAGAGGTTTATACAATTAGCAACAGCAAAGGGAGTTCCTATCTTAAAATCCTCTATGACTACTTCTTCTTTTATGGCAGAGGTAATACGTTGGCTGAAGGTGGAGCTGGCACCCAGAATTACAATTCATGGCGGTCTTGTTGATGTATACGGTGAAGGAATTCTGATTATGGGCGAGAGCGGCATCGGTAAAAGTGAGGCGGCTTTGGAGTTAATTAAGAGAGGCCATCGTCTGGTTTCCGATGATGTTGTTGAGATTAAGAAGGTAAGCGATGAGACACTGATTGGTACTTCACCGGATATAACAAGACACTTTATTGAGCTTAGAGGTATCGGTATCATTGATGTTAAAACCTTATTCGGTGTTGAAAGTGTTAAGAATACACAGGCAATCGATTTGGTTATAAAACTGGAGGAATGGAGTAAGGACAGGCAGTATGACCGCCTTGGCCTTGAGGAATCCTATATTGAATTTCTTGGAAATAAGGTAGTGTGTCATTCGATTCCTATTCGTCCGGGTAGAAATCTGGCAATTATCTGTGAATCGGCAGCTGTTAACTACCGTCAGAAAAAGATGGGCTATAATGCGGCACAGGAGCTTTATAACCGTGTTACCAACAGTTTAAAGAAGGACTAAGAGTTTTAATAATAAATAAGGGAAGGCAGTGTATAGTAGGATGAATCAGGTATGCTTTGGAATTGATATCGGGGGGACAGCGGTAAAGGTAGGATTATTTGATACGGAAGGCCAATTATTAAATAAATGGGATTTCTCAACGAAGAAAACCGGCAGCGGACAAGATATTCTTAAGGATGCCGCAGCTTTTATAGCGGATAAGATGAAAGAATTAGGTTATGGTAGGGAGTCTGTACTTGGTGTTGGAGTAGGAATACCCGGACCGGTAAAGGAGAATGGCGATGTGCTTGAGCTTGCCAATTTAGGAATGGGATATTTTAATATTGAGGAATTGATGAAAGAAATGACCGGACTAACAGTGAAAGCAGGAAATGATGCTAATGTTGCGGCACTCGGAGAATACTGGATGGGTGGCGGAAAAGGCTATCATAATATGGTGTTAATAACGCTTGGAACCGGTGTTGGCGGCGGTATTATCATCAACGGAAAAGTTCTTGCGGGAAGTAATGGTGCTGCCGGTGAGATTGGACATATGTTTGTAAATGAAGAAGAGACAAGCCACTGCGGCTGCGGTAAACAGGGCTGCCTAGAGCAATATGCTTCTGCAACGGGAATTGTAAGACTTGCAAAGCAATTTTTAAAGGATAACACAGAGCCCTCCAATCTGCGAGGCTATGAAGAGTTAAGTGCGAAGGACATATTTGACTGTGCTAAGGTTGGAGATAAGCTTGCGTTAGCTACTGTTGAGAAAGCCTGCTATTATCTTGGAGTGGCTGCGACACATGTGGCTCACGTAATTGATCCGGAGGTTTTTGTTATCGGTGGTGGAGTATCAAAGGCCGGAGAGATTATTACCGAGACAACCAAGAAATACTATAATGCACATGCAATGGATGCTTTGAAAAATAAAGAATTTAAGCTTGCTACCTTAGGCAACGATGCCGGTATTTATGGAGCAGCTAAGCTAATTCTTGCATAAATTCAGTAGCTAGGAAATAAGCTTAAAAGAGGTTTTATTAAGCGGTTGAAAGGCAGAGATAAAATCGCTTTAGGAGGCAGTATTGGAAGATCAATTTTATCAAAAACTAATTCTTACATTACCGATGCTAAAGGTAAAGTGCAAGGAACGTATGGAATATCATACCTCCCTGCATATTGGAGGCGAGGCGGATTACTTTGCCGAGCCAGCTGCGCTTAATGAGCTTCTTGCTTTAGTAAGGTTATGTAAGGAGGAAAACATACCTTATTATATTATAGGGAATGGCAGTAATCTTCTGGTATCTGATCTTGGATACCGTGGACTTATTATAATGCTCGGTGAAAGCTTTGCTAAGGTCTTTATAAAAGAAGATAATACGATTACAGCGCAGGCGGGAATTTTATTATCAAAGCTTGCGAGTGAAGCCGCGGCGTATAGCTTAACCGGCCTCGAATTTGCATCAGGAATTCCCGGAACACTCGGAGGAGCTGTTACTATGAATGCAGGTGCTTATGACGGTGAGATGAAGCATTGTCTTATCGGAGCCAGAGTTCTTGATGAGGAGAATAATGTCCTTTGTCTAAAGGCTGAAGAATTGGAACTTTCGTATCGCAGCAGCATCCTGCAAAAGAGAAATTATATTCTTCTCGAAGCGGATCTGCAGCTTAGAAAGGGTGACGAACAGCTGATTAAAGAGAAGATGAGGGAGTTGAATACAAAAAGGCGTGAAAAGCAACCCTTAGACCAGTATAGTGCCGGCAGCACCTTTAAAAGACCACAGGGTTATTTTGCGGGCAAGTTAATCAGTGATGCGGGGCTTCGCGGCTATCAAGTGGGCGGTGCAGCGGTTTCAGAAAAACATTGCGGTTTTATTATTAATAAGGAGAATGCCACTGCTAAGGATTTTCTTTCAGTTGTACAGGAAGTAATCAGGGTTGTGGAGGAAAAATATAACGTTAAGTTAGAGCCTGAAGTAAAATTTCTCGGCGATTTTGAATAAATGTAGACTAATTAACAAAAGGAATGAATGAAAGGCACGAAAGCGCTATGAGATTTGTCATTGTCACAGGAATGTCCGGAGCAGGTAAAAGCTCTACTTTAAAAATGCTAGAGGATGCAGGTTATTTTTGCGTTGATAATCTTCCTATCCAATTAATTAAAAAATTCGCACGTCTGATTATGCAGGGCAGTCAGAACAGGGTAGCCCTCGGCATCGATATCCGCAGCGGACAGGCATTAAAGGAAATGGAAACAATCCTTAGGGATATGAAGAATTCTGAGATACCGTATGAGATACTATTCTTAGATTGTTCTCCTGAGGTTTTAATTAAGCGCTATAAGGAAACCAGAAGAAATCATCCTTTATCAGCAGGAGGCCGTGTAGAGAAGGGAATAGCAATGGAGCGGGAACGTCTGGCATTTTTGCGTAAAAATGCGGATGTTATCATTGATACTACACATCTTTTAGTAAGGGATTTAAAACTGCAAATTAATAAAATATATTTAAATGACGAAAAGTTCAGCAATTTCTTTATAACCATCCTTTCCTTCGGATTTAAATATGGGATACCGACAGATGCGGATTTGGTTTTTGATGTACGTTTTCTGCCTAATCCCTTCTATATTCCGGAGCTTAAAAATAAGACCGGTAAGGATAAGGAAGTAAGTGAGTTTGTGATGGAAGCAGAGGCAGCTACGCAATTTCTTAATAAATTAGAGGATATGCTAAAGTTTTTAATCCCTCATTATATTACCGAGGGTAAAAATCAATTGGTAATTGGAGTAGGCTGTACGGGAGGAAAGCATCGTTCGGTAACATTAGCAAAGGAATTAGCAATTCGTATTAATAATACGGAATACGGCTTAAAGGTAGAACATAGAGATATAGAGAAAGATACTTAATACAGTCTCGATCAGAACGAAACATAATTCCTGCAGAAAATATTTAGTAAATAGTGAAGCTTTATAATTTATTTTGCAGATTTATGCCGAAGCCCATAATTTATAGTGTTTGGGCAGCATGGAGGTTACTATGTCATTTTCTAAAGAGGTGAAGGAGGAGCTTTCTCTTCAAATAAGTAATGCAAGACATTGCAGGCTGGCGGAGTTGGCGGCAATGCTGACCTGTGAAGGAAGAATAATTCGCTCAGGTACAAAATTGATTTTAAAAATGCAAACGGAAAATTTTGTTGTAGCAAGAAAGTACTTTACATTAATACGAAAAACATTTAATATAAATATTGATGTTTCTGTTAAAACTAATATCAAAGCAAAAAGAAACAGTATGTATACCCTTGTCATTCGAAATTCGGAACAGGTAATTCGGATTCTACAGGCTACAAAGCTTTCTTTTGCTTCCTCAGCATTAGGTTTGGCAGAGCCTGTAATTACACAGAATGCCTGTTGTAAAAGAGCCTTTATCAGAGGTGCATTTTTAACTTCAGGCTCAATGAGTAATCCGAAAAAAGCCTATCATTTGGAAATAGTAGTTTCCAATCTGGATAAAGCAGAACAGCTAAGGGATATCATACAGACTTTTTCAGTTGATGCTAAGATTATAACTCGTAAAAAAAATTATGTGGTATATATTAAAGAAGGCTCTCAGATTGTTGATCTTCTAAATGTGATGGAAGCTCATGTTGCTCTGATGGATTTGGAGAATGTAAGAATTCTTAAGGAAATGCGTAATTCCATTAATCGTCAGGTAAATTGTGAGGCTGCCAATATCACGAAAACAGTTAATGCGGCTGCAAATCAAATTGAAGATATTATCTATATCAGGGATAATGTTGGGTTAGGAGATTTAGCCGATGGACTGGAGGATATTGCGAGATTACGAATTGAATTTCCGGAAGCATCCTTAAAAGAGCTTGGTGCAATGCTATTACCGCCAATCGGCAAATCCGGTGTTAACCATAGATTGCGTAAATTAAGCTTGATAGCAGATCAATTACGGGAGAATAAGGAGGAAAATAGTCATGATAACGAAAGAAATAACAATTAATATCCCTAACGGTTTAGAAGCTAGACCGGTTGCATTACTTGTTCAGGTTGCCAGTCAATATGAATGCAGTATCTATGTATCAAGTAACGACAGACGTGTTAACGCAAAGAGCATTATGGGAATGATGAGCATGGGTATTTCTACAGGAGAAAAAGTAACCGTAATTGCAGAAGGGCCCGATGAGCAGACTGCAATAGAGAATATTGAGAAATATTTAAGTAGTAAGTAAGTTGGCAATTAATTAAAAATTCAATATTATTTTTCTAAGGCACAGTCCAGTCGACTGTGTCTTTTTGAGTAAAGCTCTAAAGTGATTAGTTTATAGCATCAGGGTTGACAGTGTAATAAAATATTCTTATGGATAAGCTTATATAATCATAATTTAACCTAAGATGTTAAATTCGTTACAGAAGAATAAATATAAATTAACAATATTTGCTATTATATTTAATATTTCCGCAAGGAAATACCTCTTTCTCTATGTTATAATATATGGGAAGCGTTTATACATAGATTAGGATTTGTGCGCTGCCCAAATTCGCAGGTTTTTGGCAGCATGGAGGTTAGTATGGCAAAAAATAAAAAGCAGAAGAAAAATAAATTAGTAATTTTCTTTTTGGTATTTTCTATCCTAATACTGATTTTCGCAATTTTTTCCGGTGCATATTGGCTTGTTTTAAAAATGAGAGAAGATACGTTACAAAATAAGCCCGGAATAACCGAAGAAATTGTACAGGTCTGGAAGGATAATGATAAGAAGCTAGAGCAGGCAAAATTAGAGGCTGCTGCGGAGCAGGAGCGCCTAAGAAAGGAAATGGAGGAGCGCAGGGAACTGATTGCTCAGGCAGACCAATTAGCCTTAGGCTACGATTATGACGGGGCGGTTGAGCTGATCAAGAGCTATCAGGGGAAAGAGGGAGATTATAGAATTTATACAGAGCTGATAGCAGCGATTGACAGATTGAAGACAGAAAAAGAGGGACTTTTACTGTACGGCGGTTCTTATCATTCTGCTTCAGAGATAAATCATCTCTTTTTTCATATTCTGGTGGCTGATAATTCTTTAGCCTTTGACGGGGACAGTATGTCCAAGGGCTATAATATGTATATGACGACGATATCTGAGTTTAAGAAGATAATTCAGAAGATGTATGAGGAAGGTTATGTTCTGGTTCGGATGTCAGATCTCGTTAGGCAGGTAACTGAGGCGGATGGTACGACAAAATTTGTACAAAACGAGATTTATCTACGAGAGGGGAAAAAACCCTTTGTGCTCTCGGAGGATGATGTCTGTTATTATGATTATATGAAAAGTGATGGTTTTGCATCGAGACTTATACTGGATGAGAAAGGTAAGCCAACCTGTGAAAGAACACTTAATGATGGCGAAGTGGTTACAGGAGACTTTGATATTGTTCCGATATTAGATGCCTTTATCGAGGAGCATCCGGATTTCTCTTATCGTGGGGCAAAGGGGTTGTTGGCAGTGACAGGCTATGAGGGGATTTTAGGCTATCGCACCAACGATAAGGAAGCTCCTACTTACGAGGAAGATCTACAGGCAGCTAGGAAGGTGGTGGAAGCCTTAAAAGCGGAGGGCTGGGAGTTTGGTTCCCATAGCTGGGGACATAAGAATATGCAAAAGGAATCCTTGGCGCTACTAAAAAGGGATACAAAGAGATGGTTAGAGGAAGTGGGAGCTATCGTTGGTCCGACGAATATTTATGTATTTCCGTTTGGAATTGATATCGAGACAACAATTGGAAGCTATAAGAGTGAAAAGTTTACGTATCTGAAGGAAAGCGGCTTTGATCTATTTATTGGGGTATATAAGGAGCCCTGGATGCAGATTAAGAAAGACTATGTCAGAATGACACGAAGACCGGTCGATGGTCAGGCGATGCTTGAATTTCCTGAGCGGTTAGCCGATTTATTTGAGGTAAAGGATATCATTGATCCCGAAAGACCGCCAAGGGACTGGTGAGAGTGTGCCTTTTATGTTGACAAGCGTTTTTGAGTGGAATATGATGTTCTATATATTATATTAGATTAGATTGTCAAAGCCTATTTAGATTTTGTACTTCGTCATTTTGCACAATTTATATCTTCAAAATCGTGATCCAGAACATGGTTTGTTGTTTGAATACGTATTCCTTGTTATATCAGCTTTAGTTAGGAATTTACATATTACAGGGAAGGAGGAGCAATATGAATTTTACGCATCTGCATTTGCATACGGAATACAGCCTTTTAGATGGTTCGGGTAAAATTAAGGAGCTGGTACACCGTGCGAAGGAGCTGGGGATGGATAGCTTAGCAATTACCGACCACGGCGTTATGTATGGTGTGATTGATTTCTATAAAGCCTGTCTTGCAGAGGGAATAAAGCCGATTATTGGTTGTGAGGTTTATGTCGCTCCAAACTCAAGATTTGATAGAGAAGTCGGTGCGTCCGAAGAGCGCTACCATCATTTGGTCTTACTAGCTGAAAATAACACCGGCTATCAGAATCTTATGAAGATTGTATCCAAGGGTTTTTTGGAAGGCTTTTATTATAAACCGAGGGTAGATTATGAGGTGCTGTCTCTATACAGTGAGGGTATCACTGCACTAAGCGCCTGTCTGGCAGGGGAAGTAGCCGGTAATATCCTGCGGGGCTTTTATGCAGAAGCAAAGAATGCTGCGTTAAAGCTAAGAAGTATCTTTGGTGAGGAGCATTTTTTTCTGGAGCTGCAAGACCATGGTATGCAGGAGCAGAAGACCGCGAATCAGGGAATTTTAAGGCTGTCTACGGAGACCGGTATTAAGCTTGTAGCAACCAATGATGTGCATTATACTTATAAAGAGGATTCCGATCCTCATGATATTCTTCTTTGCATCCAGACGCAGAAGAAGGTTACAGACGAGAATAGGATGCGTTATGAAGGCGGACAGTATTATTTAAAATCGCCTGAAGAGATGCTTACTCTTTTCCCATACGCAAAGGAAGCACTGGAAAATACCTATGTAATCGCAGGCCGTTGTAATGTGACGATAACCTTTGGTGAGTATAAGCTGCCGGTTTATCAAGTGCCTGCGCCTTTTACGGCTTTTGAATACTTAGGAAAGCTATGCAGAGAGGGTCTGGAAAAACGCTATAACCCAATTCCCGAGGAGCTTTTTTTACGCCTTGATTATGAGCTTGATACGATTAGCAGTATGGGATTTGTGGATTATTTTTTAATCGTATGGGATTTTATTAAGTATGCCAGAGATAATAATATTATGGTTGGGCCGGGAAGAGGAAGTGCGGCTGGCTCCATTGTCTCCTATTCTCTGGGAATTACAGATATTGACCCAATCAAATATAATTTGTTATTTGAACGTTTTCTAAATCCGGAGCGTTTAACCATGCCTGATATTGACATAGACTTCTGCTTTGAACGAAGGCAGGAGGTTATCGATTATGTAACCCGCAAATACGGCAAGGATAAGGTGGTTCAGATCGTTACTTTTGGTACGATGGCAGCGAGAGCGGTAATCCGGGATGTGGGACGTGCCCTAGATTTATCCTATGCACAGGTGGATACGGTTGCGAAGATGATACCAACCGAGCTTGGAATAACGATAGATAAGGCATTGAATGCCAATAAGGAGCTAAGCCAGCTTTATGAAAGCAATCCGGAGGTAAAGTATCTGATTGATATGTCGAAACGTCTGGAGGGCTTGCCCAGGCATACCTCGATGCATGCCGCGGGTGTTGTGATCGGTAAAGCGAGTATTGATGAATTTGTTCCTCTATCGAAGTCCTCTGATGATTCCATTACGACGCAGTTTACAATGACAACACTCGAGGAATTAGGACTATTAAAAATGGATTTTCTGGGTCTTCGTACCCTTACCGTAATACAGAATGCCGAAGCCCTTGTTAATAAAAACAGAGACACTTTGAATAAATTTAATATAAAGCAGATAGATTATAATGATGAAAAGGTATATGATCTTATTGCTTCGGGAAAAACCGAGGGTATCTTCCAGCTGGAAAGTGCGGGCATGAAGAGCTTCATGAAGGAACTAAAGCCGCGTACGCTAGAGGATGTTATAGCGGGAATTGCCCTTTACCGCCCAGGCCCAATGGATTTTATACCAAAGTATGTAAAAGGTAAGAATGAAGCTGGTAAAATTATCTATGAATGCCCTCAGCTGGAACCGATTTTATCACCTACCTATGGCTGCATTGTCTATCAGGAGCAGGTAATGCAGATTGTCCGTGAGCTTGCCGGCTACAGCTATGGCAGAAGTGATCTTGTCCGCCGTGCAATGTCCAAGAAAAAGGAATCGGTGATGATTAAGGAGCGGAAAACCTTTGTTTACGGTAATCCGGAGGAGGGTGTCATAGGCTGTATCGGCAACGGAATACCGGAGGAGATTGCCAATCATATCTTTGATGAGATGATGGACTTTGCAAAGTATGCCTTTAATAAATCACATGCTGCGGCTTATGCGGTTGTATCCTATGAAACAGCTTATCTAAAATGCTATTATCCGGTGGAATTCATGGCGGCACTTATGACATCCGTTATTGATAATCCCGGTAAGGTATCAGAATATATCTATACCTGCAGACAGATGGGGATTGAAATCCTACCGCCGGATATCAATGAGGGAGATACGGTATTTACAGTATCACACGGTGCCATCCGGTATGCTTTATCCGCGATCAAGGGTATCGGTAAACCTGTAATTGATGCAATTGTTGCAGAGCGTGAGGAAAATGGTCCTTTCCAAAGCCTGAAGGATTTTGCTTCCAGATTATCAGGGAAGGAAGTGAATAAGCGTACAATTGAAAGCTTTATCAAAGCGGGAGTATTTAGTAACCTGCATTCTAATCGAAGACAGCTGATGATGAGCTATGTGCGGATAATAGATGATATTGCAGCAGATAAGAAAAAGTCCTTAACCGGACAGATGACTCTGTTTGATTTTGGCGGAGAGGAAGTAAAAAAGGAGTACGAGTATAATCTGCCAGAGGTCAGTGAATACAATAAGGAACAGCTTCTAGCCTTCGAAAAGGAGGTGCTTGGAATATATGTAAGCGGTCATCCTCTGGAGGCTTATGAAAATAGAATAAACAAAAATGTAACAGCATATTCAAGTGCTTTTATACCGGAGGAAGAAACCAATAAGCCGAGGGTAACGGATGGTAATACCGAGATGATTGGCGGAATGGTAACCTCAAAAACAATAAAAACCACAAGAAATAATAGTATGATGGCTTTTATAACAATAGAGGATTTGTTTGGTGTTGTTGAGGTTATAATATTTCCGAAGGATTATGAAAAATTTAAAACATTCATTGAACCAGATCAGAAGATTTTCGTTCGAGGAAAGGTATCCGTTGAGGAAGATAAGCCGGCTAAGCTTATTTGCCAGGATATCATAACCTTCGATCAGATCCCGCAGGAGCTATGGATTAAATATAAAAATCTGGAAGAATTTCAGAAGGATGAACAATCCTTATACGCTATACTTGATCAATTCGATGGAAATGATATGGTGGTTATTTACTGTGAAATGGAAAAATGCATGAAGAAATTACCAAAAAGTAAGAGCGTTAAAGCAGATACAGACCTAATCCAACGTCTTTTGACGATTTATTCTAAAGAAAATGTACGAATTACTGAAAAGAGTATTGAAAAACTAGGGAAAATAGATTAGAATACTGTCGTTATTTAGTTGTTAATTAATCGGAGGTTATCATAATGGGAAATGTTAAGACAATCGGTGTATTAACCAGCGGTGGGGATGCACCGGGTATGAATGCTGCAATTAGAGCAGTGGTTAGAACCGCATTATCAGCCGGAATTAAAGTAAAAGGAATACTGAGAGGTTATAATGGCTTGTTAGAAGAAGACATTATAGATATGGATTCCAAAAGTGTATCAGAAATTATTCAAAGAGGCGGAACTATCCTTTATACCGCACGTTGTCTTGAGATGCTAAAGCCCGAGATTCAAGATAAGGCTGCTGATATCTGCAGAAAACATGAGATTGACGGACTAGTAGTAATCGGAGGAGACGGCTCCTTTAAGGGTGCACAGCAATTAGCAAGAAGAGGAATTAATGCTGTTGGTATTCCCGGAACGATTGATCTTGATATTGCCTGTACGGATTATACGATTGGATTCGATACTGCGGTTAATACTGCTATGGAGACAATCGATAAGGTAAGGGATACCTCAACCTCTCATGAGAGATGCAGTATTATTGAAGTAATGGGTAGAAAAGCAGGATATATTGCACTGTGGTGCGGTATTGCGAATGGTGCGGAAGAAATCCTGATCTCAGAACGCTATGATTATGATGAGCAAAGAATTATTAACAGTATTGTTGAGAAACGTAAGATCGGTAAGAAGCATTATATTATCGTGAATGCAGAAGGTATTGGTGACTCTAACGGTATGGCGAAAAGAATTGAAGCAGCAACCGGTATGGAGACGAGAGCTACCATCATTGGGCATGCACAAAGAGGCGGAAGCCCTACTACCAGAGACCGTGTATATGCTTCCATGATGGGAGCCAGAGCGGTAGATTTATTGGTAGCGGGAGCTACTAAGAGAATTGTAGGCTACAAGGACGGTAAATTTGTAGACTATGATATTGAAGAAGGTTTGGCAATGACGAAGGATGTTGACCAGTATATGTATGAATTATCCAGCAGACTTTCCAGATAGCCTATCCTATGCATAACACAGACTTCGTAGATTAATAAAGGAAGAATTCATTTGATTTATACTTTCTAGTAATATAGCTATAACCTGTACAGATAATTATTTGTCTGTACAGGTTATTTTTATTTATAGAATTCACAAAATAGATACATTAATTTACTGCCTTAAGCAATGTACCGTGGATTTTTATCGCGTCGGTTATAATTGCCTGTATCTCAGTAGCAGCTGCGATTTCGCTGTACACAATCAGAAGCGTAATGAAAAGCGGGATCATCGAATCGATAAGACAAGTTGAGTAAACGATATCTTTACAAAGTCCCTTTATTATGGAACGTTTTAAGTTACATATGCGTCTAATGATTAAGGAGACAGATTATTTGCTTATTTATTTAGGCATTTACATCATTTGTCTGTCCATGTATACTATACTTTAGGTGTGTGAATTATGGGACGGTATGTAAAAGGTATAGTATAGGGGGATAACAGGATGCCAAAGGATGAACAAAATGACCTCTTGGAAGATAGGCTCACTTACGATATAGAGACTCTGATCCGACAATATGGCAATGATGTACTCAGAACTGCTTATATGTATGTAAGGGATAATAATTTAGCAGAGGATATTTTTCAAGATGTTTTTATCAAAGTAAATCAAAAGCTTTCTACCTTTGAAGGAAATTCAAATATTAAGACTTGGATTATACGGATCACAATTAATACCTGTAAGGATTATTTAAAAAGCGCCTGGAATAAGCGTGTCGTTCCTATGACGGATTATCAGGAGGATATGGTAATCAGTGATATGGATTATGAGGATGTGGAAAAAAAGGATACGAGGGAGTTGGTACGCAAAACGGTGCTTACACTTCCGGCTAAATATAAAGATATTGTTATCTGTGTATACTTCCAGGATATGTCGATTACAGAAGCGGCGAATGCACTGCATATCGCTGAGGGTACAGCGAAGAGCAGACTCTCAAGAGCCCGGCAGAAATTAAAAACAGTATTGGAAGGGAGGATATCAGATGAGCTTAAATAATAAAATGCGTGATAAGAAGCTTGCTTCAAAGAATAATTATTCTGATCATGAAAATGACGATTTAAATATTAAATTACATCTGAATACCTCATTTGACTTAAGCGGGATCAATGTATCAGAGGAATTAATAAATAAAACCCTTGAGGCAATCAAAGAAAGAGAGCCGGAGAAGCAGAGAGAACAAAAAATAAATAGAAAGCTTTCCATATACAAAAATGCATATCGTATAGCAGGAGCTTGTGCGGCTGTACTTGTAGTGGCAGCAGGTATCCACTTTATGGGGACTACTGGCGGTAAGAAAGCTGACCTTAATAATTCTAATTTATTTGTAGCTTTTGATACAAGCTTAGATGCTTCTTCTAATACAACGGGTAATTCAGCAGAAAAAAAAGACGGAAATGCAGGCGCAGCTTCTGTCGGAGAAAAGGAAATGCAGAGCTCCAGTGAAACCCCTAAAGAAGCGGAACAGCCTTTATTTGATGATACTGCTTTATCCTCTGCTGAAGCAGATAATGTGCAATCTGAGTATAATTTTAAGAGTACTTTACAGGGGAACGCAGATGCCTCAGTTGTGGAAGGTACAGATAATTCAGGAACCGAAGCTTCCAGTGACATAAAGACTGAAGCAGGTAATGGTATGAAGTCAGCTTCACAGGGCTCTGAAATAGAGAGCTCAAAGGAAGAGGCTGCTGATAATAGAGAGATGGCAGCGGCTGATCAAGGGACGAGGAAGGATACCAATGATGCTAATAAAAAAGATGCGGTTTTATTATTTCGTGGTGTTGAAACAGATGACATAGCCTTCCGTGATATCTTTCTGGCAGACCCCCAACAGGCTGAATATATTCAAATTAAAGATGTGGAAAATAATTCAGTCATTCAGCTTAAGAGTCAGGAGCAAATTATCGATTTTTATTCCATCATGGAAAAATATAAATACTCCAAAGGTACAGATGCACCTGTAACCCAAAGTTATGTAATTGAGGTAAAAAGCCAGCAAACTGAGGAAGTCTTATATACCCTGGAGATAGGGGATGCCATTACAATCAGCAAAGAGGCTGGGGATGAAATCAGCGAAATGAATTATATGGTTGATGATGAAGAAGCCTTGATACAGTCAATCAATTCGTTTTATTTAAGAAACGCAAAATGATTTGACAGCCTAAGAAACATGCCTGTCCTTTGAATGAAAGAATAAAAATAAGGTTCCTGCAGTTACTTCTATCAGTATATTGCAGGTACCTTATGTTATTTATCTATATTATAATTATGACATTTCTGGTGTAACATATTATTATTGCTCATCTTCGGAAAGCGAAGTGTCTTCATCTGAGGAAGAATTTACTTCATCTCCGGTCATATTAATCGTAACGTATTCCCTGGAATCATCATCGTCTTCGTTGTCTTCTTCTGTATCGAATTCTTCGAAATCATCCTCGAAATCGTCAAAATCATCTGAGGAATCCTTTTTTATAAATTTCTTATAGATATAATAAGCACCTGCTGCTAAAGATGCTAATGCAACAGTACCAAATATAAATTTACCAAGCTTTTTCATATTCTACTACTTCCTTTCTGTTTTATTAATAATTATATACTATTATTTCATTATAATTCGGATTTGGTAAAAAATAAAGTAAAAGTTCTATAAACTTGAAAAAATTGCTAGGGAATTCTGTATAAACAAGCAATGATCTGCCCAATTTAATATTAATATACGATTACCACCTTTACATTTATTCATAAATATTTTATGATTGATTTGGCTGTATGAATTACTCATATAAGGGAAAGGCAGGAAATATAAAATGAATATAGGTTTATTTTCGGAGACCTATTATCCCGAAATTAACGGAGTGGCGACCTCTGTATATACACTAAAAAATGAGCTGGAAAAAAGGGGACATAATGTTTATGTTTTTACTACCTCTACGCCAGGAGCACCGGAGCATGAGCATAATGTTTTCCGAGTTCCGAGTATACCCTTTATATTTATTACAGAGCGTAGAGTTGGTCTATTCTATCAGCCTAGACTTGCACATGTTATAAAGAAGCTGAATCTGGATATTATCCATACGCATACAGAATTTTCACTTGGTATATTTGGCAGGATTATGGCTAGGGAGTTAAGACTTCCGATTGTACACACTTACCATACGATATACGAGGATTATACCCATTACCTTACTAGATTTAAGGCACTGGATCGCAGAGCAAAAGCATTTGCGAGAATCTATTCTAAGGTATGCTGTAATACGGTGGAACAGGTAATTGTACCGACGGAAAAGACCAAGGATCTGCTTATGACCTACAGCGTTCATAAGGACATATCCGTAATACCTACCGGAATTGATTTAAGTAAATTTAATCCGGAAAATTACAAAGAGGATGAGGTAGCTTCCTTAAAACAAAGATATCAAATTGATCAATCGGACAAGGTACTCATCTATATCGGCAGAGTGTCACAGGAGAAAAATATCGAAGAGATTATTAGAGCAATGCCTGATTATATGAATAGAAGAAAGTCTGTTAAATTTATTATTGTTGGCAGCGGACCGGCGCTTGAGAAGCTGAAAGATATGGTTAAGCAGTCAGGTCTGGAGGAAGGCTTTGTATTTACCGGTTCACAGCCTTGGGATACAATCGGTTTATTCTATCAGTTAGGGGATGTTTTTGTCAGTGCCTCACAAAGCGAGACGCAGGGCCTCACCTATATAGAGGCAATGGCATCCGGACTTCCGGTGGTTGCTAAAAAAGATAAATGTCTGGAGGATATTCTTGAGCAGGGCAGTAACGGATATGCCTTTACGAATAGGGAAGAGCTGTATTATGGACTGGATCAGATCTTATTCGAGGATAAGCTAACTAACTATAGTACGAACGCATTAAAAAAAGTAGAAAAATATTCTACACAGGAATTTGCCTATCAGGTAGAGAAGATCTATAGACAAGTAGTCTCCAGGGATAATGTATATTGCAGAAGAGTGATCTATGATACAAAGAAAATCTAATTATGGCCCTGAAGGCAGTGATAAACAGAGATAGATTTTAAATAGAAGGTACGTAGGATACAATCAATATATGCGTTTTTGACGCATAAAATGGAGGTATTTATGAATCAGAGGATTGAATTGGCGGAGAAGCTTTTTAAGGAAGGTTATAACTGTTCTCAATCGGTATTTGCAGCTTATAGCGAGCTTTATGGGATTGAGCTTGATACTGCATTAAAGCTTTCTGCTTCCTTTGGAGGAGGACTGGGCCGGATGAGAGAGGTGTGCGGTGCAGTATCCGGTATGTGCCTGGTAGCAGGCTTAGAGACCGGTTCCTCTAAAAAGATGGATGCGGAAGGAAAAAAATATAATTACGAGGTAGTGCAAAAGCTGTCTGAAGAGTTCAAGGCCATAAGTGGCTCCATAATCTGCAGAGATTTGCTGGGACTCGAAAAGAAAGAAGAGATGATTGCAACGCCGCAAAAGAGAACAGAAGAATATTACAAGAAAAGGCCTTGCGTTCAGCTTGTAAAAGATGCAGCGAAGCTTATAGAAGAGGTTTTATATAAGCCTGACCTTGTTCCGGTAGAAACAGAAGAACAACTTATGAAGGTTGCGATACTGGCTGAGGAAATATGGCACGAGCATTATGATTCGATGATTGGCTGTGAGCAGGTAAACTACATGCTTGAACAATTTCAATCGCCTGCGAGGATGAAGATACAGATAGAAGAAAAAGGATATCAGTACTATTTATTGTCAACAATGGGGGGCGATGCCGGATATTTTGCCTTTCGGCTAGAAGAGAATGCAATTTTTTTAAGTAAGATCTATCTTGTAAAGAAGTACCGTGGAAGGAATTATGCAAGAAAGGTAATTGAATTTTTAGAGCAGCTTTGCAGGGAAGGTCAGCTAGAGAAGATATGGCTAACGGTTAACCGAAATAATAGTAATAGTATAGCTGCATATGAGAAGCTAGATTTTATGAAAGCCGGATCACAGGTAGCTGATATCGGGGCAGGCTACGTAATGGATGATTTTATTATGGAGAAGAAGCTATCATAAGGAAATAATTCCTATGTAATAAAAAATTAAGCAAAACGACAAGATTTTGACATTATATTGTCTTATTTTAGAATAAGACATTTGGGCAACCATTAATTTTATGTAGGATACCTATTCAGCGAGAAAACAGGAGGTAGGAAGAGAATGAGAAAGTTTTTTAAGAGAAATTTGGCTCTATTTCTGGCAGCGATGCTTTTGGTACCGGTCTTCTGGAGTCAAAACATAGTAGCAGCTAGTGCAGCAGCATCTCCGGAATTATCAAAGACAAAGCTTGAGTTTAAGGACATTGGCGAAAAGTATGATTTGAATATTAAAAATAAGGTGGCTAAAAGTAAATATTCCTGGACCACAACCAATAAGGCGGTTGCAACAGTTGCCTCAAATGGTCTTGTTACCGCTGTTGGAAAGGGAACTGCATCGATACGATGCAAGATAACCTACTCTAATAAAAAAACAAAACTGCTTTCTTGTAGTGTAACAGTAACAGTAGCGGTACCTGCGAATGGTATCAGCATAACCAATGCTCCGCTTAAAGATGGTGCATTTCAGCTAACAATAGGAAACAGCCATGACTTTGAAACGGCTCTGACTCCAGTGGGTACAACCGATACTACTTACTGGTATATCGATGGAGGAGATCAGGAATGTATTCGTATTGATGATGCACAGGCAGGTAAGGTAACAGCTATGAAGGCTGGTAAAGTTTCACTGAGAGTAAGAGCCTGTAAGTCAGCAACGAAGGAAGCCGCAGCATTAAGCGGTATTGATACAACTGTTATTATAGAGGTTGTCGCACCGACTGCTACCGTAAAGACTGCTGAAATAACGAATTCGAATCAGATTACTGTTGTATTTGACAGTCCGATTCAGCAGAGTACTGTGATCGGTACGAATAACAAATTAACAGATAATATAACTATAACACCTTTAATGAATACCAAAAAGGTTATGTCAAATGATCCAGGTACTCTAGTGCCAAGCCTATCCACTGATCTTAAGACACTTACCATTACTTCAGCAAACCTATTGGAGGGTGAGTATAGAATCAGTATTTCAAGTGGTGTAAAGACAGATAAAGGGGTAGCGTTAGCGGACTTTATTAAGAATATGTCCTATGTTGATGCAATTCCTCCTTACATAACGGGCGTAGCACCGGATGATTCAGGTGTTATTGTTACCATCACTTTCAGTGAGCCAATTGATTTTACGAACTTTAAAGTATCAGATGCACAACTCACTTCTACAAGTAGTGAGCCGGCAAATTCATTAACGATTGGCATCTTAAATAATAAATTCAATTATATTATCAGTCAGGATAAGAAATCCTTAAGGGTTGATTTATCCGGAATTGCAGCAAATGATTTTGGTAAGGCATTTTCAGTAATTATATCTGGTATTAAGGATTTTTCAGGTAACGTTCCGACAAATGCATACTTAATTGCGAATTTGTTTACGGACAAATCTTTAAAGCCTCAGGCTCAGTTAATGACTGTTGAGAGAACCTCTTATTTAACACTGACAGCAACCTTTAACCGTGGTGTTCAGATCGGTGGTATATTGCAAATCGATGGTGGCTCTATGATCCCGGGAATTGTTGATGTTACAGATAATAAGAAGGTTAATTACACCATGACAGAGTATGATGCAAAATTAACCGGAATTAGAAATGTATCGCTTAGCGGCTGGAAGAGCTATAATGTAGTCGCAACGGATACAACTGGCTTAATGCCGGTTACCAGAGCAGTTAACTTTGAAGTGGATAGAACGGTTCCTATGCTGACCGGATATGAGTTTGATAATACGACAAGCATACTTACCATGAAGTATAATGAAGAGGTTAGCCTGTCTCTTGTTACAGGAGCCTTTACTGCAAGACTTGTTACGCCGTCACAATATATCACCAATGACAATAATATTATGTATACGAATGTTACCCATAATGAAGAAAAGAATATAATCAAGCTTAAACTCACTAACATGAATGTACTCGGCTTTTATTCCTTTGAATTAAAGCAGGGCTTTGTAACCGATAATTTTAAAAACTTAAGTGGTGGTTCAACAGTCACGATTAATAATTCAAACGGAGGCACAGAGCTCCCGGGACCGTTTAGAGTAAGCCAGTCCGAAACTAATCCGAACCAGATTATACTGGAGTTTGCTAATATGCTAGATGTTGCTTCTGCTCAAAATGTCAATAATTATTCCATTACCGGTGTTACCCTGGTGTCAGCGGTAATCATGAATAATTCAAACACAGGGGCAACTGTTTATTTAAATGTGCTTGACGGTACGATTGATGTTAGCGTAGAGCGCCAGTTAAAGATTTCGGGTGTTATGGGAAGTAATGGAAGTTATTCCGCGATTACCTCATTTACTAAATCTGTGGTTTTAAAAGATAATAAGAAGCCAATCCTTCTGGGAGATCCTGAATTCGACAGGAATGTAAGAAATGTTGTTAAGTTAAACTTCAATGAAGAGATTAAGGGCAGTCTGACAGTAAGTGTAACCCAGATCACCAACTCCTCAACATCAGTACCGATCACAAATACGGTTACAATCAGTGATAAAGTTGCCCGGATCAATTTGTCAACCGTTCCGCCGAATGGCAGTTGGTTAAGGATTGATATAGTAAGTAATAATCTTACAGATATGAGTGGCAATCCGGTGACCTTTCCTTCTAATACATTAGGAATTGGAGTTTATTATTAGATAATAGGGGGACAGCGAAATGTACGAATTTAAGGATGAATTTCGAACAGGAATCGAAAGCATTGATAAGGAACATGCTAGACTCTTTGAGATTGCAGATAGAGCCTATACGACTTTGATGGATGAGTTTATACCGGATAAGTATGATTATATCGTGGATATTCTGAACGAACTGAAGGATTATGCAGCTACTCACTTTCAGCACGAGGAAGAGTATATGCTGAGTATTAATTATAAAAAGCTCTTATCTCAGAAGGTAATGCATAATGATTTTATTGAAAAGATCTCTGGGTATGATTTAGATAAGTTAGATGAAAATCAGAAGGATTCCATTTTGGAAATTCTGGATTTTCTAAATGATTGGCTGGTAAATCATATTATGCTGAGTGATAAACTGATAGGACAATAATTGCTAATATAAAGTTAGATTGCGAAATGTAGAAACTCCCTACTCTCGTATGGTAACAAAGAAAGCTTTTTGCTGCATTTGTTACCATACGAGAGTAGGGAGTTTTATTATGCTTAA
This sequence comes from Bacillota bacterium, assembly GCA_023421505.1. Lineage (GTDB taxonomy): Bacteria > Bacillota > Clostridia > Lachnospirales > Lachnospiraceae > Mobilitalea. The sequence continues at coordinate 128,265 of JAEZTJ010000079.1, forward strand.
TTTTTCGGAAATGATATTTAAATAGTTTACTTTATTTAAATCTTTTTGTGGTGGCTAACTTACCGGTGTTACAGGCTTAATAGAAAATATAAAATAAAAAGTCGATTTAAGGATTATTTAATAATTGACATGCTACACTCCTAATATGTTAAATGTATTTCCGCTCTGATAAGCGATTATAAGAATTAGATAAAACCTACTAATATAGTTTAAAAAATATATAATACAGAGCAAATCTTAATAGGCAATTGAGAAACCATATAGTTTTTCAATGGATACAATACTTACATTTATGAGTTTCATATTTAAAAATATTATAAAAACGGAGGATGGTATGTTTATTAAAATTTTAAAAAGAGATTTTAAAAGAAAGAGAGCGATGAATACAATTTTGTTCGTATTTATGCTAACTGCCAGTATTCTTATTGCTAGTAGTACGAATCTGATGTATTCGACCTCTACGGCAGTGGATTACTTTATACAAAAATCAAAGGTAGCTGATGTAATATCTCTGACCTTTTTTGATCAAAAAATTATTGATTCCGTAGAAAGTTGGAGCAGGAATAGCCAGATCGTAAAAGAATATGAAAAGGAAGATGCAATCTATATTGATGAGAAGAAGGTCACTGCTTCAACCGGAAAGCTGCTAAGAGATACAAGTGCTTTGGTTGTCATGACAAAGCCGGAGAAATATAATCTGATCTTTGATCTAAAAGGAAGGGACTTTTCGGTTGAGCCCTCAATGGCAGCAGTACCTGTTAGCATCCACAAAAAACTGGGTCTCGCTGTGGGTGATCGGCTTACTCTTAACATAAGTGGGTGTCAGAAGGAATTTACCGTAAGCTGTATCTATAAAGATGCTGTATTTGGCTCTGAGCTTATGGGTTATAAAAGGATTATTGTAAATAAAGACGATTTTGATGACTTGTATCAAAAATCCACGGAGGAAGAACATCTAAACCTGTGGGGGATGTCAAAAGCGGAAGGTTATCTTGATAAAGATTTAGCAAAGGATTTCTCGGACTTGTCCTTGCCGACAGAAACAATTATGACTAAGGACGTGATTAACACCGTATATTTGTTTGATCTGGTGATGGCAGCTGATATGCTCCTTGTTAGTATATTCCTGATTTTGATATCCTTTCTTATTCTAAGATTTACAATTGTTTTTACTGTAATGGAGGATTATAAGCAGATAGGTGTGATGAAAGCAATTGGATTAAAGAGCAGAAATATTAGAATTTTATATTCCGTTAAGTATTTTGTATTGTCCGTCATTGCAGGGATGATCGGCTTTGTTGTCAGCCTTCCGGCTTCAAAATTATTCCTCAAAAACATCAGTGAATACATTTTACTAAAGCAGACGGGGAGAAATCTATTCATTGCACTTATAAGTGTGATTGCAGTAATCTTAATCACAATGCTTTTTTGTAACCTTACTACGGGAAAAATCAAGAAAATATCTGCGATAGATGCAATCAGGCAGGGTAGCACGGGAGAACGCTTTAAGAATACAAAGAAGCTAAGGCTTCATCGCCGTAAAAAGATGAAGCTTCCACTATTTTTATCGCTTAGTGATATTATTAGTGATTTTAGAAAATTTATTATCTTAATTATTACGTTTATTTTGGGAACTGCCATCATTATCATACCTAATAATATTATCACAACCTTAAGCTCGGACGAAACAATAACCCTATTCGGCTTTAGTAAAAGTGATTTCTATATACGTGATAAATTTATGGGCAATCAGCAGGCAGCTGTTAGTAGAATGGAGAAGCTGCAGCGTGAGTTTAAGGCAAAGGGCTTTGATGTAAAGCTCAGAGCCGATTTGAATACGAATAGTAAGATTTATTCAGAGAATCAGGAGGATTATCTGATGGTACTTAGCCTTCAGGGAATTGGTTCCAAGACCGAGGAATTTGAATATCTGGAAGGGTACGCACCTGTATTACTAAATGAGATTGCAGTAACCGAAAAGGTAGCAAAGGCTTTGAATATAAGCATTGGTGACAAAGTCAAATGTGAGCTTCAGAATGTAAGTAAAGAATACATAGTAACTGCCCTTTTCCAAAGCTTTAATAATATGGGGAACGATGTGCGGATGCCGGAGAAATATAAAGCAGAGGAAGGTACAACCACTACAATCACAATATCTGGAAGCTTTATGGGTACTGAAAAAGAGAATAGAGGACAGTTTGATAAACTAAAGGAGGCATTTCCAGATCTTAGTATCAAAACAGGAAAAGAGGTTGTGAGCGCCTTTGTCGGCGATCTGACAGGCCAGATTGGATTACTTAAAAATTCAATTTTACTGTTAGTGGCAGGAATTAATTTTCTAATTACAACACTGTTACTAAGGATGCTGATCTCTAAAGAGGTGCCGGAAATAGCGATACTAAAAAGCTTAGGTTTTCATAATCAGAGTGTGAAGGGGTGGCAGACAATACGTCTTGGTATCATACTTGTGGTATCAATTATCTTAGGGACAGTGTTAGCCAATATAACAGGTAATATACTTTCTGCCGGTGTTTTTAAGACGATGGGTATCACCAGATTAAAGCTTATGACAGAACCGCTTCAGGTGTATTTTATTTATCCAGTGTTACTTTATCTAATAACAATGCTTGCAGTTAGATTAAGTCTTGGGCAGGTAAAGAGGACCCATGTATGGGAATTAAATAATCAGGAATAGGAAAGGAAGAAAGAACATGAAGCAGATATTAGAGGTTAAAAATTTGTGTAAGACCTATATTGTGAATAAGAGACAGAATAATGTCCTGCGTAATATTAATTTTGACATGAAGGAGAGTGAATTTGTTGCAGTGATGGGGCCCTCCGGCTCCGGAAAATCTACCATGCTCTATACCGTAAGTGGCATGGATAAGCTTACTGCCGGTGAGATAATTTTTGATGGTAAATCCATAGGCGGGCTGTCGGATCAGAGCATGGCCGAAGTGAGATTAAATAAAATGGGCTTTGTTTTCCAACAGATGCATATGTTGAGAAATTTGTCGATTTATGATAATATCATTGTATCGGCATATCATTCCCTGCTAGGTAAGACGAAGGAAGGCCGGGCTAAAATCAATGAGCGTGCAATGGAGCTCATGAGAAAATTAGAGATTATCGATATTGCCGATCATGATATTACCGAGGTATCGGGCGGACAGCTGCAAAGAGCCTGCATCTGCAGAGCTTTAATCAATAAGCCGAAGATGTTATTTGCAGATGAACCAACAGGAGCTCTTAATTCCAAGGCTTCCAAGGAAGTTATGGTGGAAATGAATAAGTTAAATAAAGAAGGTACTACAATTTTATTGGTTACCCATGATATCAAAGTGGCTGCAAGAACGGATAAGATTCTGTATATCATGGATGGGAATATTGAAGGGGAATTCACTCTGGGAAAGTTTACGTCAGAGAACAGCTTGAAGGACAGAGAGAAGGCCTTAAACGACTGGCTGCTTGATAGGGGCTGGTGATAATAAAGCCTATATAAGACGGGATTGGGTGCAGATATGGTTGATATATTAATCATTGAGGATAATACGGAGCTTGGAACCATTCTTTGTGACTTTCTTAAAAGAGATGGTTTCTCCCACTGTCTGGTGACCAGTGGAGAGGATGGAATTACATTTTTACAGTCAAATGCAGCAAAACTAGTGCTTCTTGATATTATGCTTCCGGGTATTGATGGCTTTGGCGTCTGTCAGCAGATACGTTCAAAAGGGAATATACCGATTATTATCATGAGTGCCAAAGCAAATAAAGAAAGTAAGCTAGAGGGGCTAAGTCTTGGAGCTGATGACTATGTGGAAAAGCCGTTTGACATTGATATTCTAGTTGCCAAGATAAAGGCACAGCTAAGACGAACCTACGAACTGCATGACAAAGGAGCGATACTTTCAGATGGCGATTTGGCGGTTGATCTTGCAGCAACAATTGTCTATAAGGACGGAAAACCTTTAATCATGACAATCAAGGAGTATGAGCTACTAGTTTTATTTCTGGAGAATAAAAATAAAACCCTGCAGAAAGACTTTATCTTTGACCGGATCTGGGGCGTAGACAGCTTCAGTGAGCCCTCCACTTTGACAGTACATATCAATAAGCTGCGGGAGAAAATTGAGTTAAATCCGAAAAATCCAAAACGAATCGTTACGGTATGGGGAGTAGGATATAAGTATGAAGCAGTTTAGGCGGATTATCATACGGGTATTTTTGGCCTGGCTTATCATTGCCGGGCTTACTGCTATGCTTATTCATCAGATTGAAAAGAAAAAGCAAAGCAAGGAATATCTTGTTGAGATAAATCGAATCCATGAAGTATTTTTAAGGCAGAAGAGCTTTTTAGAGGTGGATTGTACAAAATATAAGTATATAAAGCAGGTGGATTATTTACCGATAGAATATGCCGGTCTATCAAAGAATCAATACGAAGAAACAAAGGAAAATGATTCAGAGGAGCAGAACTCATGCATCAGTTATTTCTATTACGGAAAGGAAATTCTTAGCTTAGGCATTTTAAAGATACCGAAGGAATGTAAATATGAGATTATGCCCTTGGTTATTGCATCTGATTTAATGGGTTTTGTCCGCTATTCCTACGTAGCTTTAACTAACAATTCTGTAGTAAAGCTGCTCTTTGTAATAGAAATAATTCTGGCTGGAGTATTTGTATTTACCCTGGGTTTGTTACTGTATCTTCAAAAAGCACTACTAAAGCCTTTTCATGAGATCAGTGAATTACCCTATGAGCTTTCAAAGGGGCATCTGCCGCTTGGCTTAAAGGAGACTAAAAATCAATATTTTGGTAAATTTATTTGGGGACTCAATCTACTAAGGGAAAGCTTGGAGGAGCACAGGCGTAAGGAGTTGCAGCTTGAGAAGGATAAGAAGCTGATGATTTTGTCTGTTTCTCACGATATAAAAACTCCGCTCAGTACCATTAAGTTATATTCCAGGGCATTATATGAAGATTTATATGATAATGAGGAAAAAAAGAAAGATACAGCGAAAAGGATTGAAGAGAAGGCGGATCAGATTGAGGCCTTTGTCTCAGAGATAGTAAAGACCTCTTCTTCTGAATTGTTTGAATTTGATATAAAAATAGAAGAATTTTACCTAAAGAATCTTCTGGTGACAATCCAAAGAGCCTATACAGAGAAGCTTAAATTACTCAAAACAGATTTTGAGATGGGTACTTTTAAGAATAAGCTTCTATCAGGAGATCAGGATAAGCTGATAGATGTTTTCGATAATATTATTCAAAATGCAGTAAAATATGGAGATGGAAAGGAAATAAGGATCAGCTTTGAGGAGGAGGATAATTATCAGTTGATCCGGGTAACGAATTCTGGACAGCCAATCAATTCCTATAATCTTCATCATATGTTTGAAAGCTTCTGGCGTGGTGAGAATGCAATCGGAAAGCCGGGGAACGGATTGGGATTATATATCTGCAAAAAGATTATGCAGAAGATGGAAGGAGATATTTATGCAGAAGCCGGAGACTACAGTATGAGCTTTGTGGTGGTATTAAAGAAAGTCTAGGTAAGGACTTAAGAGAAATCATTTCATCTACAGTCCTTACCTTTTATTTATCAGGAAGTGCGGAGTCTTCCTTGCCTGCAACTTTTATGCTTGTATTAGATACATCCTCGAAGTTACGGGTGAAGATATCACTTTTCTCAAGCAGACTTTCGATCGTATCGAGGCCGAGTCTGTGCAATAGTTCAACCACATAAGGATTATCAATCGGCGTCTGGTAGGGAGCTGCAGCACCGTATTCTTCTACATGTTCCCGGCCAAGTTCATGTGGAATTAGTACTCTTGGACCACCAACGCACCCACCGACACAGCCCATACCTTCAAAAAAGTTCGCTGTGGTATTACCGGATAAGAGGTCGTTAATCATTGTCTTGCAGGCAGGAACACCGTCCGCTTTCTGGGTATGGATAGTAATCTGTCGATTGGGATTAATTCTTTTTAAGGTATCTGCTACCGCTTCACTGACACCTCCGGTATGGGCATAGATTCTACCGGAACGGGAGGAGTGATCCTTCTCGCTTTCTTCCATCTTCGCAGGATCAATCTCCATAACGTTAAAAATATCCTGAACCTCTTGAAAGGTTAAAACATAATCAACGGCATCTGCAATATCCTTTTCTCTTGCCTCGGCTTTCTTGGCTAGACAAGGCCCTATGAATATGGTCAATGCATCGGGGTGGAGTACCTTTACAGCACGTCCGCTGGCGATCATGGGAGAAACGGCAGGAGGAACATGCGGAACCAGCTCCTTATATATTTTGCGTATCATAGCAATCCACATAGGGCAGCAGCAGCTAGTCAGCTGGTAATCCTTTTCGGTCAGTATGTTTTTATCAAATTCCAGAGCTTCCTTTAAGGTTAGGATATCAGCAAATAATGCTACTTCAATCATGCCGTCAAACCCTACTTCCTTAAGTGCACTCCTTAGCTTACCGGGAGTAACATCACTGCTGAACTGTCCGAGATAGGCAGGGGCAATCAGTGCATAGACTAGACCTTTGTGGGAGCGGATAGCCTGCAGTGCAGCAATTACATCCTTACTGCTGGTTAAATTCTTAGCCCGGCACTCCTGTACGCAGATATAACAGCCGGCACATTGCTCCTCGTCAATGATGATCTCACCAGCTTCTCCCGGATGTATGGCATGAAACGGACAGACCTTAATGCAACTAGAATCCTCGCAGTTACATTCACCGGTGTGCCAAACGGGCGGATGCTTTTTAGGATGCAGCAGACAATCCAGCTGATGGGTATCATAAAGCTCCAGCTTTTCTAAAAACCCAGTATCCTTTTCCTTCAGCATTCTTACCAAGACCTCATAATACAATTCTTCAAATGTTTTCATAAACTTCACCACGCTCCAACGCTCCCTTTCGCAGAAGCTTTTCATGCTTTACTTCCACTCCTGAGCTGTATTTATTATCAGTTAATATGATGCTATTTTTAAGTGGAACAGTTACTAATTATCAAAAGCTTTTCCTTAGTTATAAGACATTATTAGCTAAATTAATAATACTTCTTAAGTTAATCATATATGACTGATAGAATCAATAAAAGTAAAAGCTTACAGCCGTTCCTTCGAATAGAAACAATTTAAGGATTTGTTTAAATTAATCACAAATTATAAAAGTATTATATGTATTTCAGGTTCATAAAATCCAAAATTAATTTATTAATAAGCAATTGTGAGGGATTTACGTAGAACAGGAGTGAAAAATAGAACAGTTTTATGGATAGGTGCATTTAATAATAAATTTATTTGTGCTTATATGCTAAATAATCATATGATATATTATTAATATGGAATTAAATAGCTGATGTAATAAAATATTTTTAGCTACCTCTATTTTATCATAAAGCAAAATAGCAGTATTTTATGTATCTGCCGCATTTTTCATATAATTCCTTAATATGCTTTACTAGGTTTTATATTTGATTTATAATTAGAAGCATTAAAGTCTGTACTAATTTTGTAAACAGCTTATGTTGGAAATATAACTGAGAAAATATATGATATTATGTAAGTGTGAATACTTTAAACGCTTAGGGAAAGTATATAAGAAAAAGAATTTGGAGAAGAAAGTTGAAGAAACAGAATATTCAGAAATTAACGAAGGCTGGTTGGCTTTTGTTTTATCTATATATTATATTATTATCCTATTTTCTCTTTTTCAGTGAACATTATGGAAGAGAGAATATACTGAAGGAGTACCATTATAACCTGGAGTTTTTTAAGGAAATCAAGCGGTTTATCAAATATCGGGATAAGGTTGGAGTGGAGAGCTTTATTGTAAATATATTTGGAAATATATTAGCGTTTGCACCCTTTGGCTTTCTGCTTCCTTTATTGAGTTACAAATACAGAAAATACTTTTATACTGCTTTTCTATGCCTGCTTTTCAGCGTTTGTGTTGAATCTATGCAGATTCTTCTTAAGGTAGGTATTTTTGATGTGGATGATATATTGATGAATACGGTGGGTGGAATACTTGGTATTTTTTCGTTCGTTATTTTGAATTTAATAGGAAAAGTATTCCGTAATAAAAAAAGAAAAGGAAGGCTTTCAACAAAATCTAATTGATAGAATAATATGTCCTAAATTATATTTTGCATAGGGGCATTTGACATTCTAATCTTAGTAAGTGTTTGCGAAACTCATGTCTTGTGTATACAATTAAATACGTAATAGTTTCTCAATTACTTCAATATTTCTCAGCAGATGGAGGTAGGTATGCTGCTTAAACGAAAGAAAGAAATGATACATTTCTCGGGCAGAAGACACTCAAAAATGGGGATTTGCTCAGCAGTGATCGGTGTATTAACTGTACTAGGCTTTCTTGTTATCAGTCTGGTATCAGGCTTTGAAAAAGGAAAGGGAGGCTTTGCATTAGGAGTTATCGGTATTCTTTTATTCGGTCTTTCTATATTTGGTTTTGTGCTTTCCTATAAGACCTTTAAGAAAAAAGATATCTTTTATCGCTTCCCAATTATCGGTGCAATTCTGAATGGGATAATGTCTATATTATTCCTTATTATATATTTACTTGGAATATAATGTGAATTGTTGAAAAGAACAATTCACATTTAGAAGTTTGTGCCTGCGTATTCCTCGGCACAAACTAATTCAAAGGGAAGGCAAACTATAAAAAAGTGAATTATTGGAAAGCACAATTCACATTATTCAAAGGGAAGGTATGTTATAAAAAAGTGAATTGTTGAAAAGCACAATTCAAACTTGTAATAGTTTCGTAAGTTGGAGGGTTACTATGCGATATAAGCTTTTATTCCAAGAGGAAAATCTTACAATCAGAGAAAGATACGAGTTAGCTATGGAGCGTATTGCGGCGATGGAAAAGGAGAATACGGTAGGAGAGCGTTTTCGGCCATACTTTGTAAGAATGGCCTCCTTTGTCATGCTGATTAGAAATGTCGTAAGATTGTCAGAGGAAAACGGTCTCGAGCAGTTGTCCTTAAGAGAATTGCAAGCGTTAAACAGGTCGTTGTATGAAGATATCGCAGGAGATAATTATTATGTAAGCTATGCTAACCCAAGCTATGCTTATCAAATGCTTGGCGATAAATACGCTAAACTTCTGTCCTTTTTGGCAGCAGAGCTTAGAAGTATCATTATCTATGCATATGAGGGAAGACTTTATGAGTTGACGATTTTACTTGAACTGTTAATTGAAATCTATAATTATTTTGAAGAAGAGGATGACTATACATATAAGGATGTGAAGAGGGCTCTCTACGATTTTATGAGCGATTACTGTGAAGTTTTCATGGAGGCTAATATCAGGGATATGGTAGAGGCCGATCAGTCCTTTGCGGCAGAAATTATAACAGAAGCAGATTTGTCGGATATCCGTTACCTTTACCTATTTGGAGAATACATTACCGATAATGAAATCAAAACAGCTGAATTTTTGAATTCACTTCCGGAGGAGCAGCTTAAGGCGATGGCGGATACTTTTACCGAAGGCTTTCGGCGAGGGTTTTTAGTGAAGCGTTTGGAGCTTTCTAAGAAAGAAATCGTAAATATCAGATATCAGGTTGGATTTGAAAAAATGGTTTACTATGTAATACAGAACTTTAAGAAGCTGGGTCTTAAGCCTGTGATCTACAGAGCTGCTTATCATGCAATGCATAAGCGTCAGCATTTAAAGATCGGCTATCATGCTACCAGCCCCAATAAGCAGTATGACTATGACCATCGTTATGATATCGGATTGTTTTTAGATAAAGCCTTTAAGGAGCGGAAGCTGGAATGCTTAAGAAATTCTCTCGAAAAATATAAGCAGAAGGCTGCACTTTATGCAGGGCCAACGCTTATTGAAGTATTTGGGGAAGCGCTTTTTTCGCCAGAGGAGAAGAAGGAAGCTGTAAGACTTGATAAGCGTCAGCAAAAGCTCTATGTGGATTACTACAGGGACGATAATATAATTAAGAAGGAATACCTAAAGCTTGGGGATACCTCCTTTACAATCATCTCTTATCCTGTTCCCGAGATTGGTAAGGATTTTGAAGATATATTTGCCCAAACGGTTAAGGTTAATACTCTTAATAATGAGCTGTATTTACAAATCCAACAATGCATAATAGATGCACTGGATCTGGGAGAGTATGTTAGAATTATAGGAGCAGGCAAAAACCATACGGATATGATCGTTCAATTATATCCGCTCAGCGATCCTTGCAAGGAAACAATATTTGAAAACTGTGTAGCGGATGTCAATATACCAGTGGGCGAGGTTTTTACATCTCCGGTATTAAAGGGGACAAAGGGTATACTTCATGTTCCGAAAATCTATCTTAATGATTTAGAATACAAAGAGCTTGAACTGGAGTTTTTAGACGGAAGGATAATCTCCTACACCTGCGCTAACTTTTTGGAGGAGGAAAAAAATAAAAGCTATGTAAGGGAAAATCTGCTGTTTAACCAGGAGGAGCTGCCTCTCGGGGAATTTGCGATTGGTACGAATACCACTGCTTACCGGATGGCAAGAAAATATAAGATAGCACCGCAGCTTCCTGTTCTGATAGCAGAGAAGACAGGACCGCATTTTGCAATTGGTGATACCTGCTACAAGCTGAGCGAAGAGCATAAGGCGTATAACCCGGACGGCAAAGAGATCGTTGCAAGAGATAATGAGATATCGATCCTTCGAAAAACAGAACCGGAAAAGGCTTACTTTAACTGTCATACGGATATTACGCTCCCCTTTGAGGAGATTAAAGAAATAACCGTATATAAAAAGGACGGAGAGAAGATCCCGATTATCCTTGATTCTATATTTGTACTGGAGGGAACGCAGAAATTGAATGCAGCCCTTGAGGAAGACTGAGTTAACCAATGGTTAATTTGAGCGATATTAATTAATTTCTGGTAAGTTGTATTTTAGCATAGACGGATATAAAATGGATTTAAGCTATTAAAACAATTCAAATGAGCTGTCACTTGCAGCAGAATGGAGAAAACGATGTTAAAGATAACAGATTATTCCAAGAGTTATAAGAAAGAAAAGAGAGCGGTTGATCATTTGAGCCTGGAGGTAAATAGCGGAGATATCTTTGGTTTTATCGGGCATAACGGTGCAGGTAAAACAACAACAATCCGTTCAGTAGCAGGAGTACTGGATTTTGAAGAGGGTGAAATATATATTGATGGAATTTCCATAAAAAAAGACCCGGTTGCCTGTAAGCAAAAGATGGCATATATACCCGATAATCCGGATCTTTATGAGCATCTTACCGGAATAGCGTATCTTAATTTTATCAGTGATATTTTTCAGGTGAAAAAATCAGATAGGGAAGCATTGATTAAAAAATATGCGGGTGAGTTTGAGCTGACACAGAATTTGGGAGACACGATTTCCTCCTATTCACATGGTATGAAACAGAAGCTTGCTATTATCTCAGCGCTTGTACATACCCCTAAGCTTCTTATTCTGGATGAGCCCTTTGTGGGTCTTGATCCGAAGGCCGCGCACACCTTAAAGACAATCATGGCGGAGCTTTGTAAGAACGGAAGTGCTATTTTCTTTTCTACCCATGTACTTGAGGTGGCAGAAAAGCTTTGTAATAAAATTGCTATTATAAAGGGAGGCAAGCTTATATCCTGCGGAACCACACAAGAGGTTAAGGGGAATAGCAGCTTAGAGGATGTATTTATGGAGCTTATTGAGGAGTAATATTACTTACAGAAAGGGCAGATGAATAGGTTGAAAAGAAGTACATTTTTCAACCAGCAAAAAGCACTATGCCTGCTTTTCGCTCAGTATTTATATGCCGCTTAAGCGGCAGATGGAGGTTATTATGAAGAAGATCATGCGGTTATTAAGCGTACAGCTGTGGGTTGTATTGGGGGACATGCTTTCTGTCGGTAAGGGCCATAACAAAAAGCAGAAGGCTATCTATGCTGGGGTATTTTTCTTCTCTTTGATGATGAGCGGAATTTCCTTCTTCTACAGCCTGATGATCGGTACAGGCTTAAAAATGTATGACAGTATTGAGCTATTACCGAGTATGATGATGGCTGTATCTTGTATAATGGGTTTTATGACAACGATTTTTAAAGTTAAGGGTACTATTTTTGGCTTCCGTGATTATGATATGGTGATGTCTTTGCCGGTTAGTACTACGGCTATTGCAGCAACCAGACTTATTATATTATATGTGCTGAATTTTTTATCTGTCTTTATATTAATGGTACCAATGATGATTGCTTACGGTATCCTGGCTAATCCGGAGATACAGTATTATATCAATAGCATTATCCTCCTTTTCTTTATCCCCTTCCTACCGATTGTAGTTGCAGCTCTCGTTGGAACCGTGATTGCTTTTGCTGCTTCAAAATTTAAACATAGCAATATCCTAACGATGATCTTTACCTTAGGCTTTCTTGCCTTTGTTGTTATTTTTTCCTTTACACTCAAGGATGACGGTCAAGAGCTTGTTAACATGAGTAAAGCCTTAACAAAGCAGATCAATAGCATATATCCGCTTGCAAGGATGTATACGGCAGCAGTTGTTGATTATGATGCATTGCAGCTTACATTATTTTTAGCAATTTCCTTAGCTGCATTTATGATATTCACTTTATGTGTCAGAAAAGTATTTAAAAAAATTAATACTATCATGTTTACAGGAAGCTATCACAGCAACTACCGATTAGGAGAGCTAAAGCTATCTTCTCCGTTTAGGGCATTATTTAGAAAGGAACTAAGGCGTTACTTTTCCTCTACTCTTTATGTGATGAATACGGGCTTCGGTATATTAATGCTTACGATCGGAGCAATTGCGCTGATTTTTGTTGATCTTAATAAAGTGCTGCCAAATAGTGAAGCGTTCTTGGCAGTGGGGAAGCTCATTCCTGTCGGAATATCCTTCTGTGTGTTATTAACCTGTACCACAGCGTCCTCCATATCCCTAGAAGGAAAAAGTCTATGGATTATAAAATCTGCGCCGGTATCACCTAGGATGGTATATCAGGCAAAAGTAGCGGTTAATCTTACTGTTATCGCGCCTGCGTTACTGGATGCTGTAATAATTGGAATCGCTTTGAAGCTAAGTGTAGGGCAGATTATCGTGATGTTGCTTTTGATTGCAGCATCCTCTGTGTTAATTTCCCTCTTTGGTTTGTTGATAAATCTTTTACTGCCTAATTTTAATTGGACTTCAGAAATCGTTGTTGTCAAACAGAGTGCAGCTATGTTAATCGCTGTATTTTCAGCGATGATCTATGTCGGAATTCAGTTTCTCTTTATTGCCTTACTACCCTCGGTGAGCTTGGCTAATTTAAGCTTCCTCCTGTTAACCGTATTGCTTGACGTACTACTTTATTTTATTATAATGATTTATGGTGAGAAGCGTTATTTTGCTCTGTAACAATAACTCGTGCTTATATATAGCCCGCTGTATATTAGCTGGTCTAATAAATTATATAAGAAATTATCTGCCGAAAAATAACGACAAACCTCGTGTTATATGCTAAAATGTGAGCATAAAGTTATGAGCAGGATTATTTAGTTGTCATATCGTAATTGGGAGGTATATCGTATGGACTATAAGAAGGCAGGAGTAGATATTGAAGCCGGATATAAAGCAGTGGATTTGATGAAGGAACATATCAAGGGAACAATGCGGAGTGAGGTTTTAACGGATATCGGTGGATTTTCCGGAGCATTTTCTCTAGCGAGCTTTAAGAATATGGAGCAGCCTACCCTGGTATCCGGTACGGATGGTGTAGGAACAAAATTAAAACTGGCTTTTCTTTTAGATAAGCATGACACAATCGGCATAGATTGTGTTGCCATGTGTGTTAACGATATTGCCTGTGCAGGCGGAGAGCCTTTATTTTTCCTCGACTATATTGCCTGCGGTAAGAATGAACCGGAGAGAATAGCAACAATCGTAAAGGGTGTTGCAGAAGGCTGTAAGCAGGCGAATGCAGCCTTAATCGGCGGTGAAACTGCTGAGATGCCTGGCTTTTACCCGGTAGATGAATATGATCTGGCTGGTTTTGCAGTAGGTATCGTTGATCAGAAGCAGTTAATTACCGGTGCTGATGTAAAAGCAGGGGATACGCTGATTGGTATCGCATCCTCAGGAATTCACAGTAACGGTTATTCTTTGGTACGTAAGGTGTTCCGCATGCAGAGAGAAACACTTGATACCTATTATGAGTCTCTTGGTGCTACTTTAGGCGAGACCTTATTAACACCTACTAAAATTTATGTTAAAACCTTAAAGGAACTGAAGAACGGTGAGGTTAAGGTGAAGGCCTGCAGCCATATTACCGGAGGTGGTTTCTATGAGAATATTCCGCGAATGCTTCCGGAGGGTATCCATGCTATGGTGAGAAAGAACAGCTATGAAATACCGGCGATCTTTCATATGCTTGCTAAGGATGGAGATATTGCGGAGCAGATTATGTATAATACTTATAATATGGGTCTTGGTATGCTTATTGCAGTTGATGGCGCAGACGTAGACAAGGCGCTTAAGCTGATTGAAGCTGCGGGTGAAAGAGCTTACGTAGTAGGTGAGACAGTTAGTGGTACGAAGGGAGTTAGCTTATGCTAAAGCTGGCTGTTATGGTTTCAGGCGGAGGGACTAACCTTCAGGCTCTGATTGATCAGATAGAACAGAATAAGCTAACTGACGTATTGCTAGAGGTTGTCATCAGTAATAACCGGAAGGCTTATGCCTTAGAGAGGGCAAAGCTTCATGGTATATCAACAGCTGTAATCTCAAAGAAGGATTTTGAGACCTTTGACAGCTTCTCAGAAGCTTTTCTTGAGTTAATTGATAGTTTCCAGGTGGATCTGATAGTTCTTGCAGGCTGTCTGATGATAATTCCTGAGAATATTGTTCGAAAATATTGTAACAGAATAATTAATATACATCCTTCTCTTATTCCGTCCTTCTGCGGAGACGGCTTTTACGGCCTTAGGGTGCATGAAGCGGTGCTTGCAAGAGGCGTGAAGGTTACTGGTGCAACGGTACATTTTGTGGATGAAGGAACCGATACCGGACCTATTATACTTCAAAAAGCTGTTGCTGTTGAAGAAGGGGATACTGCCGAAATACTGCAAAGAAGAGTAATGGAACAGGCAGAATGGGAGCTTTTACCGGAGGCAGTGCGCCTGATTGCACAGAATAGGATAGCAGTTATTGATAATAAGGTTATTATACAAAAATAAGATATTAAAAAAACAGACAGCAGATTAATTCATTAAATTGCTATCTGTTTTTTCACTAAAGGGTATTTTTATCTTTAAAGCTTTTACAAATATTTATATAAAATAAAATCCATTCATATAAAGGAAATGGATATTTTATAAGTAGAATTGGTATTGTTCGCTTTATGTCGGTACTTTGGTAAGGCGGCAGGATGGAGGTTAGGTTGAAAAATCAAAGATTTTTCAATCAGCAAATTTGTGCGCTGCCCAAATTCGCAGGTTTTGGCGGCAGATGGAGGTTAAGATGAAGGTTTTAATTATAGGAAGCGGCGGCAGAGAACATGCGATTGTGAAAAAGATAGCAAAAAGCAGTAAAGTAGATAAACTTTATTGTGCTCCGGGTAATGCGGGGATCGCAGAATGCGCCGAATGTGTAGACATTGCAGTTAACGATTTTTCAGGGTTAGCCGACTTTGCTGTGAAAGAAAGGATTGATCTTACAATAGTAGGACCGGATGATCCACTAGTTGGAGGAGTAGTTGATGTGCTGGAGAGTAAAGGCCTTCGTGTATTTGGACCCAGAAAGAATGCAGCAATCATTGAAGGCTCAAAAGCATTTTCCAAGGATTTGATGAAAAAATATCATATTCCGTCTGCAGCCTATGATACCTTTGATAATCCGGAAGAAGCGATTGATTATCTTAAGAGCAGTGAATTCCCAATTGTACTGAAAGCAGACGGCCTTGCTCTTGGGAAGGGCGTATTAATCTGCAACAGCTATGAGGAGGCTGTAAGCGGTGTGAAGCAGATTATGCAGGACAAGCAGTTTGGTGCTGCCGGTGACCGTATGGTGATAGAGGAATTTATGACAGGACGCGAGGTGTCCGTGCTAGCCTTCTGTGATGGTACACATATTGTACCTATGACCAGTGCGCAGGATCATAAGAGAGCAAAGGATAATGATCAGGGACTTAATACCGGAGGGATGGGAACCTTTTCTCCAAGCCCTTTCTATACAGAGGAAATCGATGAATTTTGTAGAAGGATGATTTATCAGCCTACGATGGATGCTATGAAGGCAGAGGGAAGGGATTTCATCGGAATTCTATTTGTAGGCCTTATGCTGACGAAAGAGGGCCCTAAGGTACTGGAATACAATGCTCGTTTTGGTGACCCTGAGACGCAGGTGGTTTTACCAAGAATGAAGAATGATATTATCGAGGTATTCGAAGCATGTATCGACGGAAGACTGGATAAAGTCAAGCTGGACTTTGAGGATAATGCAGCAGTTTGTGTCATCCTTGCTTCAGACGGTTATCCGGAGCATTATGAAAAAGGTTTTGCAATCAGCGGATTGGAAGCTTTTAAGAGCAAAGATGATTATTTTGTATTCCATGCAGGCACAAAGATGGCAGGAGATGCAATTGTAACGAATGGAGGACGGGTTCTTGGCGTTACTGCAACCGGTAAGGATTTGAAGGAAGCCAGAGGAAAGGCCTATGAAGCTACCGATTGGATAGATTTTGCTAATAAGTACATGAGAAATGATATAGGTAAGGCGATTGATGAAGCTTAAACTGTCCGGCAAAGAATTTGACATATTAACCCTAAAAAATATATAATACACACAAAATGACATAGAAGTGCCACAGTCTTTTTGTATAATAAGGCAATATTACAGGATAAAGTTGTATTTACTCTCAATTTTTTCAGAGAACCTGTATTATTGCTTTATTTGTTGCAGGAAGGGAAATTATATTCACCTGAAATCACTGCATTCGAAAGGGGTTTTTATGAGAAGACGTTATTCTACCAAATGGTTAATTATTCTTTTAATCATTGTTATCGTGACACCACAAATCTTCTTAGAATATAGAGGGCAGGCACTGGCTGCACAGACCGGAACGGTTACGGCATCATCTTTATATGTCAGGAAGGATCCATCTAAAACAGCAGATAAGATACAGCTTAACGGTACGGATGTTTATTTGGTTGAAGGAGAGACTGTTAGTATATTAGATGAGAAGAAGGATTTTTATTATGTCTCTTTAAAATTCAATGGTAAAACGGTAAAGGGATATGTTCATAAAGATTTTGTAAAGGTATCAAAGCCTACCTCTACGGTTACTCCAAAGCCGACGGCAACGCCAAAACCTACAGCAAAACCAAAGCCTACAGAAGCACTTAAGCCGACTGTGACACCGAAGCCGGGGACACCAGTCTCCATAACGAGAACAATAGAGCTAGCGGCAACAGTAACAGCAGCTACGCTTAATGTGAGAAGTGGACCTGGTACCAATTATTCAAAGGTTGCCGGATTAATCAAGGGGGATAAGGTTACTGTAATCAATGAAGAATATACGGATTTTATCTGGTGGTACGGTATCTCCATTAAACAGAATGGAAAGACAATAAACGGATATGTTTCAAGTGATTATATTAAATTATCCTATAACAAGCCTGTAAAGGGTGAGGTTAATACAGCCACAGCAAAAGTAAGAACTAAGGCGGGAAGCGGCTCTACCTTTTTAGAGTATAAGAATGGAAAGGTTGTTACACTAAAAGAAGGAAAGAATGTATCAATTATAGATGAAACAACAGTTTCGGGTATTAAATGGTTTAAGCTGTCTGCTACGATTGATGGTACGAAGTATACCGGATATATTGAAGCCTATAAGATAGAGTTCCTTAAGACGATCAAGGAGCCTACTGCTACACCTACGGTAACCCCGAAGCCTACTGTAAAGCCTACAGTCAAACCAACCATTAAACCGACTGTTCAGCCGACAGTGAAGCCGACAGTATCACCAAAGCCAACGCCGAAGCCTTCGGTAACCCCAACTCAGGCAGTATCGCCAAGGCCAACACCGAGTCCTGCGGTAACTCCAACGCTGGCAGTGACACCTAATCCGACACCATCTCCGACAGTTACACCGATTATACCTGGAATGCCAACGCCAACAATGCCGCAATTTGTTCCAAGCTTATCAGCTTCGGGGATTTTTGAGATCAGTAATACGGTCAAATACAGCGAGATCTCTGCACCCTTAACCGGATATGTCTGTAACACTTTATTTTTAAATACATATGAGTATGATCAGGGGAATATTGTAGTCCTATTCGATCAGAATTTGCAGCCTATTTCACTCCAAAGTGCACAGATGGTAACGGTAACTCAAGCAATTGAAATAGGCGGAACATTATTTTATGAGATAGAATTTTTACAGAATGGAGTGAAAATGACAGGATATGTTCTGTCAGATTATATTTATATACCTGTTACTAATCCGACACCAACTCCGTCCAATTCACCAACGGGCAATATGGATTTTGAGACGATGCTGAGTCAGGAGGCCTTTCCGGAGAGCTATAAGATTGAGCTTAGAAAGCTTCATGCCATATATCCAAATTGGGTTTTTGAAGCATACCACACAGGACTTGATTGGAATACGGCTATTGCAGCGGAAAGTAAGCCGTCGATTAATCTGCTTCCGAATACCAAAAGTGTGGAATGGAAATCACTTGAGTATAGAGCATATAATTGGGAAACAGATACCTTTACCGTCTATGATGGAACCTCCTGGGTGACTGCGTCGAAAGCTGCTGTTGCATATTATATGGATCCAAGAAACTTTTTAACAACAAGCGGTATCTTCCAGTTTGAATTGCTAAAATATCAAAGTGCATATCAGAATGCGGCTGGAGTGGAGAATATTTTAACAGGAACGGCTATGCATAATGCCTCCTACAGCTTTGCTGATGAAAATGGAGAGACGAAAACCTGTACCTATGCCGAGACTTTTGTCAAAGCCGCCGAATATGCCGGAATTAGTCCATATCATCTGGCCTCCAGGGTAAAACAGGAGGTAGTAACTGGCCCTACAACCCTTAGTAACAGTGTTACTGGAACCTACAGCGGATATGAAGGTTATTATAATTTCTACAATATCGGAGCCAGTGACAGTGCCGGAGGAGGAGCTACAGTAAAGGGACTAACCTTTGCTAAAAAGGGGTCGGGAAATGCGGCAACTGATATGGTCTATATGCTGCCCTGGACAAGCCCCTATAGGTCTATAGTGGGAGGGTCAAAGCATATACGTCAGCAATACTATGACCGTGGTCAGGATACCATTTATCTTCAAAAATTTAATGTTACACCGACCTCTACTTACAGTCACCAATACATGTCTAATATAGAGGCACCCTTTGCAGAAGGGAAGAAGACAATCACCGCATATAATAACAATATGAATGTGCCAATTATATTTTCAATTCCGGTATTTTTAAATATGCCTGAGAAGGCAGTTCCTGTTCCGAGTAAGATGTACAATCCAAATAACCGGATAAAGAGTCTGAATATCAGTACGGCAGAAGGAAATCCGCTCACAATTACACCTACCTTTAATCAGACAATATATAGTTATGATCTAATTGTAGATAATAATGTTACTTCAGTTAATATTGCGGCAGCTGCAGTAAGCAAGAAAGCCACAGTAAGCGGTACGGGAGTGAAAAATCTTGAGGTAGGAACGAATCAGTTTGTGATATCGGTGATTGCGGAAAGTGGAGATGTGGCAAATTATACTGTTACAATCGTGAGATCACAATGATAACCTTATGAAATAATAAGTACAATGATAAAATATAAACAGCCGGCCGCGGGTTATATACCTGTCGGCCGGATATTACTATCAGGGAGGAATAATCTCTGCGAAATCAGAGAGGAATATATTTATAAAACACAAAGGAATATCCTAAAAATAAGGAGAATGAGATGGTGCGCATGCTTAAAGGAAAAATAGGAATATTATTATTAGTAGTACTAGCAGTCAGCTTCATGATGGTGAAACCCTGTTATGCAGCCAGTGCGAAGGTGGATTTAAACTCAGATAATACAGAGATTACAGTAGGAGAAACAGTTAATGTTTATATAAAAATTGATTCTGAGACTACCTTTGGAGATTTTGAAGCAAACTTAATTTATAATGAAGCGATTTTAGAATACCAAGGAGGCGCATCGGTAATAACCGGAGGCAATGGACTTCTTCGTATATTGGATCAAGAGGTAGCAGAGTTAGGAAAGACCAGAAAATATGCATTACAGTTTAAAGCGATTAAGGTCGGAGACAGTAAGATTTCTTTTAGTGATAAGGTAATGGTGTATAGTGAAACTGGTAATGAGATGCCGGTTTCAAATGACGAGCTTACGATTCATGTGAAGGCTGAGGCAACGGCTTCCACTGATGCAAATTTAAAATCCTTAATTACCAGCCCAACAGATCTTACACCTACTTTTGATAAGAATACTTTTGAATATAGCGTAAATGTTAATAGTGATACCAAGAAGCTTATCTTAACAGCAATTCCAGAGGATAAGAATTCAATTGTTTCAGTAAAAGGTAATGATAATTTAAAAGAAGGGGAAAATAAAATTATCGTTTCTGTATTAGCTGAATCTGGAAACGTCATAGAATATACTATAAATGTTTATCGAGAGCTTAGTGCTGTGACACCTACCGGAACTATTACGACTGTTCCAACTGTACCGACACAGGAACCAATCGGTATCATAGAAAGCGGTTATGATAAATATATCAATATTAACGGAAAATATAAAATTCTAATACCGGACAGCGATGAACTGATACTTAAGGGCTTTGTGCAAAGTGAATTGATGATATCAGGTGTATCCATAACTGGCTATGTCCCTGATCATGCTGCAAACAGTGATTTTGTTCTTATTTATGCGGAAAATGAGAAGGGAGAGAAGCGTTTTTATCAGTATGACAGGAAGGAGCAGACACTGCAGCGGTATGTGGAGGCTTTCAGTAATTTAGAAAAGGATAATCAAACTGACAGCTATCGCTCAAACTTAAATCGTGCGGCAGTAATCATTGCAGCTCTTGGGGCGTTAAGTGCATTGCTACTTGTGATTGTAATATGGCTATATATTAGATTTAGGCGTACCGGAAAGGGTAATATTGACTAGACAATAGGCTGTATTGAAGCACCTGCAGCTCCTTTCGTTCCTGATAATGATAGATAATTGCGAAACTATATAGTTTTATTAATTGTATACAATACTTACAATTACTGAGTTTCGCAATTGTCTACTGATAATGAGATAGTTAGGAATTATAAAGATACTTGACAAAATACCGTAGGTTGTTATACTGATAGTATAACAAGTATAACGATAAGATTAATCATGTTATAGACGAGGTGTATCCTTATGTATTTACGAATTGATTTTAATAGTGATGAAGCAATTTATATCCAGTTAAGAAACCAGATAATTTATGGCATTGCTACTTCACAGCTGCAGGAAGGAGAAAACCTACCTTCTGTGAGGGACTTGGCTGAAAATATCGGTATCAATATGCATACCGTTAATAAAGCATATGCTATATTAAAACAAGAGGGGTATTTAAAGCTCGACCGGAGAAAAGGTGCAATCATTGCAATTGACATCAATAAGCTGCAGGCCATGGAGGAAATGAGAGCGGAACTGCGCGTCGTATTGGCAAAAGCTTTTTGTAAAAACATCAGCTGTGAGGAGGCACACGAAATCGTTAATGAAATATTTGACGAATTTGAAAGGGGGTAATCACTATGCTATGTGATAGGTGCCAAAAGAGAGATGCAAAAATATTGTACACGGAGATTATCAACGGGGTAAAAAAGGAACAGCATCTATGTGAGGAATGTGCGACAGACTATACATCCTTTCAAATGGAGAAGCCGTTACTTAACAGTGATTTGACTTTAGGCGATTTGTTATCTACTCTACTTGAGAATTATGCGGCAGCTGACACGAAGAGACCGGGAGAAGGAAAGCCCTCCGCAATCTGCAGTAAATGCGGAACCTCTTATGAAGAATTTATACAGAAAGGACGCTTCGGCTGCTCTGAATGCTATAGAAGCTTTGGTAATCAATTAGGCAAAACTTTTAAAGGAATTCAAGGTGCTGAAATTCATACCGGTAAACGTCCAAAGGGCTATGTTTCAACCAGCACAGACCGTATGATGAAGGACTTTACTGAGATAGAGAAGCTATCTTTAAGGCTGCAGGAGGCAATTGAGAAGGAGGAATTTGAGGAAGCAGCCAGACTTCGTGATTTAATCAAGCAGATGAAAAAGGAGGAGACGAAAAATGCTTAAATGGTATGAACAGATGGTGCCTGACAATGACGTTGTTATTTCCAGTAGAATCAGACTGGCAAGAAATCTGGTTACCTATCCGTTCTCCTCAAAGATTACTGAGGAGCAGGCAGTTACTCTTGTGAATGAAGTAAAGGGAATAACCTCTACACTAATCGAACAAGAACAAAGAAAGTTTTATGCTTGCAATATCAGTACACTGAGTGATATTGATAAGACGGCTATGGTAGAACGTCATATCGTCAGTCCGTTATTGGCAGAGAAGGAGCAGACGACCGGCTTAATCCTGTCAGAGGATGAAACGGTCAGTATTATGATCAATGAAGAAGATCATGTCAGAATACAGGCCATCGTTGGAGGGCTTAATTTGGAGCAGGCATATGCGGAAGCAGACCGGGTGGATGATATCTCCTTTGACAAGCTGCATTTTGCATATGATGAAAAATACGGCTATCTGACAGCTTGTCCTACGAATGCAGGAACGGGGATGCGTGCTTCCTGCATGGTATTCCTTCCCGCTCTTAGTTCGGCAAGACTAATACAGAAGCTAATAGAAGAGGTAGGAAAGTATGGTGTGACCATCCGTGGAATCTATGGAGAAGGTACTAAGAGTCTTGGTTCCATTTATCAAATCTCAAATCAGAAGACAATGGGTATTTCTGAAAGCGAGATTATAGAGAATTTAAAGAGATTGGTGCAACAGGTAGTAAAACAGGAGAGAAAGAGAAGAGAATATATGCTTTCTGTGAGTACGGATGAGATAGAGGATCAGGTCTTTCGATCCTATGGTATCCTAAAATATGCAAGACAGATATCTTCTGATGACGCAATGACCTTATTATCACAGTTAAAATTCGGTGCCGACTGTGGATTGATTAGATTTGACAGAGAGTTCAACATTCATAAGCTAATGATGGGTGTACAACCGGGCAGCCTGCAATGGACGCTTGGAAAAAATGTAGGAAGTGTCACAAGAGATCAATCCAGAGCTGAATATATCAGAAAAGAATTACCTACAATTATATAGATATTTTCAAGCAATAGTTTGCGCCTTCGTAATCTTTAGAGCAAGCTTATTATGCGCATTATGTCCGCGCAGGAATGGAGGAAAAAATGTACGAAAAATTTACAGAAAACGCAAAAAGAGCAATTAATTTAGCAAGAGAAGTCGCATATCGGCTGTCTCATAATTACATCGGTACAGAGCATTTGCTCATAGGACTGATGGAGGTAGAGGGAGTTGCGGCCAAAATATTAGAAGAGAACGGTGTGACGGTTGAGAAGGTATTAGAGTTAGTCAATCAGTTAATCGCTCCGAATAACGGTGTAGAAATGATGGAGGGTGGAAGCTTTACCCCCAGATCAAAGCGAATTCTTGATCAGAGCTATAAGGAGGCAGCCAAATTAAAGGCACCGCTAGTAGGGTCAGAGCATATCTTAATCGCACTCATTAAGGAATCTGACTGTATCGCCGTAAGACTCTTAAACACACTGGGTGTTAATGTACAGAAGGTCTATATTGATATTCTGACAGCATCTGGCGTAGATGTAAGTGCAGCGAAAAATGAATACTCCGCAGGAAAGGGTGCAAAGACAAAGGGAAAGGCCTCTGCTACCCCGACCCTCGATCAATACAGCCGTGATTTAACAGAGTATGCAAGAGAGGGTAAATTAGACCCCGTTATTGGAAGAGAAAGTGAAATTCAGAGGGTAGTTCAGATATTAAGCAGAAGAACCAAGAATAACCCTTGTCTCGTAGGAGAGCCGGGTGTCGGTAAGACGGCGGTTGCAGAAGGACTTGCTTTAAAAATTATCGAGGGTAATATTCCTGACACGATTAAGGAGAAGCGTGTTGTAACACTTGATTTATCAGGAATGGTTGCCGGATCAAAATACCGTGGTGAATTTGAAGAAAGAATTAAGAAGGTAATCAGTGAGGTAATCGGAGACGGTAATGTATTACTGTTCATCGATGAAATCCATACGATAATTGGTGCAGGCGGAGCGGAAGGAGCAATTGATGCGTCAAATATTTTGAAGCCTTCCTTAGCACGTGGTGAATTGCAGATAATTGGAGCTACCACAAGAGAAGAATATCGTAAATATATTGAAAAAGATGCAGCTTTAGAGAGAAGATTTCAGCCGGTTGTTGTGGATGAACCCTCTGAGGAGGAAGCAGTTCAAATTCTGTATGGCTTACGTGATAAATATGAGGCACATCATCAGGTACGAATTACCGATGGAGCCCTAGAGGCAGCAGTAAAGCTATCGAGCCGTTATATTAATGACAGATATCTACCGGATAAAGCGATTGACTTAATGGATGAAGCAGCTTCTAAGGTACGTTTAAGTACTTACACCTCCTCTCCGGCAATTAAAGAGCTGGAACAAGAAATCAAGCGATTAGAGGATGAGAAGGAAAAAGCGATCAAAGCCGAGGCATATGAGCGAGCCGGAGAAATTAAGAAGCAGCAGGAGGAAAGGACAGAAGAGCTAGAAAAGCAGAAGCTAGTAGATGAAAAGCAGAAACTAGATAAACAGTTAGTAGTAAGTGAAAGCGAAATTGCGGAGATAGTATCGAGTTGGACCAAGATACCTGTTAAAAAGCTTGCCGAAGAAGAGACAGAACGCCTTCAAAATCTTGAGACAATCCTTCATAAAAGAGTGGTTGGCCAGGAAGAAGCAGTTGGAGCTGTTGCTAAGGCAATCCGCCGCGGCAGAGTGGGCCTAAAGGACCCTAACCGTCCGATTGGTTCCTTCTTATTCCTTGGACCAACCGGTGTAGGAAAGACAGAGCTATCTAAGGCACTGGCTGAAGCGATGTTTGGCAGTGAAAATTCCATTATTCGGGTAGATATGTCCGAATATATGGAGAAGCATAGTGTAAGTAAGCTCATTGGTTCTCCTCCGGGATATGTTGGCTATGACGAGGGTGGACAGCTCAGTGAGAAGGTGAGACAAAATCCTTATTCGGTTATCCTGTTTGATGAGATAGAGAAGGCACATCCTGATGTATTCAATATTCTTTTACAGGTACTCGATGATGGACATATTACCGATGCACAGGGAAGAAAAGTAAGCTTTAAGAATACAATCATTATCATGACCTCCAATGCAGGCGCTCAGAACATCATAGCTCCAAAGAGGCTTGGTTTTGCTTCTGTTGTAGACGAGAAGGAAGATTATAAGCGCATGAAGGAGGGCGTAATGGATGAGGTTAAGAGAATCTTTAAGCCGGAGTTCATTAACCGTATTGACGAAATTATCGTATTCCATTCTTTAACCAAGGAAGATATTAACAGTATCGTGGTGATTATGATTTCCACGATTGCGAAGAGAAGTAAAGCCCAGATGAATATTGCCCTGGAAACAAGTGACGAGGTAGTAAGTCATATTGCGGAAGTGGGCTTTGATGCAAAATATGGTGCAAGACCACTAAGACGTGCGATTCAGACCAATATTGAGGATAAGCTGGCAGAAGCAATACTAGCTGGAACAATCAAAGAAGGAGATACGGTTCGCATTGAGTACCTTGACAATGAAATAGCGGTACAGGTGAAAAAATAAGTAGTAGAAATTGCCCGATATATCGTTTATAATGTAATAAAGTGTTCCGATATCAGATTATTCGTCACATTTAGATATATAAATACTATTAGGAGGGTCATGTAATGGCAGTTGTAGAAGAGTTAATACGCAAAGAAAGCGATGGGACAATAAGCTTTGGTAATTATGCATTAAAAGTAAAATCAAAGGTATCTGATTTTGAACATCAGGGGGACTTATATAAAGTAAAAACCTTTAATGAGATAACCAAGCTTGAGAAAAACGGTATGTTTGTCTATGAATCGGTACCTGGTACCGCAGTATTTCATCTGGACACAAAGGGCAATCATGTAAGCTTCGAGGTAGAGGGAAATGATACAGCACAGATTACCTTAGAACTTGAGGCAGAAAAGGAATATGAAATCTATAAAAATGATATAAATTTGGGTAAGATGAAAACCAATCTGGGCGGCAAGCTGGTACTAAGCCTTGATTTGGAGGAAGATGAAAAGGATACGGTAAAGGTGGTAAAGCTGTAATATGGCAAAAAATAAGACCGTGTTTTTCTGCAAGGAATGTGGCTTTGAATCGACAAAATGGATTGGCCAATGTCCGGGCTGCAAGGAATGGAATACCTTTGCAGAAGAGCCGGTTGTTAAAAAAAGTACGAAGCCTTCTGGAGTAAAGAGCACAAGAGAACCTGAGCTTCTATCTAATATCAAAGCAGAGATTGAGCTCAGAATGCTCACCGGAATAGAAGAATTTGATCGGGTGCTTGGTGGGGGTATTGTAAAGGGCAGTCTGGTATTAGTCGGTGGCGATCCCGGTATAGGAAAATCTACCCTCCTGCTTCAGATGTGCAGAGAAATAACCGATAAAAATAAAAAGGTACTTTATATCTCTGGAGAAGAATCCTTAAGTCAGATAAAAATGAGAGCAGAGCGGCTCGGCGTATTTCACGGCGAGCTTCTGCTTCTTTGTGAAACAGATTTAAACCTTATTGAAGAAGCCATACATAAACATAATCCAGACATTGTAGTTATAGATTCTATTCAAACTATGTTCAAGGAAGAGGTAAGCGCTGCTCCCGGAAGTGTAAGTCAGGTAAGAGAAGCAACAAGTGCCCTGATGCAGATTGCAAAGGGGCTTGGAATTACAGTATTTATCATTGGTCATGTAACCAAGGAAGGTGTAGTTGCAGGACCGAGGGTACTTGAGCATATGGTAGATACGGTGCTTTACTTTGAAGGTGATAACTACGCGGCTTATCGTGTACTTCGTGCAGTTAAGAACCGTTTTGGATCTACGAATGAAATCGGTGTATTTGAAATGCAGGGAACCGGACTGGTTGAGGTGAAAAATCCATCGGAATTTATGCTAAAGGGAAGACCGGAAGGAGAACCAGGCTCGGTAGTAGCAGCCTCGATTGAAGGCACAAGACCAATCCTTGTAGAGGTTCAGGCACTGGTATGCCGTACGAACTTTAATATGCCAAGAAGAACGGCAGCGGGCACGGATTATAACCGGGTAAATCTTTTAATGGCGGTGCTTGAGAAAAGAGCAGGAATTCAGCTGTCTGATTGTGATGCATATGTCAATGTAGCGGGAGGTATGCGAATAACGGAGCCGGCGCTTGATCTTGCAGTAACAACCTCGATTTTATCAAGCTATAAAAATATAGCACTCGATAACAAGACAGTTTTATTTGGCGAGGTAGGACTTACCGGTGAAATCAGAGCGGTAAATCTGGCAGAGCAAAGAGTATCGGAAGCGGCTAAGATGGGCTTTGAGGTGTGTATTCTGCCGCAAGCAAATAAAGAGCATATTAAGGCAGCAGGTATAAAGTTAATAGGAGTAAGAAATATTCAAGAAGTCATGGGACTGCTTAAGAGATAGGGATTGCATTACAAGCAAAGGGAGAGACGGATGAAGGATACTATTCATGAAAGATTAATACTTCTTGCGACAGCCCAGGAATGCATGGCTAATGTTTCCGATAAAATGAAGCACTGGGACGATTCTCAGCTAATCATGGAAAAAAGCTCATTTGAAATGATGAATGTCTCGGATGATATATTAAAACTTACCAGGGAGGGAAGTTCTCTTGCCGGTAAGCTTCTTGAATGTTGCCATAAGATGAAAATAAATACAGAAGCCTATAATCAGAATGTAGCTGGAGACCTTGAGGCACTTTATCAAGTATTTTGCAAAATTTCTGACGCCTCCTCCTCGGTAAGTGAGTTAGCGCATAAATTAGAATGTGAGGCAGATATCCAGAAGGGAATGGAAGAAACAATAAAAAATTGTCTTGGTTATGTTGGAGAATGTATAGCATCTGTACTCGCCGATGAAGAAATGGTTATAGCAGATAATGGGGAAGGCTTTGATTGTGAATAGGTATAAGATAATAGGATCATATCATTGTAATGCAATCGCTTCAATCTAGAAAGCTGAGAATTGTTTGAAAGATTTTTATACAGTGAAAGATAGTTGGAATTATGGATTAAAGAAAAAAGAATGATAAAACTTCGAAATATTCTTGACAATAGATACAATTCATTGTAATATATTAAAGTGCCAATTGCACATGATAAATATAAAAATAGGGGTATAGTTCAGCTGGTAGAATAACGGTCTCCAAAACCGCAGGTCGTGGGTTCAAATCCTACTGCCCCTGTAAAATAGCTAGTAAAATCAAGGGTTTCCGCGATTGACTAGCTATTATTTTTTGCTTAAGGTGGCAAATTTGTGCCAACCGTTTTAGAATTGCCACCATCATAGAATCGCCTTTTCAAAAATATCTACCGTCTGCTTTCTCATTTTTGGAGTGACATGAGAGTATGTGTTCATGGTTATTTTGATATCGGTATGGCCTAACCTTTCCTGGACATCTTTTATATTTGCTCCATTCTCGATTAGCATTGTTGCATGGGTGTGCCGGATCATGTGAAAGTAGAATGGAAGACCGGTATCTTTTTTAATCATCTTTACTCCGCATTTTACAGTCTGATTTGTAAAAGCATCTCCATTCTCTTTTTCGCATACAAATTCTGTAGGTACAGCATTATTAGAATTTACATCGGTAAGCTGGATATGATCCCGGCCATCAATGGTAACTCTTTGATAATAAACATTCTTGTAATCATCCCCGAATTGAAGCTTCTTTTGAAGCTGATTCTTTTTAACCTGCTTAAGCAATGACAGAAGAGTATCTCCGGCTTCAATTATTCTGGATTTGCCGCCTTTTGGCATACCAAGCTCCCAGGTCTTTAGTTCTGTATTGTAGAACATTGATTTATTAACCCGGATGGTCTTTTCTTTAAAATTAACATCGCTCCACATAAGGGCACATACTTCACCAGCCCGCATTCCCGTGTGATATGCTATCATGACAGGTAGGTAGTAGATGGTATCTTTCGTGGCATCAAATACCATTTTCATTGATTCAGTATCTAGTGTTTCAATTTTAGATTCATCTTCAATGTCCAGGAAGGTATCGATATTCTTATTAATCTTTTTTCTAATGACATAAAGCATCGGACTTTCCCGGATATAGTTTTTTGGATACACAGCATACTTGAATGCACCATTCAAAGCTACGAAATGTGCTTTCATTGTACTAGGTGAATAACGCTTTGATTTCTCATCAACGTACTGTTGTAGCATATCGATGGTAATGTCCTTAAGTTTGGTGTCATTAAAATATGGTTTGAGGTGGTTTTTAATTGCATTTTGATAGTCGCATCTTGTACCATGCCTTAGAGTATCTTTCACACATTCTTTAAACCAGATGTCAAGCATATCACTGAATTTGATGTCAGATGGCTTAAATATACCACCGGATTGTTCGGCATCAGCAATTGCAAGTATCATCATCTTTCTGGTTTCTTCCTTACTTTCAGTACCGGCTTTACATATTCGTTTTCCGTTATGCATGAACCGGTAGTACCAAATTCGTCCTTTCTTAAATAGTGATCCCTTTGTCATCGTTGACAGTCCTCCTTAAAAATAGGTATAAAAAATACACCCAACATATTGTTGATTTATGTTAAAGGTGCTATAATAGGCTTGTTGAGGGCATTATTATAATCACCTGATTATTCTATTGCTTAAGCCGTCTCTGTTTGTAGCAGGGGCGGTTTTTTTATAATCCACCATATAACCAGTTACTCTCCGCAAATACGAAATCTGTCCGTTGATCATCACAAATTAATGGCCCCTTTTGTGGTTTATCACATCTAGTACATAAAGGTTTATTTGAATTATATATAAAAGTATCGCAGTAAGCACAAGGAACTTTCTTAAATATAAACCTTTTCTCTTCTTCATCATAGAAATGGTTATACATCTTCTTATCAATATCAGTCATTCCATAATGTTTTGCGCTGTAAAACCACTTTTCACATGCTTCATAAGCATACTTTGCGCATTCAAGAGATATATCGAATAGGTTAGATATCTCTCTAATGTTTTTTATGCCAGAGTAGTAGACCGCCATTGATGGGGCCAGAATATTACTAGCGAAATTATTAGCCTCTGCCTCATCCTGAGTATTTAACAATAAATGACCTAACTCATGCATTAATGAAAATCTGACTCTTCTTTTTACTTTCTTATCATTATAGTAAATGTCTTTTCCTACAATACATGCATCTTCACTAAGGCATAAGCATGCGTCAGTCTGTTCATCTCCTAAATCTGAATATTTTATGCATGAGTAACCCATTGATGAAATCACATCTATGCAGTCAAACGGTAATCTATTTATGGAACATTTTTCAAAAACATCATAAACAGAGTATTTTATTTTATCATAATCCATTATTCATCATTCCTATCTGCTAAAATTATCTGTGCAAGCTTAATCTTTTCTTCAGGAGTCAAGTTATTTTTACCTCGGGTATATATCTTTAGCATGTCATTATATGTTATATTATTATTTTCCGTTTTATTTTCAATCAGATCGGATTTTTCTATACCTAGATAATCAGCAAGCATTTGAACTTTATTCATTCTCGGCATTTTTTGTGCCGTGCACCAATTAGAGACGGTAGAAGAGCTTAAATCTAAATCGTTAATTAAATCCGTTTGTGTTTTTCCTGCTTTTTCTAAATAATGCTTTAAATTCTTTGAAAATATTAACTTATATTCATCTTCAGACATATCGTTACTCCTTTCCTTTTCTTTACTATATCACCAAAAGGGGAATAAATCAATAAAAATTATAGATAAATTCGCTTTCAGGGTTGACATCTCGCTTTAAGGGGAGTATGATGGTATTCAGAAAGGAAGTGAAGTTTATGAAAATAAGCCTGAAAGCTGCAAGAGTTAATGTAAACCTAACTCAGGAGCAAGTTGGCAAAATCCTTGGATTTTCGAAGGATACTGTAAAACATATTGAAAATGGGAAGAGAGAATTAAGAGTAAATGAATTAGATCGTTTATGTGCTATTTACCATTGTACTAGGGACGATATTTTTTTACCCTATAAGTCCCCTTAAAGCGAGATATGTTGAAAAAGAATTGGAGGTGATAATAAGTGAAATTGGCAGTAGGAATTATTGAAGCTGCAGAGCTTGTTGATGTTTCCCCTCAGCTTATCCGCCAGTGGTGTACCAATAATGTATTGCCATTCTTGAGGGTTGGTAATAAGTTTCTGGTCCGGACTGATACGCTGGATGAATTCCTTAAAATCAATGAAGGTAAGGACCTGAAACAGTTTGAAACATTGGATAGGCCGGGGCATGTTATTAAAACAACCGCCTAGGCGGTATAAAGGAGGGACAAGCAGGTGAAGAAGCTTAAGAACTATTTAGACACATTTATTCAGGCACTTATGTTCGGTGTCGGTGTATCTATTGGCGCAGTAATAGTAATGGCTGCATCAAAATTATTATAGGGAAGGAGGGAGGACATGCAGACGGTAGTGTATACAGATAAGGGAGTAGTACATGCTCACAGAGCTAAACTGTACGGTTATATCATAGCTGCTAACAGAGTATCGGATCAAAGCACTTATGCAGCATTAAAAGAGGCAGAGGCATCACTTAATAAAGCAAAAAGCCTATTCGAGGCTCTCAGGGATTTCGGTTATCTGGATGATGTAGCTAGTACAACGGAAGATATTAATCGCATTGATGCAAAAATCCAAGATATCACTGAACATAAACGGATGAAAGATATGATCCGGAGGCATTAAAAGGAAGGGAGGCATACATAGTGGCAGGAAGAGTTAGGCATATGCAGAGAAGCCATAAAACTTACGGAAACGGACAAGCCGAGTTCAAACGTTTCAGTATGAAGGCTATATCGACGAAGGATCAGAAGCAACAGAGATCTTCTATACTGGCAAGTTTAGCCGGTTTATTCCGGAAACACCAAGACAGGTAAAAGAAAAGCCCTTAGGAGGTCGCAACTCCGTCGGGCGCAAAGCAAAACAATCTAAGGTGATTGTATCACCATATTTGAAGGAGGTCAATATGTTTAAAGTTGGACAGAAAGT
>JAEZTJ010000005.1 GCA_023421505.1 Bacillota bacterium
CTTCACTTCGATCTTTGTCAGCCTATCTAATACCTCTCGTTCAAACGTGCTTTCACCCATACGGTCATCCTTTCTTTTCTTGGTATAATAAAGGCACCCCGAAGGATGCCATATAAAAAGGAGCCCGAAGGCTCCAAATTAGAAATACTATTTAGTTCACTGCTTAATCCAATTGCGATCATCAAATTACTTTACTTGACTAAAATTAAGATAGTATCGATAATTGCAAAATGATACTATTTTAAGTCTAAACTGCATATACAAAACTTAATTGGTCGTATATATAAATCAATTCAATGATACATTCAATAAATTTTATTTCTTTAATGAATGAGCCACATCAACTTGTCCAATAATTTTAGCCGGAACTCCTGCTATGATAACATTTGCTGGGACATCTTTTGTCACAACCGCATTTGCCCCTATGGAAACATTATCTCCTATCTGTATTGCCCCAATTACGACAGCTCCAGTGAAAATAGATACATTATCACCTATCGTTGGCATAACTCTGTTATTTTTGACGTGATCGCTACTTCCTATGCTAACATTTTGAAATATTTGGGCATTCTTACCTATAACAGCATCATATCCTATTACTATTCCTAAGGGATGTGCAATTCGCAATCCTCCACCTATATCAGCACTTGGAGATATATCGGCACTAAATAAAATGATATCTAACCTGTGTATTAACTTAGGAAGAAGTCTAAAATGTTTATTATGTAAAAAATTAGATAGTCTATACATAGATACCAAGCAAAACGTGTCAAATAATATTATACTCTTTATAGTTTTTGCTATAGTTAAATCATAGGCTTTATAAT
The DNA here is from genome assembly GCA_023421505.1 of Bacillota bacterium. Classification (GTDB taxonomy): domain Bacteria; phylum Bacillota; class Clostridia; order Lachnospirales; family Lachnospiraceae; genus Mobilitalea. The sequence continues at coordinate 828 of JAEZTJ010000005.1, forward strand.
CTTCTCTTAACTTTCTCATAATGTACCTCCGATAGAAATATTATACCGTATATTTCCATAATTAGCAATATTTCTCATAAAAATTAATATCTCATTGGCACTATAGTTATGTAAACCTTTGCATCAGTAGGGGTGTTAGCACTACCCAAATCGATACACTTTACACGTATAAGATTTATACCACCATAATTCTGATAGCCAGCAGCATCTAGTGTGTTCTTAGCTGACACAATGGGTATGATAAGTTTTTCAAAATCAGTACCGCTTTGATTAGCACACACTACAGATATTACGGGGTTTTCTATTGTACTACCAAACGATATACTATATACACCTGTTGATTTTGTAATAGTTACACTAAATGGTAAATCATGTTTAACAGTACCATCTTGTTTAATAGCAATATGATATGTTGTATCATATGCAATACCATCGGCAGAAGTGCCAACCTTTGCTACCAACGCATGATCAACACCATCAAACACATCTATTACATGTTTTGTGCCTAAAACCTTTTCAGTAGTAACAACCTTACCATTATCAGTCAGCGTGGCATTATCATACAACTGATAATGAACTTCCTTGTAACTAGCTATACCATTACCATTTTCCTCGCTTATGCCACCAGTACCAAAGGGATAAACCCCCGGAAGTTCCACATAATTAAAGCTTTGATTTGCTTCAAATCTGTTATTACTAAGTACTAAATTTAGTTTAACAATATCAGATTTATTTATATTAGCTTCAAACCAGCACTGTGTAATAGTGCAATTTTGGTGATTTCTTAAATCTAGCGGTTTACCGCTTTGCTCAAAACCACAACCATCAATCAACAGATTAATCACTGTTAATCTTCCTGATGCCCCGTTGTCATCTGTAATACAAGTACCGCTATTTAGCATAAACTCTGTATTAACAATTCTAACAACTGTTGCTATACTTGCTGTCTGCGTTCCATCTGCTATTTTCTGTAATAAACAACCTGTAATATTGTTATCAATATAACTATTTGTAAGTCTTACAAATACACCACTTAATTTTGTAGCTGTATTAAATTTAGTAACACGACAATGATAAATTTCATACATGTACCCTTTTAAATCAAAACCTGTTTGTCTGTTTCCAGAACCATTACCCTGCAATGTTAATTCAGAAAATGTCGCATATTGTATGCCATTGCTATCATTCTCATGTCCTTGTATTAGTGGGATATTATCTGTAGTTAATTTAAGAATTGTTGATAGCCAATTTTCACCTAACATTTTTACAGGTTTGTCTGGTAACTGAATAGTACTTGTAATATTATAAGTACCAGCTGGAAAGAAGATACAACCTGTATGTGATAAAGCTTCATTTATTGCACCAGTATCATCAGCAACACCATTACCCTTTGCACCATAATCCTTTACATTAATATAAACATTTTCTTTAATTTCAGATTTTTTAGCATATTGTATATTTCCAGAAGAACTACCGATATATAAATCATGAGTGTCGGTTGTAAAAGCAGGTTCGGCAACACTTAATGCTGGTAAATTAGCCTTTAAGCCTCTTCTGAATTGTATTTTATTTGCCATTACTTATTACCTCCATTATAAAAATTAAAATGTTCCACCATCTATAGTTCCACTCAAATATGTTGTATTTATACTTGTGATTGGAATTGATATATTTGCAGAACCATTAAAACTTGTTGCCGTTCCAGTTGCACCACCACTAATTGATATTGTTCTAGCTGTTTGTAATGTAGTTGCTGATGTAGAATTACCAGACAATGAAGCTGTAATTATTCCAGCACTAAAATTACCGTTTCCATCTCTTGATACAATTGTACTTGCTGTATTAGTTGAAGATGCGTCCATATCATCCAATTTATCAACATTAAGATTTGAAACCTTAGTAGTAGATGTAACTATTAAGGGAGCAGTTCCTGTAGCAATTTTAGAAATTAATTGTCTTGCTGCTTCAACATCTTCTATAGAAACAATACCAGTATTTAAAGTTAAACTTTCACTTGTATATCCGCTTGGAATTGAACCAGAAGTAGATGGAGTAATTAATGACCAGCCAGTACTATCTATTAAATCAATAGTATATGTAATAGCCAATGCTGTTGGATTATACACTTCAACATAAGCATAATTTGACGTTGATGTAGTATGATATACCACTCTTATTTGGGTTAAACCTAAAGAACCAGCAGTTGTAGAAAAACCTAATTGATTAATTGCACTCCCTGATGGTGCTCCATTGTGACAAGAAGCTCTAAATAAAACACTACCCATAACACCTGTTCCTGAAAAGTCTATTTTGAATAAACCACTGTTTGCACCAATATTAACAGCAGAAGATGCAACTCTATACCATCCAGAGGTGGTTGCAGTAGTTGCCGATAATGTTGAAAATGGAGTTTTGTTGTTAAGGGTTGTTTGTAAATTATCAATATTACTTATAATATGATTGTGACTATCATCTGCAACTGTAGCTGTTATTGATGCATTACCACTCCCATCTATTGATGTAGAACCAGTAACATCTCCTGTTAAAGAAAGTGTTCTTGCTGTTGTCCACTTTGTTGCTGATAAAACATTTTTTGAAGAATCTGAAGTGTTATTAACATTTCCTAACCCAACATCAGAAGAAGTTAAAGTTACATCACCATTTTTACCAGCTACACTTGTAACAGAGTCGGTTGGAGTAAGTAATTCTTGCCAATTTGCTAAAGTACTTGCTCCAGCTGTTTTTAAGATAAATGATTTACTTAAATCTGTTCTTACAGCTACATCACCAACTTCTGCTGTTAATGCCAACATCGCTGTCTGCGCAGCAACAACAAATGTATCTGAAATTGTAATTGCTGGAAATACTGAAGCGTTTAATTTTCCACTACTGTCTAGCACTGGAATATTTCCAGATGAAGTACCAGTATTTTTACTTGCAGCTGTACCTGCGTCAGATATTTTTGAAAGAGTTAAAGAAGGTATATCTGATTCACTTAGAGTAGTACCAGCAGTTATATTACCTTTCGCATCAACTGTCGTTTTTGTATATGTCCCAGCTGTAACTCCCGAATTCTTATAAGCAGTTGAAATAGAAACATTCGCTGAACCATCAAAAGAAACAGTTCCTGTCACATCGCCAGTTAAGCTTATCGTCCGAGCTGTTTGTAATTTTGTAGCTGTCGCTGCATTACTGCTCGGATCTGGATTGATTAATACTTTATTAGTACCATCGCCTATGTATAGTTTACCTGTATCCAAAATAAAAGCTGGTTCACCAGCTTCTAAGGTTTGACTTCCGAAATTTCCGTTTAGTCCTCTTTTAAATTTTAAAGTCTGTGCCATATCTTGGCTCCTTTCTAAAATGTGCCACCGTCGTTCTCCCACTCTATATAATCTTCAAAAAATGTACCACCATCTACTGGCATTAATCCCATGGCAACATATAATGTATTGTAAATTTCATTGATTTTATAACTAGACCATGCCGTTAAATGTGATACTCTGTTATCATTAATACCGAATTTATCATCCAGTATTTGCTCAAATTCATCAACTACTATATTTGCTCTGTCCGCAGCTTCATTCGCACTGTTAATTACAATATTAATTTCTGCTATATAGCCATTAATATTTTCAATTGCGTCATCCACACCATGCGTAAGCTGATCAATAATTAAGTCTTCAGCTGCTCTAATTTGTTCAGCTATTTTATTGGGTAAATTCTTTTCGATATCATCAACAATTATATCAATCTCATATAAGCCTTTATCCATCTTATTTAGATTAATTGCTCCAAGAGGGGTTGCTACTGACGGTTTATTCAACCAATTTATTCTAACGGGATATCTTCTCATTTCGTTAATACACCTTCTTTCTCGGCTAGCTCTTTCTCGTATGCTTTGGTTTCCATTTCAATCATTCTAAGTTCGGCTGCCTTAAGCCCTTGTAGTACCTCGGACAAAACCATGGTGGTTACTCCTACCGGTAGCTGAGCCTCATTGATGCAATTTGCTATATCTTCTCTAAATTCCTTTATTTTAAGATTAAAACCTTTCATAATGACCCTCCTATGCTTTTGGCTCAAAGGCTTGAGATACCCATGCTCTTATGGACGCGTCAACTGCTCCTACATAACCTGTTGTTGCATACTCGTAATGCGGATGGCTCGCCGGCGGATATACGTGATTTGAAATGTTTGCAGCTAAAAACATATCAAAAATGTTTGGTGTAATTGGCGTCTCTCCATTTATATTCAAACTTTTGCATCTAATAGATCCCGTGTAACTGATATCAATATTTTTTTCGTTCCCTATGAACATTCTTATATATTCTGGATATATATATGAGTATCCATTTTGGCTCGTAAGGCCTATAAATCCGTTGTCAATCTCGCATGATGTGTATGGGCCACTAGAAATAAATCTCGAACCGCTTATATCAGAGCCGTAAATACTGCCGCTAAATTCTCCGCCAGTAGCATGTATCTTTCCGTCTGTGTCCAAATAAAAGTTAGGCGTATCTATTGTGCCGTAATTAAGGTCAATCATCATCCCTGTATTACCAGATGAATAATTCTGCGACCTTACAGTGCCTCCAACAAATTCTGATGCTGTTATATTACCACTAAATTTACCGCCTACAGCTTCTATTGTGCCGTCAAGGTTAACCTTAAAATTACCATTGACAGTTACTAAACCCTCAAGTGCTATATTGTCGGCTACAACCTTAAATTCTGTTAAATCAGTGTTAGGATCAGCACTAAGAGCAATATAACCTATTCTGCCGTCCGAATTGACCTTAACTACTACTTGCCCAGCCAGAACATCAATTTCACTGCTGAGACGTTCGTCCATATTCTCAACATCGACACGCAGGCCGTCAACTGATTTCTCTATTTTCGTGGAACGATTTTTTAGTTGAATAATTTCATTGCTTGGCCCAAAATACTGTTTTTGCTCTTCTGATCCTTGTGCTTCAAATTCATCTGTTAATGCTTGAATTCCTTTTAATGTTCTTTGTAAAACAAAGCTCACAATATAATCATTTTGCTCAAAGCCGATAGGATCCCCCACTTCCAAATAAGGTAAGCCTATATTTTGAGAAGAAAACGGACGGTATGAAATTCCCTGTATTACATTAAAAATATTATTTCCTATCGATTGCAAATCCTCAGCACTTTTTCCATACAACAGAAAATTATCCTGAATAGTATAGGCATTTTCCCCTGTACCTATAACTGCTCCTACATCTCCGTCATCACGTCTTATCACTAATTTATCTATTGGCTTAACTGTATACTCTTCAAATGTAACACTTCTATAGGTTGCCTGATCTAATATTTCAGCTCCGTATTCAGGATATAAATCTTCGGATGGATATAAAGTTTCTGCAGGGTAAAGCCCATAGTCCATAGAAAGAAAAATATGGGTGAATTTCCCGTTACGATTTATATGTCCAAAACATCCGCTTATTTCCTCGCAGGCTTCTATAACGGTTCTACCTGATAAAGAAGACGGATTTATCGTCTTCTCGACCTCTATAGAGTCATTCGGCAATGGTAACCTGCTTATCTCTTCCAGCCCAATATACGCCAAGAATGAAGCTCTGAAGGCAGCCAACGGCATCGGAAATGTAAGTGAGTTATACCAACCAGAAACATCAACATCAATTCTGCGCATTCGGTCATATGCCGTTATATCCTTAAATCTTAAATCATCCTGCTTAGGGGCTGAGTCAACAGTAAAATACCCAAGCGGCATAGGGTAAGACGTTTCAACGTCTACATTAACTGTTTGGGTTATTTCAAATTCTTTACCTTTAATATCGTCTGTCACATCTGCTAGAGTAAATTTTACGCTGCCGACATTGCACTTTCCAAACTTGAGCTGATCTTCCATGCAGATACTTTCGTGTAATTCAAAATCTCCTTTATCAACAGCAAACTGGTCAGTACCTACAGTCAGGTCAATGTCAAGAAATTTTAATTCCAATTCCTTCGGAGCAATATTCTGTGTAGCCGGAAAGAAATCATTCTTGTATATGGTTTTTAATTCTTCTGACACATTATACATAGCTACTGGTCACCTCCATATGCGATAAATTCGATTTCAATGGCATTGTATATCGGGAGCTTATGGCCGTCTTGTGTTTTATGCACATAAGTAATTTCTGGCACGTATACATCAGTTGTCTCGTATGCATCTGTTTCATCATTCCAATATGTTAAAGTAATTTTATCCCTTGGAATAAAATAAGCTTTAAGTATGATTTTCTGGCCGTATGTAAGATCATCTATTGTTTTTATTTTTATTGTACTTGGTTTTTCCGGTAGTATAGTCCTGTTGAGCTTGCCTCTGCCGTTACGGTAACTATTCTTATCAATCCGGATATTCGGTGTATTAGAATACCCATCACCATACGCCAGGAGGCTGTTAGGCAGCGTATTTCCGTTAACTTTTATGTAAAATCCTTCAAATGCCATCAACAACCTCCTTTCTAATGCATGAATACTGCCGTTCCAGTACTATTAAAATTATCATTCTCAACCACTTTGAGTAATTTAAGTAACCCTTTTGCGTCACCTTCAAGGTAAATATGGATATCACTTTTACCGTTGCTAACACCACCGACCTTTTTAAAAGCTTCGACTATGGTATCTAGCGGAGCCTCTATGTTAACGCCTTTTTTCTGATCGCCGAGTATTGCCATAAATTCGCTGTTTGGAGGTATTACGGTACCTGTAGCAAGCTTAGGTATCTTAGGAGCTGTTAATGGCTTAAGATTAAATCCTAATGTGCTGCCTCCGATCTTAGGTACCCAATCCGGTACCTTGAAGCTTAAGCTGTTGATAGCCTTTATAACCAGATTAACACCGTCGACAATTCCGCCTACCATTCCATTAATGATATCAATGATTAGATTTATAGGTGTCTTAACAATACCTACAAGTGCATCAAAGATGCCTTTAAAGATACTCTTAACTCCTTCCCATGCTTTCTTCCAGTCACCGGTAAATACTCCGGTTACAAATTTGATTATCCCGGTGAGAATTTCTTTTAGGCCGTTAATTACCTCTCCTATGCCACTAAATACCGTATCAAATGCCGGTTTAACTTTATCCCATAAAGCTGTTACTAAAGGATTTATTACCTTTTCCCAGAGCTTTTGCAATACACTTATAACTGTACCTATTATCGGTATCACAGTCTTATTTAAAATCTGATATAAGCCATCCCATGCTTCCTTTAATACGCTGCCTATAGCCTGTGCTAAAGGTAATATTACTTTCTGCCATAGCATAGTAAGTAAATCAGATAATACTTTAAATACTGGCTGTAATACAGTACCAATAAAAGTACCTAAAGGTACAAGCACATTCTGCCAGAGGTTTTCAAAGGTAGTGATTAAGTTTGGAATCAATGTGTTTATGAAGAAATCAATAACTGGCTTAAGAATTTTATTCCATGCATCTGATAATACAGTCCCTACAAAATCAGCCAGAGGCTGTAATGCCGTAAGCCAAGTGCGACCAAGCTCGGCAACTGACTCCCTAAATGTCTCACTGTTGCTGTATAGGTCAATAAAGCTGTATATCAAAAGTCCAATTAATGCAGTGATAGCAACTACAGGGCTTGCAAGTGCCATTAGTACCGCATTAATACCTTCAATAACTGCAAATAACAAGCCTCCTGAGGTTATTACACCTGCTACGGTTGTAATCAATGGTGAAATAACCGCTATTAAACCGGCTATTTTAAATGCCGCAAAAAAACTGCCCACTGCTATCGCCGCTTTAGCAACAGTTTCTTGATTATTCATGATCCAATCTGATAAATCGTACAAACTGTCTGTTAACTTTCCCAACACATCTATTATTACACCGCCTGTCCATGAGGCGATAGGCTTTAAAAAGTTATCCCATAACCACTGTCCATAAGGTTTAAATACTTCTATAACTGCATTTACCACACCTATTGATGCCCCAAGCGTATCAAGGAAAGCCGGAACCAATTTAGATACAGTCCATTTGCCAAAAGGTACTAACACATTATCAAAGAACCATTTAAGGCCTTGCCCTACGTTCTTGGCAAATGGAGTAACTGCTTTTTTAAGTCGGTTTAGCGCTTCTATAGACGGCTGCAGCACCTTTTTAATTCTATCTGCCGTGTCTTTTAAGCTACTTTCAAGTGCCGATGTATCAGCTGGGCCTACTTTAGGAGTAACACCAATGGCTGTGCCTGCTCCTAATCCTGCGAGTGAATCAGCTGCACCGGAAGAATTATCCGCTATGTTTTCAGTAATATTATTAAGCTTATCAAATCCTGCCGTACCGCCTAAGTCTTTTGACGCTTTCTTCCCTGCTTTACCCATGTCGGCTAATCCAGAGCTTGCATCCTCTGTATTCATTGCAATAGCCGCGGCACCTTTTGCTGTATTGGTTGTGGCTGTATTAAAGCCGAATATATCAGATAACACCTTACTTGCAGTTTCAGCAAAGGTTATCATATAAGATAAAGCCGAGTTCATTAACTGTATGGCGGGTGTAAGCACTTGTATTAATCCGTTACCAATAATACCGAGGAACTCTTTCCAGCGTTCTGATAATACTCTTGTCTGGTTCGCCCAGCTTTCAGAGGTCTTTACAAAGTCACCTGCAGCAAGACTAGTCTGCTCAAGGAAGAATTTTTGTCTAACAAGTAGCTGCTCTCCGGAGCTCATTTCGTCATACGCTTTAGTAAAGCCTTGAGCCATTGCATATGCTTTAAGATTGGTCTGAGTCATTACAATGCCAAGTCGTTTTAATGGCTCTGTCTCTCCGGAATATAAGGCCCTTCCTACGGTGTCGGCATCAGACTGAGCCAAATTGTAAAAGGACATTACATCACCCAATCGCCCCGTAATTTCAACCGCCATGTCGGAGGCAGTGGAGGCCATCTGACCCATACCAGTAGACATAGCCATGTATGTACTAGCCATTTGTTTCGCTGCTGATTTGGATAAGCCAAAGTTTTCAATAGACGATTCAGCAAATTCCTCTATCTTGTAAGACATGTCACCAAACGCAGTATCTACAACGTTCTGGACCTCTGCTAGATCTGATGCAAGACCAATAGCGGTTTTACCAAAGCTTATAAGCGCAGCAACGGAAAAAGCGGCAACCATAGCTTTACCTAATCCGGCCAGAGTACGCTTAAGTCCATTTGCTTGTGATTTAATTGTATTGGTGCCTTTGGTAAATCCTGTAGTGTCTATCTTAGTATCAAATTTTAAAGAGCCATCATATGCCGTATATATCACCCCTTTCTATCTGAGGAGTTTTTCAAAATATTCTTTCTCTGCCTGTTCTTCGGTGGAGAGCCTAACCTTAAGATCAATAAGTGACCTATTCTCTTTGTAAAATTCATGCTCTGTCTTATCTAGCTTTTTGCCTTTATTCCTCTTTGACCTAATGCTAATAACGGTTGTAAATAAGCTTTCTCCAATTTCGTTAAAGTAGCCTAGGAAGGTCCACCAGTGCATATAATCAACGGCCCTAGTCTCGTGTCCAGCTATTTTATTTACTGCCGAAAATATAATCTTCTCATCCTGTTCCCAGTCCATGACCTTTTTAGCCTGTTGGTGGTTAGAGTTCTCATCCTGACTGCCACCACCCTCCAAAAACCAACATGCTTTATCGTTAGCCTCTTGATAATCTTCCGGAGGGATGCTGTCAGGATCTTGATACAGGCATTCAATTACTGCCATTGCCTGCTCCTGCTCATCCATTTCAGGATCCACACAAGCCTGAAAAATCAAAAGAGCCGTCCGGAAATCACTCCAGATAGCTCTATCAACACCATTCACATTTAATTGCTTTGGCAGGTACCCGATCATTTGCGATACACCTGACTTTTATATTTATTGATCTTCTTCCGGGACAACTCCATCTTCTTTCCGGTTTCAGACTCAACTACTTTGCAGATACATTCTAAGAAGCTTTCCCAGAGGAACTTACCACCGCCCACCAAACTGAGTGGGCTCTGCTTTCCGAATGCGATCTCACTGATATTACTGTTAAAAATATCGTCAATCGCCTTGCAGATTGTATTCCTGAATATTTCTAGGGTATCAGCGGCACCATTAATATTATCCATAGCGGATCCGTCAGGACTGATTTTTATATCACCGGCTTCTTCGGCTGCCTGATCAATCGCGTTGTAAGCATCCCTGATACGGTTAATCAATGCGAAGTCAGTAGGGTTAAACCTGATTACCTTATTTGGATCGTTATTCAGCGTAAATGACATAAAACCATCATCAAAACTTAAATTCTGTGTATTCCCCATATTATCCTCCTTAATATGGGCAGTGGAAGGAGGGCCACCGCCCATCAAATTAATACTTATTTGTTAATTAATCAGCTGTAAAGGTCTTTGTTGTCAGCGCAAATAACCCTTTTACACGATTACCAGTGTTATGGATGTTGAACGGTATTTGATACCCTGTAGTATCACCGCCATAAGAAACAACCTCGATGATTGCATCCTCTTTGTATGCCACAAAGGATCCTGAAGTGGTTGCGTCCTCTTCCCATAGATGTACTTCAACCGTGCTGGTCTTAAGGTCATCCAGCGTCAGTCTTCCATCTACGATTGCCTGCAGCCTTGTAAACAAAGGATCGCCTACAACTGCAATATAAGGCTCTACAGATGACTGTGGCTCATAGCCGTCAATACTTGTAGTAGTCTCACCGATGATATTCCGCTTGGTTTCGACATTGGCATTCATTTCTACTGTATATTCTTCCAGGTCAGATCCTAATCGGTTGTACACCGAAGGGCCTGCCGGTAGAGCGGAGTCGATAAAGTGTGCCATGTACTTTCTTTTGATTTTGCCTGTAATAGTGGATGCGAAAAACTGCATGTTATATTTCAGCATTATAATACCTCACTTTCTATGTGATATTGAGCATAGATCTGTATCTGATACGTTACCGGACCGGTTAGAGTTCCTTCCTTGTATCCGTATAGCATACCGTTTGCACTGCTCAACTTCGTCAGCGTGCCGGTTACAGTCTGCTCGTCAATTATTACCTCAATTGTCTGGCCTTTAGCTGCCTTTTCGAGCCAATAAGCCAAGTCCAATAAAAAAGTGCTATTTGCTACTCTCTGATAATTGTTAAAACCATCAAAGTTTGCATATAACACAAAATTATGTTGTCTGTCCTGGTGTCCTACAATATCCTCTTTTATCAACTGATCACCGGTGGGATATAATCCACAACAATCGGTATCAGCTTCATTAAAATCCACATTTAGACCCTTATTTAGAGCACTGATTTTTGGAAATTCTGTAAGTGTCTGCTTAACTAATTCGATAATATTCATCGTCCACCTGCAACTTTCTGAGCTCCCATGAGGATCTGTTCTTTCTTATCGGCCTTCATGCGCTCAAACCAATATGGCCCCGCCATAGGATGTTGACTTTTATTGTGTTCAAGGTCTTTATCAGTCAATACCTTGCTTTCTCCGTGGCTCCATGCACTTCCGGTAATCGACGATACCATTAATTTTCCGTAATATTGATATCTTGCATACGGAGCATTCTGTTGGATATCTCCTTTGCCTATATTGGTACCAAGTGTAGCGGTTTTTTCAAGTGTTCCGGATAACATCGGTGTGTATGGTGCCATTAGTCTTATAACTTCATGGTCAATAAACTGCTGTGTACGCCCGGTAACTTGTATCCCTCTTTCCTTGCAGAGATCAGCAATGGATTTCATTTCAAGCCTGTAATTCATGGTATCACCTACTTACATGATAATTGGTAGTGTTGCATATTAGGGCTACCATAAAGCTTTTCGTCTGCTACAGTCACCGTGTAAACATCGTGAGATGCTTTGAGAGCTGTCAGAGATGCTGCTATGGTCTGCTGGGAGGTATTATCAAAATTGGTTAATACCTCGCCTTTGATAACCAGGTCATTACTTGTGTTAAATTTAAGCCCTTCAGCATTTGCAATCGGAATAAACACTTTCACGGAATCGGAGGATGTCAATCCAGTCTTCTCGATCAAGGACTGCTTGACCTCTTCCCAAAACACACCTTTTATAACCTTACGAGTATATCCGGTCTTAGAATTACCTGAGTACAGTGTCATATTTGCATTAGTGTACATTAGTAACACCCCCGATACAGGAGGCCGGTCATTGCAAGCCAATTATAGATGATGCTACGAACAGATACGCTCAGCAACTTCTCCTTGACTTCAGGACTGACATAGGAGACGGAATATTCACCAACCTTCTCGGAAGCAACGCCCTTGGTATCTTCCTGTTTGTCCTTATAAAGCAGTTCAGCCAGCTCACAGCAACACATCTTTACATCATCCGGGATATCGGTGTCAGCTATCCGGTAAAAGGTGTATTTCTTTATTTCCAGTGTAGCCTTCCTGGCATATAGCTCAAAAGAGGCAGTGTCAATAACTGCCCCTTTATATGTACCGGTATAATATGCGTAATCTGCGTAGTTGGTCATTGGCACCGGCCTCCAATCTTATCGTCTAGTAATTACTCTGGCTATCGGTATTGCCTTATGCGGATAATACTCAGGAGTGCCACTTTCGTTACTATTAGCAAGGGACCACTTAGATCCATCTTCTAGCTGCTCGTCTGTAGGTGAAAGAATTGTGGAATCTGTAAATGAAATGCCCGCAGGTGAGAAGATTTTTCTTTGACGGCCGTACATTGTATCCTGACCACCGTTTGTTGCAGGATCTCTATCAGTTTCGTAAGGAACCTTAGCCCCACAATCCGTATATTCAATGGCTCCATCGCCAAGAACATATGATATATACTTAACATATGCATCAGCCGTCTTTTCGTAATACGTACCGATACTTCCTACAACTGGAGAAGCGACTACTGTATAAGTATAGTTTCCAGCAGATCCGCTTCTAGTGTAGTACGTCTTGGTTGCATTAACCTCTGTATCTGCAGTAAGGGCATATGTTGCAGCAACCTCAGCAACCGGCATTGTATCATCTACCAATACCAAACGACCGTTCAATGTCGCTAGAGGGAGGTTTCTTTCAATACCCTGTGCATCGGTATACTTCATATACTCGAGCAACTTAAGGTTTTCCAGATCAGTCGCAATAGCAGAGTGCATGATTGATAGTGTAAATTTGGCCTTGTTGTCACCAAGAGCCTGCTGCATAGCATTGTTAAGCGTAATCGCTCCAAACACCCCTGTACCATCTGTCTTCGTTGAAATATCATAAGTATGACCATTAACAAACTTTAGGTTTTCCGTACCGGTCATTGCAAATATTCCCTTTAAGGTACTCAGTAATGTAGCCTGGTCTATGTCATCCCAGTACTCTCCAACTTGAGCCGCAATCTGCTCCAGAAAGTCGACTCCACCTGTGATATCATAGGAAAAATCTGTTTCAACCCATGCATCAGCACGACCAACAACAACACGGCCTTGAGTGTATGTTTTGAGCTTCTTCGCCGTGATATTGGTAGACCCGTTATAATTCTGAGCCTTCCCGCCAATTCGACCAGTGATAGGAATAACAGCGTAGTTACCTCCTACTTGGTCTTTGAATTGACCTGCAATATCCTGCCTGCTTCTAATTGCTTTTGACTTAAGTAATTCATTTCTGTTGAGGTTTGGTGTCTTATCTACATAAGCCATAAATACTTCAGAGTTAAAATTCTTACTATCGAATAATCCCATATTTTTTTCCTTCTTTCTTAGATTAATGTAGAGATATCAACGTCCGGATGCTCATTCTTGTACTTCATGGCTTCCTGAAGCGTCATTTTTTCTCCTGGTTTACGTGGTTTCGTAGGTTTCACAAAAGTAGGCGGTTTTACTCCGTCATCTTCTGTTTCAAACGCTGTCGGGTTGGACTCCTTAAGCTGCTTCATGAAATCATCGCCGCCTAGGAACTGACCGTTCTCAAGTTTAAGCTCCTTCCTCCGGAATTCATCCATTGCAGCCTTCTTTGCTAAATCGGAAGTAAACTTGAAGTTTTCAAAATACTTACCAAGAGCTCCGTTATATTCCATCTGAGCAATTGTTTCTTTGTACTCTGTATCCTTCTTGCCGAGATCTTCGGTAAGCTTTATGATTTCGCCCTTAAGCGCTTCAACATCAACGCCTTCAAACTTCTTAAGTGCTGCCTGAGCCGTGTCATGCAAAGCCTTATAGTTATTTTTCTCAGTCTCCATAGTGTCGTACTTGGCTTTACCGACATACTCACCAGACCCAAGGTTGGCAAGCTTGATCTGCTTGTCCTTATTCTCCGGAAGCTCGTTGTAAGCCTTGACTGCAGCTTCAAACTCCGAATACTTATCACCTAAAATTGCTTTTAAAAATTCCATAAATCCTCCTAATCGAGCATGTTTTTATATGTGGTACCATCCACTTCGATGCAGTGTTTATATGCCTATCTGCAAGGCAAAGATTAGTTTAAACGTCTTTTCGGACAAAGATTACTTATTCAACAATTACCCAGTCCTCTGTAAGGACATCTGTCTGAGATGCAATCCATGGTACAAATCCGTCTTGAGCCGTTTTCATAGCAATAAAATCTAACCCACAAAGTCCTTTTACATCTTCTACATAGTCAAATGAAACAGTCCAATCCTTAATTAGCTTCAACCATATTCCCTTGCCATTCCAGCCTTCTCTTGCAACCTTAAAGCCTTTCTTGAGCAATTCTAAGGCAATTCCAAAGGTAAAAGCAGTACAGTCCCTATAGGCTTCTTCAAATACATCCTTAGGAGACCACGACTCATAGCCATCCTGATATTTAATAAGGTATCCTTCATCAGCGGGATTCTCATCCAAAGGAATAGGCCATCCTCTATATTTATTATAATCTCCGCGATTCATTGGTTTTGCTTCAAGCATTTTTGTACCTACAAATTTTTTCATTATTCAATCTTCCTCCTTAAATTTTGGTATAAAAATAAGCCGCATTGCAGCGACTCTTTCTGTTTCGATATCGAAACGATATAATAAGACTTATAAACCCAACGTCTACCATGGTGACAAGCTGGATCACCGCCTCTCAGGGTATAAAAATACCACCTACCTTAAGATAGATGGCATTTAAACAATCTTTTCAATATCATCAAGCTTTAAATATCTATCTTGGCTTTCACCATCTACAGTGAATACCAGATACTCGAAGTCAAGTTCCTCTCCATCATCGTCAAATGCAGGTTCTACACCGTAACTCATTCCCGTGATTATATCACCATTAGTAAGCTGTAATGTTGATTTTTTCTTTGCATTTGAATTTATTTCTATATCCGTAAATAAATCATGTCTTCTTACCATGTCCTCACTCTCTTTCTTTAACCGGATGCGCATGAATGCCTTTATTAGAATAATGAATTGTAAACCTAGTCGTAGGTTCATACTTACCGGTTCCCGTATTGAATACTTTCCCAATTATCTGATCTGACTGAACATATTCGTATGGATAAGTATTTTTTGGATTTGCAAAAGCAATTTTCCCTTTACCAACGCTATTATTTATCAGTTCATTATAGTCAGTTTCTTTAAGGAATGCACTTGCCGGTGTCTTACCAAGTCTAAGATCATCCTGTACCCTCTTCTTCCATTCTTTCGTACCAAGTAGATGTTCTCGTTGCTTATTCCACTTGATCGTAGTATTAATATTACCGTTTTTCAGGTTATGTATGAATTCTTCTTCCTTGATTTTCATTATATCACGATTTCCGGTATTTGCAAGTTTTCCATTCATTCCTACTTTACCAAGCCCATCCATATAAACACGCTCTCTTTGTTGTGGGAGCTTCATTTCTTCTGAGAACAATCTGTACTGTCTCATGGTCTCTCTGTATTTGATCTGTGCCGCTTGAATATCATCTATAGATCCTTTTCCATCTCGTAAAAGCTTTATATCTTGCCTCTGCTTTCTCATGAGTGTTTCAAGCTGCCTCTGCCTCTGCGTAGCCTCATATGTAGTGTATTCCTTACTGTTGTAGGTTTTAGGCTTATTCTCTTCGGAATTCATCTTATCGAGCTGTTCATCTGTATAGGTTCGCTCAGATTTTCCTTCGACAAAAGGATAATATGAATGATAGCAGTTCCAACCGCAGAGCCCTGGACCGGTACCCAGACCACATATATCCTGGAGCTGCTTCATGGTATATACTCTGCCCTGCCACTCTTGATGAGAAGGTCTTGCAGAAGCATGCCAAGACACCTCATATTTGTCTGTATTAAGCTTCTTGGCATTGGTCTCATTGATATGACTTACAACCTGGTTAACGCCCGTCATTAATGCCCTTCTTGCAGCTACCTCTACACGATTATTCCAACCGGAAGCATAATCTACTGTCCGAATGCCACTCTTAGTCATTTCCTGTATGGACTTTTTTAGCGTTGAGTTGTAATCAAAGGTACCAGAATTAACAGCTGTTACCGCTTCGTCAAGCACCTTCTGATAATACTGTGACATAGGTGTAAAAACTCGCTTACCGTTTAAATCAAGAGTAAACCCTAGTGATTGGGTGATATTAACCATCTGTGACTTAGTCTGTATGATCGTGGATTGTATAAGCTGCTGCAGCGGCGAATTATCCTTGAATTGGATAAACTCTGTACCTGTTGCCTTATATAACTTTTCATCGTTGGCATATCCGGAAGCAATCACATCATCATATAACTTTTGTATTTCTACATCTGTTTTTTTTAATACCTGCTGAATCTGCTGTGTTATAAAATCACGGCTCTGTCCCATCTGCACAAACCGGTATATTTGCCAGTCAGCTGATCTGGTGATCTCATCATTAATTTTAATTCGCCTGATGATATCCTGCATAATGGATATTTCAAGTTCCGACATGAGCTGTTCGAGTTTTATCGGCATCTGTTCAAGTTGTGAAGGTGTAAACAATTAATCACGCTCCTTAACAATTGTTCCGGCAGTGAATAATGCCGTCCCTTCGGAAGTATGGAATATAATTCTTAACACCCATAGATTTCAATAATTTGTAACGTTGTTTAGGTGGAAGCCCCATGATGTAATTCCTTAAATAATCCCTTGACTTAAGTAATGTCTCTCTTACTTTTGAAACAACTTTATTCATCCATTCGTATAAAGCTTTGGCGGCTTTGATGATCTTTTCAGCTGCTTCGTTCACTACCTTTGTGATCTTTTCAATTGCTTCTTTCTGCTCCTTTGTCAATTCCAAACTTATCCCCTCCTACTCTATAACATCCGCTGGCTCATTTATTTTCTTAGCTGCTGTTGCCTCGTCTTCCTTGTACCACTTCATCCGGTATTCAAGCAGTGTCATTGCTCCCATGGCAACCTCCTGCCGATCAGAAGTACGTTCCTTGTCTACATCAACAATAATGCTGTCGTCCCACTTAAAAGTCACCTTCTCAGTGCCTTTACTCTGGAAGCCTGCCAGTGCTCCGATAATACCCATAGCATATACGAGATGCTCGAGAGCATTTTGCAATGACTTCTGTGTATCAGTAACAGATTGATATGATCGCTGCTTACTGCTCTTAATCTCCTCGGCTGTCTTATCTACATTCTGAGGATCACTGATTGTTCCATATGCCAAGCCACACTTAAACTCAATCTGTCTAAGTAAGTTATTAAGACCATTAAAGAGTGATGTATCCCTAATTGCTGGAGAAAATGTATTCATGGCCTGCTTTGTATTGATAGCTTCGTATTCAAGCGCCCTGAAAAGCCTCTCTTTACCAGTTGGTAAAATTGGATTGCCTTGTGCATCCCTCTTAAAGCAATCAATGCTTGCATCAACCGCAAGTTCAGATCCTTCATACTCCCACAGGATACGAGAATACTGTTTATCAGCTTCCTCAATATCTCCTACAGCCCGGGAATACACAGATACCCCAAGCGGAGAGCTTTGATCTAATGTATTGGCAAGAGGTATCTTAAAGTAGGCAAATAGTGGCTTATCAACGTTCTGGATCATGATTTCAGGTTCAAGCTCTGCCCAATCGTCGATATCAGAAAGAGATATTTCTTTCCCTAATGTATTATTGCCCTCAATGTTTTGCGTAACAAAGGCCCTGTTCGCTATGTAATAGCCCTGGTCAGTCAGATTGTGATATTCAAGCCTTGTATAGAGCTTTTCACCGATTACCTTGGTATCAACAAATACCGCCCCAGTAACTTCCCCTCTGCTATTGTATGAAGTAGGGAAAAAGTTATCAGCCTGTGTAATATCTACCTCGATATTCTGTCCATTGACAAAAGGCTTAAATACAATGCCACCTTTTGCACATGCATATTCCACATATGGCCTTATCCCATCAATAACAACTTGATACTGCTTATTCAAATAATCGTTGCCTTCTACTGTGCTTTCCATCTCTAAAGTAACCAAACGGGCAAATTCGGAGGCTACAGTTGATGCAATATTCATACTCTTAACCGTTGAGCTCAACCAAGGTGATCTATTCTCATACATTTCAGTCCATTCATTAATGGCCCTGCACATCTTATCACTAATAGCTACTTCAACCTTTAATTCACTTTCTATACTGTTTCTATTAAACACTCTCTTTATCACCTGCCTTATAAAATCAATAATGAACATTACTGCCCCCTCCTTCTCCATACTTCTTCCATGGCATAGCGGATATCGTCTATATGATGATTGTTCCTATCTGGATATCCACTGATAACATTGCCTTCCTTATCACGATCATACTCATAATCAAGGAATTCAGTAGCGGTATGTGGGGTTCTGGTATTGTCGATTACAATCTCTGTTAATGACTGCAGCCACTTCATTCCATACTCAACGCTGCCAGGTCCCTTGATAGCTCCACGGGCAAATAATCCGTAATCCTTATAGTCACTGATAGATTTCTCTTCTGCACTGTCACAGGTAAGCTTATCATTCGGAGTGATACCATGCTCTTCTCGGAGTATACGTGCCGTCTCGGCATTCTTGGTTTTATTTCTGTGATCTTCATCAAATATAATCAATCTGTGCTGAGCTGCGTTGTAATTCATTCTGTTAAATGCCCAAGGATCAGGGAACCAGCCCCAGTCAATACCGTTATATATCCGGTCAAATGTTGCAATCTCTTGATCAGTAATCTTCCTGATTGTCACATTATCAAATACATTACCGCCGGTACCATTAGCAACACCCATATATTCATTCTCATAGGCAGTAGGGTTAACCTCTTTAAGGAACTCTGCTTCATCAAGGAACGGCTTACCTAACCAATGAGGCGGTACGTCTTTATAAGTACTGTGAATTACTAACCGTGTTGTTTTCGGTATCTTAATATACTTATTTGCCCAGTTGTTTGCACTCTTAGGAGGATTGAAGGATTTAAATATATAAGCCTGTTCACCACCACGAATAACAGACTGTTCAATCTTTCTGACAGCCTCTTCACCGGTGAATTGATCTAACTCTTCTAACCATAGGATAGCAATATATCCAAATGGTACTTTGATTGATTTAACCTTTCCCGGATCATCAGCCCCACGGAAGTATATTTTCTGGCCGGTGCTCTTTCGTGTAATCTCCAGAGGGCTGACCGTGCAGTGAAATTCATCTTCTAGACCAAGAGCTGATATAGCCCACAATATCTGCTGATATACTGATGTTCTGAGCGTATCAGCAACCTGTCTCATTACTACTGCATGAGTATTTTCATGCTTCATGATCAGGTCAATAACTTCAAGCGAAACAAAAGAGGACTTGGTTGATCCACGTCCTCCTGGAAATACATATTCGTTATAAAGCTGCTGTTCTATGTCATGAACAACTTTGATAAAGGCTGGTGCAATCATGGAAGCCGGGATACCAGTATACTTTGTGCCTTCTTCTGAATTGTCTGGTTCAAGTTTCTTAGTCTCGGCCTTAAGCTTCTCGATCCGTTGTTTCTGCTCCTCTGTAGCCAAATCCCAGTTCTTATGTAGGAGCTCATCATATTGCTTAATCATGGATCTGAGCTCACCCATCGCCCTGGACTGTGCCTTAAGGAACGTAGCATGTTTATCCCAGGCTTGCTGTACCTCCCACTTCTCAGACGAGCCGGTATCGCTATAACCTTCGGCTATCTTTGTAGTGGTCACATCTTCCTGATTCTTAACATACATCAGCTTCTGTGCCCGGATGATTGCCGTATATTGCAACTGAATGTTATCCCATAGAAGGTCAAGCGGATCCGCTCGCTGAATACTCTGCATAATCTGCATTGTTTCTTCTGGTAGCCACTTACTAAAGAAGCCATGCTTCTCAGCATTCTTATTCTCAGGAGGCGCACCGCCATCATTACCAACAGCATTCTTGTTACCAGGCTGACCACCTCGGTTCCGTTTGGAACGTTCCATATTCTTTTGGAGCGTTCCATTAAGCTGCTGTTCCCATTTATCTTTAGATTTCCATCCCCGGATTGTGCCATCCGGTAAATTTAGTTGACTTGCAATCTCAACCAAATCTATTTTACCACCGTGGTTTTTATAAATTAAAAATGCCTGTTCTCTATCCGGATCTCGAACCTTTGGCACAACCACCACCTCTCAATCGTGTTGTTTTGAGTATAAGAAAAGCACCCCGAAGGATGCTCTTTATAATGTAATACACTATTTAACTAATGTTACTATAATACTGGCTATTCCTATAACTATACTGGCAACCAAACCTATCCAAAATCTATATTGTTCAATGGAGTTTTTATGAATATCATCTTTGACTTTATCAATTTTGTCATCAACTTTATCAATTTTAGAGTTTTGTGAGTCAATTAATCTTTCAATTCTATCGAGCTTTGCCTCCATGCGCTGCTCTGACTCTATAATGTGCGTCTCCAATCGTTTTTCACTATCTCTCATATCCTGTTTAAGCTCTGATTGATCTTTATCAACTTTACTTATATATATTTCTAATATTTTATCATTTTCCATATTGCCACCTTCTTTTTTGTTTCCTTTAAAATCATTATATGTATCCCATGTGTATTCTTGATTGTTGGTAGCATTTTTAACACTAAAAGTTTTGTCTTCTATATTTGTATTTATACGTCTTGTATTGTGATTGGCATTATATTTTATAAAATTTACTTCGCGAATATTACTCTCTTCCTCATACTTGTCCATTATTGTTATCCTCATCAAACTTTACTTTCGATAATGCTTCCATTAAAAAATCAAAATTAGACTTGCTGAGAGATATATCGAATGTATTATAGTCCTGTGTCACAAACCGAATATTTATTTTATTGGCTTTGCCCTTACTAGTAATTACTTGGAATAATTCAGATGAATCAAGCGTGAAATGGTATAATCTATCAATTATACCATCAATACAATTACTAAACAAATATAATTCTTTATTATACTCTTTCTCTATGTTATCTTCAATATTACTGAATTCTAAATCCTTGTCAATATCTCCGAGTTCATCAAATCTATCCTGAAGATCTCCCAACGTAATTCCCATCTTAATGAGACTGTATCTATTTAAATCAGATATACAGTACGGAAAATCAATTCTGTTTAGCGAAAAATTTAAATATATAAGCGCTTCATTAAATACATTCTTATTTCTTTTATATGCCTCATAGGTTTCTGGAAATATATTAATTAAGTTCTCACTGTACATATATATTCTCCCCCAGTAATTTTATTCTGTTATTATATACCAATTGCATATTTTCTGCAATACTAAAAAGGCACTCAGCGTCAGCTCTGAATGCCTTTATCAAGGGGAGTATAAGTCCCTCGGGGGAGTGAGGGAGCGGAACCGGCAGGAGTCGAACCTGCATACACTGTACCTGTTATGCGCGCCAGTGCTCTGCCTATTGAGCTACGGTTCCATATCGGCCACCGACCTTATTCAGACCGGCGGCCGTCAGGAGGTCACAATTTCATGCAACCTTCCTGCTTATACATTAACATATATGTTGTATATCATACTATATCAAAAAACATTTGACATTTGATATTGAATTAGGCCTACTCTATTTATTAAAAGAGGAGGTGACTAATAATATGTATTTGATAGACAACTTAACCGCTATATTGCAAAAATTGCTTATTAGTTTAATTTTAATAATGATAATAATTGCATTGATTTTTATGGTTGCTAAATTAATAGCGTGGTTTATTAAGCATTATCGGGGTGATTAGTCATCCCGGTAATTTAAAATTATTTAAAGCCTTACTATGATGCCTATGGGTCTGCATCCAACTGTAGTCAATTTCTACGCATATCTGTTCCCATGTCTTAAATTCTATGTATCTCTTACGAAGAACCGCGCTTTCAAGCCCTTCCTGCATGTCGGCAATGCAATTTTCAATCTCTATCTTTCTCTCCAGACAGTCAGCTTTCATTCGGACAATCTTGGTGAATAACACTTCATTTTTTACTATCAGGTCAGATAAATCCGTTTGTTTACCGCCCTTCGGCATATCAGACAGTTGTTGGATTTTTGCCGACTGCTCCACCTCCCGAAATGATTGTAGCTGATCCTCCAGCGATTGAAGCTTACGACATAAATTTCTGTAGCTATTTAGATATTCTTTTTTCTTTTCATTATCAGCCTTAATTTCTTCGGTCAAATAATCACTTCCCTCCTCCGTCCTGTCTGTAGTGGTTGTATCCGCAATAATAAACGGTACCGCTGCCCTTCTTGTTTCGCTTGTAAGTATAATCACTGCGGCTCATGTTATATGTAAAATAAATATCCTTACCACATACAGGACATACCTCATGATTTACGTCCTTGCCATGTGACCGCATTTCAGAATGACTAAGCTTTGTTACTCCTGTAATTTGGGTTTTAGGGACGCTCCGTTTCTGCAGGCTTCTGCTGGTTTCTATGAAGCTTATGTCCGGTAATAAAGCTGTTGGCCTTAGCATAAGGGATGCCGAAATGATTAGCTACCTGCTGTATTGTTTTACCCTGATTAATATATAATTCCTTAACAGCATCCTCGGTCATATTCTCCGGATATGGACTTGGTTTACTTTTCTTCGCCGGGTACTTGTCCAAAGATTTATCATCCTGCGGAGATCCCTTCTGTTTATGCTTTACTGACTCAACCATGCCTTGGACAGCAGCTTCAAATTCCGGATTAATAGTTGCTGGCTTTCCTCTCATCGGATTAACAACTTCCGGATCGGGAATAATAACACCAGTCTTTATATTGTCTGCATTGATAATACCGGATACAATTCCTCCATTGGCATGTGCAGGTATTACCTGTCGATTTCCCATAAGCTTCTGCAACTCTGTTTCCTTCTCGTTCCTGATTCCCATGATGGCTATCATTGCGCTCTCTTTGAGTTCCTGCATCTTCTCGGGACTAAGAACCCGAATAAAGATTGCTCCATTGCTTCCGGAAGAGAAGCAAATATTCGCTTCGCTTGCCTTTAATAATAAATCCTCGATATCCTCCAGCTCCCTGCTCAACTGATTACCTCTGACTATGTGTTCATTCCATTGATCTAATAAATTACTCATGATCTTTCGCTCCTTTCCTTAATCGAAATATTAATATCAATACCAGAGAGTTCCCGCATTACTAAATCTCTTAAGCATTCACGCAGAATTTCCTGAACCTTCGTGGGTTTGCCCCAAGATGCACTTGCTATCTCTTTCTGTACTATCGATTTTACAGAATCCTGAATATAAGCTTTTATATTCTGGCTCATTGCACTTCTGATATAACTATCAATGGTTATTTTTATTTCATTTTGGATATCCTCTTTCGTGATACCCATCTCAGCTATAATCCCTCTGATTTCCTTGTACATATTCACTTCGGTATTTCCGCATACTCTACACTTCATTCTTCGTCCTCCCATTCTCCCTTATAGGCTATCTCTTCCGATGTCTCCAATTTACTTCTAATCACTCGGCAATCAAGTTCATCCTCAACTATCGCTTCGAGTAACTCAAGAAGACTATCCATACCTACAAATTCCTCGTCTATATCGACGGTGTATACTAATCTCTGCATGGCCTATACACCTCTTTCCATAATCGGAATATCATAATCCCATAATCTCTGCATTCCCTTCGCAGGTATCGGCTCCGGAAGCTTAACCGGATCCGCATCCATCATCCAAGCCCATCT
>JAEZTJ010000010.1 GCA_023421505.1 Bacillota bacterium
CTTCACTTCGATCTTTGTCAGCCTATCTAATACCTCTCGTTCAAACGTGCTTTCACCCATACGGTCATCCTTTCTTTTCTTGGTATAATAAAGGCACCCCGAAGGATGCCATATAAAAAGGAGCCCGGAGGCCCCTAGTTTAAAATGTTATTTAGTTCGCAGTTTAATCCTATTATTAATAACCTTACCACTTAGTTTTAGACCACCCTATATTCACTGAAGATACAGAGGGTACTTTATCTATATAAAACCTATAAACATTAATATACAAGCCATATGGCTAAAATAGTAAAGAAAAACATACACCCATTTGATTGTCTGTATCAATATGCAAACCTGTTAAAATATTAACATTATAATTATTAAAATAATACTAAATAATGAAATTGCTGATAGTAACTTTAAGTCTTTTAAAAAATTTTTTTTCATACTATACCCCTTTTCATAATATTCATAAGCTATTTTTATATTGAGTTATAATTAATAAAACGACTACATGAAAGTAGAATAATACCAACGAATCAAATATAATATTTTAAATTTTGTATTTATAGAGAGCTAATATTTGAGTTATTTCATAGTTGAATCTATTGTAAGTCGTTTAATTACTTTTTTATAAAAATTTTTAGAAAGAATAATATTGTATGTATAATACAATGAAATTGGTATAAAAATCCCAATTACACAATTAACAATCCAGTAATATTTATATCCTTTAATTCCCATTAAGCTAGCTAACTCATGATTTGGCAAATCATAAAATTTTATTATGAATAAGTTAACTAACTTAAAACATAAAAAATGTAGTGTCATTATGTGCAATGAATTTTTACCTATATTAATTAATATTTTTTTATTTTTTAAGTTTTCTGATATAAACTTACTCAAAAATATATTCCAATAGATCCCCGATGCAGAACTTACTAAGAAAATGAAAATGCTTGGATAAATGTTCTCGCCTACATTAATAATATCGTATTTACTGCTAATTAAAACTGAAACAACAAAAAACAATATTGCAACTAATGAATTAATCTTTATCTTGCTTTCATATTTTTTAAACATAAATCCACTATAAAACAACAGTATAGCCGTACAAGAGGTATTAATTTCTCGTGGCAATGTTATTCCATTATAAGATAATAGATTACCAATAACAAATATTATCACAATAATTAATATTCTAACAAGTTCTTGTTTTTTCTCAACCTTCTTAGAAATATAACTTATTATACAAAACAATATATTAACTGTAAACAAACTTATTATAAACCACGTAGCTGCAAGTAAGGGTTCGGTTCTACCAAAAGTTAAAATATCGATAAATGATTTTATAAATTCCTTAAATGTATATGGAATAATAATACTTTCTCCCTGAAACGTTGCTTTACTTTTATAAAGATTTAAATAGCAAAATATATTATGTAACAGTAAAAAGCCCAACCCATACCCTACAAATGGTAAATACAGAGTTTTTATTCTTCTTTTAACTAATTTTAATATATCGTAAGAGTATTCCTCATCATAAAAATAACCACTAATAAAAAAAAATAATGCCATATGATATGAATAAAAAAATTTATTAGGCGCTCCCGAATGTCCAATTACAACTGCGATAATACCCAAAGCTTTCATTATATCCATATATACAATATTTTTTTTCATAATTGCCTCCACTTAGTTTTATTAATTTTAAATTATAAACCAAGAGATATAATATGTAAATATATGTTTTGTAATATTGTACCACTTAATTATCCTCAAATATATCGGAAACACTTATAAATAATTATTTCGATTAACGAATTATACCTCCTTCATTAGTGTTTTTAGCAATCTTAATCTACATTTATATTTTTAACATATATAGTTTTTACTTTTTCATATTTAATCGCATATTCCAAGTTCCACTTTATTGTTTTAACGATGGAATATAAATCATTATACTATTATGATAATTTTTTTAGACATAGATTATATTTGTCACTTGGTATTTTATTTAATATGCCAATTACAAACTTTGTCCTTCGTCAAGTAAATCTATTGCGCTTGTATATTTGTTTGCTTTTAAATGTTCGTACCCTTGCTTCAGGAAATTTTTAGATGTGCTTGAAATATCAGGTATAAACTCAAAATTATCCATTATTACTAAATTGCCATCTTTTTTATCATAAATACCTATATTCAAGTAAATCTTATTCTTATTACCATTTTGATTTATTATTTTTATATAAGCATCTTCTAATACTTCATTTACGTTTTTAGTGCATACCTCATAATCTGTATATTTAAAACTTAAATTTATCCCTGCAGGAATCAAAACATCTTGCTTTAAAGCCATATTAACCTCTCCTTATCTTGAATTATGCAACAAAATTATTGCTTACATTTTTATTAACACCAGTTCCACCATCAAATACTGTTCCACCCCGGTTATTTGTTATAATATAATAATCGCTATTTCCTGTAAGAACAGCTACCATGTTCTGTTGATGACCGTTATTAAGCACATTATTGGCTATTGTGTTATGAGAAATATCAAACTTAGAAATACCTCCTTGAATATTTACGCCTTGACCTCCAACAGTATTAGATTGGTTATTGTCAATTATTTTACAATGGTGTATGCTAATGTTTTTACTTGCTCCAATAATATTTATACCATGAAGCCGATTATTAAATATTGTACAACCAGAAAGTTCAATAAGGTTTGATGTTTCCTCAATACTTAATCCACTAGAATTTGATGTTGCAAACCAACAGCCTTGAAAAAGTATATCTGTACAATATCCTTGAGTTTTTGAAAAGAAAGTAGATGTATCAAAATAACAATTTAAAAATTTTGAATAATGAATAGAATTACACATAAGAGGATATTGATTTCTAAATACTTCTAAATTACTACAATTTACTGCTGTCAAGTAATCAATTCCTGTACCATCTAATAGTAAACCTATTCCCTTAGTTATATCACCACTATCTAAATGACCGTTACTTATATATAAATCTGTAGATGCTCCAGTTCCTCCATTGGTTAACGGTACTGCCCATATTCCATGAGCACTATAAGCAATAAATGAAAACTTATCAATCCTAACTTGATTTGGGTTTATTATTTTTAGACATGTAACATTTGCACCTATTCCGTCAATGTTGAGATTGTGGATATCTAATAAATAAGGACAATTAAATTCAAGCAGCACACCATTGTTGCCATTGGCATTTTTTATTTTTAAATTATCTATACCTATGTTCTTTATCGGTGTATTGTTTTCTTTTCCAAAAATAATTGAATTTTTATAGCTTGTTAAATCGCCACTCACGCATTGCAAAATCGAAACTTCCTGACCTTCCCCGTGAATTATTACATTGTCACGGGCTATTACTAATTTTGAGTAATTATATGTGCCTTTAGGAATATAGACTACGCCACCTCCAGCATTAGATACATCGTTTATATAAGTTTGTATTGCAAGCTGGTCAATGTATTCGGTTAAGGCAATTGCGGTAGGATATTTTTTCTGAGCATCTGCAAGAGTAGAGTATTTTTCGCTTAACGGGTGATTTGTACCATCTCCAATAGCTTTATATGCAAAAAATAATTTTAAATTATTAATAAAACTATGTTCGAGCATATTTTCGGTATGTTGGTTTGCACTTGAAGCCAACTGCGCATCAACATAAGGTCTCATTGCAAAAGATTCAGGTATTGCATTCGCCAGTGCTTGCATGTCACTGTCTGAAGCGTCATGACCTGTATTTTTTATAGCTTCACCTATAGCCGATACCATTACTGATAACTGTCTAAAAAGCTTGTTATGCATCTTAGATTTTGCAATTCCGCCGATTACACCATTTGTCCTTTGAGACTCAGCTGCATACTCTGAATCGTTCTGCATATTTAATTTATTTGAGTTAAATTCTAAAAAATTATTAGTAGCCATCATTCTCCTCCTATCCATAATCCGGATTCATATCCTTTTAGTGTATTGGTTAATAGGTCATAAGCAAATACCGGTTCATTGGAAATAGTATAATTAACTTCAATTCCTGCAGGCTTCGGTACTACATATCCATTGGCAATCATTTCTTTTTGTAGCTGATTGGTTCCGACTGCATAAACATCCATGGTCATATTCTGATTATCTTTAACAGAAAAGAATACCGAAGGACTCCATACCGATAAAGCATCAGACAGAGTTTCAGTTTGGCCATTCCATTGATTTAAGATGATTTTAGCTTTTAACAGAGATCTGTAATTTTCATCTGATAACACTGAACTCGAACCGTCTGTAGGTTGAAATGTAAGATATCTGCTGGCTCCTAATATCTGCCCTATTATATCAAGCTGAGCTCCTACCGTGTTATCAATATCAAATGCAGCATCAATATCTAGACCTATGTCACATTTATTAAGCATAGCGGTTAACATGCTTCTGAACTTAGGTTTATCCGAATGTTCGGATGTTATAAGATTTAAGTATCTTTGTATGTCTGCCATATAGCGCCCTTCTTTCTATGACACATTTACACTTATATAGTCTGCATTTCCCCTGGCTACTTCATTAAATGCCATTACAATATCATCTGTGCCCTGGGGCCCTCCATGCCTAGCCGCCGTCAGCGAAGTGATAGAGAATGCAGGATTTGAAAGTGAATTCATCGCAGACAATGCAGCTCCCCATAGGCTTGACACAGATACATCGTCACCGATTTTGTATGAGTTTAATAGGTTGGCTATCCTGGATTTTATATCAGCTGTTATCTGATCCGTATATCCGGAAAGCTTTTTTACATTAACTACCACATCACTATCAACAGGTGAAGACCTGTAGAAGCGTATAGTATTTGTCTCTCCGAACGCATCTATAACATCTACAGCGGTTGTTCCGTTAGTGAAAACTCCAGGAGATTTTTTCTTAAATAAGATGTTGGCAACGTCTAAATCAGATCCTCCATCCACTACGGCAGTTATACTGTTTGACGGAAGTCCGTTATTGTCAGTTTCACTTGTATCATTTTCATATATCCTTGATTGGGTTACATTTTTTATAGTTGATAAAGAGCTTTTAAGCGTTTCCAAAACAGATAAACTCGGACTTGCAACGGATATTGCCTGTCTTGCTCTTACCTCAGAGTCTTTTTCTACATTTTGTCCTACTGTAGCCGCTTCTATGTTTGCTACCGAATCCCATCCCAAAGTAGGCGTTACTATTTTGTTTATATCGCCTATGCTTGAAACTATTGGACCAAGAACCTGACACGTTGCAGTAACAGTTACCTCTCCGGTATTTTCTATAGTTACTGTATCAGGTAAACTCCATGAGTAACCAGTGATATCTTCGACTACTCCGTTTCTTATCTGTGTCTGAGGCGTACCAGTTAAAACAACAGGACAAGTAGAATGTATTCCTGATTTTCTGGTAATGCCGTTAAGCTTAATAATACTGTCAAGGCCTGATCCTGTAGCGGTAGAAGGTCCTCTATTGTTATATACCATCTGCAGTAATTGCATTATGTCATATATTTTCAGCGAAAATATAGATAGCATCTGATAATCCTGACTATCATTTCCTAGGTAAATGTCCTGACCGTATATCGCTTTCATTTCATTAATTAATTCTTCAAGGATTTCCTGATAAGTTGGTATTGATAATCCTGTACTCGTGATCGTAGGCGCAGAATATGCCATTATAAAGTCACCTCCAATGTAACTGTTGTGCCAAAGGTTGTATTTACCGTACACCGTATCGAGTAAGCTCGGTTTACGTACGAGCTTGTAAATTCAACTATTTCGGTAACGTTTTCCGTATTAATAATGCGATCTTGCACAACAAGATCAGCAGCATTTAAATTATCAGGGGTCCCAGATGCTCCTAAGACTCCCTGAAAGAGAGGAGTACCATCCGACTGATCTTCCCACCATTCTTCCGATAGTAATAACAGTCTCGTTTTTATTGCCTGCGCCACTGCGTCTGTGTCTGCTATAAAATCCTGCTTTCCTCGACCGAAGGGATAATCTCCTTTACTATCCAACCTCCTGTAAATCATACAATCACCCCATTTACTTTTACAGTACCATTTAAATTAACATTACCGGATATCGTTATCTTATTAGATGCAATATCTATCTTTTGAGATCCATCTTCGGTCCGGAGCTGCGCCGATGTAGTTGAATATTCCGATATACGTTTCTTCTGACTCCATATCCCTGGGATGCACACAGCATCGCTAAGATCATGACGACGTATCTCAATCTGATTTTGTATATCACCATGAGTAAACCATGCATCAATACACATATCATTGAAGATTACTAAACATTCATCATCTTTTTTGACCGGAAGAGTTAAAGCAAATCCCCCACCCCTGGGAATACAGATCGGAACATCTAACAAAAGAGGAAGTTTGGTCCATGTATTTTTGCAGTTGCCGCTTACAATATTTTCTCTTAATGCCGGTTGCACGGTGACGGTTTGTTCCGTTGAGTTAAAAGCTGTAATTATGCCCGGTATAGCAACTCTTAAATTATTCCCAAAATCCTCAAGCATTCGCCTATAAAATTCATCGGGGCTATTTGATCTTTCGCTTACTGTTAACAAAATGTATCCTCCTTACCATAATGAACTTGATGTGTCGGAGACAATGGATGGTAATTTCCCGGACTGTGAAACTGTCTCGAATTCTGTATACCAATCGTTTCCTCTTGTGTCACCAACATAAGTTACTTTTATTACTCTGTAAATTCCATCGTTATCAAGAGTATATTGTGCCGTCTGGCTTGCCTTTTGAGCTCTTACAAGTCTATTGTCTATATGTATCAATGAGTTAAGCTTTATTCTAGGGTTTAAGAGGCATTTACCCTTTACACCATAGTTTAACTGTTCAGGCACTCCAATCAATCCAGATGTCGGGTTAAGTTCAATAATTTCATTTGATTTGAGGTCTGATGCTTTTATAATATTCACTTTTCCATCTTCAAGGTAAAACGTAGCATTTTCTGATTTGGCAATTTGCCTTAGATAATTCCTGGACAGTCCAAACAATACCTTGCCTCTGGTGAGCTTCGTTTTAGATAAACTATCAGAAATAAATGCAGTCTGAGCAGATATGCTCGTCTTTTTCGAGCACGTATCAACTACATTTCTAGCCGTTTGTCCTTTAACTAACGATGAAGCAATAAAGGCACCATTATAAAACGCATCTCCATCAATTGATATTAATGTTAGTTTATATGTATTTCCGTCCTCTTTTTCGCGGATAGGCTGCAATACATTGCCATCAAATACATTTCCGTACTGCTCTCCTTCATAACCGGCCTCTACGATTATGCGTGAGCCTTCCTGAATAACAGCATTTTCTGTTTCAGCGGAAAGATTATATATTACAACCTCGGAGTAATTTGGTTCCATCAGAACTGTTTTTACACAGTTAAAAGTACATCTCATCGTTGTAACATCCAGGGCAACCTTATCATTGAGGCTAATCAATATCCGATATTTTCTGCCGTATAATAAATCTTTAGTTTTGGTACTGCCTTTAACTATTTGATAATTGGTTGAAGGTAGTTCAATGTCCTGATCCAAATTAAATACAGATGATGTTCCAGCATAATCAAAGTTTGAATTATGGTACTTATACCAAATATCCCGTCTGCGTGTAAAATCATTTGCAGGGATACCGGGTCCAACATAATTATAGGTAAATTGCGCCCAATCACCTTTTGATGTTTCCCAGTACTTTTGAATGACTAATGCAGCTACTCTCATTGAGTACTGATCGTTATTAATTGTTAAAGTTGTAAGGGATGGCAAATCAGACGGTACGAATATTCCCAATTGACTACCGGCCTTCTGGAATGCATCCATATGCCATTTTTTCCATACCTGGCCGTAACCCAGGGCGTTACCGGAATCACCTGTTTTGTTTTGTCCGCCCGTCTCAGCTTCAACAGTGGCAAGCATAATATCATTCGGGCACCCAACTGCATTTGCTTCCGATATCGCTAATGTCTGCCAACTCATACACTATCACCCCACAATAAAAAATGATCTACTCCCAAGCTTATATCATTGGGAATATCAAGCTCTGAATTACTGGCATTTACAATAAATGCACTGCCGATGTTAAGATATTGATATTGTCCCAGGATATCAGCTGCAGGATAGTCTCCTTGAACCAGAGGAAGTGAATCTATAAGGAGATTGCCGTTACCGTCCGAAATTGTCATAACCCAATAATTTGCGATGGAATTATACCGTATTGCGAGCCCCAAGGTTATATTTTCATTATTGATTGGTAACGTTATAGTTAAAGACTGATTCGGATCAGCAGTAAGGGGTACAATCTTATAGGCCATATTATCAACCTCCATTAGTCTTTTCGCTGAGTTGTTTTAGGATACTCTTATTGGCTTCCACCGGCTCCACATTACCTCTGTTTGTACTGTTTGTAGTATTTGGCCTTGCGCTTATCTTAACTGTCTTAGTGGACGCAATAATCACTTCCCTAAACGTCACTGTAGCCTTAAGAGCGTAAAGTGTAGTATAGTCATCCGGTACCGATATCGTTTCGATAAGCATGTTTTTGTAGTTTGCAAGCCTGGTATGTATCTGTAATGGTATTCTTTGTTGCTGTAACTCCTTAAGTAGCTGATAAGCAGTAACAGATCTTGACCGCGTGCTTACAAATTGACCTTTTACTATGCTCTTTGCTGTGTCAGACATACCTATCTCCATGACAAGCTCTGCCGGTTCAAGGAAAGCATGGTCTGATATATTAGCGCCAGTCTCAACCGGATGATCTGTTATATTAAGCTTACTGGTATGGTCAACTCTTAAAAAAGCATCAAAAAAATAACCAGCGACATTTGTCTTGGCATATATCAGATTTTTATATTTCGATAATTTATAGGGTAATGCAGGATATAAAGCCATTAATTAATTACCCCCTTAAAGTTTCTTAGCAACAGTCCATAGTCAACTGTACGGTCGACTGCTTTGGCCGTCGCTGTAGGTTCGCTACCATAAATTTTATACTGAGGACTATTGGTGACTCTTATATTGTTTATTGTATTTGATGATGTATTAGTGATAGGCGCTCCTAGTATACCAGATGTTTGCGCAAGTAGTTTTAACGCGTTTTGCCTGCGGTTTATTGATAACGGAATTATGACTTCTGGTCCATCTTCGGCAACTAGTCCAAGGTGAGGGGTTGTCATTATCCCTCCAGCCGCATGAGCTGCAAAAGGATTAATGTCATTATCAAACATTTCATTTGCTGCATCCTCTCCAAATAAAAACGACGTGACTTTTTTCAATGCAGGTATCGGATTTAAAAATTGTCCGGCGGCCTTACTATATTCTTTTGTCATTCCCCATACATCACCCGTACCGCCAAGCTCTGCCGCTTTGTTTAAATGCCCTCCCGTATCTCTACCAAGTATTGCATTGTTAAATCCTTCGCCTAATTTTGTTAGTCCAGACTCCATTTTATCTGTATCACCGGATAATATTCCGTCAATAGTTTCAAGCGCGCCTGCTATTGCAGACAAAGTGTCTTCGAGCCCGTGCAGAGCATTCATTATTCCAGTGCTCAACATAGTGCTGAAATCTTTAAATCCTAGTCCTTGAGCAACTTTATCACCGATATCTGTTAAGTCACCTAAAATATTTCCTACGCTTGTAGCTATGTTGTCAAGTGACTCTTGGAATCCTTTAAATGCACCATCATCATCAAGCTTGGATTTTAGATTTTCTAAATCTTCCCACTGCTTTCCAAACAGGGAATCGCCACCTTCTTGATAAGTCTTAAAATCATCCATTAATAAAAGCAACGCAGTAACACCAGCAATCAACCATCCGATAGGCCCCATTTTGAGCAAAGCAAAAAAGCCAAGGAAAGCTGATCCGGCAATTTTTGTTTTTGGAGATAATTCATCCAGAGCATTTACAATACCTTTTATTCCCCATGCTCCTGCGGCTCCAAGCCTGACGATCCAACTAAGCACTTGGGCAATCTGCTTTGTCCAATGAGGCATATCCATGGACAGGCTGTCGTTAAATTTTTTCATGGATTTTTTAATATCACCAATAGGTTTTTCCAGATACTTTGTCAAATAATAACCTATCCACTGCATTGCATAAGTAGCTTCGAGCTTAAGCCTCTGAAATTCAAACGTAATATCTCTAATGTCCTTCATCTGCTCAGAATACTCTGCAGGAGGAGCCATTTCGTACGCTTGACTTCTGAGCTCCTGAAACTTTTTAAGGAGCTCAGGGCTTAAATAAAGGTCTCGAAGCTCTGCTCCGAGTGCTGATAAAGAGTTTTTATAAGCGACCGCATTGTCTTTACTCATCCACATGCGACGAGCAAACATTTCATTTTGCAAATCGGCCTTCGCCAACCCAGATACATATTTTGCAATTCCAACCTCTGCGGCTACAAAAAAGGAGGTAACAGCTGCACCGGCAACAGCAAGATTTTTTACGGCTCCACTTGAAAAGCTTCCTACTGCCTTATCCATGGTTTTGATTGATTGCTGTGTTTGATTAAAAGAATTACCATCTACCTGAAATCCAAGTGATACCAGATAAGATTTTATAACTTCCAACATGATGTATTACCTCCCTTCCTGTTGCGCTGCTTCACGCGCCCTAAACTCATTCTCTGCTTTTACCGTTAATATTTCATGGATATCTAACAGATCAGATAATGTATATGTCCCATCCCATAATTCTTTTTGTTTCCAATAGCCTGCTATAATAGGAGTAAATAAAAATTCATTTACATTTTCGCAGTGGGTAGGTTCAAACCCGACATCCCTGTTGCTAATGCCTGCAACAGGCTTTCGTCGAAAAAATCAGTTAGGTTCCACATCAGTGCTTGCACGGTAAGAGTAAGCGCAAGCTTTGTACTATTTTCGATACCATCAACCCCCCATGTTCCGTTATCATTCATAACCTTTGCAGGTCCGGCCGGGAGAAGCTCCGAACATACTTTAAGGCAATCCTTTTGTAGGTCAATAAAATCCACTTTACTCATAACGGGGCTGCCTTTTGGTGCGGAAGGTATTCCTGGTACGTTTATAAAAGTTGGTAATATTTCTCCCATCAACTTATAAGCAATATATGATCCGGTCATGGCATCAAACTTTCCTATGGCCCATTTACGATCCATAAAATCAAAGTCTTTATATAATTCCCTTTTATCCATTTTAGCCTCCTTAAATAACTATCTTACGTATATCTGCAGCCATCAAAGCCCACGTAATATTTTGGCCCTGTGCTTGATATGGTAGATCCGCGTCTTTTTGAGGGGATACCCCGATACAAGTAACCTGTCTTTTCATAAGAGGAGCCCTTATAATAATCTTTGTATCAGCCCATTCTGATGCATCAGCTCCGTCAATATAGTTGTACCATTTCTGCAACCAATCATGAATAGGTGATGTCTGTTGCGCAGACACAGACACTGTGCCGTTATGAACTCTTATTTTTGATACCATAACTGAGCCGTCCCCTGCTACATCATGAGTAGTTCTGTCGTTTGCCATAGACGTTGTAATACTTCCCATTCCTTCGCCTATCATACTATAAACGCCAACCCTGGGATGGGATATGGTAACATTTACATCGTTAAAATCATATGTCGTAATATTGGACATGTGCTATTTCTCCTTTCTACGCATTGACCGTAATTTGGATTTTAAGTGAATGAATTGCTCCTGCTTCTTTGCATAAAACGTAAATTGGAGGAGCTAATCTGTTTGCTCTGTCAGCAGCGCTTTGGCTCGATATCGGGTCTGCCAGAATGGTATAACCATTCGGTAGCATATCACCGGTTTTTACACTCTTAAACGAAGGAAGCGTCCAGGTACCGGTTGACAAAAATCCTCTTTCTGTTCCGCTTGCACATGCAGTTGTTATTGCTCCGACAAGCTGACTAACACCAGCCTCGGTCTGAGGTACCTTTGCAACACTTGCGAGCAGATCCATAATACCAAGCTGTATATCATTAACAAGCATATCTGTATTAATAAGCTCATCAAAGAATTTTCCATTTGCCATTATTCCGCTCTCAAAAAGATTGTACGTATTTCCACGGTTTACATATACGTTACCGTTATCTGCTTTAATTATGGTTACATCAGCAGCTTCGAGATCATCTGCAGATACACCGACAAGTTTTTTGTAGGCAAGTGTATATGCGCTGTTGGCAAGCCTTGTATTGGCTCCCATTGCATAACCCATGATAGACGCTACCGCATCAACCGTCGCACTGTACAGACCTAATGATCGGCTATAGCTTAAGTCTTTTAATGTTTGAAATACATTTTCTGAATTGCCTGCTTTTGCATCCGCATCGGCGGTAGTATAAAAATATGCTACTTTCGGAGTGGCTGTTTCAGCCCATGCTGCCGCAAGCAATACAGTGGCTTTGGTCGCTTCACACACGGTAAATGCATACCAATTTGTATTTTTGGCACGACATGCAGTTAATGCTTCAGTAATTGTTTCAGTCCCTGAAGTATCCCATCGGCCTATAATTACTCTATCAGGCCTCGGAGATTGAGATAAATAGAATGAGGCTGCCTTATATTCCGGATCCGTAGATACAAACCCGTCCTTTAACATATCTGCAAGTGCTGTATCTGCTGCATATTCTTTTGTGCGGTCGCTAGCAGATATTACAGTTGAGTCACCTACAATCAGCCCTATATTAAATCCTGCAAGTGCTGTCGATACTGCCGACGCACTCACAATTATATTGATAATGTCATTAAGGGGTAGTGTTGACAATGTTTACATCTCCTTTTTCTGTTTTTAATATTACCTGAGCCGCTGAAATTGTAGGCATTATGTATTCACGGCTTACCAGGAGGTTGAAATATGCAGTTAAATTCGTCCGTTCCCACCACTGTCCATTAAAAAGCTCCGGAATTCTTGTCGGTGCCGGGCGGTCAAATACTAAATACATACCACAGTTTCTAAGTGTTTCGTTACGTGTCAGGCCATTTCTAACCGTGTCAGCATCATCAAAACTATTGGGTCCATACATAATCCAGTCAACGGCTATTACTCTGGTGTACGCTTCTATCTGCGTGAGGCTTTCGCTGTCGTTTTCGCTGTACACAGTAACCTTCTGGCGGTTGTAAAGGTCGTCAATCTCATAAACACGGATAAAGGCAACATCTTCATTGATTTTCCATGAGGGAGCACCATCAGTAGGCCACGACATACGAATGCGTTTTTTTGTTGTCGAGTTGTCAGGTAGACCAAGTATTTCAAGTGTGGCTTTCCGGATTAAATCCTCTATCTCAGTTAATTTCATTAATCAGCCTCCATTCTTATTCCAAAGGCTTTCCAGTACCCGTAATCAGCCCAAGGCATAACCTGAGATAACCTGTACCGGTTTCGATTCCAGAATATTTCATCAGATGTCCCCTCAGAGCGTGTCACAAATAATTCCTGCTTCGCATGAAAGCACATAACGCCTTTTACTCGGTCGCCTTCAGGTACTTGCAATATTTCCTTTGCACTAGGAGCTGTGACAACGCCAGTAATTGTTATTTCAGATTCAGACGGAATCCAGCGACCTCCGACCCAGTCTCCGGCTTTTCGATATACCGTATATTTTTGAGTAAATTTAGGATTTTTTATAACCCTTGATACATTAATTCTCGGCACAATTAACTCTCCTTTACAACATAGGTAATGGCCTTTCTGAGTTCTCCGGTATCAATATTCGGATTATCGCTGCCTTTTGCCTCGATTGTCGCAGGGGCATTTGGCGCCCATCCGTTCTTTGGATTAGTAAACCAGTCCTGAGATGCTGCCTGACCTTCTAGCCCTGCCTTATTTAAGTACTCCATTCCTCTGTTGTAATTGCCATCCAAAAATGCTTTCAGAGCTTCTTTTAATAAATCAGCTATTACTTCTTTATCATCCTCAATAGCAGGCTCAACAATGGGTCTGGGCGACATTTGCCATAGCGGGGAACCGTGAGACTGGATATACATATCATAGGCAGCGTGGTATCCGTGGGTTTCAACATCCGATTCCATTTCTTTTCTCATAGGCCTTTGTCTGACCCCGTTCGTAAGCAAAAAGGCAAGCTCTGCATTATTAATGCCCTCGTCTTTACTATTTTCGCGGCTGTTTCTCTCCTCAGGTACACCAACATAAACCTGCAGATTTTTAAAACCTTCCAGCGCCTTAATCAGCTTATCTGGGTTGTCATTGACAGATACATTTACCATATCAGTTTCATCCCCTTACCATACAGCTTCGCGAGAGAGGCAAGCTGTACACCATAATCTGTAGTAGTCCATGCTGCATAACCGGCCAGATCCTGCATAACCTGGCTGACGTCCATCGAATAAGACACACCGTCTACGCTTTCGGACGTTACAATACCTTGAACCTGACCGGATTGCACAATCGTGTCCTTACCGTCTTCCGGAGATGCAGAACTCCTGAGCCATAATGTACAACAGTGCGCTACGAATAACCCCATGGCTATTTTCCACGCCTTATGCCAGCGTGCTTCCTTAATGCTCTCTTGAGCCAAGTCTATATACAATTGGACAATATCAGCAGAAATAATATCCTCGGAAAATTGAGGATGAACAAGAAGAAAATCCGACACTGCATATGCCGGATTCTCTCCTGATCTGATATTGGATGCTTCTGCAATTACCTGTGTTGTATTTACGGTAGGGTATCCAAAATACATAAGATCACATCCTATTTCTCGCTCATTGGCTTTTTATCGTCTCCTGGTTGCTGAGCTGCTTGTGCAGCTTTAAACTCTTCGAGTTCCTTCTGCAACGCATCTGCTCTTTTTCTTTCAGCCTGAATTTGCTTATCAAATTCCTCGTGCTGCTTATCGGTCGGGGTAGCGGATACGAAATCCTTTAAGGATCCGTCCTTTTTACAGAGTTGATAATATGGATCCTTAGTGAATTTATCAGGCATTTCATTGAAACCCGGTTTAGCTTGGAATGTTTCTGCTCCGACTGTAAATCTCGGGCTGTTGCTGGCTAAATATTTAACTGTTGACATATCATCCCTCCTTAAATTCCGTCAGCGTATCTGATTGTCTGCAGGTAAAGGAATTTTACCTGACCAACCTGTGATACATACGGTGTTAGATATGATAACTGAGTAGGAACCCAGCTTGTCTGAACTGGCATTAACGGCACTGTAATGTCGGTAACAATACGATTCTCATCGTAGCGATACATTACCATTCTATCAGTGCTGCTTGCACCGGCGCCCTTACACCATCTACGACCCTTAATGACCAGATCTACACCGTATTCGAGGCCGAAGTAATTTTCTTTGATATACTGCAGGATAGAATTACATCCAGCAATAGTCATAGGGCGCTGCAGATAAGACATTGCTTCAACCGGGATTAACATGTGGTTAGGAATGCCTGACTGATCATATTCACAAGCCGCGAAAATCGCTTGAGCAAGCGTATTAACATCGTCGAGGATTTCCTGACCGGTTTTATCCTTCCACAGTTTTGATGTGCCAGCTGCATTGTTAGCTACCAGACCAGATGATACATTGGAGTTGTTTACAAGGCCATAGGTGCCGAGCTTTGTAATACCCTTATAAGTGTTCTTGTCTAGCATCTTATTGTAATTAAGACGAAGGCCTGTATCCATCAGCTTCTTAATATCGCAACCTACCTGATTGGATTTCTGCATGTCAATGTAGCCATACTTTAATGCCTCGGCAAATGTCCAAACCTTGGATACTTCTTTGTTGATGTTGGCCTGAGATACCGGGATATCATTGGTATTAGTACCAATAATGGAGTCTTCATCCTGCGCGGTAGTCGCATACTCAGCGAAGAAGTTGCTGGTAAAGTCTACCCAGCCTCCACCTTCATTAAACGGCATGTCTTCCTGGTACGTAACCGATGTTAACGGCTCTAAGATCTTGGGATTGATCTTTTCGAGCTCGGATGCAAGGAAAGCCCCGCCGGTTGCAATGCTTGCGGCATCCATTCCAAAACCAGAGATCCCCTTTGCGGAATCACCAATAAAACCGGCAAAAGCCCCCGGATTTTGTTTCTTTAATGCTTCAATCTGTTCCTGAGATAATCTCATTCTATTTACCTATTCCTTTCTTACGGGTTCATTCTGCTAAGCAGTGTAACCTCTGCTAACAGTGAGCTATCAATTTTACCTGTAGTCCATTTTGCATTCGTAATTTCGACATTCTTACCTTCATCGGCTGCTGCTTCGAAATCACCAATTTCTTTACCAGTTGCAGCTACGGTACGGATATAAACCTTGCCCCCGGCTGTAGGTGTGCCAGTTTTACAAAATACTGCGATAGATCCTCTTTCAAGGACATCGACAGCCTGTTTCGGGGAGTAATAACCGGAACCAATAGAACCACTTGCATAAGCTGTCTGATTGGTTTTAACATTTACCACTGCTACGCCGGCAAAGTCTGCCGCTACGTTGCTTGCGCCCCAGTTCTTATAGGTGTTATCGGATGCGAGTACTACCGGTGCGCCGAATACGATATTTGCGGATGACTCTCCGCTGATCCTGTTTCTGATGATATTGTCTTCCTGTCTGGTTGGAGTACCTGCGTACCCAAGGCCAAGGCTAATTCCAATTGCTGTTCCTGACATTTATTTGTCCTCCTTCTTGAGATGTGGGTTATGCTTGTTAATAGTGCTGACCTGCTCTGTTAATACATCCTGAGCAGTTTTACGCTTTGCAGGTGTACCGTCTGCTGCTTTAGCCTTAGCGTTTGTTGCAAGGACGTTCGCAAGGGCAGAGTAATCATTATTGCCCTTCGGTTTTGCTACTCTTGCGTCATTTACTGCAGACACAAACGCATCTACAGCCTGTGCTCTAGCCTTTTCATCCTTGATAGCAAGAAGCTTCGGCTTCATAGCCTTAATAACCTCTTTCATAGCTGTATCCATTGCAACGGGTTTTTCTTCCTCTGCAGGATCAGCATCAAGACATTCTTCCTTTTCGGCTTCGATCAATTGCTTCTCTTCTGCAGGAGGATCTGCCGAATCGACATCGCCGCAACCAGCTTCTAATGCATTGAGTTTATCCTCGTCAGATACCTCCTTATGAACTTGCTGATCGGATTTAACAAGCTGTTGTAAGATATTGACTACCTGTGCAAGTCCTGCCTTCAGTTCAGTAATGTCTTTTTCGACGCTACCCCCTTGGTTAGGCTCGAGCCCTTCATCACTTCCCATTTCGCTTAATGCCTGACCTGCCTGAGCAATCTCTTCCGGATCAGCATCCTTAGCGAAAGCTGCAAACATTTTGTAGAAAATGTTCTTTTTCATTATATTTTTTTCTCCTTCCTTTTTTTGCTTTATGATAGCATCAGGCATATTGTCCTGAATTGCTGCTTTTTGACCGGCTCTTCCGCTTTCTACAAGAGCCAGATGATTGCCCCTGATCTGAGTCTGCTCAAATCCCTTAGGGCCTTTCTTCATTACATAATCGTATCCACAGGATACCTCACGTTTTCGCTTCTCCTTGATTTCATTCGCGGTTACTTCATCCGTGCAGATAATGTCAGCGACTAACATGTTCTTAAATTCACCATCACCCTTACGAACGTTCTGAATATGACCCTTGCTATACATTCTTACATTTTGGGTTGTAACCATTTCTGAAGGATGATTATCTGTGAAGGGCTTACCTTCGAAGCTTGCGATTGTTGCCGGACTGAATACCTCATCCATACTACGATAGACCTTATAAACTCTTTGAGGGTCTAGGCTGTATTCTTCTTGAATTCCAGGAGGAAGTTCGGAACCAAGATAATCCTGATATCCAGTCCGGGCAATCGGAACATTATGACAAATTAAAAACCCCTCCGGAGAAGTGGAGAGGTTGCCGGATATTTTGGATCCGTAATAAACCATAGGCATCACCTACCTTTACGCTATTCTTTCAAATTGTTCTTGTGTCATAATCTGTATTCGGCCCTGATAATAAACCTTGGCAGGCCATTTAACCCTGTTTAAAGTAACCAGAGGAGAAGGGTAACAACGGCAATTAAAAACATTGCCCGCATTATACTTACCTATTGATTTCTCACCTTTTAACTCTTCAGGAGAAGGAGGATCATCCCATCTTACAATTACGCCCTCCATGTGCTTATGAGAATTTCTAACTCTGGCATCGTCAGCGGTTCGCCACTGGTACCAGTTAACCCCGAAATCCTTTGCTCTGGCTTCGGTTAATGCCGTCATTGCTTTTGATGACTCTGTACGAGCTATCAGATCAGCTCTGGCCTTGCTATAGGTACTAACCTTTTTCTGCAGTTCCTTAGATATTTCCGAGGCTCTTATTGACTTATATGTCTCTGTCTTAACATACTGAGTTATATGCTCAGCGACATTTAAAGGCAAGGTCTTTATGAAGTGAGCATTTTCCATAACCTTCATATCAACCATAACCCCGATATTGCTATATAAATTATTAGTCATGGTTTTTATGAATTTAGGATTAATACTGCCGCCCTTGGCTGCATCTCTCCAGGTCTTTGCATCGGTAGAATTAGCGAGCGTGACAAACTTCTTCGCCAGATCATTGGATAGCTCCCGATACTGATCAGAGGCATATAGCCGGTTAAGAGTTCTTATTATTTCCTCTGAATCGCTTGAGCCACTTATCAAGCCCGCTATCAGCTTGGTTATCTTTCGTAGGCTTTGGCGGTACTTCTGTTCCAATATTTTGTTCAGCTGCCAATCCTGGTATCGCATTACCTAACCCCTCCATCATATTTTCATCTACAAAATCATTGGAAGCCATTTCGATGTCATCATCCGTGATATTAGTAAACATTCCGGTGGATTTACTCATTGCTTTATATTCTTTCATGGCAATCTTTTGGTTTATTATGCCACTATCGTAAGCATCTTTGATAGTCGTGCCCTTTTTCGATACAAGTTCAGCGAGTTCACTTTCCTTAGGAGATCGCACGGGAAGGAACCTGATATCTAAATCCGTTGGCACTTCTCCGAACTCTGACATAAACATAACTGGAAGTAGCTGCTCAAGCGCTGGTCTTAATTTGCTTTCCTGCTGATTTTCTATTGATCCGTCATAGTTTTCCTGATCGCTTTCACCAGTGGAATTCATTCCAGCCGGTGAACGTCCGAATAACTTTGTAACAGGAATTTCAGCAGCTCCGGAGACATCCATCATGAAACTTTCATACACATCGTTAAGCCCTGAGAAAGTATAATCTAATTTTTGCAGCTCGTCTTTCGCGCCCATCATCAACATGCTATTATTGTTTATCATTTTGTTTATAGCTTGCTGAGTGTTGTAAAAATCTCTCTGCGCCTCAATATCTCCTAATGTATTAATTACATCAAGTCCCTCCGTTTTTGTTGCTAAAATTGAAGCACGGAAGATCAGAGATGCAATATTCCATGAGGTGTTATCTCTCTTAGCAAGTTCTTCGAAAATATGTTCTACCTCTGAAGCGCCCCAGTACATCTCCGAGATTTCTTCCCATTTCGGGAGATTTCTTCCTGGGAACCTTAGTATTCTGCTGTGATGTATCCTAACTGTTTGCGAGTTATCATTATTGTTAACCTGGTAATACTCAGGCAATCCATAGTCAGGATCGTCGATATCATCTATCAAACTGTTTTCCGGATATATTCCCATCCATCGATCTACAACTAATAGCCCTTTAAATGCACCAGGCATAATCATATCCAAGTCCAGTGGATCACTAAGATTGTCCTGCCCTGATATCAGCATAATAGCAGCTGATCCACCGTACAATCTCGACCAGTACAAAGCATCCAATATCTTTGATTTAATCTTTGTACGTTTCTCTAATTTGTTATATCGATCAACAGCTTCTGGAGGCAATTCACAGTTTATCTCAAACCAGTTTTTACACATGTCGTCAGGTACAGTATTGATAATTCTTTTTATAATCCAGTTTTCCCGATACAGGGTCGTGAGTAATTGATAATTCTTGGTTAGCCTCGTGAGTTCGTACTCGGTTGTGTTCATGAGGTTTTGAGCTCCCATGCCGGTTCTAGCCATAGCGTTTAAAAACATATCCATCATAAAGCCTGAGCTGCTCTTCTGCGATTCCTTAACAGGCTCAATACG
Source organism: Bacillota bacterium (assembly GCA_023421505.1). Classification (GTDB taxonomy): domain Bacteria; phylum Bacillota; class Clostridia; order Lachnospirales; family Lachnospiraceae; genus Mobilitalea. Next base: position 20,150 of record JAEZTJ010000010.1, read on the forward strand.
GCTTGATTGGCTATTAGGTTCTCTTCTAAGCTTTTTTCTTTGTCTATTATTCAAATTCTCACCGCCCTTATAATGGTTTTAACATAATATCTGATAGCATCACATGAATGGTCGCGTTCTTTCAATGGCTGCTCAATGCCTCTTGCAGCTGCCTTTTCATCCCATAAGTATGACCCTATTTCATTTCTGAGATTGGCACATTTTTTATGTACCCTTAGTAATCCCATGGCAAACATAGAGGCTACTAATCGGATGCCGTCGAGTACTTCGTTGTCCGCATCTCTAAACCTTAGCCCCTTCTTGCGTCCGGCTACTTTAAAGCTCGCAGCACTAGGATCCACAATGATGCAGTTATATGTTTTATCTCCAATAAAATCCAAGATATCATTAACATACTCTTCATCATCCTTCTGGCGACCCTTTTCTCGACTATTATAACAGTATTCATCTACAACCCACGAAACACGCCCTAACCGGATTATTTCATGACATGCAAACGGGTTGGTCGTACCATAGTCTATTGTGTAATATCGTGTATAGAGTTGCCTCATGTCCGGCCCAGTATCATCGTCGAATAGCAGTCCATCATGAAACATATCATAGATCGCGCCTTCAGCCATTACCCATAGGCCAAGTATGTATCGTTTGAAGAACACACCGACGTACATGCTGCGGTATCGTCTCTTAATATCCTCATGCAGGCTCAAGTTATCGTTCATGGTGAAGTGTAGATAAATCAACCGTTTATCAATAATTTTGTCAATCCAGTTTACCTTGAACCAATGCATAGGTCCCTGCGGATTGCAGTTAAACCAGAATTTTGATCCCTTAACGGAACAACGGCCGGTTGCCTGATTAACAAAGCTCTCCGGCATCAATGCAACTTCATCAAAAAAGCAGCCTGCCAGGGTGATACCTTGTATCAGATCCTGCGACCGCTCATCTTTACCGCCAAATATATAAAAGTAATTTGTTACATCTCCTCTGGTAACGACCATTAGGTTATCGGCTCTGTGATCAGTTACTCCGTATCCTCTGGATTTAAGCATAAGCTTTAACCAGAATAATACGTTTCTTCGGAAGGATCCGATTGTCTTGCCGCACATACCGAAGTTCTGACCATTAAAACTCGTCATAGCCCACAGGACATATGACAATGACATACATAGGGTTTTACCGGACCGGATAGCCCCATCAGCTATAATGCCATCCATGTCCTTTACCGGAGAATTAGGAAGCCACCAGGTAAGAACTTGTAATTGCTTTTTAGAGAACGGCTGAAATACAAATCCATTCTGAAACTGCTGTTTAAGCTTAACAGCCGAGCTCATTATCTTCTTGCGAAGGGAAGAGATCTTGCTATCTATCACCGACCAGTCATTCTTCATCTGTCCACACCTCCGACGCCTTGGCGTTCAGTGCTTCAAGGAAGTTGTCTGATCTGGTTGGAGTAGTCTGAGGTTCGTTCTTCTTGGCTTCATAGTCAACCTTAATAAGGTCAATCTCAAGCTTGCGCTTGTCATATTCCATCTTATGACGATCAAGAGGATTAAACAGGAAATACCGATCAAGCCAGTCCATGGACTTACAACGGTCAAGGAGCTTAATACCCACACTCTCTGCTGTTTGTTTTACTTCCTTGATCAGTTGAGTGTCGACCTTGGAAGTATCTTTAAGAAAAACCACACCTTTTTCGACTCTCGCATAATCTCCCATGTCAGCAAATACTATCCTCATATGGAATTCAACCATGTCAGCTTCAGTAATGACTAGCTGCTGACGCTTTATTTCCTGAAGCCTTTGGACCTCAGCTTTTACAGCAACGTTTTGCAACAACTCGAACCCATGAGCTTTGGCACTGTCATATTCACACCCATATGCCTTTAAATAGCTTTGTGTTGCATTAAATGATTTACTGTAATATATGCAAAAAAGCCTCTGTTCTGGAGTAAGGTTTTCATTCATCATGGTTTCCTTGGTTCCGTCATCAATAGGATTTTTCGGTTTCTTTTTATTATTATCATTCTTTGTTGTACAACTTTTCTTTGATTGTTGTACAACATTCCATTTATCCCGCTGTTTCCATACAGCTACAACCTTCTCATCTACTCCAAGAGTATTGGCAATTTCCCGATTAGTAATATTGCCGGAATGCTGTATATATATTTCATGCGCTTTATCTCTATTCGGATCTCTTGCACGCGGCATATCACCACCTCTCAATCGTGTTGTTTAAATATAAGAAAAGGAACCCGGTAAAGAGTTCCATTAAAAATAAAGAGATATATTAAACATGATAGCATAATTTACAATAATCATGTTAATAATAATTACAGGAACATTTGTAAGCAATATATCGTTATAACTATATATAATATTGCTAACAGCAGTTTGCTATCTATTTCTATTGATATTTTCAATGTTAAAACCCCCTCTCTAAAATAATATGGTCCAATACTATTGTGAGTAAAATCAGAAAGATTTATTCGGGGTTTTAACAATACATATAAAATTCTGGAACTAAGAACGTAATCTAGGTGCCAGCCTTCGCTCTTGAAGATCTTTGAACTATCTTATAGCCTTATTGTTATAATTAGAAGAACCACTAACCGAAGGTAAGGACTTTATAGATTTTATTCAATGTCTAGTGCTTCTTTAACCTGTTTATTGATTTTTCCATCCACTGTTAAGTCATTATCTTTTTGAAAAGCCTTTATAGCCGATTTTGTCTTTTTCCCTAATATTCCATCCACCTTCCCGCAATCATAACCCAAATCGTTTAAAGTTTTTTGGACTTTTTTAATTGTTTCAGTAGATGTACTTGTATTAGTTGAATTTTTATTAGAATTATCAGTACTAGACTTCTGTGTATTAGTAATTTCGGCTGAATTTGATGAGTAAGGACATACGCCATTATCATGCAGGTGAGGTGGATTTCCTCCACAATGATAATGATAACTCCCTAAGCCACTCTTATTCTTATTATCTCTATGTCCTCCACTCGAATCTGTTCTTCCAGAATGTGCTTCTACGGTAACTACCATTGGACTAATCCGTAGATCTTGCAGAGGCATTATAGTAAATGAAAGTGCAATAAAGCAAATAAGTATAACTCGAAATAATTTTCTCATAATCTTCCCCCTAATCTAATTATTTACCATAATTATACATCGTATACCATAATTATGCAATGCTAAAAAGGCACCCAGCGTCAGCTCTGAATGCCTTTATCAAGGGGAGTCCCTCGGGGGAGTGAGGGAATGCGAAGAATAGGAGTCGAACCTATCTCTGTAAACATTGCCTAGGTATTTACCGCTTTCATCCAGGTAAGCTATCTTCACATATCCGCATGAGCTATAAAACCCGTCAAAATTTTGCTCTGTCATGGCTTATACCACATTCTTTCACCGGTTGTCACGGCTCTTACCTGCGTCCAGGCTGACAGGTTATAGTATACCGAGTAATCGTGCGGTCGAAAACTCTCATCATTCACTGTAATTGTAAGTGCCGGACTTGTTATAGTCGGTGCCGGCAACCGCCGCTTAATTTCGTGGTCTACTAAGCAATAATACACCCATTCAGCCTTACGGGCTAATCAGCCACCGACCTTATTCAGACCGATAGCCGACGGAGGTCTTCTTGCAACCTTCCACTTTAAATAATATCACGGATTTTGTTGATTTGTTTGAAACTTACTCAGATACACTGATAATTTCTTGCTGATTCCTGTGAAATCCAAATTCATGAGTTTACCTATCTCCCTAAGCTTCAGACCATCTATGAACCGGTATTCAAATATCTGCCGTAACTCACTATCCTGTATCCCATTGATAAACGCCTCAATCTTGTGAATCTGCTTCCAACACTCTTCAATACGCTTTCGCTTTCGTTCCACCAGGTGATCAATTTCTGATGCGATAGCCGGATCCTCCATCTGTACACCGACTCTGATTTCTATATACGGAAAACTCTTTGAGGAAGCTTTGACCTTACCGGCAACTACTGGTACCTCTTTGCTGCATAATGCATCTATCCGCTTCTCCTGGTTATTAATCTCTTTTAGTAAGCTTCTGTATTGTTTTAACTCGTTCTCGGTCAAATAATCACTTCCCTCCTCCGTCCTGTCTGTAGTGGTTGTATCCGCAATAATAAACGGTACCGCCGCCCTTCTTGCTTCGCTTGTAAGTATAATCACTGCGGCTCATGTTATATGTAAAATAAATATCCTTACCACATACAGGACACACTTCATGATTTACGTCTTTGCCATGTGACCGCAGTTCAGAATGACTAAGCTTTGTTACTCCTGTCTTACAGACTTTAGGGACGCTCCGTTTCTGCAGGCTTCTGCTGGTTCCTGTGTAGTTTATGGCCAGTTATAAAACTGTTGGCCTTAGCGTAAGGAATACCGAAATGATTAGCTACCTGTTGGATTGTTTTACCCTGATTGATATATAATTCCTTAACAGCTTCCTCGGTCATATTCTCCGGATATGGACTTGGTTTACTTTTCTTCGCCGGATACTTGTCCAAAGATTTATCATCCGGTGGAGGCAGAACATCAGTCTGCTTATGCTTCACTGACCCAACCATGCCTTGTACAGCTGCTTCAAACTCTGGATTGATGATTGCAGGCTTACGATTTCCCGATGAAACGATATCCTGATCTGGAATAACAACACCCTTATGAATGCTGTCTGTATTTACGAATCCTGATACAATGCCTCCCTGTGCAAACGATGGTATTACCTGTTGTTTACCCATAAGTTTTTGTAGTTCCATTTCCTTTTCATTTCTAATCCTCATAATGGCAATCATTGCACTTTCCTTCAGTTCCTTCATCTTCTCTGGACTAAGTACTCTGATAAAGATTGCTCCGTTGTTTCCGGAAGAAAAACAGATATCTGCTTCTCTTGCCTTATCCATCAAGTCCTCAATATCTTCAAGCTCCCTGCTCAGCTGGTTACCTCTGATAATATATTCATTCCATTGCTCTAATAAATTACTCATTCCTCTTTACCCCTTTCATGCTCTTTGCGAACTTGCCTATTAATTAGAATTGCTGATATTAGTATTAATAAAACCGCACCGGCTCCCATGCCCGATATAAAGATAAATAAATCATTCATCTATATCATCCTCCCATTCACCTTTAGACATTACCTCGTCCGGTGTTTCGAGCTTACTTCTTACCACCTTGCAGCCAAATTCATCTTCAACAATGGCTTCCAGTAATTCAAGAAAGCTCTCATCAATTACATCAAAGTCCTTTTCTGTATCAAACGTATATACATATCTCTGCATGGCCTATACACCTCTTTCCATAATCGGAATATCATAATCCCATAATCTCTGCATTCCCTTCGCAGGTATCGGCTCCGGAAGCTTAACCGGATCCGCATCCATCATCCAAGCCCATCT
>JAEZTJ010000023.1 GCA_023421505.1 Bacillota bacterium
CCGATAGAGAAACATAAAATCTTGCTTGCCGCTTAATTACAATATAAAAAGCCAGCTGATTACCAAGTGGCAATCAGCTGGAATAGAATTATTTTATTTCATTGTCCTCTTGACGGAGAGCGGTTCATAATTCGATGGTGTAAGACTTTTTCTTATGTACAACTTTCACAAAAACTTGTTTTTCTTAAATCCTTACATGAGAACTCAATTATGATGGTTCCTTTTCATATTCTAATATTTGCTTAAGCGATAAATCATAAAAATGCATCTGAATACAAGGGCTATAGTCCATTCTGCGACCTGCAACAATAATGCTTTATTGCTTTGTTTCAAAGCTTCAAGTACTATATTATAATAACTTTTGTAGAAAGGTATCATAATATTACAATAGTATTTGAATACATTAAGATCATTTATATCTTCTTTTTTTAAAGCTTCCATATAATTACTTACAAGTTTCGTTAGGGTTTCATCATCTACAAATTCTGTTTGATAAGAGTCCCCAACATAATCTTGGATTGCTTTAGGAAAATATCCAATTAGAGTACCGAGCTTTACTTCTGCATCTGATAATCTCTCCATTCTCCACTGTTCGGAAACATCCAAATCTACAATGCTCTCAAAGTCGTTAATCAGATCCTTCAAATCGGCTAGCATCGCAAGTAAATAAGTAAAATCATCAACTCCTGGTAATCGTTTGTACGATTCGCAGTAGTGATGCAACCCAAGTCGCCTTAATTCCTCTAGGGTTATGTCAGGAACTTCCTTAACTATTTCCTGCATTATATTCCATAACTTCACTGTTACATCCAATCCATTTGCTGTTTTAATTTCGTAGATGGCTCTTAGCTTTTCAAATCTTTCTTTTCCCATAATTTCATATCTCCTTTACTTTTCTTATATTATGTGGTTAAATTTTTTCTCCAATATGTCGTGAGAAAACAAAACATAAAAATCTGCTGTCGGGTATACCATTTCTGTGTTGCAATTCATAACACGCTGTGAAAAATATTTCTCTACGTCCATTACTTAATCTCCTCCTTTCCATCTCTACTATTATGTGGTAAAAATTTTTCCTCACCATACTGTGAGAAAACAAATCTCTAATGTTCTTAATAGCCGTTTACCTTTCATCCAGATACCTGTGAGGACGAATTCTGTTCTGGATATTTAGAAAGACCGAACATTGAATTTGTCCGGTCCTTCTTACGTATGAATATGAAATTTATCTGCTTATCCTTAGATCAGAACTAGATATTTTTATTGCCTTTCATTCTTTATTTAGATGTCAACTTCTTCTTTTTCAATTTCTGTATTAATTTCTTCATTGTCAATTTCAATTTGTTTTTCGAAATTATTAAGACTCTTGCTGATAGCTTCTTTAATTTCTGAGAATATTACCATTGGTAAAAGTTTTTCAAGAACGTTTAAAATTGAATTCTTCAGCTTCACAATCTTTTCCCTCATTTTCTCAAAGAAATTATCCCTCAGTTCTCGATAGAGATCTTGAGCACGATTCTCTACTTCAATTTCCAGCGTTCGTTCTCTCAATGTCATTTCCTTTTCCCTCTCCACCAATTCTATTTCTTTTGCTTTTAGGGCTTTTTCTTTTGTTCCAATGGCAATTGCCTGAGGTAGCCACTCATCACAGTAAATTTTATCTTCTTTAGCTTTTTGCATCTCCTTCGGAAGCATCCTCCTAGCTTCTGCTTTGACTTCTGCAGCAAAGTTTTTCTTTTTTTCTACAATCTCTTTTCTGTCTTGCTCTAGTTCTTCCGAAGTGCGTGCAGTCTTCAAAAGCTTTTCATATTCATATAGTGTAATCTGCGGATTGCCTTCAGTTTTTTGTATTCTCTGAAGCTCTTTCAAATACTTCTTATACTCTTTCTTGCTCAAGCTTTCATTTTCAAGTTTCTTCTGTACGATTTCTTCAAGTTGCCTCTCTTCTGCATCCTTTTCGCTTTCAAGAAGCATTAATTCGTCCTTGCGTCGTTCTGCACTTTCTGTAATAGACTCATATTCCTTTTCTGCATTGGCTAATCTTGTACATATATCCTTTATCTTTCCCTCAGTCTCTTTGAGTTGTTCTAGAGCATCTACATACTCTGACTGCACCTGCATGTGATTTGCTTCCGCTACCTCTTTTGCCAGTTTTAAAATTGCATTCTGGGTGGCAATTCTAACACCTTCTTCACGTTGCTCGCGTGTAAAATCAGAAGGTTTGAAATTGGCATCCTTAGTTGCCCTATTTATTATGTCTGATGCTATTATTCCTTGCTTAGCCATTTCAATAATCAGATTTTCATGCAGTTTGTCAAAGTAGTGCGTGGTTATGTTGTTATATTTTGACGTGCTGTATGATATCTGTTCGTTTTCTTTTTCTATGGTAGGAAGTGCCATGATATGTACATGAGGATATGATTCATCCCAGTGTACTGCAGCGAAAAGCACGTCCTGATCTCTGATATCTGCAACATTCTTCCAGGCTAAAAATGCTGTCATGAAGAATTCATCAATTTTTTTCTTTTCTTCCGGAGTGAACTTGTGTTTACTTATCTTCTCCATTGCTGACTTGTAATAAAGTGAGTCTGGCTCATTATTCTTTGCATTTTCCACGTAATGAGAAACAGCGGCATACTCTTGTTCTGTTAAGCCATAGTCAATTTGAAGATAAGTCTTAGGCAGCGTGATAATACAACCCACAGCCTTTGAGAGGTGTTTTTCTTTTCCATGCATCCTTGCGCTGCTACCCGTCTGTTCCTTGTGGTACTCTGCAATACCAACACCTCGATTGTGTTTTGTAAAATTTGATGGATCAAGTGCTGAGTGGTGGGGAACTAATTCATAATTTTCTTCTGTCTTTGATGGATCAATAAGAGCATTTCCTTCCTTATGTTTTGACCATTCTGTAGATTTACCTTTGTTAATTCTCATTGCTTCATAGAACGCTGCATCTGCTTGTGCGTATGTAAAATTCTCTTGTCTTGCCATTTCTTCGCCCTCTTTCTTTTACTTATTCTTTGTCTGTATGTCAAGTTTTCTGTCAAGAACCAAGCTGTCTGGCTGTCCTAGTGACTTATTACCTCTAGCTATGGGTAATAAGCTACACGCCTCAAATACATTATGTAGATATCAGATTTTTTTAATAAAAATGCCAAAGAAAAAGAAATGTGAACAGAAGTCATTTTACAGATCTTTAGGATGCAATTTAAGGTATAACAATAGACTTGCTTACAAAGGAAGTTGCTAAATAGAGCATTTAGGACGTTTATATGGGTATATTATAGGATTTATCCTCGCAGAACTCTGGGTAGACTACAATATCTTTCAACCAGATATCTGTAAGGAAGAGTTCTGTTCTGAACATAAAAAAAAGACCGAACATTGAATTTGTCCGGTCCTACGCATATACGTATATGATAATTGTCTGCTTATTCTTAAATCAGAACTTCTTCTCTTACAGCTTATAGGCCACACTAAAGACTCCTGCACTCTTTGCTGCAAGCTTATTTTCAAGCGCTTCTAAAAGAATTGCATCAAGAATCTTTGACTCCACTATGGGCAAGACAATAACTTTTTTATAGAATAAAAAAATTCGGTCAGTATTTAACTACCAACCGGATCTTTTACTCTTAATACATAATACTATGAGGTTTATTTCTTATTATCGAAACCGTTCCATCAATGCATACTAAACAGCTTATGTTCCCGGAGATTCTTTGTTTCGAAGTTTTAATACCTTTCGCAAACTTGTCGATTAACTCTCTCGTGTCCTGTGGCCCGAATTTTTCTACATATTTTCTAACTGCTCTTCTTATCTGCTTTTTTGTCATATCATCATCCTCCTAAATCATTGCATACTGTGCTCGTCTACCGTAACTAACCATCTGATCAAATTTAATTATATCCTGACACTCGGCTTCTACATAATTATAGAAGTTGCGGCCAAATACTCCAGCAGGGCCTCTCTCGATCTGCCAATCATCGCCGTATAAATCAGGAAGCGTAAAGGTATCTCCTAATTTGTATTTTTCAATAGCTCTTCTCACAGCCTCGGCTGGTGTATATATGGTCTGTGTTTCAAATAGTTTGTTTCTGATACAGTCTTGCACTGTTACGCCATCTTCTCTCGCCCAAGCCTCAAGTATATCTGAGTGCTCCTTGTCCAATGAAAACTTATAAACTGCCATAATCATCCTCCCAGTTTGTATTTGTTGTCCATCAATCATAAATACACTATATTATTATTGGACAACAAATACAAGTGTTTTTATAAAAAATTTTTTTCGTTTTTATTGTCACTTTCATACTAATACAGAATTTTGTATAAAATTCTTCAGGTTCGATGATAATATTTATATTAATCAAAAAGGAACTGATCTAATGTTAATATATGAAACAACATTCAAGATGAACAACACAACTGATCATATAGCGCTACCAATCATATCTGACAAAGATGGACAAATTTATTACACCTGGTTTGAGGCTACTATTACTACAATATTTGATAATGAAACAGGTAGAGAAAGACAAATCCTTATTTTTATAGCCACTGAAAAAGAGGAAACTGTTGATAGTGAACAACAATGTAAAGTAATTACGACTGGTACACCCATGGATAAACAATATAAGGTATTCTTTCAGTTTGAATTTCTCGATCTAAATCTGGTGATAGCTGGTTTTTTTAAACAGGCTGAGTTAATCAATAAAAAATTTGTTGTTATCGATTTAGATAAAACAAATAGATTCTCCGATAAGAACTTTGAGAGTATAGTTAAGTCTTTATTTGCAGGCAAGTACAGTTATGTGATAAAATTGCTGTCTACAGATAGAACAGATGACTTCAACAAAAAGGATATTTCTAAGGATTGTAATACAAATTTTTATCAGCAGATAATCAATATGAGACCTGCTGATGAGCACCTCTATTGCTACTATTCTGATAATGGATATGTTGCTATTCCTATTGTAGAAAATGAAAGCATCATTAGATATGATGTATTAGAACCAACGCTTTATATTTGTGCAACAACTACACAAACAGTAACAGCATATTCTATGGAAACAACACCAAAAAAATACACACCTGAAGAGTATTACATCAAAAGAAAATTCAAATCACAAAACTTTCGTCTTAAAGATGATGTATCTGCATCATACACTGAAGTTCTATTTATGGAAACTTCTGATAATTTATCTGTAGTATTTATTACTGCTAATAGTAACGATGTTTCAGAGAACGTCACGTATATTAGCATCTATCAAGAAGAAGGTTTCATTGAACCACCAATTAAAATAGAACATTCAATCATGGAAGTACTTCCTAGTAATAGACTTCCAATTATTACGCATCTGGCTCTAGATGTGAGTAAAAATAAACTTTCTTGTATTACAGTCCCAAGGCCAAAACCAAACCAAAAATACGTATAATAGCTAATCATGTATGAAAGAATTCATCATCTAGCTATGGAGATCTCCCTTTAAAGAAAGACCGAACAACAATTAGTCCGGCCCTACCTGTCTACCCTGATTAAATTCACCTGACCAAACTAGATCAGAATTTCTTCCTTTACCGGCTTATAGGCCACACTAAAGGCTCCTGCATTCTTTGCAGCAAGCTTATTTTCAAGTGCTTCTAAAAGAATTGCATCAAGAATTTTCGACCTTTCAATGTTTGATAGTGAATTTTCTTTTCCAAGAAGATCATTAAATTTGCTAATCGTCTTTTCGCTGAAAGTTACCTTTTTTTCTACTGTATTTCCCCTACGTCCATGCTCAATGTAAAGTTTTGATTCTTTGACTCCACCCTTCTTAGTATCTACTATGCCCTTTCTAAACCCTAGTCTCTCACATAACGTACCCAAATGCGTATATGAAAATTTGAACTTTTTATCATCATCGTACGTATCTGTTCTGCCGTTCCAATACTTTTCCGCGATAGCAAGCTGCTCAGCTCTTGAAAGCGCCATAAAATCAGCTTCGGAAAGTTCTCCATCACTACGATCTTTATTTTGTGCCCTCTTCTTTTTATCAAGATTTATTTCTTTTTCTGTTTTACGATCCAGAATATTCTCCCTTTCACCCATATTTACATCCGTAACTGTCATTATATCGTTTATATATGTATTACCATTATCCATTTCTTTCACCTCCTTTTAGGTCTAACAATATTATGTTGGTACCAAAAATAAATACTAAAAACGATTTCATCTTCACCTTTGTCACTCAATCTCTAGCTTAGAAATATTAAAGAAAACCTAAATTAGATAACAGTTCGTTTTTCTGATACAGAAATCGGATTGATCTTCTGCTTGCATTATTTCAGCAATTTGTTATAATCATGATTGAAATTAATCAAAGGACTTGGAAGGTCGGTTGATTATCCAATCAGTGAGAATAGCTATCCTACTACTTATCAGGTCAGAGGATAGCTGTTTTTTTATTGGTCAATTGGTTTGTTGCGATCATAAAGGTGATAAGAGTAAAAAAGCAACAGCCTACACCGTTAAAATCAATTCCATGATGTTAGCTGTTTCTTCAAATGTACTACTTGAAGACATTGCAAAAACTTTTATTTACTTGTATGGTATTATTAGTCTTGACTTAATAAGCAAAATAGTACTTGCTTTTTTATTCGTAAAACGCGACAATTTCCTAGGTGAGTTTAAGTTTTGGTCTTTATTATTCGTTAAAAGTTCACTTATCTTTATTATATACCTAATAATTACGTAAAAATAATGCCTGCGAAATTTACTCCCGCAGGCATATTGATAGTTATCAGTGGAAAGCCATTATTCATCTGTTTCTTATGTTTTACTCTTTGCTTAAAAACCATTATCAATTGTAATCTTACTTCCATCCTTGGTTTTCTTGATCTTAATCTGTTGTGGAATATTTTCGACTAATTCCTCACGATGGCTTATTACTCCGACAAGCTTATTTGCCCCAGAGAGATTGATCAAAATATCCATTGCATTTTCAATTGACTTTCGGTCAAGGGTTCCGAAACCTTCATCAATAAACAATGCATCCATCTGAATGCCGCCAAGATGGGACGAAACTGTATCAGACAAGCCCAAAGCAAGACTTAGCGAAGCCTTAAAGCTTTCTCCACCGGAAAGGTTACACACAGGGCGTCTATGACCGGTAAAATTGTCAAGAACTTCTAAATCAAGGAAAGTATTTGATTTTCTTCCGAGGGAATCCTCCTGCCGATAAAGTTCATACTGTCCTTCGCTCATAGGGAGAAGTCTGCGATTGGCTGCTTTGATGATGCTGTCAAAGCCGGTAGCTTGAATGTATTGTTCCAAGGTAATCTTACCGTTTCTGGTAGTTCCCCTTACCAGTTCATACAGTCTTGAACAAATTGATGATTCTTTCCGATACTTTTCAAGATCCGAACGCTGCCCAAGGATGTTCTTTTTCTTCTCCTCGTTTGTCTGAATACGATAGTCAACCGCGTTTTTTTGTGATCGAATATCATTAACCTTCACGTTCTGCGCTACAACTTCAGTTTGTAAGGTTTCAAGATCAATCTTTACTTTTCCCTCGGCATCTGCCGAAGCTTGCTTAAGCTGTACAGAATTTGTTTCAACTACTCTATTGTATTCGTTTATCTTGTTATCTGAGGAAGCGATATCTTCTTCGCTTACAAGGTACCCCAGGAACTGATCCACATCATCAAATAGCTGGGCTGTCAGGACATCCGTGAATTTCTCATGAAGCTTGGCAGCATCTTCCTTCAACCTTACGAGAGTGTTATTCAAAGTACTGATGGATGAAGAAATCTCATTCTCCTTCTTATCGGCAGCGTCCTTCTCTTCCCTTGCCTTATTAATCGCCGCCATAAGTTCTTCCGCTTCCTTTAGTGCCTTGTCGCGAGCAGTTTTCGCTACCTCCCAGTCAGTATAAGGAAGCTTATCCAGAGCATTAAGCAGGGCGCTTTTCGCCGCAAGAGCTGTTTTGATTTCCTGCATTCTTAAAGCAAGATCCTCCTGCCGGGACTTCAGAATTTCGGAATCCTTCCCTCGTGCTTCCTCCAACTCTTCTGTTGCCTTCGTCAGGATTCCGCAGTCTTTTATCAGTGCAAGCTCCTGAGTTGTATTTTCACCTATTGTCTTCATTATCTCAGTCTGCTCTATTTTAATAAGTTCAGTCAATTCTTCCAGGTTCTTGTTTCCTACATTCATAACTCTATATAGACTGTTTTCGAGGCAGTCGAGGATTGCTATTCGAAGCTGATCTTCCAAAGCTTGAATCGCTGACCGAATTTTTTCTACTGTAATAAGTGCCTCATTCTTCTCTCTATTAGCCTTCTCTTCTGCAGTCTGTAACTCTTTGAATTCTGCTTCCGTAACAGCCTTCTCAGGAAGTATGGCAAGCTCAGGATGATGAACTGATCCACAAACTGGACATTTTGTTCCTTCCGATAAATCCTTTGCCAGCAAACCTGCACGACAGTTGTCAAGGATGATTTCTGCCTTGATGCGGTGCTCCACAGCCCTTTTATATTTATCTTGCTTTTCTTCAAAGGCTTCCGTCTCTATTACAATGGATTTCTTCTTTTCCGTAAAATCCCTTAACCGTTCCGTTATTATAACGTCAATATTAACCTTAAGAGACTGCAGCTTTTCACCAAGACTCAGAGCCTTGTTGTATTCCTCCGGTCTATTCTTTAATTCAGCAATTGTTACCGTCAACGCTGCAATCTTATCTCGTAAAGCCTTTTCCGTTTCCTTTAATTTTTCCTCTTCCAAGGAAATCGACTTCTCAGCTTCCTTCAAGCCAGCTACCTGCCCTGCAAGCTCATCACGCTGTTCGTATCGCTCCTTGTCCTCATCAATTTTGTCAGCCTGTGTCTTAAGATTTTGAGCCTTTCCCTCTTCCTTAAGGCCTTCCTCCAGAATGGCCTTTGTTTCTTCAGCCCGTGCCTTTGCTTTCTCCAGAGCATTCGATTTATCAGTTATCTCCTGCTCAGCAGCCGCGGCATCTCCCTGTTTTGCAATCCAGGCATCGCATGACGGCTTAACCTTGTGCAATGCAGATTTCTGGCGTTCAACGGTAGCAGAGAGTTCCATAATCTCTGCTTTACGCTGATCAAGCTCCTCTTTTTGATTCGTCAGAGCCTGACATCGGTCAATAAATTCATTATTCGTTTTGGCCGTTGCTAACACATCTTTTTTGCAGTTGAGTGTGTCCTCGGCCTCATTAAGAGCCTTGCCGATTTCCACATTTACTTTCTTGTCTTCGGATATGATCCGATCAACAAGATCAATTATCTCATCCAAGTTCCAGGCACTGTTAGCTCCTCGAGCCCGCTGCTGCAGAGAACACAGCTCCTCCTTAAGTTCACTTTCCTCAGCAGCAACCACATCAGTAAAGTACTGGACAATACTGTTCTCTGCGTTCTTACGCTTCACACAAGAAGCGTCCATTCTATCCTTGAGCTTATACTCAATATTCTTATAGCTGCCGGTCATGAAGATCGTACGAAGAATCACTGTTCGCTCCTCAGTTTTAGCATTGAGCAAATCCCAAAATTCCCCTTGCGCAATCATGGCAATTTGCTTAAACTGCTTGGAATCTATATGAAGAAGCTCCTGAACCGCCACTTCAACTTCTCTAATTCCCTCTACCGGTTTTTCACCCTCGCAATATAAAACCGCCTTCTCTTTTTCAGTAACGATACCCTCACCACGCTGCTTCTGCCGATCGTAGGAAGGGCTCCTGTAAATATGATAGTTCTTTCCCTGGTGTGAAAAATAAAAATCCACAAAGCTTTCTGCGCTGTCCTTAGCATATTCACTCCTTAGATTCTTGGTGTCGCGATGGCACCCGCTAGCCTCCCCATACAAAGCAAAACATATAGCATCAAAAATCGTTGTTTTTCCGGCACCGGTATCCCCGGAAATTAAAAACAGCCCTTTGCTTTCAAACTGTCTAAAGTCTATCTCAGGCATCGTATCTGCGTATGGACCAAAAGCACTTACTATCAACTTAGTTGGTTTCAAAAACAACACCTGCCTCTCTTGCAACCTCTTTCATAATCTTCATTTCTTCTTCGTTAATATCGCATCCATATATAAGATGGTAAAATTCATTTATGAGATCAGGAAAAGATTTGTCTTCTGCAATCCGGGTAATATCTACCTGCTCAATCTCTCTGGTATGAGCATTATCGTAGTCTATCTTAATTGTATTGGGATAATATTGCTGAATGATTCCCATAGCATCATTAATGGTGTCTTCATCTGTCAACGTCACATAAATAAAATCGTCCGGAACTTTTATGTTCTTCTTATCAAGAAGTTGCTCCATTTTTCCCTTTAAGTGGCGCATGTCTCTCAGTGGTTTAAGTTTTATAAGCTCGATTTCAACTTCACCCTTTTTGCCAATTGTAATGATTGGGACAGATTTTTCATTATTTACCTCGCTCAATGAATACTTAAGCGGTGATCCCGAATATCTAATCTCCTCATTAACGATCTTCTGAGGAGAATGAATATGTCCAAGTGCTACATAATCAAAACCCTGAAAGCACTCGAGACCAATTTTCTCAACGAGCCCGACATTTTGAACAGCTACACTTTCCGATCCCCCCATAACCGGTTCCGCCCCTTTACCGGCTACAAATTGATGAGCTACCAGTATATTTCGTTCATTCTCATCGATTTGTGCATGTCCGAGGATAATTTTGACCGCGTCATTGTAAGTTACTATTTGTTCTTCTGGAAAAAAATGCTTTACCTGAGAAGCCTTTACAAATGGTAACAAATATATATTGATGTTACCGACAGTATCCTTGCATGTCTGCTTGTACAAAACACCTTCATATTTTGCAGAGATATATAACTCATTTGCTTCAAAAAGAATACTACCAAAGTTCAATCGTTCATCCGAATCATGATTACCACTTATAATGAACGTTTTTACTTTCATTGATGCCAATCTGCATATAAAATAGTCAAATAATCTAACCGCATCCTCGCTAGGAATTGATTTATCATAGACGTCACCCGCTATCAGAACTGCATCGACATTCTGTTTCTTAACGATTTCCATTAACTGATCAAGTATATATCTCTGATCTTCAATCAAACTAAAATCACCAAGTGGTTTGCCGATATGGAGATCGCCTAAATGTAATAGCTTCATATGTAATACCTCTCCTTCTTCTAATTACTATATCATTCATTTCTTTGTAAGGGTCGAGATTAATCATTCAGGATACTTGTTAATCCAGTTTTCACCTTCATACTCATCAATTTGTTTAGAAATTTTATTAAGAAATTCCACTAATAATCTATTGCCTTCGGTATTTTGTGCAAACCATACATTTGCCCTTCCAAACCCATATGCCGCACCGGTCTGCTTCCTTGGAACGTTCCATACTGTCTTTCTGCTACGTTCACTTACAGGTAACAATACACAATCATACTCTTTTGCTATGACATTATACCATTGAACTTCTTCATCATCCCCAGATGAAAAGACTGCTTTATGATAAACACGGTATACGGTAGCATGTTTGTACCATCCAACGATTGTGGTAAACCGATGTGCTGGTTGAGTGGCACAATAAATAACAAGAACGTCCTCTACTGCTTCTTCTTTATTGTAAAGTTCACAACCCTCAATTTTTTCAATATGTAACTGATTTGATTTCTCACCCAGAGATTTTGTCTCAACAAAACCAAGACAATACCTCCCGGCTGGAAACCTATCATCATCAAAAGTCATATCCGCTGGGTCAAAATTATATTTTTCATGTCCATCTTTGTTATCCCTCACATAAGAGCCTCCACCGATTGGCTCATCAATAAGTGATCCAAAATTGCCTTTATAATACTTCATCCAAGCAATGTTACAAAATAGCATTCTCATTCGAAAAAGTCATCCTTTCTTTAGAATATGGACTCAGATTAATAAACAATTTCTTCAGTTCACCGCTATCATCAAACTCCCTGAACAGATACTCCAATAATTCCTCCTACCTTGTTTGTCCCATTGTAAGACGATAAAGGGATAATATCTTAATCAGTCTTTCATAGTTGATCTCATCTTTACTCAATGGGTACATCGGTACAATTCTTTCTATTTTTATTTCTTGGTCTTTTCCCATACACCAGTAAGGTACAAGGTCAGAATGTTCCTGCATTTTTTCTACTTCGGCAGCAGCATCGAACATCTCATTCCATATCCTCTCATTGAAATGTATGTCTCTATATTTTTCCGCAATATTCTGACGGATGGCCAGACATTTGAAACGGTTGATTCTACCTTCTCTCTGTCCAAATCAATTAGGTTGCTTGGAAGGTTCCAATGCATGATTTTCCTGCAGTAGTTATGAAAATCAAGTCCTTCCTTGCCAATTGATGTTGTAGCTAAGACAAAGGGACGTAAAGGAGAGTTAAAAGCATTCCGGATGTTCTTTACGATTTATCTTCTTTGCATCGTCGCCTTCCCCTTTGGTAAAGCCTACTGCATAGTATGACCACATTTTCATACTCTTTGATTTATTATCAATCATCCTGTTTTTAAAGTTAAGGTAAGTATCAACTGTATAAGTTCTCAAGAACAACACCTCATATGATTAATTTATCATACAAGGTGTCCCATATAATGGATTTGTAACTCTTTTTTTCACACTAGAAAATAAACTCTTTAATACATTATACCAAATATTTCTACATGAAGTAACATTATTTACATATTCTTGGAAGTATTATTTTTGTCACAGATAGCATTTATCAAAATGTCATATACTATTTTCTTTCTTTATAGTCTCTCTCTACTTCTTCCTTCCATCCCCTGCTAATTTTTCCTTCTGAACGGCAGCAGGAAATTGCCATATTCATAGCTTTATAATTCAGTTCAGTTCCAACGGAATCCGCCACAAAGTTCGTTGCATACTCCTCATCGATGCCGACCTGCTTCGCAGTTTCAACGGCATCAATATTTGCTCCCAGGAAAATAAACTCCCATTTGTAACGGTCTTTCTGACGCTGAATCATTTTTCTAATTGTATCATAGGAATATTCCTTGCTGGAATTCTCATAGCCATCTGTTGTAATGACAAAGAGAACCTTGCCAGCTCTGTCCTCATCCTTTGCATACTTCTGAACATTCCCCATGTAGTGAATTGTTTGACCAATGGCATCCAGTAAGGCCGTGCAACCACGTACATAGTATTCCTTATCCGTCATTTTCTTAACTTCCTGTATGGACGTCCGTTGGTTAATCATCTCAACCTTGTCATCAAATAACACTGTTGTTATATTCGCTTCACCTTCTTCTGTCTTCTGTTTCTCAATCATAGAATTGTAGCCTCCGATGGTATCCGACTCCAGTCCTGACATTGATCCACTACGATCCAAAATGAAAACTAACTCCGTTAAATTCTTCTTCATAAAGAAAACCCCCTAAAATATATTATTCTTTCCTGACATGCCTTTGCATCTCCGGTATAGGAATAGAATAATATAATTCAGAAGGTTTATGGTCGTTCTAAAAGCGACATCTGAGGTTCCTTGCAGGAGCTTTATGCTCCCAACAATGGTTGTTCGTGTGTAAAAAGAGCTTCATTAATCGTAAGCGCCTAATTTCGGGGTATGCCTAAGAAAAATTCCGGATTCTATTGCTAGAATTCCGGAATGCGAGCATTTTACTCCATTTTGATCTTGCAAAGATCATGGACTGTTTCATCCCAAGGTGCAAGCTTTGCTAAATCATCATCCGACATGTCATTGCTAGGGCGGTTCTCTAGCAGGAACTTCAGATATTCATATAGATTTAAGTCATATGCCTTTGCCATCTCTACGATAGTAAGATAGAGTGAATTAGCTGTCGCGCCTTCTGGTGTGTCTGAAAAGAGCCAGTTCTTCCGACCTACAGTTACTGGTCGGATTGCATTTTCGCTGAGATTGTTGCTCAGGCTGCACCGCCCATCTTCCAGATAAGTCATCAGAAAATCTCGGCGGTTCTTGATGTATGTGATTGCCTTCTTCAGTTTGGCATTATCTCCGGGAGTGACATGATTTACCCATGCTAAAAAGCCCTCAACGACTGGTTTCTGGTCCTTGAGACGATGATTTTCGATTTGTTTATATGAGAGCCCTTTTTCTTTATAAGTTCGTTCGTACTCGAACAGCTTATTGCAATACAAGAACCCCTGCACTGCCGGATGAGTATAATCCTTCTCATGACCTTTCGGGATAGCCTCCAGCAGGTATCTCCTGATGTGTGCATAGCAGCAACAACGGTTGGTTTCATTTACTTTGTTGTAGCCCTGGTAAGCATCGGCCATCAGATAGAATCCTGGATTAATTCCCTTAAGGAATTGTTTTGCATTTTCTCCCGCTCTCGTAGGAGTGTAGTTATAGAGGATGATTGGATTTAATCCATCTTCGCCGGTTCGAACCACCCATAAGTAAGATTTGGTCTGTGCCCGTCGGTCTTCCTCTTTCAAAACCTGAATTGGAGTCTCGTCCATCATAAGGAATCTGCGTTTTAGTAGTTCCCGATGGAAGTAATCATACATTGGTTGGATATATTCGATGCCAGCTGTAATGATCCAATGCGCCATTGATGTCCGGCTGATCGGAGCATTCATCTGTAGAAAATCCTGTTCCTGACGGTAAAGAGGAATGTACAACCCATACTTTCGATAAATGATATATGCCAGCAGGGACTCCGAAACATAGCTTCCGGGAATTAATCCAGGAGTACCATTATCCTTAACAAACGGTACTTCCTCTGTTTGCTTACATACTTGGCACGAATAAGTAGTTGCCATGTATTCAATACGCTCCAGCTTTGGAGGAGTATAAACTATTTCACTGCGGATTAATTCTGTTCCGATCGGAACCATTTGTGTTTGGCAGATAGGACACGCTTTTTCTTCATCGGTCAGTGTATCTACGTTCACTTGTCTGGTTGGGATGTCCTTGAATTGCTCTGCTAAAGTGGGTTTCTTTTTGCGTGGTTTCTTTGGAGTGGGGATTACTTCCGGTTCGATAAGTTCCACTGGTTCTTCTTCCTCCGGAAGGGACTCAAAAAGGTTCAATTGACCTGTGACATCAACGATGCGGCGTTCACTGGAAGCACCAAAATACTTCTGACGGAACCAAGCTAGCTCAGCCTTGAGATTATCGTTTTCAGCTTGCTGTCGGTTCATTGTTTCCGTAAGTGTTTTAATGGTAGTATTTAATTGTGCAATCATATCTTTAAGCTCTATGAGCTGGATATCTTTACTACTGTTCGCCACGTTTTTCGCTCCTTGATTTACTACAAATAGTATACCACAAAAAGAGCGAAAAAGCTAGTAAAATCAAGGGTTTTAGGCTGTTTTAAGAGCTTTTGGCTGCTCAATTTCAAGCCCCGACATAAGCCAGTCGAATTGCTGCCAGGTAATGCATTTTGCCTCTTTACTCGTTCTTGGCCAACGGTACTTGCCCTGAACAACGTCAAGCCGCTTATAAAGAAGAACCATTCCGTCAGGCTCTCGGAGTAAAACCTTAATACGATCACATCGTCTGCCACAGAATAAATAAATCGATCTACCATCCGGTTCCACTTTCAGCTGATCCAGAATGATGGCGCATAATCCATCCAAGGACTTGCGCATATCGGTATAGCCAGTAATGATATAGATGTTGGCTGCTGCGGAAATATCACCTAGCATAACATAATACCTCCCACGCATCTCAGAGTGGTCTCAATCAGACTTTTATCTGAGTTGTTAAAGAAGCGGATTGTTGCATTACCAATCAGAATTTCAAAAGCGGGTAATTCCCTGATTGCTAGATTTGGAAGCATGCAAGTGTTTTGTTCTGTTTGCATAGGAGCAGGTACTGATTTCGCATCAGGTACTAAGTCAACCTTGACCACTTCCTGCAAAGGAGTCGATGTATGCTTTACATTATCTGATGAGATGGGGATTGCCATTCCGCGCTTGCGATTTCGATTAATCCAGTTATAAAAGGTACTTGGATTAATATCATTTACTAGGCACCATTGATGGTCAGAGAGACCGCTCTGGCGGCACTCCATGATAAGCCGAAACTGCTCATCGGTAGAAACTCGTTTTGATTTCATAATTGCTAGCCTCCTAAATAGAGTAAAATGCTTGCATTCTCGCAAAGGGATTGGAGTAAAATGCTCGCATTTCCTGATAACAATTATAATGATAAATAACATGGATTGAAATCCACCCTTAAATTAGGCGCTTAC
>JAEZTJ010000025.1 GCA_023421505.1 Bacillota bacterium
GCTCAGTGGTGGAGTATCGCCTTGCCAAGGCGAGGGTCGCGGGTTCGAATCCCGTCTCGCGCTTCATTGAAAAGTATCGCTAATCCTTATAAATCAAGGGTTAGCGATTTTTTGTTACTTGAAAAACATGTGTGCAGGATGTGTGCAACATCCTTTTATGTCTCAAACCGCTATAACGCTATGTCCATATAGGCACGATTTTTTTCGATTTCATTGTAATTGTAGATATAGCCTTTCGTTGTATCGGTATCCTCATGGCCCATATACACACTGATTTCTTCTAAAGGCATGCCCTTTGCATACAAACGACTGGCAAAGGTTCTTCGTATACAATGGCTGCTCTTGAACGTGATTCCGGCATCTCTGCAATACTTCTCCAACCAGTAGTTAAAGCTTCTGCTCGTCATTCTTTCACCATTCGCCTGCGTAAAAAGATATTCACTGTCAGGTGAAAGCTTTTTCACCTCTTCCAGAATCTTTTTCGCCTTTTTAGATAAGGGAATGGTCCGATAGCCGGCGGAAATATCATGTTTCACGTATTCCACAACCTTGAAGCCTTTGCGGATATATACTCCGTCTACTCTTTCCTCATCGACAATCTCCATCTTATGAATATAGACTTCACCATCAAGCATATCTTCCTTTTGCAGAACTACCAGTTCGCCTATCCTTGTTCCGATTTGGAAGTCCATCAAAATCGTATAAGCTTCCATGGTTTCTTGCTGATAGAGAAAATCTTCAAGGACTTCCATTTCTTTTTCGAGATAGAGCCTAGAACCATCCTTTTTCTTTTGAATAGAGCGGAACTTTACGTCCGTATGTGTGTTAAGAAGCGGATTTACCGTTAGTATCTCCATATCAATTGCTATCTGATAGACAGAATTCAGGATAGTTTTCATGTTGTTAAATTCTTTTCTGGAAAACTTAAATGTGGAAATGGAATTATTCAGAAAATCATTCAGCATTTTAGTTGTTATTTTCTAAATGGGAATCATGACAAGCTTATTATCAGCATAATACTTACGCCAATGTTGCTCATCCCGTTTGACAGTCTTAATATCAATTGTACCTTCTACAGACTGCTTTCCTCGCTTTTCTACCCACATTTCATATAAATCGCTGATAGTATAATCACTTTTACGGTCATTATAATAATCGTAAAGTTTACTAATCAGTTCTACATACGATGGTGCGGCTATCTGTTGTCTTTCTTCGTCTTCTTTCCTTACGGTGGTTATGAAGCATCCATCCTTCCGAGAACTGATGGAATATGGATGACGCTCTTTTACATAGTTTTCTTTGGTCATATTTATTTTTATTGCGACTTCTGTTGCATCCAAGATACCACATTCATAAGCTTCCTGCAAGATAGATAATGCATCAAGCATAATAATGTGACCTCCTGTTATTGTTTTTGAAACACTTTTTTTCGCGTTTCATAGAACAATATGACATTTGATTTTAAAAACAAAGCTTTTTTCTGAAATATGCTCGCAGATCCTGCGGGCATAAGAGTTAGCGTAAATAATGCTCTGCAATGATATTGATTCGATTATGACCAAGGCACCTACTGGCTATTAGCATAGCGCGCTTATCATAGCAGACACCTTTCAGGTCACTCCTGCAATGATAACGTTCGTTCTTTGGCATCTTTTCTATCGGTCTGGCTAATGTATTGTAGATTTCGGTACAATAATTACTACGATAAGAATGAACATCCATGTCAGGAACATAGGACCATACTTTACAGTTACCGGCTTCCTTCATTCGATTTACAATTGCATCAACATTTGAAATGATAGGGGATTCCCGGTATCTGCCGCCTTTTGCTCCACTGGTAGCAGCTATGTAATAAATTCCGTTCTTAAAGACTAATTGTGTACCCTTAAGCATTTAAATTCTTTCTTACGTAACCCGGTTGCTTTGCAGAATTTTATAAATTCCCCGTTCTTTGTTTCAGAGAAATTCTTATCACGTTTTGCTGCTTTCCGACTTCTGGTGATACCTGACCTATGACGTACCGCTGTTTTAATAAAATCCTCTGTCGTACAGTCAAAAGCTTTCGCAAGTGCACACGCTTCCAGCTTCTGCGAATGAGGAGCCAGCACAGCCCTTTCCTTAAGCCATTCGTCTACATACTGCCTGCATTCGGAAAGCATCCTGCATCCATAATGTTCCTTACACCATTTTACAAAGTAACAGGCATGTTTCTGATAATCCTGAAAGGTACTCCAAGTATAAATCTTATGGATGGAAATACGTTCTTGATAACTTAACATTGCCTTTGCATCCTTTTTCCGCTTCTCTTTCAGAAGCGCGCGTTCAGCCCTCTGGTCATCATATTTTGAATGACCGATTGCCATTTTAGACTTCAATTTCATCTCTACTTGATGAATTAATGATTGATGTTTCTTTTCTCTGTTACGAGCCATTTTTACCACGTCCTTTGATTGTATTTATAAGTTAAAGCTGAGCACGCACCAATTTAGTTAAATCACAGGCACCTAGTGATTATTAACTCCTACGGATACAGTCAAAGGGTATCCAGCCTGACCATTATTAACGGAGTGATTTTTAATGGTCTACAATCTCCAAACAGTGGTTTTTTTATAAAGTTCAACTACAGATACGTCTTATGTCAAGAAAACTTCGTTCTCTCTTCTTTTCTTCTTACAGACCGCCGGTTTACCGGCAATAAGGTTTTATCAGTGAACTGATATCACCTTACGAAAGCAAAATAAATTTTGTTTTCAGTCTGTTTGTTTCATTTGTTTGTTATTTTTAATATGTTTTTGTTTGTTTTGTTTTCTCCTTTCGTCATGAATACAATTCTAATATGCTATTATTCATTCAATGATATCGAAAAAAATGACATGATTAACCGTTTACTCGAAGAAATAACAAGTAACCGTTATCATGTTCATAAAAACAGATGTACACTTCTACAATTGTGTAGAAAATACACTTTCGTGGTAATATTTGACTTGCTATATTAAGATAGTTATAATAAAGACAATTGCAGTATTCTATAAATTACTTACAACTTATAAAGGAGATACAAACATGAAAATAGCAGTAATTGGCTGCGGTCGATGGGGCTCATTGATAGCGTGGTATTTAGATAGTATTCAACATGAGGTTATATTATATGGACGGGAATCATCAAAGAATATGCAACGTTTTTTAAGTGATAGAAAAAACGATTTATTGCAATTACCTGATTCGGTGACCCTTTTGACTGATTTAGAATGTATTTGCGATACAGACGTAATAGTTATCTCTGTTAATTCGCAAGGATTACAAGCATTAATGGATGAAATAAAAATATTAAATCCTAAAAATAAGATATTTGTATTATGTATGAAAGGTATAGAGATTTCAACCGGCCGAAGACTTTCACAAGTTGCTACAGATAATTTGGATTATTCAAATGAAGTGGCAGTATGGCTCGGTCCTGGACATGTACAAGAATTTTATAAAGGAATACCAAATTGTATGGTTATAGATAGCAATAATGAGACAGTAAAAAAATTGTTAGTAGATAACTTCTCCAGCAACCTAATTCGATTTTATTATGGTCAAGATTTAATAGGAAACGAAATCGGTGGAGCAGCTAAAAATGTAATAGGAATTGCAGCAGGAATGCTTGATGGTCTTGAACTATCAACATTAAAAGGGGCATTAATGTCAAGAGGAACCAGAGAGGTAGCTAGGCTTATCAAAGCAATAGGAGGAAATGAACTATCTGCTTATGGTTTATGTCATCTTGGTGATTATGAAGCAACCATATTTTCGGTATTTAGTCATAATAGACAGTTTGGCGAATCATATGTTAGAAATGAACAATATCATGAATTAGCTGAAGGATATTACACTGTAAAAGCTTTGATGAATCTTGGTAAAAACTATGGTGTTGATTTACCGATAAGTTCAGCCGTATATGATATCCTCTATAAAGATAAAAACGCAAAAGAAGTTCTTGAAACCTTATTTACTAGAAGTCTAAAAAATGAATTTTAAATACTCATAAAAAAGCATTCACACATGTGTGCAACCATGTGTGCAGATAATTAACAGAAGCCGCAAACCTCCTATTTATCAGTATTTACGTGTGCGGGGATTTGTTCAAATCCCGTCTCGCGCTTACGAAATCCCTTGATTTTCAAGGGATTTTTTGTTGCGCTGATATTTGCACTACTATTTTTTAGTCTTTTGTCGCTCTTTTTCAGAGCTTCATTCATAATATTCAGGTTCTCTTGTTCCGTATTGGGATTATAAATGTAGCTAAGTGCAACTGACTTCATTATACATATAGTCTTGAAATTTGCGATAGCTGAACTTCTCTTTCTATAATTCGGTTATGGAGATTTTCTTACAATCCTTCTTTTTATCATGAACAATGGGAATAGCAATAACATGCCTATGAGGTGTTATTTTCCCTTCAGGAAAGAGTGCTTTCATTTCTTCGTCCTTAGGGTGAAAAATCTCATCACGATGAACAGCGGCAGATAAAATTATCATTTAAGCTTCATAAGGAATCGCATTTTTATTATTTTATTACCTTATAAAGCTGCTCATTTGAATTTATTTAATTGTTAGACGAATAATGTATACACAATTTTTAGTAAGTGTAGGAAATGCTCATTGAAAATAGGTGTAT
Source organism: Bacillota bacterium (assembly GCA_023421505.1). Lineage (GTDB taxonomy): Bacteria > Bacillota > Clostridia > Lachnospirales > Lachnospiraceae > Mobilitalea. The sequence continues at coordinate 4,661 of JAEZTJ010000025.1, forward strand.
CCAGATTTTTGTAAAAATATATTTAATTATTGTTTTCAATATGGTATTATGATTTAGGAATTTCTTATAAATATGAATTTATCATTGAGTTGAGTAATTCATATTTGTTTCACAAAAGCGAAGTGAAGATTATTTATATAATCGACAGGAGGAAAACAATGAAAATATTAGTTTTTATGGGCAGTCCAAGAAAAAACGGTGATACGGCAACCCTACTGAAATCATTTTTTACTGAGTTAGAGATTAAAGGAGCAGAAGTTAAGACAATTTTCCTTTATGATAAAAAGATTGCTCCATGTTTAGAATGCTTTCAATGCCAAGATAAATTAGGTGAATATGGTTGTTCAATACATGATGATATGTACGATATATCAGACGAAATCTTGAAGGCGGATTGCTTTATTTTAGCTAGTCCGATATATATCTGGTATTGTACTGCTCCAATGAAAGCAATGCTTGACCGTTTTTATGGACTTCACAAATATTATGGAAAGCAACGTGGGCCGAGTCTGCTGGAAGGAAAAATGTGCGGAATAATTGCTACATGTGGTTATGACCTCGAATATGGTATAAGCCCTTTTGAAGATGGAATTAAACGATTTTGCGAGCACTTTAAAATTAAGTATATTGGGAAGGCTGCTGTACAGAAAAATGAAGGCGATGATGTAGATAAGTTTGAAACGGAAGATTCAAAGAAAGTAGCTGTTGATTTTGCTGAAAAGGTAATCAGGTGTTGCACAAAATAAGCATAATACGAAGTTCAACAAATTTGTAACGCAAATTTCAAATAATCAAGTAAAATTTCTGCACATAAAAATATGTGCACTATTATGTTCACATATTTCAGAAGTGGATGAAACCCCTTTCTTTTCAGTCTTTGTAGGATGGGATTATGGTTCGAATCCCGTCTCGCGCTTAATAAAAAGAAGGTTCATCCGAAAGGGTGGACTTTCTTTTTATTCTAATCCAAATCAGATTCAAACTCATACAGACCGAACATTAAGAAGAACAAGAATGGAGGCTCATACGCCGAGATTCTTGTTCTTCAGACGGCTTTGCGTAAGCAAAGATGTTGCGAGGACGTCGCGGGTCAACGGCTTACGAAGGTTACTACGGATCCCTGCAATACTTCTCTAATAAGTAATTAAAGCTTCTGCAAATGAGGAGCCAACACAGACCTTTCCTTAAGCCATTCGTCTACATACTAACTGCATTCGGAAAGCATCTTACATCCTTTAACGTAGGTTGACTTACTATTTTAGGAAATGTATAATTGGACAAAATCGAAAAATTTATTTAAAAAGTTTGTACCACGAGAGGAGAATAAGGATGGATTATGAAAGATTAATAAATGGAATGAAAAGATTCGGTTCTGATGAAACCGATATCTGTATGCATGGATTAGGGATAGCACCTAGCCAAATTCATGATAATGTAGTTATTGCTCCATGGTGGGAACCAGCAACCCTTCCCGGATTAGGTAAAGCGGAATTTTTAAGTGAGTCTGATTATTCTGCTATTAAGATTTGGAACATTGTTTCAGATAATATTAAGATTACATATATTAAAACAGGAATTGGTGCTCCAGTGTTAATGGATGCACTTTTATCATTAGGTATTACATCTTGTAAAAAAGTTCTTTTTATAGGGTCTGTTGGTGCTTTAAGTTCTGAAATTGGAATTGGAGATATTGTTATTCCTGAATTTAGTATTTGTGGAGATGGCGCTAGTCGATATATAGCTTCTGATTCGCTTATAAACAATGATGTGTTTGGTAAAAAAATATTTCCTGACTCAGATTTATTAAAAATAGTTCAAAATAACACAAAAAGAATTTGCTTGCAAAATAATGTGAAGTGGCATGTTGGAAAGACATTCAGCATTGATACAATATTTGCCCAGTATGCTCACCTTGATGAAATATTAGAAATGGGTTGTAATGTTATTGAAATGGAAACTGCGGCGGCATTTTATGCTGCCCAAATAGCTCATATTCCTATGGCAGCAATTTTTAGTGTATCAGATAATACTATATCAAATAAATCACTGGTTAGCGGACGAACAGAGGAAGAAATGAATTATCGAAAGTATGTACGACGTGAGTTATTTCCTCAAATAATTCTAGAAACATTACATTGCCAAAATTAAATAATATTTTTTGTGTGCAACTATGTGTGCAGATAAAATAATAGAAGTCGCAAACCTGCTATTTATCAGTATTTGCGTGTGCGGGATGCTGATTTCATAAATTAATGGAAAAAGTATATTTATTTAAAAATTGCTGTTGGAGAAATCATATGAATCGTCAAGAATATTTTCATCATGAACAAATAGATAAAGCTATAATAAGAATTATTGGTATAGGAAAAGAGTTGAGTTATTTGATATTAGGCAGCAACAAAGCTGCACTAGTTGATACTGGATTAGGTATCGGGAATATCCGTGAATATGTAGAAGCCTTAACTAATCTGCCAATAATCGTGATTTTAACACACGCCCACATTGATCATTCCGCCGGAAGTTTTTATTTCGATCAAGTTTATCTGACGACTGAAGATGCCAAGCTTTTGGACCTAGAATTCAACAATAATCAGTGTAACGAAATGAAGAATGCGCTTATACAATTTGCGAGAGCCACAAATCGACAGCTAGGAGAAATTGATATAAAGGAAATAGTCATACCATATAATAGAAAGTTTAATGTACTATTAGATGGTGATGTCTTTGACCTTGGAAACATTTCTTTAGAAGTTCTTGCTTGTCCAGGACACACCAAAGGAAGTGTAATGATTTTAATTAAAGAATTACGGACCATAATTTTTGGTGACGCTTGTTGTCCGTATACATGGGTGCATCTTCCAGAATCAACCAGTGTAGTGGATTATAGAGATTCATTGTTAAGAATTAAATCAAGAGAATCTGACTATGACCGAGTTTTATTATCACATAGACCAAATGATACAAAAAAAGAGATATTGGATGAAATAATTCACATATGTGAAGAAGTATTAGATGGGAGAAGTGATAAGATTCCTTTTGAGTTTAACGGATATTACCAATCTTATATTGCAAAAAAAGTTAATGAAGAGGATGCTAACATTCGGGCGGATGGAAAAATTGGTAACATCATCTATAAAAATGATTAATACGAATTGAATTACCCTTCTTGAACGTCACTGCGGCATCAAGCTAAAAGATGATTTTAAGTAATATACAGGGAGGTACCTATGCGAGTAGGAGATAAAATAGTATTTGACAAATATGAATGGCGAGTACTTGACATACAAAACGATACGGCTTTAATTATTACCGAATATATTATAGAACAGCGTGCTTATCATGACGCTTATAAAGATATAACATGGGCTGACTGTTCGTTAAGAAAATATCTTAACAATGAGTTTTATAACAAATTCACCGCAGCTGATCAATCAAGAATAATTCCGGCAATAAACAAAAATCCTGACAATCAGTGGTATGGTTCAAAAGGCGGTGCAGATACGAGGGATAGCATATTTTTGTTAAGCCTTGAGGAAGTAACGTGCCAATACTTCGGTGATAGCAGTTCAAAGCTACATAACCCAGGAAATAATCAAAGATATTGGTTTGAACGAAAAGATGAAAACAACAGTAAGCGAATAGCAAGGCTTAAAGGTAACATATGGAGCTCGTGGTGGTGGATACGGTCACCAGGCCGAGTTAATGTAAAAGCAGTGTATGTCCATGGTGACGGTAATATAGGTATCCAAGGAAATAATATATTGAAAGGCAACATCAGTGAGGGCAAATGTTTAGGCGGTATCCGTCCCGCTTTGTGGTTTAAGTTGTAAGTTAGTTAAGTTGTAGCAAATAAAATCAAGCAATAATCTCACCATATCTTTATAATAAAGGTAGGGTGGTTGAAACGAGGTAAACAGGTGAATGTATGAGTGGCAAAAGCAAATTCAAATAATCGTTGATGAGATTGACAACTGTATTAAAAACTATAATGATGAAGCCTTGACACTATGCTTTCTTTCTAAAAGACTGGGTTATTCCGAATTTTATACAACGAGAAAATTCAAAGAAATATCGGGTATGCAATTTAGGGATTATCTACGGCATAGAAAATTAGCCTTTGCACTAAAAGAGGTAAGAGATAGTGAAAAAAACATTTTGGATATTGCTTTTGATTATGGTTTTTCATCACATGAAGCCTTTACTAGAGCTTTCAAGGGAACATATGGTGTAACTCCCAGTGAATACCGAAAAAAGCCTAGGCCTGTCATTCTTCGAACGAAAATAAACTCTTTCGACCGCTACTTTTTCGGATTTGGAGAGATTGGTATGATGAAATCTACTGATACTGTTAAAATTTATTTTGTAACCATTCCCGCACACAAATTTTTGCACATTAAAAACTATGAAAGTAATGGGTATTGGGATTTTTGGCAAAAGCAAAGTCTTATTCCGGGACAAAACTACGATACAATTTGCGGCTTACTAGACAGTATTAAGGGCAAATTGGATGATGATGGCGGGAGCGAAGCTAACAGCGGCAGCGGTCAGATTATGGCATACATTAATGACCCGGACGGCAGACTCTGCGATTGGGGTATTCCGCGTACAGAGTGTTACGGTGTACGTCTTCCTTTTGATTACAAGGGCGAAGTACCACCGCAAATGCTTATGACTGATGTTCCCGAAGCCGAGTATATTGTTTTTGAACACGGGCCATTCGATTATGAGCAGGAAAATCGTAGTGTAGAGGAAAAGATGGAAAAGGCAATGGCAACTTTTGATTTTGAAGGTACCGGTTATAGCTTTGATACTTCCCCCGGTAGAATAATTTATTTTTTATTTAATCCGGAGCGGTTTTGGAAGTATATCAGACCAGTACGGAAGTAAGTAAAATCAACTACCTATCCACTTTAGTAAATATGGTAAATAATCTCGTGAGACTGGCAATTAATTATAGCCAGTCTCTTTTTTTACGAAAAGGCATATTCTACTCTTGATTAAACTGCATTTTATGTAAATTGTAATAAAGCTTTCCATTCATTATTAGCTCCGAATGCTTACCGCATTCAACGATTTTGCCTTCTTTAACAATATAAATAACATCGGCATGCTCTATTGTTGAGAGCCGATGCGCTATGATAATTGATGTCTTCCCTTTCATCAATGTATTTAGAGCGTCCTGTATACATTGTTCACTTTGTGAATCAAGCGAGGAGGTTGCTTCATCAAGCAGCAAAATCGGAGCATCCTTTAAGACTGCTCTGGCTATAGCAATTCGCTGCTTTTGACCTCCTGACAGCTTGATACCCCGTTCTCCAACAATTGTAGCATAACCATCTGAAAGCTCCATTATAAATTCATCTGCGTAAGCAGCTTTCGCTGCTGCTTTTATCTCCGCTAAGGAAGCATCCGGTTTGCCATATCTGATGTTCTCTTCAATTGTAGTGTCAAATATATATGCATCCTGAGGAACATAAGATATTAATGCTCTGAGTTCCTCCAGGGTATAAGAATTTAGTGGTCTATTATTGATTGACATATACCCTGCATTTGGCTGGTAAAACCCAAGGATCAGTTTTATAATCGTACTTTTGCCTCCGCCGCTCGGACCTGCAAGTGCAGCAATCTCTCCCTTTTTTACCTTAAGATTAATTTTGTTTAGTACGTTATTATCTTCTGTATCATATGAAAATTCTATATCTTTCATAGTTATCATGGTATCAATGTCATCTGTACCTGCAATATCTATTCTTTCTGTTTCTTTCTCAGTACCCGTAATAGTGGATACTCTTGTGGAGCCTGCCAGATAGCTCTGAAGATTTATCAGTAATCCATTAATATCACTGAACATCCTGTTGACATTACCCAGAAGAATAATCATTGAAATAACGGAACCGAGGTTGCCAATCCCCTTAAGGGCTAAAAATGAAGCTAATAATATTACTCCTATAAAATTAATTGATCCAAACAAGAAATTACGGCTTTCTAAAAATGCATTTTTCTTTGCGACAGCCAAATTAGCACTTAAGATATCTTCATTAATACGCATGGTTTTATCCATCATAGATTTACCAAGCTGATAACTTTTGATTGTCACAAAGCCATTTATCACATTTGAAAGATTTTCGGTATACTGACCAACCATTTTCTGAATACTATGGTTAATTTCTCTAAGTTGATTGGTTTGATTAAAATTAATAACAACAGAAATTAATCCTATAAAAATCAATAAAATACTTACCTTCCAGTCAAGTAATAGCATCGCAGCAATCGAACTTAGTCCACTTAACAGCGTTACAACAAACATACGAAATGGCCATTTATACGCGTTTTCCATTGTAGGAATATCATTTGTCAACCTGGCTATCACATCACCACTATGGTTATGCTCTATAAATGCTGCTGGTAGATGCAGAATATGATCAAAAACTCTCTTTCTTATGTTCGCTGTTGTTGTTTCAAATATTTTAAATAGATAAAATTCCTCGATAACAAAAATTAACATACCTAAACCCGAGATGATAAAGGTTAATATAACCCCCTGCTTTAGCAATTCCATACTTGATTTAACAGCCGCATCAATCATGAGCTTCATAACAATAGGCGTGAGCATATAAAAACTGATCTCCGTAAGGCAGTCAAGTGCCATAATCATAAAGTAAACCGGCTTATTTGGTTTAACATAGCTAAAAATATGTCGATATTCTTTTAAATTTATTTTTTTCATCTTAATACCCATCTCTTGCTATAAATTCTTATGATCCTTTCATAAATAAACGATCGTAAGAGGCCTGTAGCTTCTTTTCTTATTTTATATGGTTTGACAATTGTCAAACTGCCTTTTCCGCTAATTGACTTGTATATAACCGACTATAAAGACTATTTACTGCAATAAGCTTTTTATGTGTTCCTTTCTCGACTAACTTGCCATTCTCAATTACAAGGATTTCATCAACATCTTTGATCGTAGATAGCCTGTGCGTAACAATAAGTACCGTTTTATTTTCCATTAAGCTTGACATTGCATTCTGGAAAAGTGTTTCGTTAATTGTATCCAGCGCTGATGTTGGTTCGTCAAGAAGTATGACCGGGGCGTCCTTAAGAATCGCTCTAGCTAACGCTATTCTTTGTCTTTGCCCCCCTGATAGCTTAATGCCCCTTTCTCCGACCAGGGTATCATATCCATTCGCTAGCTCCATGATAAATTCATGTGCATTTGCTGCTTTCGCCGCAGCTATTACTTCCTCGGATGTTGAGTTAGGTCTTCCTGCTGCAATATTATCGAATATTGACTCGGGGAAAAGATAAGAATCTTGTGATACCAAACAAATCTTATTCCTGATTGCTTCAAGATTCCAATCCTTGTGGGAATGACCAAAGAATTCTATCGTTCCGTCATATTGTTCATAAAAACCAGATATCAATTTAAGAACGGTGCTCTTACCACATCCGCTGGCTCCGACAAGAGCGGTCTTTGAACCTTTCTTTAAGGAAAAATTCAAACTATTCAGTATCAATTTGGAAGTATCGGTACTATACGAAAAACTTACATTTTTGAATTGGACGGCCATATCATGATCAGATAATGAAAAACTATTACCATCCGTTCTTTCGATCGGTTTCTCCATTATTTCAAATAACCGTTCTGCCTTACCAAGGGCTGAATGAAAATTACCGACAACCCTTGGAATGGCTGAAAGTGGCCAAACGATGTTGTTTAATAAGTAGACAAAGGCAGGTAGCTGTCCGGGTGTAATCTCTTTATTGATAGCTAAGTACGAACCATATATTAAGCAGGTGGTAAAAGGTGACGACCATAATATTATATTAAATATTGGGAGAAATTTCAGTCTGTGAATCCCCTTTACCTGAAACTGTAAGCATTGATGAATAAAGGCTGAATACTTAGCATAAATTACTTTTTCCAAATTAAATGCTTTTACAATAAAAATCCCGCCATAAGAATCCTGCGCCGTAGCGTTCGCTTTTCCAACCTCTTTTGAAGCATCCTTAAAGTATTCTGACATAGGCTTCGTTATTTTTGTGGAAAGAAATAAGACCGGCGGTATAATAATGGTCGAAATCACATAAAGCTTCCAGTTGATACTGATTAGATATGCTGAAGAAAGAAGGAGTGATATTAATTTGACCGCTATTTGAAATAGCTCCTCTCCTATAAAGCTCTGTACAGAATTTAAATCTCCTGTAAACCTTGAAATCAAATCCCCAGTATGGTTATCTTCGATAAATGAAATTGGAAGTCCTTGCAAATGCCTAACTGCATCATTTCGGATATCCTTCATTATATTCGTTTGAAATACCCTATAAAGGTAAGTCGATATATAGGTTATGATTATACCGGCCAGGACGATGATACTTACCAACATAATATTATGATAAAGAATATCTTTTTCTCTTTTAATCGCAGCATCAATTGATATGTTAATAAGATCTGCGAATTTTAGATTAATCAGTGATCCTAAAAATGATAAAATCATATAGGAAATGATGATGCGCTTATATTGGCCAACATATGTAAAAATTTTAGAAAAGATTTTTTTTGAGTTTGATTTTAGCTTATTATCTGGTTGCTTTCTTATCATCTTCATCCTCCAATGAACTAGAAAATCAGTTTATTCTTGAAATCAGCTAAATTTTCTTAAAAGTTCGTACAAATAGTACTTTTAGGAATATCTTACCATCTCGATTTCTTATTGTAAACCTATGTTTTTTATATATTTATTAAACGTGCTTTTATTCTATTATCATACCCGCCTCAAGGAGTTAGCTTAATTATTATAATTATATAATTAAATGATTATGGTTTATTAGTAAAATTTTATATGATATACTTGTATCATTATGGATAAGCAATAATATATAAGCGAGATGAACAAGCTATGCTGATAGTAGAAACCGCCACTTTAAAATCCCAGAAAGCATTTTATTTCTTTTATAAAAGGGATTTTAGTATTCTTAATTGTTGTAGTAATTGACGGACTACTATTATCACTCGTTTAGCACTCATATATTATCAATGTTGAAGCAATTAGCAATTTACTACATAAATACGATGCGGAGGCTCATATGAAGATTGGAGAAGTAGGATTATTATCGAATGATGTTATAAAACTTGCTAATTTCTATAAAGATTTTCTAGGTATTAATAATGACAGTAATGATACTATACATCAAACTATAATTGCGGAAGAAACTATGTTAACAATATATAATGATGGCACAACAAAAAATAATCTTAATCAAAATATATGTCTTGCTTTTACAGTGCCAGATGTAGATGAGGAATATAAAAGAATAATAAAGTTAGGTGTTGAAATAATTGAAAAACCTACTACACGTCCATGGGGAGTTAGAAATATGAGCTTTTATGACCCTGACAGAAATGTAATCTACTTACGAAGCATGCTTAATTAATTATTCGTATTCAATATATTATTATATTATTAAGTATAATTGAAGAATTCAAGAGAGATGGAGTTTAAGATTATTTATGATGAACACTAAAAATATAGCGCACGCAATTGAAGATAGTTTAATTGATTACCTACAGGTTATAGCTAAAAACGGTAAAAGACCATTTACTTTAAATCATAATATAGGATGGATAAAAACATTTCCTACAGCCTGGTCCAACTTCATATTTTATGCTAATTTTGATGATAATAACATTGAAGAACAACTTAGTCAGATTTGTAACAAAATGAAAACCGGAGAACTTCCTAAGGATTGGGTAATTGGACCAAGGTCATTTCCAACAGACCTGGGAGATTATTTAGAAAAGCATAGTATCAAAAAACAGTATTCTATGGCTGGAATGGCTATTGATTTATCAAAGATGGACAAGGTTGTGACTTTACCTAATAATATACATATAGAATTAGTAGATACAAAAGCAAAGCTTGCATTATGGGCAGATATTGTTTCTAAAGCTTTATGGAATAATGAGCCCTTTGAAGCTTGTCTATTTGAAAATCAACTTGGCAGCCCTGATTATAAATTTTATCTTGCTTTCCATAATAATGAAGCTGTGGCCTCTTCCATGCTTATACTTACGAAAGGTGTAGCAGAAATAAACATGGTATCTACTCTTCAACAATATCAGAGAATGGGAATTGGTTCTGCAATGACAATAGTACCTTTACTGTATGCGAAGAAAATCGGATATCAGCTCGGAGTTTTACAAGCAAGCAAACCGGGTGAGCCCGTATATCGTAAAATCGGTTTTCAAGAATATTGTAGGTTTCATGTATATCGATATCAATAACCTAGTAGAATTTAAGAAGATGCATAATAAAAGTAATCATTCCGATAATGACATACAATTATCAATGCATCAAGATTATTGTATTTACAAATTATATAAGCTTCATAAAATAACAGATGAAATATAAAATCAGTAAATGAACAGGGTAGAAAAGATAAAAAATATACTTCAGTTTCAAACCGCGTTTGCCATTATAAAAGTAAATCAAAGGCAGGTTTAAAAAGGCTGAAAATTCACTAAATGACATAACCGTAAGCGTAATACATCCACTGAGCATAGATTTTATACGGCTTCTGCGCAGTCCATACATAATCGCGATGGTAAGAATTCCAAAGCCGGCATAATCCGCACGAAGCAGCTCAGCGAGTAACATACCTGCAAATAAAACAGCTAAATCAGTAAATCTTACACTCGCCCTCTGCACTGAATTTTTCTTACACATCCAGGTATAGATAAGTAATGCGACAATACTAAAAACTCCAGCTAAGGTAAATAAGTTCATTATATCCAGACTTCTTTCTCCATCTTTCATAAAAGCCTGCGCAAAACCATTGACTACATAAGATAGTGCACATCCAACCAGGATAGCTCCTATGACCGAAAGAATAGCGATATATTTCTTATTAATCAATACTTCTTCTACCAGCTTGAAGCCAAGCAATACCATAAGACCAATGAATAAGGTAATAAATACATTCTGATGCCCATTCGATAAAAGCTTTCCGCTAAAAGCTAAGTCAAATGGAATTTCTGATAATAGCGCGAATACTGCAAGTCTTGATGCATACTTTTGTATATTGCTGGTATGCAAGAAGCCCTCGATCAGCAAAAAGCAGAAAATCGGAAATGCTATTCTTCCTATCAGTCTCATACTTGAATAAATAACAAATAATGTACCATTTTCAGCAAAAAAAGTCTGCGCCGCCTGTACATCCCCTGCTGCAAGATCATTTAATCCTCTTTCTACAAGCATTTTTTCTAAGATTGCTGCTCCAATATGATCTATCAACATGGTAAATATTGCGATAAGCTTTAAGGTACTTCCGCTAATTCCCCTCGAAATCTGTCTGCTGTCTTTACTACCTGATGCATATGTATTGCTATCCATATAACCCTCCATTTTGCCACAAACCCTCTAATTCGGATGGCAGCATTCTAATCTATCACCTTATTAATTTTAATTCTATTATATATGGTTATAAATAGCAATGTTTTTGTCTATTAATTTATGCCATATTAACCTCCATGCCGCCAAAAACCTGCGAATTTGGGCAGCGCACAAATTTGCCGATTGAAAAATCTTTGATTTTTCAACCTAACCCCCTTCTGCCGCTTAAGCGGCATACATAAACTGAGCGAAAAGCACGCTTAGTGCTTTTTGCCGGTTGAAAAATGTTTCTTTTCAACCTACCCGACTCTTGCACGAAATAAAAAATCAATTTAAGATATCTGACTATGCGTTCTGAATATATAAACTTAATACAGCTTTTCTGTTCTGATATATTATTTTGTGTTTACTTCTACCAAGAAGTTGATTATAATTGAACCATTATTATATACATACTAGTTTTGCAATATTTTACATTTCTATTATGCTTGCAATTTACAAAACTATATAGTTCCAAAATAACTTATATTATATTATCAATAGGAGGGCAATATGAAAAACGAGTTACTGACCATTGGTCCAGTCACTATTTATGCTTATGGACTCATGATTGCTATTGGTATTTTATCGGCTTATTTTACGGTAGAATACAGGGCAAAAAGAAAAGGTATGGAGTATAAGTTAGTATTTAATTTAACCGCCTGGTGTGCCCTTGGGGGAATACTTGGAGCAAAGCTTCTATATTTAATCACTCAGCTTCCAGCTATTATATCAGATCCAAAATTTCTTTTAGATATGAATGAAGGCTTTGTTGTATATGGGGGTATTATAGGAGGCATATTTACCGGATACTTATTCTGCCGAAGGCATAAGTTAAAATTTTTATCTTTTTTTGATCTCGTTATGCCTTCGATTGCTTTGGCTCAAGGTTTTGGTCGTATTGGCTGTACCTTTGCCGGCTGCTGCTATGGTGTAGAGACCCATAGTGCTTTTAGTATTGTTTTTCACAATTCCAAGTATGCTGAGAACGGAGTCCATCTTGTTCCAACACAGCCCATTTCAAGTTTTCTTGACTTTCTAAATTTTATTACACTTTTAATTATATCAAGAAAAACCAAGGCCGATGGCCAAGTAGCCGGCTTTTATCTAATCTTTTACAGTGTCGGAAGGTTTATTTTGGAGTTCTTCCGAGGCGATCTGGAACGAGGAAGTGTAGGAAGCATCTCAACCTCACAGTTTATTTCTATATTCCTTTTCATTGCAGGATTAACAATTGTTATTGTTAGAGGCTTAACTGCAGGAAAGAAAGAAACTGTGGAAGCATAATTATTAAAGTATAAAACAGCATTGAACTTTTCTTATAGACCATGATAAAAAAATCGGTCAATTCGAAGGTTTATTGCTGTTTTTTTGTATTTGCGCAGTATAAGTAACATCTTGGGTAATATTGTCTAATTATATTGTATTTAGTAGAATTTTATTATATAATAATACTAATAATCTAATACTTACTAAGGAGGCACTGACTAATTTGGCAGCAAAGTATAATAACTTAATTTATAAATTTGCAGCAATCCTCTTTCTAATGGTGCTATATATAATAATATCTCAAAGTAAAATTGCTGCCGCTAAAGATGATTTGAAAAGAGTACTCTTTATTAGCTCCTATACAGAAAGCTATGATGCAGTTCCAGAACAGCTTGAAGGCCTTCGAGAGATTTTCGCCCCTGAGGAAATTATTCTGGATATAGAATATATGGATACCAAGAGGTTTGATAGAGCCGAGAATATTGTATTATTTTATAGTCTCCTTAAGTATAAAATATTTCATATAGATCCCTATGATGCAATCATTGTAGGTGATGATAATGCTCTTCAGTTCGCTCTGAATTATCAAGATGAACTATTTCCAAGAAAACCCATCATATTTTTAGGAATTAACGATTTAAGCAGGGCAGAGAAAGCTGGAGAAAACCCTTATATTACAGGAATTGTTGAAAAAATGTCAATAGAAGATAACATAGAGCTTGCATTAAAGTTTAATCCCAATGCAACTCGTGTAATAGCCTTTGTTGATAATACCTTCACAGGAATCGGTGATAGAAAACAGTTTTATCAGAATGAGGAATTATTTCCGAGCTTAACCTTTGATTCTATTAATACCTCCGAATATACTTTTGAAGAATTGGCTGCAGAAGTATCCAAAATAGGGAAAGATACTATATTGATATACCTAAGTATGTATACAGATAAAAGCGGTTCTTATTATACCGATTCAAAGCTAACTAGATTATTTCAACAATATGCCAAGGTACCGATATACTGCACCACAATAGAAGGAATAGGTAACGGAACCCTTGGAGGAAAAATGATTTCCTTTGAGGAATCCGGTAAAATTGCTGCAAATATGGTATTACAGATTTTAAGCGGGACACCGGTAGAAGAAATCAAAGTTGATACCGACAGTCCAAACTATTATACATTGGACTATCAGGTATTAAAGAAATACCATCTGGATAAAGATCTGGTCCCTGAGAATACAATATTTTTAAATAAGAAACCAAGCTTTTATGAACAGAATAAAAGTCTGGTATGGACCATCCTAGTCATTATTTTTACTTTATCCCTCTTCCTTTTGTTCCTGTTTATAGATAATATGAAACGGAGAACAATTGAAAGGGCACTAAAAGAAAGTCATGAACATTTAACCCAGGCCAATGAGGAACTGGCTGCTACAGAAGAAGAGCTCAGGGATCAAAACATTAAGATACATGAACAATTAGAGAAAATCAACTTATTAAATGAACGATATGAGCTTTCTGCAAGCAGTACGAACAGTGCCGTATGGGAACTGCATGTGAGTACGAGTAAAATTTATTTTTCCGATAATATTCAATCCATTATTGGCAACGGGGTTAAGGATGAGGAAGATATTATTGCTTTGACAGATCGTATTTTATCACCTGAGGTAAAAGAACGGCTTTATTACGAATATGACCAATATATTCAGCATAAGAAAAATGAAATCAATATTGAAATACCGATCCAAATGAGGGATAGTAGTACAAAGTGGATCATGATTCGTGGTAAAGGTATCTCCTCGGAGGAAAAGCTTATTACACAGCTGCATGGTATCCTTTTAGATATCACTAAGATGAAGGAACAGGAAATTTATATCGAACATCTTGCTCAATATGATTATCTTACCAACCTTCCGAATCGGTTTTGTTTTATGGAAAAGCTAAAGGAGGAGATGCAGTTAGGAAAACCTCTTGCCATCGTTATGCTAGATATTGATAACTTCAAGAAGATCAATGATACCTTGGGTCATTCTTATGGTGATATGCTGCTGAAGGATATCGCAGACCGTCTGACGGGACTGCAATATGATACAATGTTTACCTGTAGATTCGGTGGAGATGAATTTCTAATTATGATTTCTGATGATATTGAGCGCTCTAATATAGAGAAGTATATCATTGAAATTCAGGACATGTTCAAACAGCCGTTTATTATCGGACGCAGAGAACACTTTATCGGCTTTAGTATGGGTATAGCTAGATTTCCTGAAGATAGCGATAATCTTCATCAATTAATCATGAATGCAGATACTGCTATGTATCAGGTAAAGCATAATGGTAAAAACACCTATCAATTTTATAATGAAAGTATGCAGGAAAATTTAAAAGAAAGAGCGGCCGTCGAAGCAATTCTAAGATATGCCCTGAAAGAAAACGGCTTTTATCTTGTATATCAGCCTATTGTTAATGTGATGAGCGGCGATATTAAAGGCTTTGAAGCTTTACTTCGTTTAAAGGATCATAAGATTCCACCGAATGTTTTCATACCGATTGCCGAAGAATCCGATCTTATTTTAGCGATAGGGCGAAGGGTTACAGAAGAAGCAATCGCCCAAATAGCAAGATGGCATAATAAAGGCTTTCCTCCAAAATCAATATCAATTAACTTCTCAAGTAAACAGATTAAAGACTGCGATTATATAGATTTTTTAAAGTCCACCTTGGAAAAATATTCTGTTGATCCTAAATATTTAATAATTGAAATAACAGAAAGTGTTATGCTTGATGAAAATAATAATACCATTGAGTTCCTACACGAGCTTAGAAAGCTTGGGTTAAGCATTGTTTTAGATGATTTCGGGACCGGTTATTCTTCCATTAATTACTTGACCTATATACCGGTAGATCACATTAAACTCGATAAATCTCTAAGTGATAAATTTCTATCTCTCAATAATATCGGCGTTATAAATAGTATAATATCACTTGCACATAGCTTTAATCTGACTATTACTGCCGAAGGCGTAGAGGACAGGCTTCAATATGAGAAGCTGAAGGAAGGCGGCTGTGATTTTATACAAGGGTATTACTTTAGTAAACCGCTTGAGGTCGATCAGGCCGATGAGATCTATAATAAAAATCTCATCCTAAGTAAATAGGTAATAAAAGGGCGACTGCATTATATGTCTCGCATATTTTACAGTAGCCCTTTTCTAGTAAAAGAACAAAGACTCAGTTAAAAACAACGGAAAAATATAATCCGGTTCAAATTAATTCTGTCGTATTCCCAACGGTTTCTTCTCCAACGAAAACCATATACAAACTGTCTGTCTAAAAAGGTAGGATAAAACCAAAAGTTATTTCCATTGACCAACCAAATATAAGTAAATCGATTTATACATCTTCTAATTTCTCTCGGTCTTACCTGCATACCGGGGCGAAACTGAACTCCAAAGCCAAATGGTGCTTCCATCGATCTTCTATCCATACCGGGTCCTTCCGGAATAAAATTTGGAGGAGCCGTTCTTGGCTGTCCTTCCATTCCGGGCCCTTGTGGCATGAAGCCAGGAGGCGGCATCATTGGCTGTCCTTCCATGCCGGGAGTCTGAGACGGGAATCTTCCCGGGAAACTGCGCTGACCTCTTTCAGGTCTTTGATCATTCTGATTATCTCTATTCAAATTATGATTTCCTTTCTCATAATAATTCATATATTATTCTATGAGCCTATTAAAGAAAGGTGAAAATATATGGCCTTTAAAACTGATCAGATAAACTAAAACTCCTTTTTATGATAAATCCGAATCGAAATAATATAGGATATCATAACTGCCGCTAGTACAGTAAGCGGTATTATAATATATGCATTCTTCGAAATAATGGAAATTAAATCTACTATTCTTTCCGGAACTTCCAGTTTCCCCTCTTTAATCCTCCTGCTCAGTATATAATAAATAGCAAAAGGTATGATATATACAGCAAAAAATACCATCCGAGCCTTCTCGACTCCAAGCTTTGTTATAAATGGAATCGTTATACTATAAAAAATAATGACAATTACAGAACCAAATCCACAGCTACGGATCATATCTAACATAGAGCCGTTATCTTTTAAAATACTAATTACCGCAGAAAAAGCAAAACCAAATATGCTTCCAAATAAAGTTAATATAAGCATCATAATGTATTTACCCTGCACTACATTCTCTTTACTAATCGGCATAGTAAGTGCATAGGCATCCCACTTCGCTGCTTCGTCATAGGAATAGAGGCTAATAGTCAATACCGCAATCAGCATGGTGAAAATTGAACTAAAGAAACTACTATCTCCTGAGGTATACGCTAAAAATCCATAAAATATTGTTAACAAACCAAATATTTTAAAATTCTTTTTCAAATTCAGAAAATCCTTTAAGATTAATCCGGTCATTAGAAGCTCTCCTTTCCTCTGCTGATAAACAGCATAATCTCTTCGATTGAAGTCTTCTCGGCTAAGAACTGGTGATACTTTCTTTGGAAGTCATTCTTATTCCGTATCAATACATCAGAGCCGAAGCTGTTTTCTCTGATGCCTACAATAAATGTCTTGTCTATCCCGGCAACATCCTCTTTACGACAGTGAACTACCCCATGCTGATAAATCAGATTATCCTTACTTTCACTAAATATAATATTTCCTTTATGAATAAACGTAACATAATCTGCTATTTTCTCAATATCACTGATGATATGAGAGGATAATAAGATCGTATTTTCTTCATTCTGAATAAACTCGAGAAATATATCAAGAATCTCATCTCTAAACATTGGATCAAGGCCACTGGTTGCTTCATCCAGAATTAAAAGCTTGGAATGGTGAGAAAGAGCGATTGCTATAGAAAGCTTCATCTTCATACCCCGCGAGTATTCCTTAATACTCTTCTTCTCCGGCAGCTGAAATTGTTTTATATTCTTATGAAATTCAGCCAAATCCCAGTTTGGGTAAATATTGTTCATAATACTATTGATATTTTTTACATTTAGATTTTCATGCAGATTAATACCATCAAATATTACACCAATCATAGACTTAATATCCTTTGAAAGCTTTCTTGAATCCGAACCCAGAATAGATATTTCGCCTTCTTCTTTCTTCACTAAATCAAGTATTGCTTTAATCGTAGTTGTCTTACCTGCACCGTTTTCACCCACAAAGCCCATTATAGAACCCTTCGGTACATTGAAGCTGATATTGTTCAAGGTAAAATCTTTGTAACTTTTTTTAAGATTTTTTATTTCGATCGCATTCTCCAGTTTAATCTGACTATTTTCCTTGATTTTTATGGATGACTGCATTAGCTTCTCCATCCTGCTATTTTCTTTTAGGGTTATTGTTTCTGACATTCCTAAGCCTCCTCCTCATATATCATTTTTAATATATCCTGCATTTCTTCTAACCTTATTCCACCAGTTTTGGCACCGGCAACAGCCTTCACAAGATGGTCTTCTACGATACGTAACTGCTCTTCTCTTAAAAATTCCAAATTCTTTTCTGCTATAAAGCTGCCTCTACCTATAACCGTAAATATAAAACCATCTCGCTCCAAATCTTCATAAGCCCGTTTGGTTGTTATCACGCTGATCCGCAGTTCCTTTGCCAGAGTCCTCATCGAGGGAAGCAAGGTTCCAGCTTCCAATTCTCCGCTTATTATCATTGATTTCATTTGAGAGGTAATCTGTTCATAAATTGGTTTTTCACTGGAATTACTTATTAATATATTCATCCTTCCACCTCCAAAGGGTGTTATATTGTATATATTCGATATACACAATATAACACCCTTCATAAATACTGTCAAGTTAAAATTAATGTGATTAATCTATTCCAAATCTATCATTGGAAAGCTTAACTGCCTCCAATCATAACTCTCTGATATTGTTAAATAGAAAATTCTTTGAGCAAATGATTTCAATTGAAAATTTGAAGTTATTTTCTCTATGTCATAATTAATAATAGTACAATTTGTGCAAAAAATGTAACTATATTTACTTTCTTATCATAAACTATTCACAAATATTTAACCAAGTAGTATTATCATATCGTACATACTAAAATAAAAACGATATCAAAACAACGAAAGAGGGCAGAAAAATATGCATATTAACTTTAAAAAAATCCACAGAACTTTTTTCTCCATCAAATACAAAGTCTCACTACTATGTACCTTCTGCATACTGATTGCAATCGCAATAAACTTTATATTCATGTTTCGTGCAAGTCAGGATGCCATTAAAGAAAGCACTGAAATTACAATGGAAAGCTTAGCTGGCTCTTACAACGACAGTATTGCTGATACTGTAAAACAATTAAGCCGTTCAACTAATTTTTTAATGGGTTCTTCTTCAATTTCAAACTTTGTTAATTCCAAGAACAGTCAACCTAATGCGGAAGTAAAGAAGCTCGTTGCAACTTTTATTCAAAGCAATACCAATCATGAAGACATTAGTCTAGTCAATCCAGACGGTAAAATAACCTACAGCTCCAGTGAAAGCTTAATCGGTAAAGATATTTCACAGGAAGCTTATTTTACGAATATGGTATCCAGTGGATTAAGCACCGAAGGAAATATCTTTACATCCGAAATTTCAGGAGAGCCTTGTATAACCTTTGCCGCACCTCTTCGAAGTATACAGACTAAAGCATCTGATGAAAATGCTATGCCTCCTGCTGAAGAAGAAACCGCGGTTACCGTTTTTAAAGGAGCGATTGTTACCTCTGTAAAGCTTTCAGCCTTTGATAGCATTCTTTCCGATGTATCTGTTGGTAATTATGATACCGGATATGCATTTATCCTTGATTCAACAGGAACGGTTATTTTCCATCCCGATAAAAGCTTAGTTGGTACAAAGCTTAATAATAATGAAATAAACGGTGTAATTAAACAAATGAATAATAATACCCTTACAGACACAGGCATGCTTAATTACACTTACAAAAGCACTAACAAATATGCGGCATATGATATGAATGCAGATAATCACTGGCTGCTTTTTGTAACTGCTAATAGAGCAGAAATCCTTAGTTCACTGAATGTAGTGGCAAAAAGTACACTTATGATTAGTGTTATCCTCGTTCTTATTTTAAGCGTACTTGCCTATATGCTCTCAGGATCAATAACAAAATCGATCAAAAAGATAACTAATTTCATCAATAGAACTGCTGAGCTTGATTTTACATATGATAATTCATTTAACCGCCTGTCTAAGAGTAAAGATGAAACCGGAGAAATGAGCAGAGCAATTGAGAAAATGCGTAATGTTCTAAAAAATATGATTATGCAGATCAGTGATATTTCAGGTAAAATAACTGAATCCTCCAATGATCTTAGTACGGTCTCTCTTGCTGTAAATGATCATGCCTCAGATAACTCTGCAACAGCTGAGGAGCTTTCAGCCAGCATGCAGGAAACTGCAGCTACAACACAGCAGATCTACTCTACCATTGAGCAGATCGGAAATAATTCCAGTGATATTACGGATAAGGTTTCTCTTGGAGCAGAGCTTTCCACCAATTTGATCGCGAGTGCCTCTGAATTAAAGGCAGCAACTCTAGATGCAACAACTAAAACCAAGAAAATCTATGAAGAAGTAAAGAAAAGTACAGATGCAGCGATTGAGCAATCAAAGGCAGTAGAAAAAATTAATATCTTGTCTAATACAATTAGAGATATTGCAAGTCAAACCAGCCTGTTATCCTTAAATGCCTCCATTGAGGCAGCCCGCGCCGGTGAGGCAGGCAGCGGTTTCTCGGTTGTAGCAAGCGAAATCGGTAAATTAGCTAATCAGTCCTCTGTTACTGTATCAAACATTAATGAAGTTGTCGAAGAAGTATATCAGGCCGTAAAGAATATGACAAAAAGTCTGCAACAGGCTCTTAGTTTTCTAAGTACCAACGTATTAACTGATTATGGTAATTTCTTAAATAACAGTGAAAAATACAATACTGATGCTGGAATGATGAATACAACCATGGAAGGTATCAAGCTGCAGATTGAAATGCTGAATAGAAATGTTCAGGGAATTTCAGAATCAATTGCCGAAATTAATATGATGGTTAACGAATCTTCGAAGGGCGTTAATGATGTTGCAGCAAGCAATACAAATATCGTTTCATTAACCAATAATACACAGGAAATGGCTAATGAAAATAAAAAACTGGCAGATAATCTTCATGAAATTGTAGATAAATTCAAGCTGGAATAAAGATTTCATCTAAGTAAATTTAAGTAATAACGTAATATAGAGTGCAGCCTGACAAATTCACCTGTCAGGCTGCACTCTTTTCATCACACTTACGCTATTATGTAATTAATTAAATAAAGAACCTAACTCTCTTGCTTTCTCCCTAACCTCCTCCGGAATGTTACCCTTAGCAGCTGCCCCGTCAAAAACAATACTTCCTGCCACATCATAGCCGCCGGCTTTTAGTACAGTATCAATGGCTAATATTGTTCCTCCACTCTGACTTAGAAGCTTGCTTAGCGGTTCAGATGAATTACAAGCTGTAACAATAGCAGCCTTTTTACCAATATGAAGCGGTATCGGAAATTCAAGCCCACTTGCAGCTATCTTCTCAAAAGCTGTGAGGCTTCGGTCAATCAATGTTTTGAGTGGTCCCGATATATTTCCAAAATAAGTGGGGCTGCCAATAATTAAAGCATCGGCTGAACGTATCATGCGTGCTACCCTATGACCATCATCCTGTGGAAGTGCACACTCGTATTCCGGTCTGCACTTCATACAGCTTAAACAGGGTTTGAGCTCTAGATCATAAACATCAACCCAGTTTACCTTATGTTCTGGATTAATACCTTCTTCAATCAATTTCATTATGCCTGCCGTATAACCATTCTTTCTTGGTGAACCATTTAAGAATAAGATATTCAATTACAACACACCTTTCCTATAGAGAATAAGTTTTTAGGTAATTGCGAAACTCATAATTCAAGTTAATCATTTATTTCACAAGTCTAAAAACTAGATTTATTATACATAATGGATTATACTGGAACCAGAAGTGTATTTATACTAGTACTGTAACTACCATGAAAGGAGCTATCAAGTGGATATAGAAAAACAACGCTACTTAGAGCTTGCAGATTTTTTAAAAACCAGGCGGTCTAAAATACTTCCATCCCAGGTTGGCCTCCCTCTAGGCAATCGACGCAGAACTCCCGGGCTAAGACGGGAAGAGGTCGCCCAGCTTGCCGGAATTGGTGTCACCTGGTACACTTGGCTGGAACAAGGCAGGCCTATCAATGTATCCTCACAAATCATAGAGAGTCTATCTCGTGTACTCTTACTTAATCGTCAAGAGCGTAATCATCTATACATATTAGCTAAGCAACCGCTTCCGGTTGATTCACCTGATAATCATGACTTTATACCCTCCGGTATCCAAAATGTACTAAATAACTTACCATTTTGCCCAGCCTTTATTATGGATCAGCGATGGAATGTTATAGCCTGGAACAAGGCAGCTTGCTATGTATTCGGTGACTATGGGGATATGAGTATACGAGAAAGAAATATTGTATGGATGATGTTTACAAACATCGATTATCGCAGTCTATTTATCGACTGGCACTATCATGCGCAAGGTTTGCTGGCCAGATTCCGTGCAGCCTGCAGCCAATATATAGAGGATCCCTGGTTTATCACCTTCATTCATGATTTAAAGGAGGAAAGTCAAGAATTTGCCCTTTGGTGGTCAGAACATGAGGTAAACAGCCTAAGTCAAGTTGGTAAGAAGCTGATTCTTCCTTCTGTCGGTGAACTAAACTTTGATTTTTTCAGCTTTGATTTATCTGATGATCCCAGTTTGAAGCTGATAGTTAATACTCCAAAGCCGGGAACCGATACCCTTGATAAAATGAAAGCTATGCTAAATCATAAGGATTAAGAGCAATTCCACTACTTTTTTTATCAGTAATTGATTCTTTTACAAACTTATAATATAATGTAACAATAAATTTCCTAATTTAATAAATCGCGCTTTTGTATGCGTAGAAAGAGGATAGTGTATGAATGATACGAAGGTTGTTAAATTCGGCGGTAGCTCACTCGCCGATGCGAATCAATTTAAGAAAGTAGCGGATATTATCCATGCAGATAAAACCAGACGTTTTGTTGTAGCATCCGCCCCAGGAAAGCGTTTTTCTGAGGATATTAAAATTACAGATATGCTTTATAACTGTTATGAAAAGGCATCAAAGGGTGAGAATTTTGATAAAGAATTTAATGCTATAGAAGAACGTTATAATGCAATTATTAACGATTTATCTCTTGACTTATCTTTAGCAGAAGAATTTAAGTATATTAAGGCTTCTTTTGCACACAGCGCCGGACGTGATTATGCTGCCAGCCGCGGTGAATACCTTAATAGTATCGTACTTGCAAAATATCTTGGATTTCCTTTTCTAGATACGGTTGGCCTTCTTTATTTTAATGAAAGCGGAGAATTTGATTTAGAGAGAACTATATCAAAGCTTGCTCCCAAGCTTGAAGCGATGCAAAATGCAGTTATACCTGGCTTTTATGGATCAATGCCGAATGATACCATTAAGACTTTTTCACGCGGAGGTTCAGATGTAACCGGCTCTATCGTAGCAAGAGCTGTAAACGCACAGCTGTATGAGAACTGGACAGATGTCAGTGGTTTCTTAATCTGCGATCCAAGAATTGTAAAGGATCCCAAGCCTATTACCACAATCACATATAGAGAACTTCGCGAGCTGTCCTACATGGGTGCTACGGTTCTTCATGAGGATGCTATATTCCCTGTACGTACAATGGGTATCCCTATTAATATTAAAAACACGAACCACCCGGAAGATCCCGGAACTATGATTGTCTCACAGACCGTTGACAGCAGCCCTTATATTATTACCGGTATAGCAGGTAAAAAGGGCTTTTCCGCTATCAATATTGAAAAGGATATGATGAATAGTGCTGTAGGCTTTGGCAGAAATGTACTACGTGCGCTAGAAAAAAGCAATCTTTGCTTTGAGCACATGCCTTCCGGTATTGATACCTTAAGTGTTATTGTCAACACGGAATCGATTAAGGGTAAGGAGAAAACCGTCCTTGATGAGATTATCACGAGAACCCATCCAGACCATATAGAGATTGAAGATAATCTCGCAATTATCGCTGTTGTTGGGAGAGGAATGAGAAAGGCAAGAGGAACAGCTGCCAAGATCTTTACTGCTCTCGCTCAGGCAAAGGTAAATATTAAAATGATTGATCAGGGTTCTTCTGAATTAAATATTATCATCGGTGTTTCTGAGGAAGATTTTGAAGAAGCAACCAGAGCTATCTACAATATCTTTGTTCAAGAATAACTCATAAAACCAAAACAGCCGCATTCGGTATCTAATATTTCTTACCGAATCTATTGCAATTTTAAAAGGATGTTTCAAAAGTTTATTCGTCTTATTAGAATACAATAAAATGCAAACCTCTTTGTTTTGCTTTTGTTGTATTAAATATAACCGTATAGACTTGTGGGACATCCTTTTCATTAATTTACGAGTTAATTACTCTTTTAATTAATTTATATTGAAATCGCGAATAGAATATCATCCCAAAGGTTTTTCCTTTTTAATTTTTCATTTATTTTTAAAATTATATAAATACTTGAAGACAGTTAGCTCTATCTTTCGTTTATATCTATGTAACGAAACAAGGGATCCCAATTTTAATAAATTTTATTTAAATAAGTAAAATACAATAAGATTCAAGTATTAGGAGGAGCTATGAGAAAAATTTTTAGATTTATTCCCGCTATTTTATTATTTTTACCTTTATTAATATTATCTCTCTCTGTCTGCAAAGGCACAATCAAGTTAGTAAGTAAGCTAAAAGGTAAAAAGATGGCAAAGCTAGCTTAATAAAACACTTCAATTTTGAAGAAATATGCAATATACTATCGTTATAAATAACGGCAGAATTAAACAGGCTATGATTTATCCAGATATGCTATTAGAAGGGAAGGGGGCGGTAATAATCAGTAATGAACAATATTATGAGTATTTGATCGATACCTATCAGAATCTGGTGTATTCCATCTGTTATAAGATAGTAAGAGATTATTTTGAAGCTGAGGATCTCGCACAGGAAACCTTCCTTTCCGCCTATAAGCATCTGCCAACCTTTGACAGACAATATGAGAAAGCATGGTTATGCCGAATTGCTACCAACAAATGTTTGGATTTTATTAAAAAATCTGAACGGCAGAGTATACCTACTGAGGATGAATATTTTGTCACACAGTCAGGAAGTGAACTATCACCGGAAGAGAGTATTCTTGATCTGGAGGTAAAAAAGCAGCTCTCCGAACGGTGTAACAAATTAAAAACCCCATATCGGGAAATCGCACTGGATTATTTTTATTATGAACTGACAGCGAATGAGATAGCCGCTAATACAGGAAAGAATCTAAAAACGGTACAGACCCAGATCTACAGAGCTAGGGCTTTACTGCAAAAAACCTATCGTAAGGGGGTATTCAGTAATGAGTGATAATCAACATATATCTAAAAATGATTTTATTTTGTTTCAGAATAATTTAATGCCACATGTTGACAGAACTAAATTTCTCGAACATATCGCTGCCTGCGATCACTGCGCAGATCAATTTGCAGCCTTAATGACTGAAGATATCATTACCGCCCCGAAAGATCTCAAAGCTAATATTTTAAAGGCAGTAAAACGCCCTGAGGTGCAGCTTGCTGCAAAAGCGAGAGAAACCTCCAAACGAATGCAATTATTTATTTATAGCCTTAAAGTAGGAACAGCAACAGTATGTGCTTTACTTCTACTAATGTTAACTATGAATATTCCAAATATCTCAACTGCCTTTCACCTTCCGGATAAGGTATCTTCAGAACTGTCTGCCGAGAATGAAAGCAGTAAATCCCTGACTTCTGTAATCAGGGATGGTATGAATAACTTAAGTAACAGCATGTTGGATCTTTCCAACAATATAATGAATACGGAGGTAACTGATCATGATCAGAAAGAAAAGTAGTTTTTTCACATTTTGTTTTTCCTTTTTGCCGGGAGCCGGGCAAATGTACATGGGCTTCATGAAGCGTGGCGTCAGCCTTATGTCAGCATTCTTTTTATTAATATTTTTAGGCAGCTGGTTAAGTCTTGGACCAATATTTTTTGCTTTACCAGTAATCTGGTTCTTTGCATTTTTTGATACGTTTAATCTTTTAGCAATGCCGGATGATGAATTTTACTCCATGGAAGACGAATATATCATTATACCGGATTTTGCGAAAGAAAAGGCGCATGCATTTTCAGGAAAATACCGTAATATTTTCGCAATTTCTTTAATTGTTATAGGAATATCTATCCTATGGAATAATTTATTCGATATATTCAAATGGATTATGCCGTCGTTTGTAAGAGATGCTGTATACCGCTTTGGACACTATTTCCCTCAACTTTTGATAGGCTTTGCCATAATCGCTCTTGGTGTTTACCTTATCATCGGTAAGAAAAAGGATCTCGATTCTATAGATAAAACAAAGCAGCTGGAGGATAAAGGAGGGATTCTTTAATGACAAAGTTACACAGAGTAGGAACCCTAACACTTGGCGGAATGCTAATTGCTTTTGGTACTTTATTTCTTCTTCATATCTTCATCCCTATTATTACCTTCGATATCATTTTTAAGCTTTGGCCGATCGTATTTATCTTTCTGGGCCTAGAAATACTAATCGCTAATTTTAGACAAAAACAAGAAAGTCTTCTCTATGATAAGACTGCGTTTGCCTTGATTATTGTTCTTTCCTTCTTTGCTATGGGTATGGCAATCGTAGAATTTTGTATTGAGAACAATTCTAATTTAACAGTTTACTGGTGAAATCATAAATAATGTGGAACATGATATCTTAAATTCATAAATACTAAATTATTATATTTTATCTTTTAAAAATTTATAGCAGCCTTGATAGCTCATTCATAGGCTGCTATTTTATTGCACTAATTCGATTGTGGAATTTTTATAGTATGTTTAGCGAATACTATAAGAAATTACAAGTTACTGCGATTAATTGCTTATTTAATTCGTATATGACTTGAAAAGAATCTAAAAAGTCTTGAAGTATAGGAGGAGCATATGGGTGTTTCGCATAAAGGAGCTATCTCTCTCGGTTTATTGTATATTCCGGTAGGCTTATACACTACGACCCATGACAATGATATTCGATTCAATCAATTGTGTAAGGATACGAAGGAACGTGTAAAATATAAGAAATATTGTCCAAGCTGTAATAAGGAAGTTAAACCAGATGAGATTATCAAAGGTTATGAATATGAAAATGATAAATATATTATCATGACAGAGGAAGAGCTAGAAAAAATCAAGACAAAAAAAGATAAGACAATTCATATCATCCAATTTGTTAATTTATCAGAAATTGACCAGATGTATTATGAGAGGAATTATTACGCCCTTCCAGAAGCCGGTGCGGAAAAGGCTTTTGAGCTTTTACGTGCCGCAATGCTATCCGAGCAAAAGGTTGCACTTGCTAAAACTGTGATTGGTACGAAGGAAAACCTTATTGTACTTTATCCTACTGAAGAAGGAATTATTGCCAAAACTCTCTTCTATCAGGATGAAATAGTAGCTGTCCCTAAGCAGCTTCCCCACGTTGATTTAAATGAGGCTGAAGTGACTATGGCCAAAACTCTGATTAACTCCATGGCTGGCCCCTTTGAGGCCTCCAAATATAAGGATGAATACCAGGAACGACTTAGAGATGCCATTATGCAGAAAATTCACGGTGAAGATATTGTTGCCGTCGATACCTCTGCTCCTAGCAATGTCATAGATTTAATGGAAGCTCTTCAGAGAACACTGGCTATGTCACAGGATCAGAAGCTGAGTGGAACTGCATAATGGATTTATTTGAAGAGAAAAACATAAAACCAATGCTGATCTCTGAGATGACCGAACCGTTTAATAATCCTGATTGGATCTATGAGCTTAAGTTAGATGGTATTCGTTGTATTGCTTATCTGGATAAAGAAACTGAGCTTCGTAATAAGCGAAATGATCGTCTGCTACCAAAGGTGCCGGAACTAAAGGATATCTTTCGGCAGGTAAAAGAACGCTGTGTTCTGGACGGTGAACTAGTTATCTTAAAAAATGGCGTACCAGATTTTTTCGAGTTACAAAAAAGAGCACTGACCTCTAATCAATTTAAAATTCAGTTATCCTCGGAAAGCTTTCCGGCTTGCTTTGTAGCATATGATATCCTATATCATAAGGAGTCTAACCTTAATGATCTGCCCTTATCAGAGCGAAAGGCAATCCTTGCTGATACTGTCATTGAAAATCCCAGTTTAGCGGTAAGCAGATTCATCCCTGAGAAAGGAGTTGAGCTTTTCGCTATCGCAAAGGAGCAGAAATTAGAGGGAGTTATCGCGAAGAAATATAATAGTAAATATTATTTTGATAAACGTACAAAGGATTGGATTAAGTTTAAATTTCTTGCTGATCAGGATTTTGTGGTATGTGGGTATATCATTAAGGAAAAGGGTGTTACCAGTGTGGTTCTGGGCCAATATAGTAATACCGAGCTGATTTATAAGGGTCATGTTACCTTCGGCGTAAAATATGGTGATTTAAAAAAGCTTGAGACAATGGAGCACTCACCTTTTCTTATCACTCCACCCGGTAATGAACATGCGGTATGGTTAAAACCAGCTCTGGTATGTGTTGTCCAATATATGCCAAATGACAAGGGGACTCTGCGTCAGCCAGTATTTAAAGGCTTTCGGGATGACAAGGAGCCGATGGAGTGCCAGATATCAAATGGAATGTAATACTTAATTAACGTATTCATTTCTTAATAATTAATCTGGCTCCAAAGTAAATAAGTAAAAGGCCTACCAGTCCGTTTAATACTTTTATGATTAACTCCGGTATAAAGCTGCTGATTACACTTCCGAGCGCTGCAACGAGGGTGAGAAATATCAGGGTAGACAAGACACAGCCAAAGCCAAAATAGCAAAGCTGCTTTTTCGTCAGCTTATTTTCAATAACCTGAGTAGAAAACACACCGCTCCAGAATAGGATGGTCAAGGGATTAGAAGCTGTAAGCAGTAGCCCCTGTATAAAGATATTCTGATCTGATATATTATGTAAGCTAATAATGTCTGGAATTATTGACCAGTCAAAAACGCTGATAAAATAATTGAAACCAAATAAGATTAATACAACCCCTCCGAAAATTTTTATAACATTTTTCACTTTATCCTTGCCAATGATGGAAGCTATCCCGATACCTGATAAAGAGATATATAAGGCATCAATCAAAGCTATGGCAAGCACCAGATAGAGTCCCATGAAAAAGCCCTGAGAGGTTGCTGTTGTAAATACTAACAGGCACATAGGCCCTACTGCAAGCTGCAGAAGCATTCCGAATTTAAAACCCTTAAATATCATTGATACCTCCTGATCGTCTATCGTAATAAATTTCATCCTTCCTTTGCTGCTTAATGATTCGCTTTCTAAGACCACTTTATAGGACTATGAATTAATTATGTACGATAAGTGTATTTTAATGGAATATTATAGATATATTTTCTCTAAAAAGCAATGAAAAAGTAATCGGCTGTAAATTTTATATTACAACCGATTACTTTTACTATAATATGAAGAGAATCTATACCATAAATGATAAATATCAAATTTTACTGAAAGTATGCTACACCTGATTCAAAGATATATTGGTTTTGATTGCCTGTGATATTAATCGCAACCGAATCACCTCTACGCTCTGAATGAGTCATTTTACCAAGTACTCTGCCATCCGGACTGGTTATACCCTCGATTGCATAATAAGAACCGTTAGGATTAAAATCCTCGTCCATTGTAGGATTACCGTTAATGTCAACATACTGCGTAGCTACCTGACCATTCGCAGCTAATTTCTTAATCCATTCTTCACTGGCAACAAAGCGTCCCTCTCCGTGAGAAGCAGGAATGGAATATACTCCGCCAAGCTCGGCTTTCATTAACCAGGGTGATTTATTGGTTACAACCTTTGTATATACGGATTTTGAGATATGGCGTCCAATATTATTCATGGCAAGCGTCGGTGAATCCTCCTTCTGAGGCGTAATCTCACCATAGGGAACTAAACCAAGCTTAATTAATGCCTGAAAACCATTACAGATACCAAGTGCCAAACCGTCACGCTTTGTAAGCAAAGCATTAACCGCTTCCTTTATTTTCTCATTACGGAAAGCAGTTGCAATAAATTTACCGGAACCATCCGGCTCATCTCCGGCAGAAAATCCACCGGGGAACATGAGAATCTGTGCCCTCTTAATTCCCTCTGCAAAGCCCCCCACAGACTCTCTGATATTGCTCTCCGTCAAATTTTTGAAAACTATTGTTTCTATTTCAGCACCAGCATTTTTAAATGCTCTCAATGTATCATACTCACAATTGGTTCCGGGGAATACCGGAATAAATACCTTTGGCTTCGCAACCCTATTCTTCGCCGCATAAACTTTCTTTGCATCATATAGCTTAGTTGTTATCTCGGATACTGCTTCCGTATCTTCTGCTGATTTTGAACGGGTTGGATATACCTTTTCCAAAGTACCCATCCAGGAGTTTAATGCCTCCTCCATAGATATCTTCGTATCCTTATAAGTAAACTCAGCTGCTTCGGTTACCTCACCGATTACGGTAAATTCCTCTGCATTAAAACCGTAATCCTTAAGTGCAGCGGCTGCTTCCTTACTCATTTCAACAAGGATGGAACCATATGCAGGCAGGAACAAAGCTTCCTCCTCCAGCTGGTTATACAAAGCTACGCCCAATTTATTGCCAAAAGCCATTTTACTTACAGCTTCTGCGATGCCTCCGAATCCGACAGCAAATGCCGACATTATCTTACGATTTCTCATAAGCTTTGTGATTTTAGCATAGATATCAAGCACTTGATCGTATACTGGTAAATCGTAAGCATCCTTTTTAATATCAAATTTAACTAATACACTACCGGCTTTCTTAAGCTCTGTTGTGATAACCTCACCACTTTTAGCTACATCTACCGCAAAGGATACAAGTGTCGGAGGTACGTCAATATCGTTAAAGCTGCCTGACATACTATCTTTACCGCCAATGGACGGAAGTCCCAGCTTCACCTGTGCATCATATGCACCCAGCAAAGCAACTAACGGCTCACCCCAACGCTTTGGATCATTTCCCAGTCTTCTGAAGAACTCCTGGAAGGTAAATCGTATCTTAGTATGGTCACCGCCTGCTGCCACAATCTTAGCAACAGAGGAAATTACGGAATAGACGGAACCATGGAACGGAGACCAACTGGATAGATAAGGATCAAAGCCATAGCTCATCATGGTTACCGTATCACAGGAGCCGTTTAGTACAGGAAGCTTCGCAGTCATCGTCTGTATCGGTGACAGCTGATATTTACCGCCATAAGGCATAGTCACTGTTGCAGCACCGATGGAGCTGTCGAACATTTCTACCAGACCCTTTTTGGAACATACATTCAGTGCAGATAAATTGTTTAACCACTTATCTTTCACTTTAGTACCTTCTATAGCAAATCCGGTGCTTAAATAATTCTGCTCTTTGGAAGGAAGACTAATATATGCAGTAGCCTCCTGATGAGCACCGTTGGTATCTAAGAATGCTCTGGAGATATTAACAATTTCCTTGTCTCTCCACTTCATCACAAGTCTTGGTGCTTCGGTCACCTCTGCTACTACAACTGCTTCCAGATTCTCTTCTTCTGCAAAGGCAAGCAGCTTGTCCACATTTTGCGGGTCCACAACAATCGCCATTCTCTCCTGGGATTCAGAGATCGCAAGCTCTGTACCGTCAAGGCCGGCATATTTTTTCGGAACCTTATCCATATCTATACGAAGACCGGCTGCAAGCTCACCGATTGCTACGGATACGCCGCCTGCACCGAAATCATTACATTTTTTAATTAATCTACTTACTTCTTCTCTGCGGAATAATCTCTGCAGCTTACGCTCTGTCGGAGCATTACCCTTTTGAACCTCAGCCCCGCAGGTATGGATAGAATCAGTTGTATGACTTTTTGATGAGCCGGTTGCACCGCCACAGCCATCTCGTCCGGTTCTTCCTCCCATCAAGATTATGATATCACCCGGATCGGAATTCTCACGGATTACATTCTTTCTTGGAGCCGCACCCATGACAGCACCGATTTCCATTCTCTTAGCTACATAATTAGGATGATAAATCTCATCAACAAGGCCTGTGGCAAGACCGATCTGGTTACCATAGGAGCTGTAGCCTGCTGCCGCACCGGTACAGATTTTTCTCTGTGCTAATTTACCCTTAAGCGTATCCTTAACTGAGACCGTGGGATCAGCTGCACCAGTTACTCTCATTGCCTGATATACATAGCCCCTTCCTGACAGGGGATCACGAATCGCACCGCCAAGACAGGTTGCTGCACCACCAAAGGGCTCAATTTCCGTCGGATGGTTGTGTGTCTCATTCTTAAAAAATACTAACCATTCCTCTGTCTTGCCATCAATTTCAACAGGTACGATAATAGAGCAGGCATTGATTTCATCGGATACTTCCATATCCTCTAATTTGCCATCTGCTCTCAGCTTTTTCATCGCCAGTAAAGCAATATCCATCAGGGAGATATATTTATCGTCCCTGCCTTTATATAGCTTCTCTCTTTCACTTAAATAACTGCTGTAGGCTGCCTTGATCGGCTCTGTATAGTTGCCTTCTTCGATTTGAATGTCTTTCAGTTCCGTTAAGAAGGTAGTATGTCTGCAGTGATCGGACCAGTAAGTATCCAGTACACGAATCTCTGTCATAGAAGGATCACGCTTTTCATCCTTCTCAAAGTAGCGCTGTATGAACTGAAAATCCTGAAAGGTCATGGCTAAATTAAGAGATGCATACAGACTATTTAAGCTTTCTTCCTCCATAGAGCAAAAGCCTTCAAAGCTAATTACATCCTCCGGTTCCTCAAACTGTGTATATAAGGTTTCCGGCTTTACTTCATCAGTCTCTCTTGAATCTACCGGGTTAATGCAGTAAGCCTTTATTTTTTCAAATTCCTCCTCAGTCATATTACCTGTGAGAATATAGGTGGTTGCAGAATGGATTACCGGCTCTTCCTTCTCATTCAACAGCTTTACACACTGCTGCGCTGAATCCGCTCTCTGATCAAATTGGCCGGATAAATATTCTACGCTGAATATTTTATCTTCCTTCGCTGCCTGAAAGCCCTCTTCATAAAGCAGATCTAGCGGCGGCTCAGAAAATACTGTACCAAGTGATTTTTGATAAGTAGCTTCACTAATATTTTCTATATCATAACGGATTAGTACACGTACTGCTTCTAATCCCTTCATTCCTAAATAGCTGCGTAGCTCTTTCTTTAACTCTTTCGCTCTAACTGCATAAGGTGTCTTCTTCTCTACATAAATACGTTTTACGTTCCCCATATCAAAGCTCCTTTTTAAAGATTGTATTATTGAGTTAAGTATTATTAGGAGCTTGGCTCCTTTTTATAGATTGTATTATTGAGTTAAGTATTAATGGGAGCTCGGCTCCTTTTTTAATCTATTTTTCTTTTAATATTTAAGAAGCACCCTGATGTATTCAACTTAGGCTTATCATTTACTTGCATTATAGCATAGATTGTCTTATAATCAAAATTAATATATGTTAATCTTTTTATTAGAGTTACTAATAGATATTTCTATGGATTAGATACAAAATATGTATTAAGTAAGAGTATTATATGATAAGAGATTTCAACTTTTTTTTATGTGCAATTATGTGTTACGAAATAGATCTAAGAATACAATTATTGAGTTTCGCAATTATCTATAATGATTTATTAACTGAAAGGGGTCTATCATGGATATCAATTATGAATTATATAAGGTTTTTTATCAGGTTGCAAAAAGTCTCAGTTTTTCTGATGCTGCCGATACACTTTTCATCAGTCAGTCAGCAGTCAGTCAATCCATTAAGACATTAGAAAAACGACTCAATCAAACCTTATTTATAAGAAGTACAAAAAGGGTAGCCCTTACGAAGGAGGGCGAATTACTGCTTAAGCATATCGAGCCGGCTATCAACCTTATCTCCCGTGGTGAGAATCAGCTTTGTGCCGACCCGAAAAGCGGAGTTCAGCTAAGGATAGGTGCCAGTGACACCATCTGCCGCTATTATCTGGTTCCTTTTCTGAATAATTTCCATAAGAAATATCCAAGCATTCATATTAAGGTTACGAATGCTACCTCCTTGCAATGTGCAAAGCTTCTCGAACGTAACGAGGTTGATATTATTGTAACGAATTCTCCTAACCCTGCACTCAATAATATGATGCAGATAGTTCCGGTTAAAGAATTTCATGATATCTTTATTGCCAATAAAGAAGCTTTTCCTTTGACTGATCGGCAGATTACATTAAAGGAGCTGCAGCAATATCCCATCCTTATGCTGGATAAGCGTTCTACTACCAGTATATACCTGCATAATCTTTTTTTAGAAAATTCTCTGGATTTGGTTCCTGCTATCGAGCTAAGCAGTAATGATCTACTGATAGATCTTGCTAAAATTGGCCTCGGCATAGCATTTATCCCTGATTTTTGTGTAAAGGAACTGGAGGATCTTGCAATAATATCTATTACACAGGATATCCCGGCAAGATTATTGGTGGCGGCTTATAATAATGACATACCGATATCGGATGCTGCTAAGTATTTTATTGATAGCTTAATTGCAGCGAAGGAATAGACGAAGATATAGATATAAACAGGCTGTACAACAGTGAATACTATAGGAAATCATTGATTTATTTATCCTATAGTTTCAGGTTGGACAGCCTGATTTATTTAATTATAATTTATTGATATTTCCTACTTAGCTTGTAATTAAAGGAAAACTTTAATTACCTCTCAATATGAAGCAATAACTCCTACCCCTGCTTATCGTTACCCTTGAACCATAATAACCATACAACTGGGTCATGCTGCCATAGAACTGAACGATGCCTGCTGCAGTGCTATAACTTCCGTCAGTATTCGTTATCTGGTATCCATAGGAAACACCGGAAAATGCTGCAACATGCGTATTTACCGATAATGATCCGTAACCAATATGAACTAGGACACTGCTTTCTAACCTTTTATTTTTTTATTGTAGCAAAAGCAAAAAAACATCCTAAAACAGAGAAAACAACTGAATAAATAGAGATAAAACCAATGGTAGGTATCACTTTTATACCAAATAACATTATTAATACTATAATAAAATAAAAGATTAAAGCAAAGCTTGTTATAAATTTGAATATCTGTTGTAACATCTTTGATATTTTTATATTAAAAAGATAAAAGATAACAAAGGTAATAAAAACAGTTATGAAATAGTAAAACGACGGAATTGCAATATACTCATACAATACATCAATCGTAAAAGAATACTGTGTTATTTTTTCATAATATAATGTAGTTTGAAAATAATATATATAAAAAAAGCTCAATAAAGAAATTAATGCGCTTACAGCAATAAACCCTATCTGATTTTTTTTCATTTTTAAATCCTTTCTATGAAACTTTTTAAATGAATAAATGATTAGTATTTGTAATTTATTAAATTACCATATTTATACTCATATAATATCACTATTTCTATTATTTTTCATTAAATTACTAAAATTGTCATCAAAAAAATAACTACATTACTTTCTATCAGGTATCAGATGTACAAAACAAAGTATTGATAAAGAATAAGTTGCTCTTAAACCTAGACTACTCCATAATAAAGCCACAGAATTATTAATTTGCATGATTATGAATAATCATATCAAGTACATATTTAAAAGATAATTTTACAAATACAGATGATCCTCGTCATAAAAAAGGTTTCTGTCTTTTGACAGAAACCATCTTTTGCTACTTTTTAAATTCTTCCAATCTACTCTGAATTACCTTATTATAATTCAAAACATTTCTCTCATAGCTCTCATTCATAAACTTCGAAGTAATTAAGAAATCTGCGGTTGCCCTGTTATTGGCTACCGGAATATCATATACAGCACAAATACGAAGGAGCGCCTTAACATCCGGATCATGCGGTTGTGAGGCAAGCGGATCCCAGAAGAATATAACAAAATCAATATTACCTTCAACAATTCTGGAGCCGATCTGCTGGTCACCCCCAAGCGGACCACTGTTATAAGCTTTTACCGGAAGTCCTGTTTTATCAACAATTAAGCGTGCCGTAGTTCCTGTTCCGCATAAAAAATGGCTCTTTAATATATCTTTATTCTTTTCTACCCATTCCACAAGCTCATGCTTCTTGGTATCATGGGCAATTAATGCAATATGCTTCTGTTTTCCTATGGAAAAACTGATATACTCATCCTGAATCATGTAAATTACCTCTCTGTATATTATGTGATTATATTCGATTTATTTCTATCCTTATCATATAGGAAAAGCGGAAGGAATGCAAGAAAAGCTTTATTTTACAACTATAAAATATAATAATACAATGACGCCAAGAACAATTCTATAATAGCCAAAAGCCTTAAAGTCATTCTTCTTAATATATTGCATTAGGAATTTAATTGCTAAAACAGAAACAATAAATGCAACCAGCATTCCCATAACTAATGTAAGGATTTCTGTACTTGTAAAATCAAAACCGAACTTATATATTTTATAAGCGCTGGCTGCAAACATGGCCGGAATTGCTAAAAAGAAAGAAAATTCAGCAGCAACAAACCTAGAGGTTCCTATCACCATTGCACCTATGATAGTTGCACCGGAGCGTGAGGTTCCCGGTATGAATGCCAGTATCTGGAATAATCCAATCAGGAATGCTGTAGTATAGCTTAGCTGTGAAAGATTTTGGACCTTAAACTTCCGGGATTTATTCCAGTTTTCAATAACAATAAATAAAATACCATAAAGAATCAGTGTCGTTGCAACCGTCTTATAATTGTAGAATAGTTTATCCATGACATCATCTAAAACAAACCCGGACAAACCCGGAATACAGGCAACTGCAACCTTAAACCATAAGGAAAAGGTCTCTTTTTTTTCTGCAGCAGATTTGCGTGGAGATAACGGATTCAGCTTATGGAAAAACAGCATTACAACTGCTAATATTGCCCCAAGCTGTATTACTACTAAAAACATCTCCTTAAAGGCATCTGACATATTAAGCTTAATAAATTCATCTGCTAGAATCATATGTCCCGTGCTGCTGATTGGAAGCCATTCTGTAATACCTTCAATAATACCAAGAATAATTACTTTGATTAATTCGATAAAATCCATACTACACCTCACTATTTTGATTTTGGCCTAACCGTCAGGTCAAATTAGTAAATCTTATCAATGACTTGCTTCATTGGAAAATCCATTCCTTCTTGAACCTGACGGGGTAATCTTAGGCTTTTTATCATTATACTATATTATTTCTTGTTTTAAAGCATCGATAATATTTTCTTTGCGGACTCTTCTGCTGGAATACAGCATGGCTGTACCTACTATGATGAATACCGCGACGATTACTATATACACACTTGTATATGGTATCGCAAAATCATACTCAAATTTTACCATTAGCACCTTATACATTAAATACATTGCAAGAAAACTAATTGGTATACCATATACCAAAGCCTTTACTCCATAAAAAATACTTTCATAATTTAACATTTTATTAAAGCCCTTCGGAGTTATCCCTACGGATTTCAGCATTGCAAACTCTCTCTTTCTAAGAGTAATACTTGTCGAAATGGTATTAATGATATTTGCAACACAGATAGCAGTAATCAAAATGATAAATGCGTAGGTAAACACAGAAACGAGCAGCAATGACTGTTCTTCTCTTTGTCTATACTGATAAAAATTGTAAATACTTATACTGCTTCCTCCGAAATCAGTTTGTATTTCCTCAATCTGCTGTTGCAGCTTCAGTGGCTTATTACTGTTAAAATATGCATGTGTTATAATAGCATCCTTTGATAACAGCTCCTCCTTCTCCTCTGTCAGTTTTTGAAATACAGCCTCAGAAACTATAATGTGAAAGCCGGCTGTTTTACCCAAGGTCATTAGGCCTGTCGGCATAGTAGCTGTCAGAGCAGCTGCCTTTACCTGTGATAATGGTACCAAGTCGGCCTTAGAAGTATCATAAAGCTGCAAGCCCAGTTGATCACCAACCTTCATATGGACAACCTTTGCTTCTCCATACTTTTCTTCTATTCTATCCTTATAACGAACCGTATCAATGACAATCGCCGCCGGATGTTCGATATCCATCAGTTGTTTATACTCCACACCTATTTCTTTGGTATATTTTCTTAATGCCGCATCATCTAAATCATTCACCGTAATCGTATATTGGTACTTCCCATTTTGATAGGCTGCATCCTCCTTAGACAGATAATCTGCCATGGCTGCTTGATCAATACTTGCTGAAGCAACAAGGGACTTTATTATAACCTTCTCCTTAATATTCTCCAGTGAAGTCATCCGATTAAGAATATCCTCTTTTTCCTTTTCACTATCTGCAAATATCTCAGTCTGAATATCAAAATTGATACCATCCTGTGTTAGAATAAGAGATTTCTTCATATACTCGGTAAAGGAGGATACCACTAGAAATAGCAGCATACTGATTATCAAAGAAAATACTGTCGCTTTATATCTTCCTTTATTTCTTTTGAGATTTTTAAGTCCCAAGTCACCCTCTATTCCAAAAAGCTTTCTCGTAAGAACCGAGGTTTTAACCTGATTTTTGTTAATCCTTATATCGCTAACCTGTCTAATAGCATCTATCGCTGAAATATTAGAAGCTTTTCTAGCTGGAATAAAGGTAGAAATCAGTATCGTTACACCGGATACCAACACAGCAGTAATTAAGGAGATAGGATATACCTTGAGACGAAAGCCCTGTGTGACTCCCATAGCTCCTTGTAGCATCGGGTTAATAAAGATATAGGTGATTCCAAGACCTATATATCCTGCGGCTATACCAATCGGAATACTGATCGCTCCGATGACTGCTCCCTCAAAAAATACAGAATTACGCTTCTGTCTTTTAGTAGCTCCCACACTGGAAAGCATACCAAGATATCTGGAGCGTTCCGAAACCGATATTGCAAAAGCATTATAAATCAAGGACACTGATCCTATCATAATAATTACTAAAATTATCGCTGTCAATGTATAAATCATATTTCTTACGGTATCATCCTTAAATATTCCATAATAGCGGAGAAGATCATTATTATATAACGCTTGCGTTATACCATAGTCTTCAACAATTTTATCTCCGGTATCTAATAGCTTATTATTCACTTTCTTAAAAACAACTGATACATCAAAGGTTTCATCGTCTGTCAGAGTATTCTCATCCATATAGGAAATCACCGTATATCCAGGTGCCCAGGCAAATTCCCAGGTTGGACTCTTAATCATACCTACTACTTTATAAGACTGTCTCTTATCCTCTGTTAATTTCTCAGCTACCTTATCCTCTTCCCATTGGAGACTATACGTTTGAAGCATCGGTCGCTCAGCAATTTCATCGGAATTCTTAGCTGTAGAATATCTTTGACCGATTGTTAGGTCTATGGTATCTCCTATTGCATAATGAACCTTGGCATTCGATATAACAGCATCGGATATCACTATTTCATCCGGTTTTTCCGGCAATCTCCCTTCTTTAAGCTCAATTGGGAAGTTATCAAAGCCCTCCTTGTTAAAATATTTTATATATAGATAGGGTTTATTCAGATTTTGGCTTCCTTCTAAATAGGCATAGCCGGGTTCACTGCTTAGAATAGTGGTTTTAACCTTATCATTCTTCATTATGCCTTCTAATTGCTGTTTATTCACCTGACTGTATTTTACATGCCAATTTCCATTACTGGCAATTGACTCTCTCTGCATAATATCCATGAAGGATAGCCCAAGTGTAGCCACTGCAGTTATCATTGCCGCAGAGATGATCGTACCGATTATAGTAACCAAAGTTCTCTTTTTATTTAATTTAAGCTGACGAAGTGTTAATTTATTTACTATATTCATGAACGAGTCACCTCATCTTTTGCTATCCGGCCGTCTTCGATTGCAATAATCCGGTCAGCCTGCAGGGCGATCCGCTCATCATGGGTAATGATTAATAAAGTTTGTTTATAGGTCTTATTAAACATTTTAAGTAACTCAATAATCTCGGCGCTGTTTTTACTATCCAGATTACCTGTCGGTTCATCAGCGAGCATAATCGCTGGGTTATTCATGAGTGCTCTGCCGATTGATACTCTCTGCTGCTGTCCGCCGGAGAGCTGATTCGGCAAATGCTTCAGCCTGCTTTCAAGATTAAGTGTTTTAACGATACCTTTTAACTGCTTCTCATCAATCTTTTGTTCATCTAACAGTAACGGCAGCGTAATATTCTCCTGAACCGTAAGTACCGGTATCAGGTTATAAAATTGATAGACCAGTCCGATTTGTCTTCGACGGAAAATTGCCAGCTGTGTTTCATTCAACTGATAAATATCCGTATTATCAACGAATACCCTTCCTCCTGTCGGTCGGTCTACTCCACCCAACATATGAAGCAGGGTTGATTTTCCCGATCCCGATGGTCCTATAATCGCTACAAATTCTCCCTTTTGTACTGTAAAGGAGATATCATCCAGTGCTTTTACCGCAGTTTCACCATATCCATACTGTTTTGACAGATGCTCTACTCTTAAAATATCCATATTTTGATTTCCTCCATAATAAATATAAGCCTAGTTTATCTACCCCAAATGACTTTACGGTGACTTTAATATGACAAAATCGTCATAAATCGCATACTAAATCAATTCAGCTGCTGACGCCTGTATTAAATGGTTAGTTATGCTGCTTGCAAAGAAACAGTAATAAATATTCATTAGAGATACTTAAATCACTTATATTCAAGCCGCTAGAAAAGCCGTCAGGAAATTTGCTTATAAAACTTAATACTGAAGCTGGTGCCCTTATTTAATTGGCTAATAACACTGATATCACCATTTTGGCTTGAGATAATACTTTTGGCCATTGCAAGTCCAATACCAACACTGTCCTCACTGGCATTCTTCCCTTTATAAAAACGTTTGAATATGAAAGGGATATCTTCTTTATTAATACCTTTTCCATTATCCGAAATCACAATCTCCGTATAAATCGGATTTTCCTGATAAAGTACTTTGATTTCTCCACCCACTTCTGTATGCTCGATACAGTTTTTCATAATATTAATAACAGCTTCCACTGTCCAGTTTAGATCACCATAATAGGAGGTGGAGGAATCACCTTCTATTATAAGCTTTTGCTCCTTTAATTCCATTGGAATTAATAAAGGCTTCATCGCCTGTTTGATTAATTCTTCAACTTTGATAGGATCCTTTTTGAAATGAATTGTACCTGCATCAATTTTAGAAATTTTAAGAAGAGAGGTAAGCAGCCAATCCATTCTCTGTAACTGGTGC
The DNA here is from genome assembly GCA_023421505.1 of Bacillota bacterium. Lineage (GTDB taxonomy): Bacteria > Bacillota > Clostridia > Lachnospirales > Lachnospiraceae > Mobilitalea. Next base: position 45,946 of record JAEZTJ010000025.1, read on the forward strand.
TCTAAATTTTTCGTAAATTCTTTTCTCTTATTTATATCTAAAGAATCACTATTTAATAAATCTGTCATCACCATCATTGAGGTTAGCGGTGTTTTGAGTTGATGTGAGATATCTGAAATAGCATTTGCGAGCTGTTCTTTCTCTGTTTTTAAAAGCTCTGTCTGCTTTGAAAGAATAAGTGTCATCTTATAAATCTCATTTTTCAATAAACTAAGCTCACCCTCCTCATTGTCACGAATATCAAGTGAGTAGTCTCCGCTATATATTCTACTTAAGTAACCGGTTAATCTTACCATATCGGAATACCTTTTTCTGGTATATAAGGAGCTTAAGCCGATCAATAATATACCTGTCAAAAGCAGAATAATGGCTGCAGTGAAATTAAAATAATAAGATAACAACACCCCTATTAATAGGATGACAAACAATAAAATAAGCATATGACGATATTCCCGATTGCGCAGCACCCTAATCACCCACCTTATATCCTAAGCCTCTCACTGTCTTAATCAAGGTTGGATTCTGAGGATCATCCTCTAATTTTTCCCGAAGTCTTTTAATATAAACTGTCAAGGTATTATCATTTACAAAGTCTCCGGCGATATCCCATATTCCCTCAAGCAGCTGATTTCTTGTGAGTACCTGTCCTTCATTGTTCGCAAAGGTTAGTAGAAGCCGGTATTCTAAAGCAGTGAGGTTAATTTCCTGACCATTTTTATATACCTTCGCATCCATTGTATTTATTCTGATTTGTTCCAGTTCAATGATATGCTTTGCTTTATTTTCCTTTTGATATCTGCGGAGCACTGTTTTGATCCGCGCCATCAACTCGCGGATACGGAAGGGCTTTGTAATATAATCATCTGCTCCAAGCTCCAATCCCATGACGATATTTACCTCTTCGTCACAGGCTGTTAATATGATAACCGGAATATCCCATCTCTCCCTAGCCAGCTTACATAACTCATAGCCGCTGCCATCCGGTAGGGTTAAATCAAATATACAAATGTCAATTTTATGTTCCCCTAAGGCTTTTTTGCCTGATGCTGTATCCTGGCATAGTATCACTGAATAACCCTCCTGCTGGAGAGAATATTCTAATCCCAAGGCGATTGATTTATCATCTTCAACTAATAATAGCTTCATACTAATCCTCCATGCGGCCAAAAACCTGCGAATTTGGGCAGTGCGCAATTTACCGTTTGAAACATTCTAATGTGTCTAATATATTTAAGCAAATTGATAATATTATCCATTATAACCTTTATCCTAGGAATAGTAAAGTCACGCAGATTACTATAGTTTCACCTTGCATTTAATTTTCTTTCCTTAAATTTATATTTTATATGTAAAAATGGGACAGTAATCCTGCCCCATTCATCCTTCCTATGTACCTTACTCGTGACGCCCTTTTATTACTTAATTTACTGATATCCGGCAGCTAGTTACAGAACCCATCTGCGGTATCCTTATCTCGATGTTTATTTTATATTGATCTATTACCATCTCAATATTATTGTTGTTTACTCATTTATTGGTCTGATTCCCCTGATAGAAATCAGATATAATATTACTAGCTGGTTTTTTATATACACTGTAAGCATCATTATCAATTGGATAGTCCAAGTAATTAGAAACCCAATCCCAGCATACAAATCCACTGATCCAGTCGCGTTTACTGCAAATCTCAAACATAGTTTTATAATAGTCCGCCTGAACCTGCATATCAGCTTCTCCCTCAAAAGTCCAGTCATTAGGTACTTCATTACAGCCAACACGGCACATGCATCCGCATTCTGCAAAAAAGAAGGGCTTATTATACTTCTTAACAACTTTTTCAATTCGATCCAAATTCTCTTCCCATCTGCTTTGCGGGTAATAGCCGCTGGAGGAGATCACATCCAGACAATCCCACCATTTCACCTCTGTTTCCTGATATTTATCGGTATTGTAAGTTAACAGCCCCGAATAAACCTTTCGAAGCTTTGCAACCAATGCCCTCCAGTAGTCCTCCTTGCGTTCCGTCATAACAAGTTCGCAGCCAATAATAAGCATTTCACATTTCGTTGCCTCTGCTATCTGTGCATAATGCATAAGATATTCTGAGTAGCTTAAAAACCAATTACTCCACTTTGGTTCACAGGGTACCTCAAGATCGAAGAAATTAATAAAAGCTCTCCATTCGTGATTTCTACAATTTAGCATAGGCTTTAAAACAATTCGTAGTCCAAGGTCTTCTTTGATATATCTAATAACTCTAGTTAATTCATCATCTGTCGGAATAAAATCTCCGATGTAATCAATCGTTTCCGAATGTGTTGTATCCTGTAATGCACCGATAGCAAGTATTATGGTATCGCAGGCTGTGCTTTCCTTTAATGTCTTTAATGCATCCATTATCTCCTGGTCAGCAAAACTATGCCTTTTACTGCGCTCTAATCGAAATGTAAATCCATTAATATATTTCATAATTTCTCCTTATGTATAGTTATTTTATTTAGGATTATAATGTCAAAAGCCTATTTAGATTTTGTGCTTCGCCATTTTGCACATTATTCTATATCTTCAAATTCGTTATGCAGAACATGGTTTGTTCGCAACGCGCTACCGCTTGAATGAAGTACGTAGTGGTATATGTCTATGTGTTTACTATTACCTATATTAATTTATCAGAGGTAATATACTTAATTATATCAGAGTAATGCTTATCTATAACATTAAAGCATTGCACACAAATAGTCAATATCAAAGTGCTATAAACAATAACATTTTGTGCATTCGTATTTATTTACTGTGCATTTATGGTGCATTTATCAATGCATGTTTATAATGATATAATAACATATCTGCCTTTTGAGCATAGCTTTACTTTAACTACTGATAGGCAAAAAAGCCATCAGACGATGAAATCCACATATGTCTGATGGCTTTTACAGTAACTATATAAAATTATTTCCTGCTACTTATTATTTAGTGAAATACTCTAATCTTTCGGATACCTGCTTCATCATATCCGTATACTTTTCAAGCTTTGCCCTTTCCTCCGCCAGTTTGCTTTCCGGGGCTTTACTTACAAAGTTCTGGTTAGCTAGCATTCCAGTAACGCGCTTTAGCTCTCCTTCTAAGCGCTGCTTCTCCTTCTGCAAACGTTCGATTTCCTTATCAATATCAACTAGATCTTCAAATGGGATATAGATAACCGCACCTGGAATTACAGAGGAAACAGCATCCTCTGCAATACCTGCTTTGTCTGCCTGAACAAGCACCTCATTTGCATAACCGAGGGTAGCAAAGAATACCTTACTGTCTGTAAAGATGGCTCTGATCGTTTCATTGTCGGATACAACAATTACGCTAGCTTTTCTGCTTGGAGGTACATTCATCTCCGTACGAACATTTCTAATCCCCTTTACTGCCGCTTTGATTAACTCAACTGCTTCTGCTTCCTTCTGATATTCATACTTTTCACTGTACTCAGGCCATTTTGCAATCATAATCGACTCTGCTTCCTGCTGTCCTGACATTTCTTCAAGAGTACAGAATATCTCTTCTGTTATGAATGGCATATAGGGATGAAGTAATTTTAAGGAGGTCTTTAATACATAATTTAAAGTCCAGAGTGCTGCTGCCTTCGTCTCATCAGTTTCGCTGTACAACCTCGGCTTCACCATCTCGATATACCAATCACAGAACTCCTCCCAGATAAAATCATTAATTTTTTGTACTGCAATGCCCAGCTCAAAGCTTTCCATATTTTCAGTTGCTTCTTTTATCAGGGTATTTACTTTTGAGAGAATCCATTTATCGGCTATCGTTAAAAGCTTTTCTTCTATAGTCTCGTGAAGCTCCGCCTTTTCCAGATTCATCATAATGAAACGGGAGGCGTTCCATACCTTATTTGCAAAGTTTCTGCTTGCCTCTACTCTTTCCCAGTAAAAACGCATATCATTACCGGGAGCGTTACCTGTAATCAAGCTAAAACGAAGTGCATCTGCACCGTATTTATCAATAACCTCCAGAGGATCAATACCGTTACCGAGAGATTTGCTCATCTTCCGTCCCTGCGAATCTCGTACCAGTCCATGAATTAGTACTTTACTAAAGGGCTTTTTACCCATCTGTGCATAACCGGAGAATACCATTCTAAGCACCCAGAAGAAAATAATATCATATCCGGTTACGAGTACATCCGTAGGATAAAAATAATCAAGATCTTCTGTCTTCTCAGGCCAGCCAAGGGTTGAGAAGGGCCAGAGTGCGGAACTGAACCAGGTATCAAGCGTATCCGCATCCTGTGTAAAATGGGTATGACCGCATTTATCACAGGCTGTAGGTGCACTCTTAGCTACAACTACCTCGCCGCATTTATCACAGTAATAAGCAGGAATTCTGTGTCCCCACCAAAGCTGTCTGGAGATACACCAGTCTCTGATATTTTCTGCCCAATTAAAATAGATCTTATCAAAGCGCTCCGGTACAAACTGAATATCACCGGTCTTAACGCTGTAAATTGCCGGCTTAATCAGCTCGTCCATCTTAACAAACCATTGCTGCTTGATCAGGGGCTCGACTGTAGTCTTACAGCGGTCATGCGTCCCAACATTGTGGACATGGTCTTCTACCTTAACGAGAAGTCCTAATTCCTTAAGCTCAGAAACCATCAGCTTACGGGCTTCATAACGGTCCATTCCGGCATATTTACCACCGTTACTGTTGATGGATGCATCATCATTCATGACATTGATTTCAGGGAGATTATGTCTTTTACCCACCTCAAAGTCATTTGGGTCGTGAGCTGGTGTAATCTTAACAACACCGGTTCCAAACTCCTTATCTACATAGGAATCTGCGATAATCGGAATTTCTTTATTTACTAAAGGAAGCATAACCATCTTTCCTACCAGATGCTTATATCTTTCGTCCTCCGGATGAACCGCTACGGCTGTATCACCAAGCATAGTCTCCGGTCTTGTGGTAGCGACTTCAACAAAGCCGTCTTCTCCGACAATCGGATACTTGATATGCCAGAAATGTCCTCCCTGCTCCTCATGCTCAACCTCCGCATCAGAGATAGAGGTCTTACATACTGGACACCAATTGATAATCTTTGAGCCTTTATAGATATAACCTTCGTTAAATAGCTTTACAAATACTTCATTTACCGCTTCCGAGCAGCCCTCATCCATGGTAAAGCGCTCTCTGTCCCAGTCACAGGAGGAACCAAGCTTTTTTAATTGAGATATAATTCTTCCGCCGTATTCCTGCTTCCACTTCCAGGCTCTCTCAAGAAAGGCTTCTCTTCCGATATCTTCCTTCTTCGCGATACCTTCCTTTCTCATCTGCTCAATAATTTTAACTTCCGTTGCAATACTTGCATGATCGGTTCCCGGCTGCCAGAGAGCATTATAGCCCTGCATTCTCTTGAAACGGATCAGAATATCCTGCATTGTATTATCAAGGGCATGTCCCATATGGAGCTGACCGGTGATGTTCGGCGGCGGTATCACAATGGTAAAGGGCTTCTTACTACGATCTACCTCCGCGTGGAAATATTTTTTATCTACCCATTTTTGGTACTGCTTTTCTTCAATGTTTTTGGGATCATAGGTTTTTGCCAGTTCTTTTTCCATATATACTGTTTTGTGCTAGACTGTGTTTTATAAGTAATCGTATATTTCAATTATATAAATAAGTCTAACACGTCCTCCTTTTGTTAATTTTATAATAATAGGTGTTTTTAAAGCTCATTTACTACAGTCATTGTTTAACCATAAATTAAGCTATATTGTTTTGCAAATAACTAATTTTTCATAATCAAACGTACTGATATACAATTTTAAGCTATATAATCTATTAATGCCTAACATGATCAATTTATTTCGTATATATAGCATTTCTAAATATATTAATTATTCTTATTTATAAGCTTTATTTCTGTTGTTTTCTTGTCTTTATCAATATATTTTACCAATAAAGAGATTCGATTTTCTTTATCTAATAAATTCCAATAGTGCTCTAAATTATCCTCTATCTTATTATATAGCCTTACGATAAAGGGTTCTCCCTCAAAGGAGGGGACTATGTTACCGTCTTCCTGATAAGTATGAATACAATGACCAAAGCCCTTGATAAAGCTATTATAGTAGTAATAATTCCTTTGGCAAAAATCAGAATTATTATGAATTGATTTCAGTATTGACATACCATAGCTTGCTTTATCTGTACTATTATCAATAAAGCCTGAAATTCTTGGGGTATAATTAGGCTTATCCGGTTCAAACTCTCTGGTATTTAGCGCCTTTTCAAAGGTCTGTCCGCTTTTTATATAATTATAGATTGTGTCTGTTTGATCTCCGTTACTTACGATATGGTAGTTTTCCAGAGTTCTAATCGGGTAATATATAATTAAGCTTGGGTCCTCCATTTTACTTACATCAAATGCCTCTGTCTTTACAGAGTTACCTTCTACTTGAAATATTCTGTTCTGACTGTTCTGACTTCTACCCATAATCCAATAAATCTGTATATAGTTTCTTTCATCCGGTGTCAAACCTATTATAATACCTCTACCCGGATATTTGTTATGTTGTATTTGTTTCTCATTTTGTAAAGCCATTTGTTCAAACTTCATCCTAATCCACCTCAGCTTCTGGGCTTTTTTCGCTCACAACGAATTTGCGGTTGCAGCAGCACGAATATCTGTTAAGAAAAACCTAAAATAAAAAAGTTCCTCGCCGCAAAGGACGAAGAACCGTGGTACCACCTTTATTTATGACTTTTACAAGATAAAAAGCCAACTCTTTGTCTATAACGGGACTTCCCGATATTTCCTACACACCACATGGTTTCAGAAATATTGCTCCGGAGCTACCTTCAATAAGCTTGCTTTGGACCACCTTTCAGCCGATGTGCAGTCCTCTCTGATAAGCTACCCTTATCTAATCCTCTCCATCAATACATTTACCTTATATTTATATAGTATTATTAAGAAATATCAGTTCTATACTATGCAAAGTTTCATGATCTGTCAAGAGGTTTTTCTTTAAAACAAATGGTCAATTACTGATCCCTATGTAATTGTGGATACCTCTTTTATTTTTGTAACATGAAATGCTTATTTAAGATCATTTGCATTTTCATAAACAAAGTTCTCTCCCGATTTACCAATCAGCTTTTCCGTTAAATAAGCGATTAAAACAATTACTGGAATGTCTAAAAGAAATCTTGTCAGCATAAACTCCCAGCCTATTGAGGAAGCTTCAAAAAGAAGTAACGGAATTTTTGTAGTAGACCAGGCACTAATAAAAATAAGCACATTCGAGAATTTACATCCTTTTTTTAGCAGTACTCCGGCAACCGGAAAAGCAGCATATAGTGGTCCGGCTGCAACAGATCCAAGCAGAAAAGCAATAAATATTCCAATTATTTTGGAATTTTCACCCATAAGCTTAATCATAGTCTCTCTTTGTACCCATACATCCAGAAGACCTAGTAATATAAAAATCGGGGGAATCACAGAAAGCATCTCAATCGTATTATTCCATGTTATTTTTAAGGATTTATGACCAACTGCTGGGAACATTAAGATAATGAAAATATTTATAATAGTTAATACAATAAAAACCTTATACCTTTTCAAAAAATTAATCATCCTAGCACCACCCCTATCCCAATGGCAATTATATATGAAAATATAAAAGCCAGACCATTTCTCAATATTGCAGCCTTTTTACCAAAATACTTAATCTCCAGCGGTATAGTTACAATTCCAACCATCATCAAAGTTGAAATAAATACAGCAATTTGAATATAACCGGCACCGTTTCTCAAAAGCTGCGCTGCCAACGGAAATGCTACGAAACCAGGTATTAGAGTGATAGACCCTGCAATTCCGGCTAAAAGCATACCTAACCAACCTGATTGTTGCCCAATAACCCTTGATATTGTTTGCGGTGTTAAGACTGAAAGTAAGATTCCTATTATAATCAATATGGATAAAAATTGTGGAAGTATATTTTCAAAGGCCTTCCAGGCTTTTTTTAATGCCATTACTGTTTTCTTTCTATCCTTAAAAAAGGATAGCCCCAGTAATACAAATGCTAACACGTATAATATTATGGTAAACATACATTGAATCCCCTATCTCTTTTTATTTTTAGGCCATCTGATGCTAGGACAGGGACCTCTCTCAAAGGATTTTACGGTTTTTATACTATGCAATCCTTTTAAGTTAATATCTATTCCATCATCTCAATCCTATATTTGCGAAGCAGTTTTTCTCCCTCTTCCTTGCAATCCGGATAGCTACGCAGCATCGTAGTTATCTCCAGCAAGGCTTCCTCTTTCTGTTTCATATTCAGATCTATCCGCTCCCTAAGCTTTTGCCTACGTACATTTAGTCTATGCCGAACCTCTACCATTTCCTTATTTTCAAGGATGGCGGTAGGCTGATATATCCAGATTTCTGTATCAGCTATTCCAAAACGTCTAAGTTCACTCATCAAAGCTTTATGATACAGCTCCAGCTGATCTGTATTTTTCTGATACCTTTTTTCTTCCTCTTTGACCTTCTTATATTCTTCCCAAAGAATTCGAAGCTGCTCATAGTTATTAACCATATATTTTTGATAGATATAATCCAGATAATTTAAGTTATTCACTGATTTAATCTTAACCTTATTCATCAGCATAATCTGACGGTTCTGCTTCGCTTTTACCTGTTGTATACTTATTATATTCTTTCTTGCCTCTGTGAATATATAAAAAGCAGCAACCATTGCCATGATAACGGTCATGCTAAAAGGTATTATATAATCTGTTTCAGAGCTATTCGAAAGTATGGCAAACAAGGAAAAAAGGAATACCACAACGATACTAAGCATAATTCCTATCCCCTTTAAGAAGGCCTGTTTACTGATAATATCCTCCTGTTCACGATCTAATCTAATTCTTTCTTTTTCCAGATGATTAATATCCTGCATAATAGTACTCTGGTATTCTTCACTTTCCTTAATTGCAGAAATCTCCTTTACTAGCTGAGGCTCATACTGCTCTAGCATACGGTACTGTCTGTCCGAAAGGATCGTACTCTTATTCTGTAGCTTGCCACGTTCCTTTGTAAGACTTATAATCTTAGCAGCTGCATCCTCTAAGGCTTCTCTTTCCTCTACAGGTATCAAATCAATTTTCTGCATGTCAGTAAGATAAGAGGTGACTGCCTGATATTCAACCTTTGCTTCTTCAACCTGCCTTCCACAATCAATTACCGCTTCACAATTATCTTTGATATAACCAATTCTATCTTCCTTCGTATTTAAACGGACAGGACGCTTTGCTTCTTTTTTTCTTTCAATCAGCTTCTCTTCAATTATATTACTCTCATTGCCTTTTTTCCGTTTCATCGAGAGTTTACTAAATAGTCCCATTCCTTCAACCTTTCTTACCCCATTTATCTATGCTAATATCAACCATTCCTTCGCCTTCTCATAATCATCAATGAATGCATATACAAAGGTATGTCTATGTTCTTTTAATAAGCTTTTTATCAGTTTTTTATCTGCTTTGCAAAGCCCAACGAATACAAGTTTTAAGATAACACGCTCTATTCCCGTAAGGCCTTTTATGATAAGCTCTGCAATTTCTAAATCCACTAAGGTATTACACAAATTCACCGCTATAAAAGCAGGATAGGATGGCCTTTTCATATATTCCATGTCCTTGGTAAACTTCTCCATTACAATATCTTTATAAACTGACAGTGAATCTAATTGCTCGAACCATATTTCTCCTCCGCAGTAAGCCAGCTTCATAGATTCCTTGATAATCAGTTCTTCTCTGGGTATAACTTTAACATTTGTTTTCATATCAACTCTGTCTTACCTTATCCTTCCATTCTTCTATCATTTTATTCACCGCATGATAAAATTCACTCATTTTACCCTGTGCCTTCATTTCACTTAACTGCCTGACTTCCTTCATCATTTTTGAGTCTTCTGCTGCTTTTTCTGCCTTTTGAAGAAATTCCCTAATCCTTTCATTTATTTCAGGACTTATCTCTAATTCTTCGGCTATATCCTGGTAGGCTGTTTTATTATTACACAAAAGCAGAGTGTAGAGATATTGCTTTAAGCTCTCCTCCCGGTGGTTACGTTCATAGGCCTGACCAAAAAGTTTTGAGGCTTCCTTAAGTCCTGTTATATGCACCTTTGCTACAGCCAGATTATGATAAAGATCTCCATATTCCTCCGGTGTGAGCTGCGCAGCCTCTCTTGAATTAATAATCTTTATGTATTCTGTTGCCGCCTTAGAATATTGACCAGCTTTCAGATAGCAGCCAGCCTTAATTACATTCCTTTTTACCATTGGCATACCGATTATCTCATCAAGAAGCTTTAGAACACTCTTAATCTCATACTCTGTAAAATAATCCGTACTGCATAGCAACACGGTTACCATAGTCTTCATATCAGATTGCTGTTTTTTCAGAATACGAAGCTTATCTGCTCTCTCCTTAAGCTTTAACTGTGTATCAATGAAATCAAATAAGGAATCACAGAACATATCCTCCTCAATAATATAAACATTATGATAAAGATAGTAACAGAGCTCTTCCATAGTATATATTCTAATGCCTGTCTGTGTAAATATATATGGTATTTTCGTTCTGGCACCACTGCATAATATCAGTTTTCCCATGTAAACCTCCATGAACCGATTTGTTTATATATTAAAATTCTATCGTATATTCCGCCACCTGACCGGACCCCTGATAAAAGTCTCCAAAGCCTAGGTCTGTAACAGTTATAAGACAGGTATGCTTGTCTTTACAGGTGATATGTAGTATTAGTCTTGTCATCCGCTCGGGTCGTTTCGGGAATTGATCAATTGTAAGGATTTCTCTAGTTGTCGCTCTGGACATAATATTTAACGTATTTATTTCAAGTTCAGCTTTACCCTCAGGGATTACTTCTATGCTTCTATCCACTTCATACCAGTTATCGCCTGCCTGTAGTATCGGCAGTTCCTTATATGCTGTATCACAGTATACCCGCAGTGTCACATTACTGCTAAGCATATCGTCACTCAAAAGCAGGTATTCTTCCAATTTTTTATCTCCTGATAATTCCCTGGCAGCATAGCAGGCTCCTTTGGTATATAAATTCTGTCCTACGAATACTCTTCTTCCCACACATAACCTTCTAATCACTTCGTCAGCCCAGCCACCCTCAAAGCCCATGCCGGTAAAGTATAGTGTCGTAATTGTCTGTTTGTATAATACCGTATTCGCAAGATTTTCAAAAATATAGGCGGGGTTAGCACCCGACGGATCAATCAATCTATCTTTTAGCATATTCATATTGAGCGTATCGGTAAGCTCCTTCTTGATTAATCCTGCTATCATAGGCTTTACTCTTCGGTTTACAGTCATCTGATAGTAACTAAGACCTTCCTCAGTAAAATCAAACAAGCCGACATCATTCATCCAGAGTACTTTATCCTGACTCAGTGCATAATATAAATAGGCTCCAGCATGATTTATAACAAACGCCCGATCCTTTTCGAGCCCCAATAAGGATAGCGCTTCATATATCTTATCTACCAAGCTAGGTTCGGCATTTCGTACGGTTACAACAAGCTTTGTAATCGGCTCGGTAGGAAAGTAATTCTTAATTAACATCAAGGTTTTGCGTAAGTATTTCTCCAGTAAGGCAACCCCCGAATATTCTTTACCAAGTAGCTCTACTTTCTGTGACAATTGCGCTTTCTTAAGCAGCTGCTCCACGAGAATTCCTTCTCCATTCTTTGCGCAGGCAATCGCATCCTTTCCAAACAACCATTGCTTCGTTTCATTTTTCATACAAAGCACAGTCGGAAGCAGATAGTCGTCCTCCCCCTCACGTACACTGATGGGTACCGGCTCCATCGATTTATAACTAAAGCAGCTAATTTGCGCATAATCTTCACATAAATCATAGCCAACTATTAATTTTTTGGATGCATCCATCTATCTGCTACCTCCACTCCATGATATTTTATCTTACTCTATCTGTTTAAAACAGAGGGATATCATATATTCTCTCTTAGCATATTCCTTAAACATACCAAGCAACGTAGCTTCATCCTTCATTTCCATCGACATAAGCATCAGATTGATATGATTGTAATTAGAATCCTCTTCCTGTGGCGCCCCGCAATCATAGTTAATGTTAAGACTCTCTGTTATATTCGTTTCCTCTCCGGCCTCTTCCGTAATATAATATTGCAGCTCCTCATGATAAAATAAGATAAATTCCTTTGTATGGATACCCATAAAGGTGTTAGGTAATCGCTCAGTGATATATTCCCGGTTCTTTCGTCCAGACAACCGATAGTGAATGTACATCTGCTTTTTAGGGTCTGCGTGATAGCTAATGTACAGCTTATCGATAATCCGGTCAGGCAAAGATAATTGATTTTGATATTGTAAGTAAAATGGTAGGATGATATCTCTCCTTACCAGTCTCTGGATATTATACTCCGCGAAAAGGTAATCATTTTCTGACAAATCACCATCCTCTGCATGATATTTTAACCAAGCAAGTAGGCAGATATCATTTTCCTCATAAAAAAGCTCCCTCTTCATGACCTTGAACAATTCCTGAGCAATAACCTGATTATGTACAAGATATCGATACGCATAATAAGAAAGAAAGGCTCTTACAAGGAGATGATTTGTTACTTCTTTATAATAGGTATTAAATACAAGAAAGCTGTCTTCAATGTAGCTTTCAGCAAATAGCATCTGAGTAAGAAGTCTTTCCTCCAGCATATGACATGCAAGCTCAAACCCCTTTGCTGCCTGCCATAGTAAAAACATCTCTCTTGTTGTGCCTGCAAAATATTTAACCAGATAGCTTAAAACCATCTCATCATATTTACCGTGAGTAAATACATAATAGCAGAGGTTTAAAATATAATCCTGCTTTTTCTCTGTATCGAGGTTCTTCATTAAACCAGAGCAAAGCTTTACCAGTCTGTTAACTGATATACCATCAAAGCCATAGAGTTCAAGTGCGGTCAGTGCTTTTTTATAAAAACCCCTGATTAACATATATTCTATATATCGAATTCTTTCATTTGCTTTGATTTTATCTAAATCTATCTGATCCAGATAATTCTCTAGCAGTTCATCATAATAATTTTCATAGCAATAATCAATTAGGCTCTGCAGACAACAGGTAACATAATCCTTTGATAGTCCTTCTATCTCGAGAGCCCTTTTTCTAACTTGTATGGAAGCATCATTTAATATGCGTAAGTTCTCGTACCGATCACATAAATGAAGCAACAACATCGTATGATTACTGTATTCTATACAATAATTTTCATACTCCTCTGCATTTAAGTACGGCTTGATGCTGTATTCCACAGAATCCACATATCGATTGCCAAAGCTGTCAAATAGAAAGATTACTGCACTACTGGTATATAGATTAATCTGCGTTCTGTTATCTCTCAGTTGAACTATTTCTTCTGTACCAAGCTCTTTATGTGTTACAATAACACCTGCTATAGCCGGGTTATTTAAGATAAGCTCATGCCGGAATAGTACATAGGGTAAATGCTTATATTCCTTGGGCCCGAATACGCCGCTACTAAAAAACTCCCGATATAAAATGGCTAGATCTTCGCTGATATTATGACTCTCCAGCATTTTGAGAGCGAAAACCTCCATCTTTTTATAGTAAGAGCGGTATACCGGCTCATTACTTTCTTTATTTTTAATTACGCTTGCATAAAGAAAAGCCTTCTTAACATCATTTAAACTACTATTATAAATAAAATATAGAAGTACAGGCTTTGCAATCTTGTCCTGCTGCTCCCTGCTGATAGCACACATATAATACTCATAAAGCTCTGTGATCTTTAGCTGTGCCTCTACACCAAGTCGATACCATTCGAAGTATTTCTCCGATTTCTTCATGCCCTTTATCAGAATACAGCAAATAGCACAAAGCGTATCAATACTTCCGAATTCATCATAAAGCCGTACTAAACTGATAAAAACAACCTTATGAAAGGTCTTTCTTTTTATTGCTTGGTAGGTGTATTGCTTTGCAGCTTCTTTCGCTAATATATAGTTCCTTATTCCATAATGAAAACATTGGATCTCAAAATCAGATAGTTCACGTAGAAGATAAGGCTCTTCATTAAAAATACATACTGCTTCATAATAAAGTATTGGACTTCGACAGCCTAATTCAAACTGTTCCTTGATATCAGAGAGCTTTTTTGCTTTATTCTTATCATAGACTGAATCTGTATATAGTAGAAACCATAGCAGTCTCCAATCCTTATAGCCATTTGTATATAATTTGCGTATTCTGTCAGCTGTATTCTTGACGGTTATTTCATCCTTATAATATAAAGCCTTCAAATATAGAAAGGTGCAATATTCTATTATGGATTTATCTTTTAAAATCACTTCATCTTTCTCTAGATCTGATAATAATTCTTCCGCAAGCTGATTCTTACCCGATATGATTGCAAGATGAGTTTTCAATAAATCCTTTGTAAAGCTTACTTCCGGTCCGGGAAGTCTTCTTTGTATCTCTTTTGTTTCTTCAATATAATCTGCTAATCCTATACGGTTTAACCGAAAATCTAAATACGTATCGGTCAGATCATATTTTAAATTATGTTTTTTGCGGTTCTTGATTGCTTTATTATTTATTTTATTATATTTACATAGAACAGAAACGGTAATCGTCTGATATACTGTCCTAATATAGATATGTCCATAATTATTACCCCTTCCTAAAAGACTTGGATTAATGCTATAGGAGATTTGATGGGTATTACCAATAAATCGATCCGCCCATAAAAATTTCTGGTCTAATTGAAGGAAGGGTACATCCGTACTTACCCTGATTTCTGCATACCCCCAATGATTTTTGGTAAGCGTAAGCTTATCTAGGATACCTTCACCGGTAACTTCATACTCTGCCTGTGTTTTATCTATACTAAGCCTGATTGCGGCTTTTTTGCGGATGGAAATTAAGAATTCCTCCAAGGCCTGGCTGGTGGAAATACTCTTTAACAGATTTTTATATATCACTTGAAATCGTTCTTCCTCTGCTAAAAATACCTGTTCAAAATCCTCCGATTTGAATACCTTTTTTGCTTCGGACCAATCCATTCTGGCCAGGTTTGCAAATTGAAATAAATCCTTTATCTTCCCCAAAGAAGATAAATAATAGGGCTCTTCCATCTGGACAGTAAAGGGCAGAGTAAATTCTCTGCAATCACTAATGATATTAAACTCTCCATTCACTTCAGTTCCGGCTACTAGTGAAGCCGCATCAAAGCAATAAGCTATCGTACATTCAACCGCATCAAAGGAGGCCGGTTTTAACTCCATATATTGGCAGTTCGAAGTAACATATCCCTTCATCTGCCTTCCGATACTGTTACTAATAATAAAGCTACCCTCATAGCTTTTACCGGCTTCTACCGTTATTCTTATTTCTTCCTCGGAAAGACAAATAAAAGGAAGCTCATATTCAAAATCACCTTTTGAAAAACGCTCTATTTTTTCCTTCAACTTTAGTCACCTCGAGTATTTTCTTCTTTTTGTGAAGCATTGCTTTTTAGGGGAAATAGGATATAATATGTAATTATAATTCAATCATTAAAAAAAATCTAGTAGCTATAGGAGGAAGTCCTATGATAAAACATTCAGATCATTTTCACGGAAGTGATTTAGAGACAATCGAAAAAATTTACGGTATAAAAAAGGAGGACATAGTAAGCTTTTCAGCCAATGTTAATCCTCTCGGAATATCTCCCAAGCTCAAATCCACCCTGGCTGAACGTATTGATGCCATCATGAGTTATCCTGACCGGGAATATACGAACCTTCGTAAGCGCATTGCTGAATATGTCCGTACCGATTTAGAAAATATCATCGTGGGAAATGGATCTACTGAGTTGATTTCCCTGTTTATACAAATTAAGCGTCCGAAAAAAGCGCTCATAATTGGACCGACCTACTCGGAATATGAACGTGAGATTTCCTTAGGCGGAGGTGCTGCCCGTTATTACAGACTAGAGGAGGAGAATGATTTTGCTCTTGATATCCAAAAGCTGGAGACAGAGCTAACTAAAGATGTAGATCTTCTTGTAATCTGTAATCCAAACAATCCAACCTCTACGGCTATCGCGAGAACTGACATGCGTAAAATACTAGATATCTGTAAGCAGAAGGGTATCTTTGTCATGGTTGACGAAACCTATGTGGAATTTGCAGAGGATGTTCAAAAGATAACCTCCGTACCGCTTACAAGCTATTATAACAATATCATAATTTTAAGAGGAATCTCAAAATTCTTTGCCGCTCCAGGCCTGCGTCTTGGTTATGCAATCTGCGGTAACACAGACTTATTAAAAGAAATTAATCAAAGGAAGAATCCCTGGACCATCAACAGTCTGGCTGCTATCGCAGGAGAGATTATGTTCTCGGACGAACAATATATTAAGGATACAAGGAATTTGATTGCAGGTGAAAGAACCCGTATCTGCAGTATACTTAGCACCTGTAAGAACCTTCATTATTATGTACCTACAGCCAATTTTATTCTGGTAAAGATCTTAAAGGAAGAGGTTACTTCTATGGATCTTTTTGAGGCGGCCATTAGAAAAGGTCTTATGCTGCGAGATTGCTCCACCTTCCCCTTCTTAAATAATAAATTTATCCGCTTCTGCTTTATGAAGCCTGAATTCAATGATACACTACTTAATGTGATACTTGAAGCGCTAAATTAATAATTCTTGTATCGTAAATCTGTATATTCCTACTCGGTATATTAAAGGGTAAGCTTCGTTTCAATTTTTATTCTTGAAACTATTGCTTTCCCTTTTTCTTATTATTTAGAATATTTAGGAAAGATTTATAATTTGTAATCTTGACAGGACACAGATGTGTGCTTATAATACCATTTAGTTAGGCACCTAATTATTTTTATTATTACAAACTAAGCATAGGAATGCGTGTCTAAAAATACTATATACGATACCTCGACATCATAATGGATCTATCATGCTCTGTATACAGGTACCAACATTAAGGAGGAGTTTTTGAAAAAAATGAGAGCTGAAGTAAGAGAACTGACGGAGAACTTGGCATTTGTATTTAAGTCGGTCCATCAGCGTTCTTATCACAAAATGGAGAACAAACACCTTTATCCGGGTCAGCCCAAATTACTATCCATCATTAGGGCTAATGAAGGAATAACCCAGAAAGATTTAGCTAAGCTGAACTGCGTTACACCAGCAACAATTACCGGAATGCTGGGTAAATTGGAAGCAAATCAATATGTATACCGCATTCCCGATGCAGTTGATAAGCGTATTATGCGGGTCTATCTTACAGAAGAAGGGCGCAATCTGGCAAAAAAGGGTGAACTGTATATGGTCTCTGTGATTGAACAGATATTTGGCAGATTTAGTGATGATGAACTTCAGACCTTTTTATCACTGACAAAAAAGTTGAAGGATAACTTAAATAACGGTGATAATTCATGTTTAAAGAATGAAAGAAATGATGAATGCTTAAAAGAAAGGAATACCGTATGCTAAAACTATTCAAATTCTTAAGAAAATCGGTATTGTCGATCATTGCAGTTATTATCCTTTTGGTAATACAAGCAAACTGTGATTTGGCACTTCCGAAATATACCTCCGATATCATTAATACAGGTATAATGAAAAATGGTATCGATAGTGCTATTCCTTCGGTAATACGAAAAACAGAACTCGACCGCGTAACACTTTTTATGACTAAGGAAGAGCAGGATATTGTACTTCCTCATTATTCCTTACTCACAGAAGCTAATTACACGGAAAAGGAATGGTCTAACAACTTAAAGAAATATCCTCTGTTAAAATCTGAGGAGCTTCTTAAATGGGATGGCAAAGAGGAAAGCAAAATAACAGAAGCCATGCGCACCTCGTTAACTCTAGTACTAAGCCTTGAGGGTGATACCGATACCTCTATAGAAACAAGACAGAAGCTATTAGATCAAATCGCTCCCGGAACAAACCAAAAGGATGTAGAGATATTCAGTATTCTAAATCAGCTGCCTCCAGAGGGTTTAACACAGCTTGTAATTAGTATGCGGGAGCAGATTGCGGCAATGCCTGATATCCTATTAACCTCAACCAGTTCAGCCTATGTTAAGGCTGAATACAAAGCAATTGGCGTGAATGTCAATAGAATTCAGACAAATTATATTCTGTATAACGGAGGATTAATGCTCGGTCTTGCTTTACTTGGCATGCTGGCTTCCATCCTTGTAACCTTTATTGCAGCAAAAGTTGCTGCTAAAATGGGCCGTGATTTAAGAAGTAATGTATTTACGAAGGTACTCTCCTTCTCAAATAAGGAGATGGATCAATTCTCCACAGCTTCCCTAATTACAAGAAGTACCAATGATATACAACAGGTACAGATGCTGATGGTATGGTTAATCAGGATTGTAATCTACTCTCCGATTTTAGCCTTCGGCGGTATTGTAAATGTTCTTAATACAGAAGCGTCCATGTCCTGGATCTTAGCGGTTGCAGTCGGAGCTATCTTTGTCATGATTGCTGTATTATTAATCGTTGCAATGCCAAAATTCCAGTTGATGCAAAAGCTTGTTGACCGTATTAATCTCGTCATGAGAGAGATCTTGTCCGGTCTTCCTGTAATCCGCGCCTTCAGTACTGTAGAACACGAAAAAGCGCGTTTTGAGAAAGCCAATGCAGATGTAACAAAGAACAGTTTATTCGTTAACCGCGTTATGACCTTCATGATGCCTATCCTATTTCTTATCATGAACTTTGTATCCATTCTGATTATCTGGGTTGCGGCTAAGGGTATCGATGAGGGTACCATACAGATTGGTGATATGATTGCATTTATTCAATATACCATGCAGATTATTATGTCCTTCCTAATGCTGACCTTTATCTCTGTTATGCTTCCGAGAGCAAGCGTTGCAGCAAAACGTATTGATGAAATCTTAAATACAAAAACTTCAATCGTAGATCCTGATAAGGAAGAAATAACTAATACGAATACCAAGGGCTTACTTGAATTTAAAAATGTATCCTTCCGCTATCCAAATGCGGAGGAGGATGTATTATCAAATATCAGCTTTACCGCAAAGCCCGGTGAGACTACTGCGATCATAGGCAGTACCGGCAGCGGTAAATCCACCTTAATTAATTTAATTCCAAGATTCTATGACGCAACAGCTGGTAGTATATTATTAGACGGTACAGATATTACAAGGATGAAGCAAAAGACACTGCGCACAAGGCTTGGCTTTGTACCGCAGAAGGGTGTTCTTTTTACCGGTACGATAGAATCTAATATCAAATTCGGTAATAAGGCTGCGAATGAGGAACAGGTCAGAACGGCTGCCAGAATAGCTCAGGCAGATGATTTTATCAATGAAAAGACGGAAGGCTACCAATCAGAAATTGCACAAGGCGGTACCAATGTATCTGGTGGTCAGAAGCAGCGGTTATCCATAGCAAGAGCAATCGCTAAAAATCCGCAGGTCTATATATTTGATGACAGCTTCTCTGCTCTAGATTATAAGACTGATGCAAAGCTTCGTAAAACGCTTAAGGAGGAACTGACAAGCAGTACAATTCTTATTGTAGCACAAAGAATTAGTACTATCATGAATGCAGAGCAAATTCTTGTACTGGATGACGGACATATTGTCGGAAAGGGAACACATAAAGAGCTATTAAAGAATTGTGAAGTATATCAGCAGATTGCATCTTCCCAATTGTCAAAGGAGGAGTTGGATTATGAGTAATAATGAGAATGCACAGAAAAATCCATCAGTGAAACCGGGACAAAGAAGGCGAATGATGGGGCCCGGAGGCCCTCCCGGAATGATGGGAGGAGAAAAGGCTAAGGATTTCAAGGGAACCATGAAAAAATTAACCTCCCACCTTTCAAAATATAAGATTGGTTTTATACTCGTATTTCTATTTGCGATAGGCAGTACGATATTTACCATAGTCGGCCCTGATATTATGGGTGATGCAACCACTAAAATTACCGATGGTATCATCAGTAAAATAGGCGGCGGAAAAGGGATCGATTTTGATGCTCTTGGAAAAATACTGATTACACTAATTATCCTGTATGCTACCGGTGCGATATTTTCCTTTATACAAGGCTGGTTCTTAACAGGTATAACCCAGAAGGTTACCTATAATTTCCGTAAGCAGATTTCAGAGAAGATACACCGTATGCCTATGAATTATTTTGATACGACCTCCCATGGAGAGATCTTATCAAGAGTAACGAACGATATTGACACCTTAAGTCAAAGTTTGAATCAGAGTTTATCCCAGTTAATTGTCTCCGTAGTACAGATTATCGGTGTACTAATTATGATGATCAGTATTAGTATACCCATGACCTTACTGGCACTCTTAGTACTTCCACTATCCGGTCTTGTTGTAGGTAAGGTTATTAAAAAGTCACAAAAATACTTTAAACAGCAGCAGGAATATTTAGGCCATGTTAACGGTCAGGTAGAAGAGGTTTATGGTGGTCATAATATTGTAAAGGTATTTAATAAGGAAGAGGAAGCCATTCAGGAATTTAATGAGAAGAATGAAAAGCTTTATGAATCTGCTTGGAAATCTCAATTTTTATCCGGCTTAATGATGCCTGTCATGATGTTTATCGGTAATATCGGTTATGTTGGTGTTGCTATTCTTGGCGGATATTTAGCAATTCATAATAAGATTAAAATTGGTGAAATCCAGTCCTTCTTCCAATATATCAGATTATTTACGCAGCCAATCGGACAGCTCAGTCAGGTAGCAAATATGTTCCAATCAACAGCTGCCGCTGCAGAAAGAGTTTTTGAATTCTTAGAAGCTCCCGAAGAGGTTCAGACTGTTGAAAACCCGGTTTCCATCGAAGGCCTTCATGGAAGCGTTGAATTTAGGGATGTACATTTTGGATATAATTCCGATAAGATCATTATCAATGACTTCAGCACGAAGATCGCAAAGGGTCAGAAGATCGCGATTGTCGGTCCAACCGGTGCCGGTAAAACAACCATTGTAAAATTATTAATGCGTTTCTACGATATCAACAGCGGTGAAATATTAATTGACGGACATAATATTCAGGCTTTCGACCGTAGTGATCTAAGGAAACTATTTGGTATGGTTCTACAGGATACCTGGTTGTTCAATGGTACTATTATGGAAAATCTCCGCTACAGTAAATTAAGTGCTACAGATGATGAGGTTATTAAGGCTGCCAGAGCCGCCCATGTTCATCACTTCATCACTACGCTTCCCGATGGCTATAACATGGTACTGAATGAAGAGGCAAGCAATGTATCACAGGGCCAGAAGCAGCTGTTAACAATTGCAAGAGCCATATTAGCTGATCCTAAAATTCTTATTCTTGATGAAGCTACCAGCTCTGTAGATACCAGAACTGAAGTCCTTATCCAAAGAGCTATGGATTCCTTAATGAAGGGAAGAACCAGCTTTATCATCGCCCACAGATTATCCACGATACGTGATGCTGATTTAATTCTTGTTATGAATGAGGGCGATATCGTAGAGCAGGGTAATCATGAAGAGCTGTTAGCAAAAGGCGGCTTCTACGCCAACCTTTACAATTCTCAGTTTGAGAAATCTGCATAAAATACCTGATATAATATTTATTATAATGCATTAATAAAGCTCACCTTCTGCAAAATCACTGTTTGCAAGAATGTGAGCTTTTTAATTATGCTTTATAGATAAAAACCCGGCTTCTTTAAGAAAAAGTCCGGGTTCTTTTATTATATTCGACTAGTAATAATCTGATCAATGATACCGTATTCCAGGGCTTCCTGTGCTGACATATAATAATCTCGATCGGTATCACGCTCTATTTCCTCAATTGCTTTACCGGTGTTTGCAGCCAGTATCTTATTCAGCTTCATTTTGTTATTCATGATATATCTAGCCGTTATCTCAATATCGCTTGCCTGAGCCGGCCCTTTAATACCACCGGAGGGCTGGTGAATCATAATCTCAGCATTAGGTACAGCATAACGCTTTCCCTTTGTACCGGCTGCTAATAAAAATGCACCCATACTGGCGGCCATCCCAATACAGATTGTTGAAACGTCACATTTAATAAACTTCATCGTATCAAAGATCGCAAAGCCGTCTGACACTGATCCTCCCGGACTATTGATATAAAGATTAATATCCTTTGAAGGGTCCTCTGCTTCAAGAAATAATAACTGGGCAACAATAATACTTGCTGATACGCTATTCACCTCTTCACCAAGGAATATAATACGATCCTTTAATAATCTGGAATAAATATCATAGCTTCGTTCGCCCCTGCTAGTCTGTTCAATCACGTAAGGTATCTGACTCATGCTGCCATAACCCCCTTACTCATCAAACATACGATACTATTCCAAGAATTCGTACTGCTATTTATACTAAGACTGATATTTTGAAGGCTAACCCTATATTGCTTTCGATAAGCTTTAGGCGAACATTGATAAAACCTGCGAAAAGCCAGAGTATAGGATTGCTGAGAAGAGTAGCCTGCCTCCTGGGCTATCTCGATAATCGGATGATTAGATGAGATTAATTTTACTGCTGAATCAGACAATCGTCTTTCCTGTATATATTTGTGTATCGTCTTTCCCGTAATCTCTGAAAAAATACGATTTAAATGGTATTTTGAATAACCCACTGCTTTTGCAATTTCATCTAAATTAAATTTTTCATTCAAATGATTTTCAATATAATCAATTGTTTTTGATGTAATCTCTTTCATAACAACTTCTTTATTCTCGCTCATGGATAGCACCTCCAACCACATTATACCAAGGCTGCTTCAGGATGTCTTAATAAAAAGTGCGAATTTATATCAATGTATCATTCTTATTACCTTTTTTCTGATTGGTTTGTTAAAAGCTACTTTAGATAATGTAATTCATCATTTCATAACTGTTACTCACCTAACAATGTTTTTACATCACTTTTATATGAGTTCATTTATTGTGTATCCGTGTATTATTAAGCTTATTTTATTTCTTAGCTGCTTCTATCTGTTCAGCGAGATCATTTAAATAAACCCAGCGCTCCATCTTCTCTTCAAGTGACTTTTCAAGAGTCTCTTTCCTTTGCATTAATTCATTCAGCTTAGTATAATCGGTAGCTGCTTTACCAATTTCTGTTTCTGTCTCTTCTATCTCTGCCTCGAGTCTTGCAATATCTAGATCAATCGTATCAAACTCCTTTTGCTCTTGATAGGAGAATTTAAGCTTGGTATTCTTCTGTTTCCAATCAGCCATACCAGTCTGCTTTTGTTCCTCCCTTGTATTAACCGTGGATTTTATTGTCGCAGAAGTCTCAGCATTACGCTGATCTTTTACTTCCTTATAATCGGAATAATTTCCTTCATATTGACGTATGCACCCATCCTCAAAAGAAAATATCCGGGTTGCAATCTTATCCAGAAAATATCTATCATGAGATACTGTAACGACTATACCGGGGAAGGTATTAAGATAATCCTCAAGGATCGTTAAGGTCTGTATATCCAAATCATTCGTCGGCTCATCTAAAATCAGAATATTCGGTGCTTCCATTAAAACCTTTAATAAATATAATCTTCTTTTCTCACCGCCTGATAGCTTCGCAATCAGTGAATACTGCATTGCACCCGTAAACAGGAATTTCTCACACATCTGTGAAGCAGTGATAGTTCCTTCTGCGGTCTGGATATATTCAGCAGTATCACGAATAAAATCAATGACCTTAAGACTTTCGTCCATATATTCATTTTCTTGAGAAAAATACCCCAGCTTAATTGTTGTACCGGTCTCTATATTACCTTCGTCAGGCTGAAGATTGCCTGCCAAGATATTAAGCAAGGTTGATTTTCCGCAGCCATTCGGCCCGACAATCCCAAGTCGGTCACAGGGCAAAAGAATATAGGTAAAATCCTTTATTAGCTTCCTATCTCCAAAGGCTTTACTGATATGATTAAGCTCAATCGTTTTTTTACCAAGCCTTGAGGAAAGCGCATTGATTTCAACCCTTCCTTCTGTTTCGGTTACCTTACGGTCTCTTAATTCCTCGAATCTCTGAATATGTGCCTTCTGCTTGGTAGATCGCGCTCTGGCTCCCCTTTGCATCCACTCGAGTTCAATTCTATATAGGCTTTTTGCCTTTCGCTCCGAAGCCATTGCCATATCCTCACGCTCAGCCTTCAGCTCCAGAAATTTAGAATAATTCGCAGTATAAGAATAGATTTTACCCTTATCTAATTCAATAATTTTATTCGTTACCTTATCAAGAAAGTACCTATCATGAGTAATCATGATAAAGGCTCCACGATATTTTATTAAATAATCCTCCAGCCACTGCGCCATCTCATTATCTAAATGGTTGGTAGGTTCATCCAGTACCAAAAGCTCAGCTGGTGTAAGGAGCGTACGCACTAAGGCTACTCTTTTCTTCTGCCCGCCGGAAAGCTTAGCAGGTGAGGCATTAACATCGCTTATTCCGAGCTTTATAAGCATTGCGTTTGCCTCACCTTCAAGGTTACGGTATTCCTCTTCTGCCTTTTGATTAAGTACGACATTTTGTATAATAGTCAGAGTATCGTCAAATTCCGGAGTCTGGGGAAGATATCCAATACGTAGTTTTTTACCACGTGTAACGATACCTTCATCCGGCTCTTCAAGATCTGCAATTATTTTTAGCAGAGTAGATTTACCCGTGCCATTAATACCAATCACTCCGATTTTCTCGCCCTCATTTATGCCAAAGCTTACTTTATCGAAAAGTAAACGGTCTGTATAGCTCTTACTCATATTCTCTATCGTCAGCAAATTCATTATCTTAAACCTTTCTAATTCTTATCTATCGATGTTTGTTTATCAGTTCTGATTAAGTTCAACTGTATCCCTAACATCGTAGCATAGGGATTATAAAATGTCCAGACTCCTGCACTTGTAAAAAACCATTAGGGTCTTCAGCTTCATATCATTGCGTATGCCTTCAATCGAAAGAGATTATTTTTAGGCAGGCTTAAGTTCGATATGTTTGGTATTATTTTCCTGACATTTATTGTATTAAGTATTAGATTCCTCTATGATAATCTCTTACATTTGATAAGTAAGCAACAATCAAGGGATGTGGGTTTTCATAACTGGAGCTTAGCTGAGGCTGGAATAAAGAAGCAACAAAAAATCTATTCTCTTCTATTGTTACAATACGTACCTCACCTTCCTCATCCGTACCCACGATCTTAAGTCCTCCTTGATTAAGTTTATCTTGAAATTCCTTGCTTACACCAAAACTACAGTTATATCTCTCGACAACTTCGGCTGAACCATAAATCCGGAATAAAACTGAGTTCTTATCGAGGATAATGTGTCTTGTCTGAGCAACCAATGAACAAGCCAATGCTGTAATATATGAATTTGGTGCGTACGGATCAAAATCCTCCGCTTGAAGTTCTTTGATCTGTAAAACATTTCTTGCATATTCAATCGCTGCATGCTGAAAACCACCGCAGGTACCAATATAGGGAATATTTTTTTCTCTTGCATATTGTATTGCATTTAGTGCTCCAAGCATACTTTGATAGGGACTGCCCGGAGCTACCCATATGCCGTCAAAACCGCTTAATTTTTGATCAGCTCCTTCCATTAACTCAATCGTAGGAATCCAGTTTACATCAAAAACTTCTCCAAGCTGTTTTGCTGCATGCTTAACTGATTCCTCTGTGGCAACATGCGATGGCCTACCATCATAATCTCCGACAATTCCAATTCTAATTACAGCATCCATTATTATCCCTCCTGATTCTTATGTTAATTTAGTGGTAAAACTTATCGTTTTACCAGTTGCTATAAATTCCTGTACTTCTGTACAGAAATATTAAAAAAATTATTATACAACAAATTATGGTAAATACAACTATTTTTTTTATTTTTAACCAATCAACGCAATTCATGAGATAATATAACTAAGGGTATTAAATTATCCATGTTTTTACTCTTTTCATCATACTTACGATGGGCGTTCTCATGAATCATAATTAGTTGCGAGAGAAGAATAACTCGCCCAAGGAAATACTTTTGTATAGTTATACATGTCCAGTTGTTTGAAGGATAAAGACTTGTTACAGTTATAGATAATACTAAATCCACTTCTGGTAGACTTATTCGAAGGAAAGAAGGTTGATTTATTTTATGTAAGCAAGTAATATCAATAGTAAAAAAGGAGATTGTAAATATTGGATATTAAAAAAATAGGTAAATTCATTGCAGTTCAAAGAAAGCAATTGTCAATGACACAGCAAAATCTAGCGGATAAACTAGATATTACAAATAAGGCTGTTTCCAAGTGGGAGACTGGGGAAGGGTATCCTGATATTTCTGTTTTACCTGCATTAGCAGAAGTTTTGGGCGTTACTATAGATGAAATATTAAAAGGTGAAAAAAATGACCTTAGTTTAGATGTTAATAACCCATACTGTATTAAAGAAAATAAGCAGCAGGCAGCCTATCTATTAGGAAAGCGCAAACAACATTTTGCTAATAACTATCTGATAAGTATTGGAATACTTTTTATAGGTATTATAGCATCGAGTCTTGGGCTAAGGTTATACAATGGATTTCATTATTCTTCACTAAGTTATTCTACAATGATTTCATTATCATTTTTAATCATTGGCATTATGTTTTATAATAATTCCTGTAAAGGATTTGAAAGTGATATTGAAAAATACAACAGTATGTTAGAGGATAAAAAAGTTGATTTCAACAAAATAATTTATAAAAAACATATTTTATTTTATGCTGTATACTTAATTCAAGTTGTAATCTTATTTTGCGTTATACCATTGTATCCATTTAGAACCTCGGCATATTATTATGTTACTAAAAAAATATATGGTTATAGCGTTAACGATGGAAGGTTTAGAATTGATTATGATTTTTTCTATGTATTAAATTTGATAATATACTGCATTTTGCTATGTGTAGGTATACTAATTATAACAAAGAAAAAAAGAAAAATAAGACAATACTACGACTCTTGACAAGTAGCCAATAAAGGTGCTGCAAAAACCATGCAGCACCTTTATCTACAGCTATAAAAAATTATTGTTTCTCACTAATGCCCATACCTACCCTTTGAATTAGTTTGTGATTTTCACAATTCACATTATTATCTACGGATGATATCGCTTCTTCCCGGTCCGTTTGATACTAATTTTACCGGTACTTCAAGCTCCTTCTCAATATATTCAATATATTTTCTGCAATTTTCCGGAAGCTCATCATAGCTTTTTATTCCTCTGATATCCTGTTTCCAGCCAGGAAGGTATTCGTATACCGGCTTAGCTTTCGCCAGCTTTACGGTTGTAGGGAAATCCTTAGTAACCACTCCGTCAATTTCATATCCAACACATACCGGAAGCGTATCAAGATACCCAAGTACATCAAGTACAGTAAGTGCTACTTCAGTTGCACCCTGCATTCTGCAGCCATATCGGGAAGCTACCGCATCAAACCATCCCATACGTCTGGGCCTGCCTGTAGTTGCACCGTACTCGCCACCGTCACCGCCGCGTCTTCTAAGCTCATCAGCCTCTTCTCCGAAGATTTCGCTGACAAATTCACCTGCGCCGACTGCACTAGAATAAGCCTTCACAACAGTAACCACGCTCTTAATCTCATACGGCGGGATACCGGCACCGATTGCACCGTAAGCCGCAAGGGTAGAGGAGGAGGTTACCATCGGGTAAATTCCGAAGTCAGGGTCTTTTAAAGCACCCAGCTGTCCTTCGAGTAATATATTCTTTCCGGCCTTAATTGCATCAAATAAAAATGCTGATACATCGCATACATAAGGCTCAACCATATTTCTATATTCAACTAAGGTATTATATAATTCCTCTTCATTGATTGCAGGCTTATGATATAAGTGCTCAAGAATAATATTCTTCATCTCACATACTCTGGCAATCTTATCCTTTAATACCGCATCATCAAATAATTCGGAGACTTGAAAACCAATTTTCGCATATTTATCTGAATAGAAAGGAGCAATACCGGATTTGGTAGAACCAAAGGATTTACCGCCAAGTCTTTCTTCTTCATATTGATCAAATAAGATATGATAGGGCATCATAATCTGTGCTCTGTCGGATACTAAAATCTTTGGTGTAGGAACACCGCGTTCCTCCAAGGCTTTTATTTCCTTCACTAAATATGGAATGTTGAGTGCTACACCATTGCCGATAATACTTGTTGTGTGTTTATAAAATACACCGGATGGAAGTAAATGCAGAGCGAATTTACCATATTCGTTAATAATCGTGTGTCCGGCATTACTGCCTCCCTGATACCTAACGATTATATCCGCTTCCTGCCCCAGCATGTCTGTAATTTTACCTTTTCCTTCATCGCCCCAATTGGCGCCAACAATTGCTTTTACCATAGTGAAATCCTCCTTGGATGATGCGATATACGCCTCGTTATGCATATCGCAATGAAATTAGTATACCCAATTACCTACCAAGTATAAATCATCCCAAAGCATAAGTAAAATCAATATTAATTATGTTAGGTATAATAGAATATTATATCAATTATAACAAACATACTATCAAGCATATCACACTACAAATGACTTAAACTTAATCTGTAACCAAATCATACCTCCATATTCTTCACTCTATTTTTTAGTGTGCTTAAAGTAATTCCTGCTGCAAAAATCCCTAAAACCAGAAAAGCAATGCCACTGTAAATATTCATTGTAATAGCCATCAGTTGACACAGGAGGATAGCAATAATTACAGCAGCGATAATTGTCGTTGAAACGGATTGTTTCCCAAATCCAAAATATAAGGCTACTATCCCCCATACTCCAGCCAATAGGGAATAGCATAAAAGAGAAAGAAACCCATAGCAAATTACTTTAGTACTAAGTTGATCCGCACAAATTGGGAACTGGCTTTCTGTTGTAAAGAAAACTCCCAACACCAGAATACCGCATAAGAGCATTGCAGCAACTGTATAAAAAAACACCACAGAGATCTTAGTTATAAATATTTTTATACGGTCTACCGGATAGGAATACAATAGTATTACTCTTCTCCCCTCATATTCTTCTACAACAAACTTTGAGAACATGACAGATGAAAAGATTGTAAAAATGACCATGCCGATGATATTGTTTAGTTGAATTAAATTGTGATAAGTCATGAACATCTTCATATCTGTCTCTGATGAGTCAAGCTTTGGTATGACAGCTAACAGGTATAAAAGGCTCAACATAACAGCTGTAATAATCACTACTGCAACATGGTAGGATTTCATACCGTTTCGTTTTAATTCAAGTGAAATCAGTTTATTCATTAGTATTTCCTCCCTTAGTGATTGTCATAAAGTATTCTTCTAATCCACCTTTGTATCGATTGCTTATTTCTTGCGGAATAACTTCCGCAACGACTGTGCCATCCACTATGATACCTATCCGATTTGCAGTTTGCTCTACTTCCGAAAGAATATGACTAGATAGTAAAATGGTAATTTCTCTTTCTTTCACAAGATTACAAAACAGTTCTCTCATTTCTTTTATTCCAATAGGATCAAGCCCATTTACAGGTTCATCTAAAATCATAAGCTCCGGTTTATGTACAATGGCACGGGCAATTGCCAAGCGTTGTCGCATACCGAGAGAAAAAGTTGAAACTGGTTGTGCTCCCACTTTTGGCAGCCCCACCATTTCAAGTGTTCCAATTATATCTGCTTTTGCTATACCCATATATTCAAGGTGTATTTGCAGATTCTCAATTGCTGATAAATGTTCATAAAAAATTGGTGTTTCAATTAAACTGCCTGTCCGCTTTAGAATATCAAGATTTTGTTTTACACTATCCATCCCCAAAACAGTAGCCTCTCCTGCAGTAGGTTGAAGCAACCCTAAAAGCATCTTGAAAACTGTTGTTTTTCCTGCTCCGTTTTTTCCTAAGAAGCCATAGATAGAGCCTTTTTCAACTGTCATTGAACAGTTACGTACGACCTCTCGTCCCCCGAAAGCTTTGGTAAGACCTCTGATTATTACTGCTATATCGTTTCTCATATTACCTCCATTTTTTGATACATTTAAATGTATGTATATTAGTAATAATAAACTGCCTAAATTGGCAGCTTATTTTAATTAGCCGTTTTGTACTACATAATCATAGTATTTTTCAAATAAATGAAAAAGTTCATCGTCGATAACTGGTAAACCAATCCCCTCAAACAATGCTTTTAAATGGCTGATCTTGTCACTATATTCTTCCTTTGTAACAGTAAATGTAATTGGATTCAACCAAAGGTTAACAAGTAAAATAAAAGTTTCAGCAGTTTGCTTAGGATTATCAACAC
Organism: Bacillota bacterium; assembly: GCA_023421505.1. GTDB lineage: Bacteria > Bacillota > Clostridia > Lachnospirales > Lachnospiraceae > Mobilitalea. The sequence goes on from JAEZTJ010000025.1 coordinate 76,431, forward strand.
GTAGTGATCCATCTTGATTACCTTCCTCAATACACTTACATATATACGGTGCAATTGTATTTATGCAATCTCTTACCTGCTTCCCAATAATTATAGGACTTCGTAAAACAGATGGAGCAACCTTTACAAATTGTAGTTGTTCTTCAGTACCAAAGGAAGAAATGAGAAGATTACGGAGCTTATTGAGGCCATTGATATTAAGGTTTGCGTTTTCTTTAATCAGAGTCATAATATTACCACTGAACATCAATGTTGTTACTGCATCAATAATATCGTCCTTTGATTGAAAATGATGATAAAAGGCTCCTCTTGTAACATCAGCTAATTCATCAACAATATCTTGTACAGTTGTTTCTTCCCATCCTTTTTCCATAAACAGCCTTTTCGCTGTCTCTAAAATTCGCGCGCGTGTTATTTCCGGATATTTGTTTCGTGCCATATCGTCACCTCAATACATACATTTATATGTATGTTAACATATTGCCTATTATAAGTCAATGTTAATTTCGTCTCGCAACTTTTTATACTTTATATGATACTTTTAACTAGTCTAACATCTTTGGTAAGCAGCCGCCCTCAGAAAGTCTATTTACAATATCGTCCGCTGCCATATGTATGAATTGCAGCATTCTCTCGTAGGTAATAAAGCTTGGCTGCGCCGGTTCATATTTCTCATAGTAATGCTGGTGTACCAGCCAGTCCCTGCTGATATACATCTCCTTTTCACTTAAGTAACCTTCTACCGCACGGATTGTAACCTGTTCAATACATTTTCGTATCTCTTCGCAGTCTTTGTATTCTTTCACCAATAATAAATCATTGCGGTTCATATCCGTCACAATATATTCAAAAAATAAAGGGTCCTTTTGCTCGATGCCCAGTTCTCTCATTTTTTTACAAAATTCCTCACGAACAGTCAGCATAAATAACTCATCTGTCAGAAGATGCACCACATAGCCACGGTATAAATCAAGCAAGCCGTCAGTTCGATCTCTGTTATTACAGATAAACTGAGTCACTCGTTCATGAAAAAGATTTAGGTTCTCTTCCCTTCCAAAATCCTTATCCGGAATATCATCCCGTAAATGTGTATGCTTCTTATAGCTTCTAATATAGCCTTCTCTGGCGTGTATTGAATCCGGGGCGAGATTCCCCAGATAGAATAAGCCCATGTTCTCAATCGTACCTTCCTTAAGGCGCTTTCCTATCTCCTTAGCGATCACCATATGTGTTATTACTCCGGCCATCAAAAACCTCCAAAACTCCTATGTTACAAGCGGTCTAATTCAATAATTATTTTTATTTACCTTATGTGGATATAAGGTTTGCGCTATTGTTTTCCCGTACTTCCAAACCCACCGCGATTTATACTCCCTAGCGTAGCCACCTCAGTAAATTCAATCCTTGGTTGATGTTCCATAATTCGGAATTGACAAATGCGGTCATTGATATCGATTATCGTATCACGCATTGCCAGAGCTGGAAAAAACCACTGGTCATTATCACCAGAGTAGGTTTCATCCACAACTCCCATAGAGTTTGTCTGTAAAATGCCGAAATTCTTAAACGTACTGCTTCTTGGTACAATATGGGCCTCGTAGCCTTTCGGGAGCTCCATTGCAATCCCTAATGGTATTAACTTAAATTCTCCTGCTTTCAATTCAATCCTTTCTGCGGCCCTTAAGTCAATCCAGTCTGATTTATTATCAATGTATTGTAATTTTTCTGTCTTGTCACTAATATATTTTATTTTTATATTCTGCATAAGCCCCTCCTTGTTCTCTCAACATTTTTTATGATAGGAATTATTAATGGAATCATATCCATACATTATGCCATTCATCATTCTTAAGAGTTCCTTTGCTGCTGTTGAGATTGGATTTGTGTTACCCGTAATTATACAAAAATGTCTTCCCGGAATCTCTTTCTCAAATTGCAGTTCAAACAAATCACCGGATTTAATTGCTTCCTCTGCAAAATCTCTGACGACGCAGCCAATCCCTAGATTTCTTATCGCAAACTTCACGATAATATCACTCATCGCAAGCTCAAACTCTGGATTCAAAGTCACATCATTCTTATATAAAAAACCATCCATATAGCTACGTGAACTGGTATTATGTTCAAGGCAAATAATCGGTAAAGCTTCCAGTTCTTTAAATGGTATAATTCTGTCTTTAAGACTAAGGAACCTACTGCCCGCCACAAAAATATCCTTGATTTTACGTACCTGGTGTATCTCAATTTCAGGTTTAGCCTCAAAGGGTTCACTAACAATCCCAAAATCTATTTTTCCATTATAAAGATAATCTAAAGTCTCAGGTGTCGGTGCATTCGTAACAGTCACCTTAATTCCCGGAAACTTCTCGTGAAAGCTCTCCAAATAAGGAAGCAGATAATATTGAAGCGTCATATCGCTGGCCCCGATGCGAATCTCACCATTCTCTAAATCAAGCATTTTCTGAAATTTTGCTTCTCCCAGAAGAATATATTCATAGCCTCTTTGTACGTAACTAAATAAAACCTCACCCTCCGGAGTTAGTTTTACTCCCTTCGGTATGCGGATAAATAATTTGCTGCCAAGGCTTGTCTCAAGAAGCTTAATTGCCTGACTGACAGCAGGCTGCGAGATACAGAGCTCCTCTCCAGCCATTGTAAAGCTTCCCGCCTTAGCTACGTGGTAAAATATCCGATAATATTCTAAATCAACATTCATATAAAATCCTCTTATGGAGTTTTGTAATGCTATATACTATTATTATATCAGGAAAGTATTTTAACAGCAATGACATTAAGTATTTCTGCTAACTAATCCTAATGTATAATAAAGTCCTCGGATTTAAAATTACTGTAATATCGCCCTTTTTGTGCCGTGAACTTAAGTATACAGTAATCCGGATCTGTAACACCAAGTGGATAATATAAAGTATCACCGGGCTGCCATATCATTTCCTTACTCTCACTGTCCTCCAAAACCTCCATCGTACCCTTTAGCATTACTCCCCTGAAAAATCTTTTATCACAAAAATAGACGCTGGCTTTGGAGTTGTCCCAAAATTGCTTTACATGCTTTGAGGAGGTATTCGTAGTGAAATAAAGCTCCTTTATTCCTTCTCTTTTTCTGGGTGCAAGCACTGCCTTGGTATTTGGGAAACCATCTTCATCCACAGAGCTTATGTACACGGTACCTTGTTTATCGAGTATATTACCTATTGTTTTTTCAGCATCCCTCAACATATTATCCTCTCCTTCATTTGTATTTATATAATCTACTTTGAAGCATCCTTATATTACAGATTTTAGCATAATCTTATCTCATAAAACAATATCTCTTCCTATTTATTAAGAAGATTACCTAACATTTTCAGGGTTTCAAAAGACCCTCGAACAATTTAACTTCGTCATTTTGCATAAAAGCTGCTTATAGCAATGTTCTGCATCACGATCTTGAAGATGTAGATTGTGCAAAATAACGAATCACAAAATCTAATTAGGCTTTTGACACCCTAATCCAAGCATATATTAAATGGGAATATATTTCATTTTGATATACTGCGCAAATTATCATTAAGTCAATATCAATAATTCTAATTCTTTCTTATGAATTTGAAAAATTTATATAATATAAAATTTTCTCCTACTTCTTTTTATAACTTCTATTTTATTAAATAAATTTAGACTTTCAAAGATTGAACAGGTGTTCAGGCCATGGTATAATAATCCATAAACTGGTATTATTACTTACCTAACTTTTTCTAAAGAAATGCTTATTACAAAAAATGATCCTTGAAGGAGGGGTTAGATGACCGATCGACCTATTTTAAATAATAATTTGAGCAGTACTGTATTTCGTGAATTTTACTATTTAAAAGAAGAATTAGTTGCATTTTGCAAAATTGAAGGTCTACCAACCAATGGCGGAAAAGTCGTACTTACAGATAGAATAGCAAATTATTTGAATAATGGTGAAAGAATGACTATTAAGCAACCCACGAGGAAGAAGCCTGTTGATATAAAAATCATTACGAACCTTAGTATAATCGAACCAGATTTAGTTTGTTCAGAAAAGCATAGAGCTTTTTTTATAGAAAATATCGGAAGTAGCTTTTCTTTCAATGTAGCCTTTCAAAAATGGCTTAAATCCAATGCAGGGAAGACCTATGGTGAGGCAATTAAGGCATATTATCAGTTATTAGCCGAAAAGAAAAAAGGGAAAACCGCTATAGACAGTCAATTTGAATATAATACTTATATTCGAGATTTTTTTTCTGATAATAAAGGAAAATCCCTTGAGGATGCAATTAAGTGTTGGAAATATAAAAAAGGGTTAAAGGGTCATAACCGATATGAAAAAACAGACTTAATTGCATTAGTAATATAGTTTCAATTGCAATTTATCGTATAATTTACTATATAAATTTTCATAATATTAAAAATGAGGAGGAAAGCAATTTTCTCCATACTGTTATATTCATTACTTTTATTTACAACAGCCAATTATATGAATAAATAATAGAAAGGCAGGAAGCTTAATTGAATAATGTCCATTATAATGTTGACGGCTTGTATAACACACCGATGAAAACACAGTTAAAAAATGCACTTGAGAATCTAGACGGCGTACAGAAGGTAAATGTTGACCTTCAAAGAGGTACTGTTGAAGTAGATTTCAATGAGGCTGTCGCTGAAAGCGAAATCCGCAGCACAATAGAGCATATCGGTTGTAAAGTCGAGTAGTACAATAGCTACCCATAAATAAGGATTTTGAGAGCGAAATTCTCAAAATCCTTATTTTATAAAACCTTTAATTTGCTACCTTATTATTTGACTGCAACCGCACAGAAAACCTTTCCCTCCGGCCTATATTGCGCACCTGCCACATCACCATAGTATTCTATTTTATCAAATCCGCTCTCACTTAGCTCATAGCCCAAGTCCTCTTTTGTAAAAGTATGATCCCATAGATAATAGTTATGAATAGAGCTATCAGTAACTATAATTGTTTGCTTTAAGATGGTATTCCATTCCTCATATCGGTAGAAGGCCTGAAGGCATAAATGAGGTCCCTCGCTCCAGAAGTCTGTATCACTGTAGTACCAGCTTTTTGTCTCTTCTCTATTTTCATACTCCTTAGGGGTAGTAACATCAACAATAAATTTCCCCCCTGGCTTTAGTGCCTGATAAATATTCTTCAATAATTCTTTCCTGTCATCATCCGGTATTACACAAAAATCACAGTAAATCAGTGTTATGATATCAAATTCTTCCTTACTATAAAATTCAAGATAATTCTGATACAGATAATTGATTTCATGATTTTTCTCAGTAGCAGACTTTCTTGCATAGGCTAAGGATCGTCTGGAATAATCAATTCCTGTTACTTTATACCCCTTTTGATAAAATCTTTCTGCGTAAAGTCCAGGGCCACAGCCCAAATCCAGCAGCTTAGGATACTTTTCAGGAGGTGCTATATTTACAATCCATTCCACTGAATGATCCATAAATTCATGTTTTCTTGAGGCGGCGTCCCATTCCGGATCTAAATGTGCAGCTAGCATTCCCTGAGAGATATGCTCATCATCCCAGAATTTTTCAGTACTCTGTGTATATATCTTTGGTTTACTTAAATAGCTTAATAATTTTTCGTTCATTTCTTATATCCTCTCTTTACTATTCATCTTCTTAATAAACGACATCGTTTCTTCAATTGCAAAAAATTCAAAATATTATATAGGTGTGATAACAGATTGCCTTTCGGCATAAAAAAAAGCTGTGGAATTTCCACAGCTTTAATCGCTTTATGCATGTGGAAGTATGAATTCAAATCATAATTTGGGTAAAGAAAATAAAACTGTCCATATAACAGTTAAAATTTCTTATTTTATTATGATTTTACTCATCGTTTCCACGTTCTCACTTATATTACCGATTGTGTAATATCAAGCTCACCGGATAGCATTTACCTCTTCTTTATTATTTCTGTTATCACAGTAATACCATATCATGGAATATATTTATTGTCAACAATAAACAAGGTGCCTGTCGTACATCAGACTTTAATATCTGCTTTTAAACCAAGAAACTCCTTATTCTCATTAAGGATCGGCTGAATAACCTCCTGAATAAATTCTTCCGTCTGCTCCTTGGCACGTCCGGTATATTTTACTGGGTCCATCGTACTCTTAAGCTCCTCGAGAGTCATATTGAAGGCAGAATCTGCTGCTATAAGCTCCAGAAGATTGTTCTCTAAGCCTTTTTCTTTCACATTTCTTCCGGCTTCCATGGAAAGAGTTCGGATTTTCTCATGCAGCTCCTGTCTATCCCCACCGGCCTTAACTGCATCCATCATAATATTTTCGGTAGCCATAAAAGGAAGCTCCTGCATCAGACGTCTCTCGATTACTTTAGGGTATACAACCAGTCCGTCTACTACATTCATATATAGATCGAGTATTCCATCTACTGCTAGAAAGGCTTCGGGTACACTAATTCTCTTATTCGCTGAATCATCAAGGGTTCTCTCAAACCACTGCGTTGCGGTTGTAATAGCCGGATTAAGTGCATCTACCATAACATAATTAGCTAAGGATGCAATACGTTCACTTCTCATCGGATTTCTTTTATAGGCCATAGCCGAGGAGCCTATCTGATTCTTTTCAAAGGGCTCTTCAATTTCCTTTAGATGCTGAAGAAGTCTGATGTCATTAGAGAATTTGTGCGCACTGGCTGCAATACCTGCAAGGACATTCAGTATTCTTAGGTCTACTTTTCTGGAATAGGTTTGCCCGGATACCGGTAAACATCCATTAAAGCCCATCTTGTCTGCAATAATTTGATCCAGCTTCTTGATTCTATCATGATCTCCGTCAAACAACTCCAAGAAGCTTGCCTGTGTTCCCGTTGTACCCTTTGAACCAAGTAATTGCATGCCATCTATCAGATAGCAGATATCATCATAATCAAGCTTTAATTCCATTAACCAAAGAGCAGCCCTTTTACCAACCGTTGTAGGCTGTGCAGGTTGAAAGTGGGTAAAAGCAAGGGTAGGAAGTGCACGATATTCCATAGCAAATTTTGAAAGCTCCGCCATAACATTAACGAGCTTTTGCTTCACCAGCTTTAAGGCTTCCGTCATTATGATAATATCGGTATTATCTCCTACATAGCAAGAGGTTGCTCCAAGGTGAATGATTCCCTTTGCCTTAGGACACTGTTCGCCGTAAGCAAATACATGGGACATGACATCATGACGAACCAGAGCTTCTCTTTCCTTAGCCACCTCATAGTTGATATCGTCCTGATATGCTTTCAGTTCTTCAATCTGCTCGTCAGAGATAGCTAAGCCAAGCTCCTGCTCCGCTTCTGCTAATGCTACCCAAAGCTTTCTCCAGGTTTTGAATTTCTTATCCGGTGAAAAGATATATTGCATCTCTTTACCGGCATAACGTTCAGATAAAGGACTCGTGTATTTATCGTTACTCATTTTTTTGCCCCTTTCATTTTAGGTATATACAAAGATAATTGCGAAACAATATAGTTTTTTAATTGCATACACAGCAGATACTATTCCTCCGCTCCAACGCTCCATCCGCTTAACTTCCGCTCCGGAATAGTATCTACTGTGTATACAATACCTACAGCTAATGAGTTTCGCAATTCCTGTAGGTATTATACATTAAGCTCATTACCAACCCATAATTTCTCTAAGCTTATTCTCTAGCTTCCTAGCCATTTTATTATGGGTTACTTTGCTAGGATGCCAGTCTGTTCCAATACCATCCTGTTCCTCCTGTACATCAAACATCATATAATAAATATCGTCAATTCCCTCGTCTTTTAATAGCTTAACCTGTTGCTCCAGCTCATTACATAAATCCTGTCCCATGACACCCATAGTACAGAGAATTTTTGATACAGGGTTTAAGCGGTGAACTTCCGTTACGAATTTATTAAACTCTTTTCCAAAAGCATCCACTCTATCTGCAATCCCTTTCGTATAGCTGGCATCATTGGTTCCTAAATTAATTACGATACAATCCGGTAGGAACCTATTATAATCCCAGCGCTCAAGTTCCTTATGACATAGTGCCAGATCTGTTGACTTATCCGTATAGGGATACATAGCAGGCATCAGCCATCCGTCATTAGGCACATCCTGATCTGTCCAGTTAGAAATAATCCCTATCCCGCTCCAGCAAATCAGATGATAATCCGCATTAAGTGCCCTTGCCGTAATAGCCGCATAGGCTTCCCAAGGGTTTTCCTGTGCAGTGTTAAAGCTATCCACGTTCCATACTCCCTCATTACCATAACCGCAGGTGATAGAATCACCAATGAATTCAAGCTTCCTTGCTTTCTTCGCTGAAGGCATCGGCGGGTCACTACTGTCAATTATAATTTCTTTTATGCCTACTCTGCCAAAAGCCACCTCTGAATATTTAACGAGTCTTATCTTTGTCTGTTTCACCAATAGACCCTCATACAGAAGATAAGTATTTTCTTCTGCATCTAAAGAAAAGCGCCTTGATGGCTCAGCTTCATCATCCACAAATACCGCCACGTAAGCGGCATAAATATCCTCAAGCTTCTGCTTATCAGTAAAAAGTACTGCTTCTGCCTTCGTACCGGTAAATATAAACTCAATCGCTGAACAGGAGTAGTTCATATACCTAATCCCATCATAGAATAAAGTTCTTCCTATTGTATTTACATACTTGTCCTCTGCTGTGAATTTCATACACATCTCCATATTAAAATAACATGTCTACTCTTTGAATCAGTTTATGCCAAGTGTGCTTGCATCCTTTGGTTACGCAGGCACAAACTTTTAAGTCTGAATTTTATAATTTTGCATTAAATATCATGTTCTCCCCGGATATCCTCCTTTGGAGGTTCAATCGGGTAATTTCCGGTAAAGCAGGCATCACAGAAGCCTTTATCTCCGCCAATCATTTCACTCAAACGTTCTACTGCCAGATAGCCTAAGGAATCAGCACCTATCATATCTCTTATCTGATCTACTGTATTATTATGTGCAATTAATTGGTCACCTGTCGGTACATCGGTTCCAAAGTAGCAGGGATGTAAAAACGGCGGTGAACTGATTCTTACGTGAACCTCTGTTGCCCCTGCCTTTTTTAACATCTTTACGATTTTCTCACTGGTAGTGCCTCGCACGATTGAGTCATCAATCATAACAACTCTTTTTCCCTGCACAACCTCAGGAAGAACATTTAATTTAATCCTTACACTGGAGGCACGCATCGACTGCTTCGGTTTGATGAAGGTTCTGCCGACATAGCTGTTTTTAACAAATGCCATTCCAAAGGATATCCCGGATTCAAGAGCATATCCCAGAGCAGCGGCATTACCGGAATCAGGTACACCCACTACAACATCCGCTTCCACCGGATAATCCTGCGCCAGTATTCTTCCTGCCATAATTCTGGAATTATATACACTGATACCGTCAAAACGGGTATCCGGTCTGGCAAAATAAATATATTCAAAAATGCATTTTGCTGTCCTGGGATTGCACTGCGAGGTATCTGAATGAATTCCCTCTTCATCAATCATGACGACCTCTCCCGGCAGTACATCACGGATAAACTCTGCATCAGCAGCATTCAATGCTGCCGTCTCTGAGGCTAAGATATATGCGTTATTTCTCTTACCGATTACAAGCGGATGAAAGCCAAAGGGATCTCTTGCTCCGATTAATTTTCTCGGACTCATAATTACAAGAGAATAAGCACCGCTTAATTTCTTCATGGCTCTGGCAACTGCTTCCTCTGCAGTGGCAGAATTCAATCTTTCTCTTGCTATATGATAGGCTATAACCTCTGTATCAATCGTTGTCTGAAATATCGCACCCGTATACTCAAGCTCCTTACGTAACTCCGGGGTATTAACAAGATTACCATTATGAGCGAGGGCTAACGTTCCCTTCACGTAGTTTAATACTAGTGGCTGCGTATTATTAATATTACTTTCTCCCGCAGTAGAATAGCGGACATGCCCTACACCTATGTTACCTGTCAGCTTCTCTAAATGCTCTGGCGTAAATACTTCACTAACAAGTCCCATACCCTTCCAGGCTTTGACCTTACCCTTAGGGCCCTCTGTATCGCTCACTGCTATACCGCAGCTTTCCTGACCTCTGTGCTGTAATGCAAATAAGCCATAATATATTGTGGATACTACATCATTACCATCCAGATCGTATACACCAAACACACCGCATTCTTCATGTAATCCTTCAGGACAATAGCTATTATTTTCCATATTCATGAGATCCATCCTCTCAATCTATTATAAACATTAGGCAATTGTGAAACTCAGCAATTGTAAGTATTGTATACCATTAATAAAACTATATAGTTTCGCAATTGTCCATACTATAAACATGAATTAGTCAACAAGAGGCTCCCCGAAGTCAAACCTCGAACAGCCCCGTAATCCTTATTGTATGCCTAAACGTTTAAACACTTCCTGATAAGCATCCTCTACATTTCCGAGGTCTCTACGGAAGCGGTCCTTATCTAATTTTTCATGGGTATTAATATCCCATAATCTACAGGTATCCGGAGATATCTCATCTGCCAGAATGATCTGTCCTTTGCATCTTCCGAATTCAATCTTAAAGTCAATTAATTCTATACCAATCCCTGCAAAATACTTGCAAAGTACTTCATTTACCTTAAATGCATATTTTGAAATCAGGTCAATCTCTTCTCTGGTTGCTACTCCGATTGCAATTGCATAGTAATCATTAATCATCGGATCACCCAGTGCATCATCCTTATAGGAAAACTCAAGGGTAGGACTGATTAACTTAATGCCTTCCTCCATGCCTAACTTTTTCGCGAAGCTTCCTGCGGAAACATTTCTTACAATAACCTCAAGCGGAACGATTTCAACCTTCTTTACAGCTGTCTCGCGATCACTTAATTCCTCGATGTAATGGGTCGGAACGCCTTCCTTCTCTAATAAACGAAAAACATGATTTGACATTCTATTGTTAATTGCACCCTTACCAACGATTGTACCTTTTTTTAATCCGTTAAATGCTGTGGCATCATCCTTATAGTCTACGATATATACGTCTTCCACATCAGTTTTGAATACCTTCTTCGCTTTTCCTTCATAGAGCATGTCTAATTTTTCCATTGCAACTGCCACCTATCCTTTACTATATTTTCTCATATAATACTGAAGTATGCAATACTTTGAGAAGCCTTCCGTTACCCTTACATATTATAATAACTCTTATTAAGTTCGCAATAGGATTTTGTCGTTTTCACTTGTAAATCAATATTTTTGTCTAAATGCACAAAATTAAATTGAAAACGAGTGGCATTTATATTACTTTATTCAGCTCGAAAAATCGCTGGAAAGCCCATTAATTAAGCATGTTTATGCTATTTATTAACACTGATTATAAATAAATTTTCAAACCGTTAGTCCCACATTATTCCATTAAAAATATTATTAAAATGAGCATTCCTTTCAACAAAATGATTGCATTCACATCACCAATGCGATAGAATTTTTAAAGTTGCCTAAGTATTGATCGTAAGCATTTGACGTTTTGCTCCTAATAATTTGGCTTTAAACTTTACTGATGAGGAATAATAAATGAATAATAAATTTCGCGTGCTATATCATATAATAAAAAATGAGACAGTTTTGTTTATATCCTTAACTGCTGCCATCCTTACCATGTTCTTTGTCCCTCCCACGGCTGCCTATATATCCTATTTAAACCTACGTGTACTAGCGCTTCTTTTTTGCTTAATGGCTGTAGTTGCAGGCTTTCAAAAAACTGGTTTGTTCTTATTAATGGCAGATAAGCTATTTCAAAGGGCTACTACAGTAAGATCCTTAAGCTTTATATTAATTCTGCTATGCTTCTTTTCTTCCATGTGGATCACGAATGATGTTGCACTTATTACTTTTGTACCCTTTGCAATTATGGTTTTAACAATTGCTAAGCAACGTAACTATATTATCCGGATAATCGTACTACAGACCATTGCGGCAAATCTCGGCAGTATGCTAACTCCGATCGGTAATCCTCAGAATTTATACTTATATATGAAATACGATATTTCTATCATAAATTTTCTTAAGATTACCTTTCCTTATACCGCAGTTTCATTTGTTTTACTCTTTATCTGTATTTTATTGATAAAAAAGGAACCCTTAGCCTCTGTGATGACCAGTAAATCAGAAGCAGACGCTCTGAAAACAAGTCTAATCATCCTGTATGGCTTGTTATTTATAATCAGTCTCGCCTGCGTTCTCCGTTTACTCGATTATCGTATTACGTTTATTCTAGTATTATCAGTAATATTTCTATTTGACCGTAGTATTCTTAAGCGAATTGATTACTGCCTACTTCTTACCTTTATCTGCTTTTTTATTTTTGTAGGAAATATTGGTCAAATAGAGGTTATTAAGGATTTTCTTGCAGAACTCATCACCGGCAGGGAGCTTTTTGTCGCAATTTTAAGCAGTCAGATTATCAGTAATGTTCCTGCTGCCGCACTGCTATCTGCTTTTACGAGTCAGTATAAAGCTATTCTTCTTGGCACTGATATTGGCGGCCTAGGCACCCTTATTGCCTCCCTTGCAAGCTTAATCTCATATAAGTTTTATTGCAGGACGGAGGATGCAAAGCCAGGTAGATATCTGCTTCTCTTCACAGGCTATAACCTAGCTTTCTTATTTGTTCTTTGTATTCTATGCTTTATTAGCAATCTATTGTGATACCTGCACCTGCTTAAGGGCTTTTTAATCGCTGCTTATTCTTCAAGGCCTTAAAAGTCGGTTAACTGATCCAGGTACTATTTTTTGTTATCTTCCAGCCTTCCTTATCATATTTTGCCACTGCGTCCTCAGAGCCAACAGCTCCAAGACCACTTCTCCATTTGGCAACTGAATAGTTAATCTCTTGCTTTTCTTTGTTATAATCTACTTTGGATATGGTGATAAGAATACCCTTCTCAAAATACAACTTATCCTTATCAATCAGACCCTTGTCGACCAGACTATCATAGGTATCTTCAACAATATCTACCTCATATTTATCCTTTAACACAGAAAATACTGCTTCCTTTTCTAAGTCATCCATTCCTACCCACCCTTGCGTATCAAAGGCAATCATCTCAATATCAGAGTTGAGTCCTGCATCCTCTTCATAAATATCCTCGATAATTGCCAGATATCCCTCTATTAACTGATTATGATCTACTACGCTTATAGCGGAAGCAGTAATCTGAGCAGGATAGGATTCAAGAATCACACCATCGTAGGTAATCGTAAGATAATCACCAGGCTTAATCATCTCTTGTGTTAAAGTGGCACCTTCTTTATCTGTAATCTTACAATCATATAAGTTCACTGATATTTTATCAGACGATTTATACTCATTACTCTCCTTATCAGGCGCTACCAATAAGGATACCCCTCCCTCAATTACCTCTGCTTTAAATGTCATTAAATCAGAAGGATTTTCACTGATATCAGGCTTCACTCCATCTGTCTGATTCTTATTACTGCCGCTGTAATCCCCGTCCTTAATACCGCAGCCACTAAATGTTACCATTAGAATCACAATAACCATCAACATTCTTACACTTTTATTCAACATAACCGCCTCCTTTAAACAAATAGACGAATAAAGCAGTCAATACGTTTCAAGCTTTCGATTTTCTGAGGATAATTTCATTTACTATTTTTGTTAGCATAAGCTTATAGCTAGATTATATACAGAAAAAATATTAGAATTATAGAATAATCCTCGCGATCTCCATGAACAGCGACGCTTCTGATGTAAAGTATTTATTCAATGTACTAACCGTAAAATAACTGAAAATTATTACATGCTGTATCAATTTAATATGTCATTCTCGTGATATATCTCATACCCCTTCTTTAGCAAATCATAAAATCTTACTACTCTTCTAAAAGCTTTGCGGGTATTCATCCAATTTAATAATAAATACTAATTTTATTACCATATTATGTATATACAAATAATTGCAAATGTGCTATTGTTTGTATACACACTTATAGATTAATAATATATTTAAATGTTCGAAGTTACAAATTTTTTTACTCAATCTAATTTGTAAACTGAATATGAAAAACGCGTGGCTCAAGGAACTGATTACTACTATATTTCACAGGTTCAATAATTTATATAATATTGTAATTTATTTATACGTAATTAATACCTGCCCAAAAACAAATGCTTATCCGTTAGTAGAAAAGGAAAACATTTGGAAATACTGAGCAGGCGTTAGATAAATTTTATTATCTAAATGGAATGGAGAAAATATGAATGCAAAAAGGCCTTTTATTATTACTTTAATTGGAGATTTGTATATTTTTACAGCTATCTTAACAATATTGTCCTTGTTTTCATTCTCTAGACAATTAGGACTTATGGTCTATTCAATGCCTTATTATTTTGATTTCCCAATTTTATTGAAGAACGTATTAATCATTCTATATGCAATAATTCAATTAATTATATCATATGGATTTTTAAAGCTTAAATCGTGGGGCTATTGGTCAGCAATATGTTATAACATACTGTCCTTGGTTGGTTGGATCGTTTTAATTAAACAGAATAAACCTCCAATTTCGCCTCAAAATCTTCTAACGATAATTATTGGGATGATATTTACAATACCAACAATAAGGTATTTTAATAGGATAAAGACAATATTATAGTGAGAGAACAATAAGGTTTTACTTAGTGCCTGCTGCCCAAACCGATGCACTATGATTTGTTGTACTCATAATATTTTGTTTCATTTTTATACTTAATTCACACTGTAAAGTTAATTGCTATCTTTATATCACTTTTATTTAAGCTTTCAGAATTTTTTTGCTAGATGTAAATATATAGAGGAGTATCTAAGCCATCACCAGGCTATTGATACTCCTCTATTTTTAGAATTATTCAATTACATCACTAATAATATATCATTTTCTGCCTTCATCAGTGCCTCAGGCAGATAATTCTTCTCCTGTTTCTCACCATTGACATAGAACTCTTTGAAGCCACTTTCTGCTCCGTTCGGATTTTGCACCGTAATCTTCAGCTTCTTACCGCGGAAGCTCTTCTCAATCGTGAATTCCTTCCAATCACTTGGAATGCTTGGTGCAATCGTAAGACCATTTAAATCAGGTCTCATACCGAGAATACCCTCTACGCAACCGACCATTACAGTAGAAGCTGTTCCTGTCAGCCAATGGGTATGAGATCTTCCGTAGAATGGACTCTCATTTGCTTCCGTAAACTGCCCATGCGCATAAGGCTCAATCACACGAACTTCTGCTTGATCATTCATCGCTGCCGGACAGGTTTCTGTAAAGTATTCATACGCGCGGTTACCATGTCCCAGCAAGGCTTCTGCAAGAATAATCCAACCCTGGGGCTGTGAGAAGATACCGCCATTTTCCTTCGTGGATGGATTGAATAGAATCGCAAGCGCGCCATCAAAAGCGTGGTCCACATAGGAGGGAGCCATTGTCCTTACACCGTATTTTGTATTTAATTCTCTATGTACACTCTCTAAGGCTAATTCTGCCTGCTCCTTCGTAGCCAGTCCGCTGATCACAGCCCAAGACTGAGGATTTACCCACATACTAGCTTCCGGATCCTTCTTGGAGCCAATTACCTGACCATCCTCCTTAAAGCCACGGATGAAGCGATCGTCTTCCCAACAGTTATCATTAATCGTATCCTTTAATTCCTTCTGAACCTTATCAAGATAAGCTAAATACTCGGTATCCTTCTTATCAACTGCTATATCACGGATTACGCACATAGCATAGTAAAGCTGCATTGCTACGAAGGTTGACTCGCCCTTCTTACCAAGTCGTAAGCAGTCATTCCAATCCGCATGAAGTCCGGCAGGCATCTTATGAGTACTTAAGCGTTCCATGGAGAAATTGATGGCTCTCTTTAAGTGATCGTATACATCACCCTCCTCCTTATTCGCATAAGGAATTACTTCGTCTAAGAATTTCTTATCACCCGTCTCAGCCATATATTTATAAACGGTCGGGAACAACCAGAGCGCATCATCGGCACGATATGCCGGATGTCCGGTAGCCTGTACATAGGATACATCATCAGGAGTATCCTCATGCCCTGCATTATGATTAAATTTAACAAGAGGAAGTCCTCCTCCGTTATTAACCTGAGCAGACAGCATAAATACAATTTTCTCTTTCGCCATTACAGGATCAAGGTGTATTATACCCTGAATATCCTGGACAGTATCACGGTAACCATATCCATTTCTTAAGCCTGCATAGATAAAGGAAGCTGCTCTGGACCAGATAAAGGTAATAAAGCATTGAAATGCATTCCAGGTATTTAGCATCGCATTAAATTTCTCATCCGGAGTATTAATCTGAAAATTAGCAAGCTTACCATGCCAGTAGCTTTTTAACTCAGAAAGCTCCTGATCAACAATTGCTAAATCTTCATAATAATTAATGATTGCTGAGGATTCCTTATCATTTTTTTGTCCAAGCAGGAATACAAATTCCTTGCTTTCTCCCGGCTGTAAGGTCATCTTCGTATGTAGTGCGCCGCAGCAGTTAGAGTTATAATTGAGGACATTGTCACAAGCACCCTTCTCCACCGCGATCGGGTTACCAAAGCTTCTGTAGCTTCCGATAAAATGAGATTTGTCACCGTTATAGGAGGTAACCTTGGCCCCAGCTAGTCCGAAAAAGCGTTCCCTGCCATTGGAGCCCTCTGCATTCTTACAATGGTTTTCATTAATCATCTGCTGAATCTTATTTCCCTTGAAGTAGGTCTTTGTAATGAAAAGCGTATATTGTAAGTTAACCTGATCGTTTTCGTAATTTCCTTCGTTGGTAAATTCTATAAAACCAAATGCAGATAAATTACGTGGTTTATCACTGGTATTCTTAACCCTAACTCTCCATACCTCATGCGTCTTATTCAGAGGAACATAGTATAGCGCCTCTGACTCAATTCCCGTATACTCCGCTTTAATCTTAGTATAGGCTGTACCGTGACGACATTCGTTCTTATATACCTCAAGCGGTTTAGCAACCGGCTGCCAGGAGGCTGACCAGTAATCATTCGTATCATCATCACGAAGATATACATATCTTCCCGGCTTGTCCTCCTGATTAAAAATATAACGGGATATTCTACCGCTGGCACCACTCTTAACAAAGCTGTAACCACCGGCATTATTAGAGATAATCGCACCATATTCCGGTGATCCTAAATAGTTTGCCCAGGGTGCCGGTGTATCCGGTCTTGTTATTACATATTCTTTGCTGTTCTCATCAAAATAACCATAATTCATATAACCCTCTCCTTTTTTATTTATTTATACTTCTCATTCCTCATAAATTATCTTACTTTCTATTTCCGCCTCATAAACCATGTTATTTTATAATGTCTTTTCTTCTCCCGCAATGGAATACCTTATCCTCTTTTTGTGTTTTTCGGCTATTATTTACTCCGATTTAAGATTTCCTTTAATTCTTCAATAGAAAAGTGGTAATGCTTACTGCAAAAATGGCAATTTACTTCAATCGGTTCATTATCTGCAATCATTCCCTCAATCTCCTTTCGGCCGATTGATACAATTGCCTTTTCCACTCGTTCCTTCGTACAGTTGCATTCAAAGGCTGCCGGAAGATTGTCTGTTATCGTAAGACCAAATTCGCCAAGGATATCTTCAAGAATCATTTCCGGTGTCATGTCCTTATCAAGTAATGAGGTTATACTGCTGATTGTATTAACCTTCTCCTCCAGCCTGTCAATTAAGCTATCCTCCGCGAAGGGCATAAGCTGCAGGATAAAGCCTCCTGCTCTTCTCACTGTGTTATCCTTATTCATAAGGACACCCAGTGCCACTACAGAAGGCACCTGCTCACTGGTTGCAAAATAATACGTTAAATCCTCCGCTATCTCACCGCTTACCAGATGGGTCTGTCCTACATAGGGCTCCTTAAGGCCCATATCCTTAATCACACTTAGAATACCTGCCCCAAGAGCCCCGCCTACATCAAGCTTTCCTTTATCATTAGCAGGTATTAATACTTCCGGGTTATAGGCATAGCCCTTTACTGTACCCTTAGAATCTGCGGTTACAGTAAGGCCTCCGATCGGGCCGCTTCCCTTCATCTGTAAGGTTAAGACATCCTTATCACCCTTCATCATACTTCCCATCATCGCTCCTGCCGTAAGCAGTCTTCCTAAAGCCGCAGTAGCTACAGGGCTTGTCCCATGGATTGCTCTTGCATGTTCTACCAAATCCTTTGTTGTTGCTGCAAATGCCCGAATCTGGTTCTCAGCAGCACTTGCACGAATGATATAATCTGACATTGTTTCCTCCATTTGCCTATGCATTATCTATTTATGAAATTCATTATATACACTGAAGAGATTAAATATACAGCTTATCTGACTGCCTCTTCTCTCTGGCCAGAATATAGACTCTTTCACAATTTTTACCCGGTTTTTTAACAGTCAAAGCATCATAAGCTGCAATCCATTCCATACCGGCTTCCTCAATCAGTCTCTTAATTGTTTCAAGAGAATAAGCTCTCCGATAGTGGGTTTCCTCGTATTTATGGTATAACCCGCAATTCTTATTATTTTCAGAAATTTCCGGCACAAATAAGGTAAGCGATACTTCATTTAACATTTCAACCTCATAATAGGCATTTTCCCATATGAAGCTTCCTTCTTCACGGTTTTCTGCTATAGTATTATCTCCCAAAACCTCCTCATAAGCAAAGATTGTATCCAGATCAAATATAAACAACCCCTGCGGGTCCAGATAATTATTCACGAGTTTAAATACTTTAAGCATATCCTCTTCCGTCAGAATATAATTCATGCTATCACAGACACTAATTACAGCTGACACTGTACCGTATAGCTCAAACTCCCTCATATCCTGGCACAGGTACAGGATGGTATGATCGCTCTCAGAGTCCCTCTCTCTTGCTATCTGAAGCATTTCCTCTGAATTATCAATTCCGATCATATCAAAGCCTTTATGAGCAAGCCGTCTCGTTATACTTCCGGTTCCGCAGCCCAGTTCCAGTAGTAAACCCTTTTCAATATTATATTTCTTTAATAAATTCTGAATATATACTGCCCATTCGTCATAAGGCACATTATCCATGAATAGATCATAAACAGAAGCAAAACCAGTATATGGCTGCATATTTGCAGCTCCTTTCAAATAAAATTTTAATTTTAGGTAATTGTGAAACAATAATCTGTTTTCACTTAACAAATATAGTTGATTTCCGAATTTATTTTCCCTTTATTACCATCAAATTATTCTATCACAAGCTATCCCTGTTATCAATTGCCAAATCCATCAGAAAAATAGTACTATTGTCTATATTCTATTATTAAGAACTGCTACCAGATCGCATCAAGATCTAAGTCTATCTATTTCATAATGGATTTGTTCTTATACAATAAGAGGCTGGTACAGTATGAATAACCACAAGGGTTCTTCGTATTACGTACCAGCCTCTTCAATAGATTATATACTTTAAATATCCGTACAGAATCAATCTCTTAAATTAAACCATCTTATTATACATTTCCTTCAGAGTCGGATATAACTGCTTAAATACTTCGTATTTCTTATTGTATCTTTCAACAATCTCCGGATCTTGTTCGGTTGTCTCAATCACCTTAATTAGCTTTGTAGTAGCCTCTTCAACAGATGCATATTTGCCGCAGCCAACTGTTGCAAGGATTGCCGCACCGAAGGCAGGGCCTTCTTCTGAATTAATCTTATCTACCTTTACATTCAGTACATCTGCAATAATCTTACACCACAGAGGGCTCTTTGCTCCACCGCCGTTGATTCTGATTCTCTCAATTGTAACACCAAGAGATTTCGTAATCTCAAAGGAATCACGAAGTGCAAATGCTACACCCTCAAGTACTGCCTGCGTCATATCCGCACGGGTGGTATCCATTGTCATACCGATAAAGGTACCTCTTGCATTCGGGTTATTATGAGGGGTTCTCTCTCCCATCAGGTAAGGAAGGAAATATACGTTATTTTCGCCAAGCTTCGTAATTGCCTTCTGCTCTTTAGCATATTCCTTTGTTCCGATAATCTCATCCATCCACCATTTATTAGATGCTGCTGCGCTAAGCATTACACCCATAAAGTGATATTTTCCGTCAGCATGTGCAAAAGCATGAAGGGCATTATTTTCATCAACAGCGAATTCCTTCGTTGATATAAATACTACGCCTGAGGTTCCAAGAGAAACATTACATTTGCCCTCGCCAACTGTTCCGGTTCCAACAGAAGCCACAGCCTGATCACCGCCTCCGGCAATTACTTTAACGTTCTCAGATAAACCGAGAGCCTCAGCAGCTTCCTTTGTCATATTTCCAACTACCTGGTAGGATTCATGAATTTTTGCCATCTGCTCTTCCTTTAAACCGCAGATATCAAGCATTTCCTTTGACCAGCATTTATTCTTAACATCAAGTAAAATCATACCGGAAGCATCTGATACATCTGTACAGTGAATACCGGAAAGTTTATATGCTATATAATCCTTAGGAAGCATAACCTTCTTAATCTTTGCGAAATTCTCAGGCTCATGCTTTCTTACCCATAAAATCTTAGGTGCTGTAAATCCTGTTAATGCCATATTTGCAGTATAGCTTGAGATCTTCTCTCTGCCTATCTCGATATTTAGATAATCGCATTCCTCCTGAGTACGCCCATCATTCCAAAGAATTGCAGGACGGATTACCTTATCGTTCTCATCAAGAATGACCAAACCATGCATCTGTCCGCTAAAGCTGATACCTTCGATTTGTGATTTATCACAATCCCTAGTTAGTTCCTTAATTCCATCAACAAGAGCTGTGTACCAGTCCTCAGGGTTCTGCTCAGACCAACCCGGCTTCGGAAAATATAAAGGATATTCCCTCGTTACTATACTCTTAATATCTCCTGCTTCGTCCATTAATAGAAGCTTTACGGAAGATGTTCCCAAATCCACACCAATGTATAACATATTCACTATTCTCCTTCTTTATTTTTGAAAGGAGGTTTACTCCTTTCAGTTTTTTGAATAAGTATGAAAAGCTTTCACCTTTCGACTGACTGAAATTTCTTATCGATTAGTATAGAAAACTTCCTGCTAAATCATTCATTTTTTGTTATACTTTCATCAATTCATCTTTTATTCGATGAATAAACTATGTATCTTTAATATATCAATTCGTTATATTTATGTCAAGTTAGAATAGTGTGAATCGTCTTGCAAAATACATACAAGCTTTTGGAAGAATTACAAACTAATTCAAAGGGCAGGCATGTCAAGCTGTATAAAATGATTAAAATATACTCTTTCCAAAAAAAATTATTTATGTTAACATTAAAAATAATTTATTTAAAAGCGAAATTTACCCACTCACTATATTTTCTACAGCAAGAAACAAAAGAGAAAGAATAATTTAGATCAATTATTTTAATTAATAGAACTGAGTTGCTTTCTTTTTGTTTGCTTATTTTGTAATATAATTTCGCAGTTATACGAAATAATCTATTGAATAAAGGGTGACTGTATGGTAACTGGCAGCAAAGAATTAATAAGAGATATTAATACAAAATTAGTTTTAGAAACAATTATTAACAGCAATTCAATTTCGAGAGCTGCGATAGCAAAGCACTTGGGTTTAACGAAAGCAACCATCTCTGCAATTGTTCAAGAATTAATCAATAAAAAATTAGTAGTTGAAATCGGAAGTGATGATACTAGTCTTGGCAGGAAGCCCATACTGCTCAGCCTAAATAAAAAGGCAGGCTATGTAATTTGTATTGATATTGGTGTTGAAACAATATCTGCCTTAGTATCCGACTTAATTGGGGAAGATTGCAGTTTAAAGCAGATAAAAACTCCGAAAAACACTTCTAATATAATAAACGTTTTAATTGAATTAATAGAGTCCATGAAGCAACCTAAAAACAATCCTTACGATCTGGTTGGAATCACACTTGGAATTCATGGAGTAATTGCAGATAATCAAGTATCCTTCGCTCCTTATTACAATTTGACAGGTATTCCTGTAGCAGTAGGTTTGGAACATCATTTTAATGCACCTGTTTATCTGGAGAATGAAGCAAATTTATCTGTTATCGGTGAGAAGACATTTCAATATGACTACTCCAACATAGCGAATATTAGTGTTCACTCTGGTATTGGACTTGGTATTATTATCAATCATCAATTATATACCGGATATAACGGAAGAGCTGGAGAATTCGGACATACCATCATCGAAATAGATGGCCGTCAATGTCCCTGCGGTAACAAAGGCTGCCTAGAGCAATATGTATCAGAAAGAATACTCCTTAATGAATTTGCCGCCTTAAAGGGCATTCCAGAAGCAAGCTTTGAACATTTTAGAAAAGCTTATGAAGAAAATGACCCTGCAGCTGTAAAAATCATGAAAGATTTTATTAAATATATGTCAGTTTGTGTAAATAATATTTTGAATGCTTATAATCCCAATATAGTGATTATCAATAGCTCCTTTACGATTAACTTTCCGTATATCACCGAACAGATAGAAGAAGCTTTAACCAGTAAGATGAATAGCTATATCCGCATTGTACCCTCTATATTACAGGATACCTCAATTTTACTTGGCGGAATCTGTGTTGCAATCAAAGGCTTCTTAGGCATAGATTTATTAAAATTGAAACATATTAGCTTCAGAGCCTAAAATTCTATTCTACTACAAAATAAGTCCTAATCATATTACGGACTTACTTTGTTCTAACAAATAATTTTATCAATAACGAGGAAGAATAGCTTTCTAGTGCTATTCTTCCTCGTTATCCTCACGTTTTAGCATTTCTCTTTTTTTCTTTGTTATTATCCCACCAATGCGACCCGATTCTTTTGCAGTAAGTGATTTCCAGCCTGTAGTCATCACCTTATCAAGGTATCCCAATTCCTTCGCTATCTCATATTTAAGCGTTTCCTCTGGTTTTAAGTTATTCAAATCTATTTGCTGTTCCTTCTTTTTACTCATTGTAATACACCTTTCATGCTAACATAACATTAGAAAATTGCGAAACTATAAAGTTGATTAATTGTATACAATACTTACAATTACTGAGTTTCGCAATTGCCTATAACATTCCTGATCATAGAATTAGCTAGTGCTAAATTCAATGTGTGAAATTTCCTTATACTCATATCGTACCTAAACATTATAAACATGTCTACAAACTCTATTTTGTCATACGATACAAGCATAAATAGGAAGAATAACTATTTTGTTATTCATCTAAAAGAGTGTACCCAACTTCTATCCGTCTATTCGAATTTCCTTAGATAATGTCAGAGAATATATAATCATTTCCTTAACTTTTTTATGCAGCATCTGTTCTAAGGCTTTGCGATAATAATCCAACTGCACCTTATAGCGTTTCACTAACTGATTCTCATTCGTAACATAATCTGATTTATAATCAAGTAAAACAAGCTCCCCGTCTTCTTCAAAGAAAACATCAATAATCCCTTGGATAAGGATAATCTCACTGCTTTCCACATCATGCATCAATTCAGATGCTTTCAAACCAATTACAAATTGCTTTTCTTTATAAAGTTTATTCGATATCGCAGCCTGTTTCATTCGTTTTGCTATATCACTACAGGCAAATTCAAATATATAATCCTCATTTAACTTTTCTAAATCATCTTCCTTTATTCTTTTATTCTGAACCAGACGTTTTAAATCTTGTTTCAAATCCTCGCGGCTATCTATTTTTGCTAAATCAATTAGTTCTAAAACCTTATGATACAGAGTACCACGATCAGTACTTAATAAGGTGCTCTCCTTTCGACGTATAAAATCTGGGATAATCGCTGTTTCCTCTTGTTCCTCAAGCGTCAAAGCCTTTGTTCTGTCAGAATGCTGATAAAGCATTACACTCTGTTCCTCATCCTGAAACTGTCCGGATTTCTTTAATTCTGAAACAGTCATCTTAATCTTTAGTTCAGCTTCCTTCTGGTACGGATACTCATAGTTAAATTTAGATTTAATCGCATCCTTTATGTTCTGATCATAGATTACTTCCGGACTAATTGAGAGCAAGTCCTGCTTATCCTTATCCATAAAGATTTGCTTTGTTAACTCCGCCTTCATAAGCTCGCTCTTCGTAACTATGGATACGTTAATACCCTCTCCTGAACAGAATATAGTACGCTCTTTCTCCTTTCGAATCTGACAAGTATGATTCATTGATGCAGGAAGCACCCAGTCAAGATAGCTTTTTGCAGACATGATCTCATAAAAGGAAAACTTTTTCGTACATATCTCCTTTTCAGAATCAATATATCCGGTTAATATCAGCTTTTCTTTCGCTCTCGTCATGGCAACATATAATACACGGAGCTCTTCTCCGAGATTTTCCATCTGTACCTTCTTCTGTATCACCCTTTTTATGAGGGTTGGCACTTTTGTTCTTCTCTTCGTATCAACATACTCAGGACCTATACCTAGCTCATTATGAAGTACAATATTACTTCTTAAATCCTGCGTATTAAACTGCTTACTAAGTCCGGATACAAAAACAATCGGAAACTCCAAACCCTTACTTTTATGAATGCTCATAATCCGAACTGTATTATCCTGTTCTCCCTGCGTTGCAGCTTCTCCAAAATCCACCTCATACTTATTGAGCTTCTCCATATACTTAATGAAATGGAACAAACCGCTATAACTACCTTTTTCAAATTGTACTGCCTGAGCAATTAACCTATCAATATTTGCTTTTCTTCTATCCCCTCCTGGCAAAGCACTTACATAATAATAATAACCTGTTTGATCAAGCACAAATAGGATTAATTCATGAATTGGTTTATAGCTGACCATAGTTCTGAATTCATTAAGAATTTTAACAAAGGCTATCACTTTACCTTTTAAAGCTTCCTCACTGCCTTCTTCTAAATAGTTAATTAAAGCAGAATATAAGCTTAAGTTACGTGCTGATGCCCTTATGAAAGCCAGTTCAGTTGTAGTTAAGCCAACTATGGGGGAATATAGTATTCCAGCTAATGGGATATCCTGTCTGGGGTTGTCGATAATACGAAGCATATTAAGTACAGTCATTATCTCTAGTGTCTGAAAATACCCTGTACCTGTATCTGCATAGGCTGAGATTCCTTCCTGCATCAATGTATTTACAAATACCTCGGACCAACCTGCCATACTTCGCAGTAAGATAATGATATCACTATAAATGGCAGGACGATATGCATTTGTTTTCTTATCATACACAAGCATACCCTTCGCAGGATCGGTTAATTCTTTTATTCTTCGAGCTATTGCTCTTGCCTCTATCTCCTTTTTTGTATAAAAGGCTTCCTCTGCATCTTCCTCATCTGCCTCCTCTAATTTATCGGAGGTAATTCCATACCTCTTACTTATCTCATTATCTGTTCCGTCAGAATTAAGCGCAGCGCTACTTTCCTGCCCTGTTTGTTCTTCCTCTGTAACCAATAATATCTCCGTATCATTCATAACACGACTCATATTATCCATTTCACATTTAACAGAACCAGCTTGATTTTGCTCGACCTGACAGGTTAATATCCCCTCATATAGCTCACCGTATTTTAAGGAAGCTGCCTGATCATATTCTATACCGCCAACCGTTCTTAGCATAATCTGCTCAAATACTCTATTCACATAATCAAGTACTGTTTTACGGCTTCTGAAATTCTTATCTAGATCTATCCTCTGATACAGGTTAATCTGTCCGTCCTCTTTCAAGCTATTACAGGAATAGCTCTCATACTTCTCCATGAAAATCTCAGGCATAGCCAGTCTGAATTTATAGATACTTTGCTTTACATCTCCAACCATAAATCGATTTGGTCTCCCAAAGGCTTCTTTTGAGATACTTTTTAATATCGTTTCCTGCACCATATTGCTGTCCTGATATTCATCTATTAATATTTCCTCAAATTGTTCACTGAGCTCTACTGCTGCCAGAGAGGGAACAGATCCAGCCTCTCTTTCTTCTACTAGGATTTTTAGTGCAAAATGCTCTAAGTCATGAAAGTCTATTAAGCTCTTTTCCTCCTTCTTTTTCGCAAACTCCTCCATAAAATCCAGTGTAAGCTCTAATAGTACCTTCATCATTTTTCCCACAGCCTGTAAATCCTTTAACATCTCTTCTTCAGGCTGAAAGAAAAACTGAGCACCTATATCCTTAAGTCCCTTCTTTATCTCTTCACGAATTATCTTAACTTGATCCTTTTTATGCTCCTCCACTCCTTCTTCCTTCTTACCGGACAACCTGTCAAAGGAAAGATTAAGAAACGTATTTGCATACTCTTCATAGGATGCAGCTGATTTCAATTGAAGCAGCAGATTACGGTCAGAGGTTAACGCTGAAAGATAAGCAGTGGGTCCGCCGACTTCACTGCATATTGCAATAGCCTTCTCATTTTTCTTGCATAAATCCCCCATTACAGCATTTAAATAACTTAAAAGCTCCTTCATCCATCCACTTTCCGACATTTCTGAAACTGATTGGATTTCAAATATTAACTTCTTATCAGTGATCCATTTTTCCGGCCACGGATCACTCATCGCAAAGCTATGAAGCTTAAGTACCAGGTCTTCAATTGGAGCATCCGATTTGGAATAGGAATAGCTTTCAACAAATTCATGAAAATCCTCTCTACCTTCCTCATACCATCGCTCCAACAATTCCGATATAACCTCTGATTTCATAAGCGTTATTTCTGATTCATCCGCGATTTTAAAAGATGGATCCAGATCAATCCTATGAAAATAATTACGGATTACATTCAGACAGAAGCTATGTATTGTAGTTATTTGAGCACTCTGTAGTAACGCGATCTGCCTTTGTAAATGTGAATTATCCGGTTCCTTTTCAAGCTTTGCATCAATGGCTTTACCAATTCGTCCCCTCATCTCAGCAGCAGCTGCGTTTGTAAAGGTTACTACCAGTAAACGATCGATATCTATCGGATTGTCACCCTCAGAGATCATAGAAATAATACGTTCAACAAGTACGGCTGTCTTACCCGAGCCTGCCGCTGCCGAGACGAGCAGATTCTTATTTCTTGTATCAATAACCTTCTGTTGTGCCTCAGTCCACCCCATAGTAAACTCCTCTTATCGTAATATTTAAATTAGTAGGAATAATCCTGCAATAGACATGCAGGCCCTAAGCCTCGTACATTTAACATTCTTAATTCCTTATTCTTCTCCCCATATTTCAGCCTTCATCTCCTCCACTGACTTTGTGGCTAGATTATGGTATGCATGTCCAGGGAGTCTTAAATCGAATCCACAGGCACTCTTAAACTCACAGTATTTACAAGCGGTATCCTCCCCCAGACGGTAAGGATTAAGTCTTGCGTCTCCATTTAGAATTTGTCTGCTGTCTTCCATTAATTTATTGTTTACGTACCCTGCTATCGCTTCTATATGGTCTTTCTTAGCGGCGGAGGATCTCTTCGTTAGTTCTCCCTCTTTATTCGTCTCAGCCGGTATGATATCTGATTTTACCGAGGCTTTCAGCTTGCCCTCCGCCCCGGCTAACTTCGTATCCATCAAAGCGAGTACCTTCTTATCTTCATTAACAAGTCCGTTCATACGAAGATTTTTTAATATATCTTGTTCCACCTGTCCAGATTTTGATACAATCGGATCATCAATATGGTAATAGAAGATACCGGAGGGTACGATCTCCTTATTCTGGTATCTTTTTTTCAAATAATCCATCGCTGCACTTAGATAGACCGATAACTGCTGCTGAAGTCCATAGTATACCTTTCCAATATCAAAGAAGGTACTGCCCGATTTATAATCAATCACACGTACAAAAATCCTGTCCTCCTCCTCGTAGAGATCGAGGCGGTCAATCCGTCCCTTTAATGTAAGCGCCTCATCCGGTATATGATAAAAGGGCATCTCATAGCCGGCTGGTTCGAAGGCTCCCTGCCTGATTTGATTACATAAAGCCCAAAGTGTCCTGATAGTAATTCGTTCCATCCTTTTAATCAGATACTCATTACGCTTACTGCTCCTTAAAAAGGAATTTTCATATTCTTCTACTGCATGGGTAACACTTTGAATCGCCATCTCTTCCCTTATTTCGTCTGGAAGAGTATGCCAGCTATATTCTCCTGCATCAAGCTGTTTAGAGAAATAATCAATTGCATTATGAAAAATATTACCGATATCAGGTATCGCCAGCTTATATTCTTTGCGCTCCTCTAGCAATAAGCCGTAAGCCATAAAATGTGAAAAGGCACAGCCTGCATATCGCTCAAGCCTTGTAACACTTCCGTTTAAGCCAGCTCCATATAATAACCTGGCAGCTTCCCTTGAGATACCCTTTTCTGTATTCGTATAAAATGCTCCGCTGATTAATTTATCTAGGATACGGCTAGTTGCCTCACCGGAACGGTAATATAAGTAAAGCTCCTTCCACATATCTGTGGGATCCTTTTGTTGATATGCTCTCAACCCCTCAGACAGATAGTGAAGTCCATCATCCCTAAGGATATGCTCCACATCCATTACGCTTTCGTCTTCATCGATTACCTTTATCGCAGGAAATAGCTGCCTGACTTTTCCGATTAGGAAGGAAGGGTTTACCGTCTTTCCCTCAGCATTTACTTTATGATAACTGATATAGAGCTTATTTTGTGGTTTTGTCATATTCAGATAGATATAGAATTGCTCTTCAAATGCCTGTTGGCGTTTTGTCGGGGCTAGTTCGATATCGTTACTTATCAACAACTCTCTCTCGATATCGGAAAGAATTCCACCACTGCTGATTGCCTTGGGGATAATTCCTTCATTAACACCGATAAAGAAAAGTGCTTTAATATCCTTTAATCTGGTCCTTTCCGTATCACCGATTACCACTTCATCGACTCCTGGAGGAATGAGCCCGACTTTCACCTCCACAAGTCCGGTATCTAAGATTTCACCAAATTCCTTCAGACTGACTGCTTCCTCACCTAATAACAGCACCATCTGATCATAAAGCTCCATGATAATCCGGTACACCTGCTCAAATTCCTTGGCAATAAGAGGCTGGCCCTTTTCTAAAAAGCTTTCTTTGTAAGCATCTAGCTTTTTTTCGATATTAAGTCTTACCCCTAGCTCATATAAAGCTATCGTATAATCCTTAAGCGTTTTCTCTTTGTTTTTGAGGATATCGTAGAGTGGTAGGATATTCTCAATTAATTTTTCTCTTATTTTATTGATCTGTTCTAGTTTTACTGCTTCTTTGCTTTTAAAACCTCTAGTAAAAGGCTCTCGAAAACGCTTATTACCTCGAAGCCCTGTAGCTAAAATATAGTTTTCAAAAAGATCCACTTCCTCCTGTGAAATATCAGTTAGTCCCGTTCGTAAATACCGAAAAACACCTTCATAGCTGAAATCCTCACTGACTATTACGATTGCAGAACGCAGCAGCTCAACAAAAGGATTACCAAGGATATCTTTTTTATAATCAATAAAACAGGGGATACCAGCAAGAGTGAAGTATCTTTTTGCTAATCGCCCATAGTCCTCTATATTACCGGAAACTATAGCAATATCTCTATACCGATAACCTTCTTCTCTTATAAGACGCTTTATTTCCCTTGCAGCAAATGCCACCTCAGCTTCTGCATCCTTAGCAGCATGCAGCTGTATATCCTTCTGGTCCTTCTGATAAATCTCATAGGGATAACGGAATAGATTATGCTCAAGTGCTGCTAAAGCAGGCGAATTCATATATCGATAAGGAACTTTACAGTCGCATCTCTCATTCGCATAAACAGGTGCCTCCATAGTAACATTAGCCTCTCCTGCCAGCTTTCTTAACTTATTAATCGTCTTCTTACTAAGACCAAACAGCAGATGCTTCGCATTCTCCTTATTAATATAATCTCTTAAATCTATGGTTACCGTTATCATTACCTTCCTGGCATATTTCAGTATTTTCGTAAGTAGCTGGTACTGACAAGGAGTAAAACCGGTAAAACCATCTAAACATATCACGGAAGCTTTCAACCAATCGGACTGATCAATGACTTCATTAAGAAGTACCAATATCTCCTCTGCGGTAATATAGCGGTCCTTCATAAAGTCTTGAAAGCCCTGATAAACCGTTAAAAGATCCGCAAGCTTTGCTTTTAATACAGGCTTTTTTGCTGCTATTTCCTGCATTCTAACAATATCTGCTGTCTGAACATTATATTGATAAAATTCAGATAAGAGGGATTTTAACTCATTTACAAAGCCCGGTTTTCTTACGTTTGAGCCGAACAAGATCAAATCCTTTCGCTTCTTTGCAACTACTTTTCGAAGCACCATACTCTTTCCGGTATCTTCAAGAACTGGATAATCCGCTATGCCAACCTCATCAAAGATTCGATAAGCAAAGCGCAGAAAACTGAGAATATCAACATTCATGACACCATGCTTCGGGTGCATGCTTACGATATCCTTCTGTGTCTGCAGCGTAAACTGCTCCGGTACAATCACCAAATAATTAGTAGCCGGGTCTTTTTCGGATTGCTCTATTACTTCACGATATAACTGATAGGATTTGCCCGAACCGGCACTTCCAAGAAATAATTGTAAGGACATAAAATATCACTCCATTAATGGAATTTATCTGCATAATTTAAGCAGGTAGCTAATAATATATAATAAGAATCAAGACATGAATTAAATCATGCTCCGGAGGACAGAGATGGCAAAGACAAAAATAGTCGTAATCCAATTAAAAGAAATCATATATACTGTGATTTTTGCAGCTTTAGGTATTCTACTGATACTACTTCTTATATTTATGTTCCGAGGTGGTAAAGATGATAAAGCAGCTTCCAACAAAACCGATTTGTATACAGCAGGCGTTTATAATTCCACTTTAACTCTAAGTGATACCTCCTTTAATCTGGAAGTAGTGGTAGATAAAAATCATATTAATTCTGTTACCTTACAGAATGTAGATGAAGCTATCACCACGATGTATCCGCTTGTTAAACCATCCCTAGAGCAAATTACAGACCAGTTATACAACGATGTTCCGATCGAACAGGTGGAAACTGACGAGGATATGCAATTTACAGAGCAGCTACTGATTGAAGCAATTAAAGCTGCACTCGAACAAGCAAAAGCTACCGAATAGCAGGTACATATCACTCTCCCCAGTCAAATTCGTTTTTACACTTAAATTAATTAGTTCACAGCTGACGAATTTTTTAAATTTATGCAGGATATTAGGATGCTGCAGAGTAATGCTTCAAGCATTACTTTACAGCATCCTATTACTATTTACTGATATATTTATCGTAGGGCGAAGCTTCATTTAAAAATGTAATACCAATAATACCAGGACCCGTATGTGCTCCTATTGCACATCCAACGTAATTTTCCATGAAGTATTTGCTCTCATAGGATTTAGCAAGCTGCAGCTTCATTGCTTCCATCGTCTGAACATCATCCCCATGAACAATTCCAATTACTTGCTTGTCAAGCGCGGCTCCCCTCTCACCGACGAGTTCAATCAGTCTTTTTAAGGCTTTCTGCCTGCCCCTTACCTTCTCAATTGCCTCTAACGCCCCTAAATCATTAACATGAATAATAGGCTTGATATCCAGTAAGCCTCCTGCAATCGCAGAGGTTCTGCTGAGTCTACCGCCTTTAAACAGATACTCTAGTGTATTAACCGTAAAAATCTGCTCCATATGCTCACAGTGCCATCTGATGCCGTCTATAATTTCCTGCTTAGATGCCCCCTTTTGCTGCATTACTAGAGCATAATATGTTACCAGCCCGAAGCCAGTAGAGGCACATTTTGAATCTATTATCGTTAAATCAAATTCCGGATATTGCTCAATAAGTTCAGTCTTTGCTATATTAGCAGCATTATATGTACCTGCAATTCCTGTGGAGAAGCAAATATAGATAACTTCATCCCCATTCTTTGCATATGACAAAAAGTTATCATAAAACATCTGAGAATTAATATGATAAGTCTTAACGTCCTTACCGCTACGAAGTATCTGGTAAAACTCCTTCGGCATAATCGTTTTTCCATCAAAATAATCCTTCTCCTCTATTACAACCGGCGTTGGAATTACATGCAGGTTAAAGTCATTGATCACCCAATCGGGTATATCAGATGCCGAGTCAGTTATTATCTTAAGTGTCATATAATCCCTCCGTATGTGTTTGTATAAATTTAATTTACTGTGTATGCAATACGTACAGATACTTTATCCCAAAATACTTTTGGGCATACTAATCGATCTATAACAGTTCCAGTTCTTTCATCCATAGTGCTGCTGAAGCATCACTGGGCATTCTTAGATCTCCCCTTGGTGATACGGATACACTCCCTACCTTTGGTCCATCCGGCAGACAGGAACGCTTAAACTGCTGGGTAAAGAATCTGCGGTAGAATACCTTTAACCATTTCAGTATTACTTTATCAGAATAATTACCTTCAAAGGCAATCTTTGCGAGGCGGTAAATCCTACTTGGTTCATATCCAAATCTTAGGATATAATAGAGAAAGAAATCATGCAGTTCATAGGGTCCAACGATATCCTCCGTCTTCTGCGTAATCTCTCCTTTGCTAGGAGGAAGCAGCTCAGGGCTAACAGGGGTATCTAAGATGTCTTTTAGTACCTCCTTCAGCCTTTCTTCTTTCGCTGTATCTGCAAAGTAAGATACCAAATAACGTACCAAAGTCTTGGGTACGGAGGAATTTACCCCGTACATTGACATATGGTCTCCATTATAGGTAGCCCAGCCAAGTGCTAACTCTGACATATCGCCTGTTCCTACAACGATACCATTATGTTTGCCGGCAAGATCCATTAGTACCTGTGTCCGTTCTCTGGCCTGGCTATTCTCATAAGTCAGATCGTGTATCTCCCTGTCATGTCCAATATCTTTAAAATGCAGCTCCACTGCTTCCTTGATTGGTATCTCCATCAAGCTTACACCCAGACATTCTGATAGTGTAACAGCATTCCGATAGGTTCTGTCAGTTGTCCCAAAGCAAGGCATTGTAACTGCTAATATACCTTTCTTGTCCAAGCCTAATAGCTCAAAGGCTCTATCTGTTACTAACAGCGCAAGGGTTGAATCTAGTCCTCCGGATATACCAAGAACGGCGCAGGTAGCTCCAATGTGAGCTAGCCTTTTCTTAAGACCAATTGCCTGTATCCCTATTATATCCTTGCAGCGTTTATCTCTGTCAGCCTTAATAGAAGGTACAAAGGGTGCCGGATCAATAAATCTTGTTAATTTAATCTCAGGCAAGTCATATCCTTCTTTGTTAAAGGAATAGGGTATAATTTTATAGGGAACAGTATTCTGCCCCAAATAAGTATGCATTCTTCTACGTTCACTCTTTAATTTACCAAGATCAATTTCACTGAAAATAATACCATTCTCAAATACATTTGTTTCTGTTAGGATAATGCCATTTTCAGCAATCAGATTATGGCCGGCAAAAACAACATCTGTCGTAGATTCTCCTTCACCCGCATCACTATATAAGTATCCGCAAACCAGTCGCGCTGACTGTCCCTTTACTAACTCTCTTCGATATACATCCTTACCGGTCAGCTCATCACTAGCAGAAAGATTAGCTATAATCGTAGCTCCTGCGATACAATGCTCGATACTGGGTGATTTTGGGATCCATAAGTCCTCGCAAATCTCTACCCCGAGAATAAATTCAGGCATATTAATGCATTGAAATAAAATCCTTGATCCAAAATAGACCTCTTCTCCCATAAAATTAATCTCTATAGGTTCTAAAATTCCAGAGGTAAAATGTCTTGCCTCATAGAATTCAGTATAATTCGGTATACTGATCTTAGGAATCAAACCAAGTATTTTACCATTTTGGATAACAGCTGCCGTATTATATAACTTTCCCTTTACTACATAAGGAAATCCTACTACAACTACAAGCTCCTTATTCTTTGTAAAATCAGCAATTTTTCTAATACTTCTCATGGCGCCGTTTAGCAGTGTCTCCTGTAAAAACAAATCGCCACAGGTATAGCCGGTTACACAAAGCTCAGGAAATACAATCAGCTTACTATCTTGCTGTCCGGCTGCAGTTATCAATTCCATAATTCTTTCCGTATTATAATCACAATCTGCTACCTTGATCACAGGAGTAGCAGCAGCAACCTTTAGAAATCCATGTTTCATTAGATGCCTCCTCATTCGCCTTTATGTAGAAAATCCAAATCTATGTATTTACTGTTCATTATAGATTTCTGCATATAAAAAAACAAGGATTGAATGAAAAAAGAGTTTGCCCTGCAAACTCTTATACAATAGATCACTTCTATTGTATAAAAAAAGCGGCACTGGGCCGCCTTCATCATTCGTGATATACCCAAAATGCCGTTTCCTGTATTTTGACTCCTAGCCAAGCTAGGTGGGTAACCGCACATAAGCTTCTGCCTTCCGCTGCAAACGGCGGCCTGACATCTACTTAAGAATGTAGGAATCCCTTATTATATCATGTAGGTTCAAAATAACAGGATTGTCGCACACCTCAGGAATTTCCTTAAAATTATTATATCTTATAATTCATTGTTTTTCAAGTTTTTTATCACTTATTTGATTGGAAATTACAAGCTAAATTGGTAGTCAAAAATCTTTTGTCTACTCCTCGATATCCAGATAAGGGAAGGAAAATTTAAATTCCGAACCCTCACCGGGTAATGAACTCACTTCAATTGTCCCATCATGCTTTAATGCAATCTGCTTGGCAATTGCTAATCCCAGTCCTGTTCCGCTTGCATTCTGACGCAGATTGGATTTGTAAAATTTCTCGAAAATATGCGTAATATCGGATGGCTCAATTCCGACACCTTCATCTTTAATCGATACTTTTATTTTATCCGCCTTTGATAAATTTATGTGCACCGTTTTATTTTCTTCAGAAAATTTTATGGCATTGTCAAGAATTACCATAAACATCTGCCGTAAACGATCATAATCACCTAATATCATGGAATAGGGACTGTCCTTCTTTACTTCAATCATGATATTCTTCTTTCTCGCAATTGCACCGGCACTTCGAATAATATCATCAAAAACCTGCTGTAGGTTAACTGGTTCCTTCTCGATAGCAAAATCTGGATTCTGCATTTTTGATAAGGTTAACAGATCCCCTACCAGACGCTCCATAGATTTACATTCCGAAAGCATACGATTATAGTATTGGTCTATTTTTTCTTCATCTTGTACTACACCGTCAGCAAGCGTCTCAGTATATGCCCTGATTACTGTGATCGGTGTTCTGAGTTCATGGGAGACATTTGCAAAAAAATCCAGCTTCATCTGGTCGAGCTTCTTTCTCTCGATATCATTTTCCAGAAGCTTCTCAGATAGGATATCCACCGTCTTTGCCAAATCTCCTATCTCATCATTACGCTTTATTCCTGTCTTACTTTGATAATTTCCTGCAGCTAATTCAAGCGCCGTCACTCTCATTCTTGAAATAGGCAAGGATAATTCGGTGGCAAAAATAATCACTATGACAAAGGAAATTCCCAGTGAAACAACGATACTTATAACAATAAGTGAAAGACTGCTTCTTATAATCTGCGTTCGTTCCTCCACCTGCTGCTTAACAAGAATTGCCCCTACTATCTCATTATTCGCTCCTCTAATTGGATATCCAACCGTAATTGTATTTACTTCATATATTTTATCATAGCTTTCCTCATAGTTATTCGGTATATCGAGGAAAGCATTTTCAATAATGGGTACATATTGTGCATATTCCGGAAGATTTTTTATCTCCTCATAGCTATCCCCTGTTAACATGCTTTCTTCCATTGGAGCTGTTGCATTAGGATTAGAAAAAGTCCAGATATCCCAATCATTTACATCTTGTAAATCACTTACATAGTTCGCAAAGTCTGCTGTTCTTTTACTTTCGATACAATCTGATGCCTTACTGCTTACAACTTTCGCCTGCTGATTTAAATCTTCCTTAATATTCTCTATCGTCGATTCCTGAAACTGCCACATGAAGATGAAACCGATTAATGCTGCCGTAACAATCAGCATTAAGGCATAATTTCGATATAGCTTAAAAAACAGACGGTTATAAATCCGCACCTTATTATCATTAGGCATATATAATCCCTACTTTTCTTCGATCTCAAATTTATAGCCAACACCCCAGATTGTCTTAATATTCCAAGAGGAATGTTCTATGGCATCTAATTTGGAGCGTAGACGCTTGATATGGGAATCTACCGTTCTGCTGTCACCAAAGTAATCAAACCCCCATAGGCTGTCAAGCAAATTGTCTCTGGTAAATACCTTATTCGGATTTGAAGCCAGTGTCCACATGGTTTCAATTTCTTTCTTGGTAAGAGCGATCTTATGACCGCCTATATGTAAGGTATATTCTTCGAGGTTAATCTCCAGATTGCCGATCGTAAGCATATTTTCCGAAGAAGCCTCTTTAGAAGCCTTTGTCATTCTTCTTAAGACTGCTCTGACTCTAGCCATCACCTCTCTTGGGCTGAATGGCTTCACAATATAGTCATCTGCACCGATATCAAGACCCATGATTTTATCGAAATCTTCACCTCTTGCCGTTATTAAGATTACCGGAACATTGGATTTACTTCTGATCTTCCTGCAAACCTCATATCCATCTTCCTTTGGCATCATTACATCTAATAATACTACCTCCGGATTATACTG
The DNA here is from genome assembly GCA_023421505.1 of Bacillota bacterium. Lineage (GTDB taxonomy): Bacteria > Bacillota > Clostridia > Lachnospirales > Lachnospiraceae > Mobilitalea. The sequence goes on from JAEZTJ010000025.1 coordinate 113,272, forward strand.
TGAAAATAATTTAAATGCTTCTTCTCCGTCTCCCGCTACAACAGGTTCAAAGCCTTCCATTCTGGAGTATGTAGATAAAATATCTGTAATATCATGATTATCATCCGCGATTAATATATGCTGCATAGCTTATCTCCCTTCATACTTCTTTTCCCGTTTATCTTTAGCGCAAACTATAATGCTATTATATATGATACAACGGGCTGAAAACAAGTAGTAAAACTTATCAATAATTTAATTACATAAATTTAACCAAATAGAAGTACTTTACCGCTTACCTGTTTCAAGCAAATCCTTAGTAGCTCCCTGCAAAAATCGGATTCCATAAATCATTACTAAGCAAATTTACAATAAAAATGTGCTGGAATATATTAATTATTTATTATATAAATTTTTACATTATGACACTTTTCTGACAAAAACAAAAGGTATTATTGAATTAGAATAAATAGGATGTGACACAAGGAATTTCCAAACTCCGGAGGAATAGCCATGAAAAAGAATTTTTTTGGTAAATGCTTTATTACGCTTGGCTTACTTCTTTTTTTCACTGTACTGATACCGTTTATACCCTTTCGTACAGCTACCGTTAAAGCTTCTGAAATCGGAAAAGAGAAGAGCGAGGCCTCAAGGCTTAACTTAACAAGCGTTATCTTAGCAAAGGGCAAGTCAATTGCATTAAAAACCTATAATGTAGGTAATAATGCAAAAATCAGTTTTAAATCCGACGATCAGGAAATTGCTTCTGTTAGTGATAGCGGTTTTATTACAGCAAATAAAGTTGGTAGTACCGTTATCACGGTAATCATTAAAGATGGAGCTAATCCCACAAGCTTAACCTGTGACGTTACTGTAGGTCCTTCCGCGATCAGTGTGAAATGGACGCAGTCAAGAATTATCATAGGAATTGAAGATACTTATTCCCTAAACGTAATCTTAAAGCCAAGTAACACAGCGGAGGACGCGGTTTTTGAAAGCGAGAATACTTCCATAGTTACAGTCAGTCCGGGAGGGCGTATTACTGCTAAGGCTTACGGACTCACCAAAGTGAATGCTTATATAGATGCCACGGAAGCCGACGGTTCAAAGAAACGTGATACCTGTATTGTGATTGTAACCACCAAGGATAGCGTATCAAAATTAGAAGATTATTATAAAACTTCTTCTGAACTTGGTAAAATATCACAAAGCGATTTAGATAATGCTTTAAGTAAATTCTTCAATGAAAATTTTGATCCAAAAAAACCTGACTCCTTAGATAGCAGTCTTGACAAATTTTTAAAGGAAACCTTTAATTTAAAGTAACTATTATGTATATGCATCAGGATTTAATTTTACAAACAATAAAACACGCGTATAAGTAGCGTGTTTTATTGTTTATTAAAGGATAATGACGTAAGCTATAATACTACAAATACAACTACCCAAAAGAAAGGCAGGCTTAAACTATGTATTTTAAATTTGCACATAATAATTATAATGTATACAACTTGGAGAAGTCTCTGGCATTTTATAAAGAAGCCCTGGGGTTAGCAGAAATAAGACGTAGCACACCGGATTCCGGAGATTTTATTATTGTATTTCTTGGTGATGGAAGCTCTGAGCATTTACTTGAGCTGACCTGGTTAAGGGATTGGGAACGACCTTACAATCTGGGAGATAACGAAATTCATCTTGCGTTTAAAACTGATGACTATCATGCTGCTTACCAAAAGCATAAGGAAATGAACTGCATCTGTTACGAGAACCCGGGGATGGGAATCTATTTTATCAGTGATCCTGATGGATATTGGATTGAGATTATTCCTTCAAAATAAAGCTTTGATAGATTGAAGTATCTCTTTAACTTATGTATTTCTATGCAAAAATAGACTTTATGCTTTTTATAAGGCATAAAGTCTATTTTTCTATAAATAGAGTAAATTGTTGAAAAGAACAATTCACTCCTAGAAGTTTGTGCCTGCGTAATCCTCGGCACAAACTTATTCAAAGGGTAGGCATTTATGTTAGTATAATAAAAGACTTAATAATATCTTCTTTTATATAAATTAAATCTGTGCCACATCCACAAGCGTGATATCGCTGTTATCACTTTCCATACTGGTAAGTAATGCACTTGCTGTATCTAAGGCCGTGAAGCAGGTTACACCTGTCTCAATAGAGGTTCTTCTGATTAAAAAGCCGTCTCTTTGTTTATTTCTGCCCTGTGTAGGTGTATTGATAACCATATCGATTTCATGGCTTAAGATTAAATCCAGTATATTCGGAATACCTTGCCCAATCTTATGAATTATTGTAGCTTTTATCCCGTTCTTCTCTAGTGCTTCAGCTGTTCCCTTTGTTGCGTAGATTTGATATCCCAGTGCAATTAATCTTCTACCTAAGCCTACTGCTTCTTCTCTGTCAGCTTTATTTACTGTCATAATCACCTTTTTATGCTTCGGAAGATTAACACCTGCGCCTAAGAAGGCTTTGTACAGTGCTTCATGATAAGTCTTTGCAATACCAAGACATTCCCCTGTGGATTTCATCTCCGGTCCTAAGCTGGTCTCAGCGCCACGCAGCTTCTCAAAGGAGAATACCGGCATCTTAATAGCAATATACTTAGACTCAGGCCATAAGCCCGGTGTATATCCAAGCGCTTTGATCTTATCTCCAAGAATTACCTTTGTCGCAATATCAACGATCGGCAAGGCTGTAACCTTACTGATATAAGGTACGGTACGGCTGGAACGTGGATTAACCTCAATGACATATACCTTTTCATCATATACAATAAATTGTATATTTATTAATCCGACTACATGAAGGGAATTAGCAAGCTTCTTTGTATAATCTACAATTTCCTCTTTCACCTTCTCACTGATGCTCTGTGCGGGATATACGGAAATACTGTCTCCGGAGTGAATACCCGCTCTCTCGATATGCTCCATAATTCCCGGAATTAAGATATCCTCACCGTCACATACCGCGTCAACCTCTACTTCCATGCCCATCAGATATTTATCTACCAGGATCGGATGCTCCTGTACTGTCATATTGATGATTTTCATAAATTCTACGATATCTGCATCATTGATGGCAATCTGCATTCCCTGACCACCAAGTACATAGGAAGGACGTACAAGCACCGGATATCCCAGCTCATTGGCAGCTGCCAGCGCTTCCTCCGTTGTAAATACAGTCTTTCCGGCCGGTCTTGGTATCTGGCAATTTTCAAGGATTTGATCAAATAATTCTCTGTCCTCTGCCGCATCAACATCAGCTGCTGAGGTTCCGAGGATCGGAACACCCATCTTAAGTAAAGCTTCGGTAAGCTTAATTGCCGTCTGACCACCGAATTGTACCACCGCACCATCGGGCTGCTCAATATCTACGATATTTTCTACATCCTCCGGAGTTAAAGGCTCAAAATAAAGTTTATCTGCAATGTCAAAGTCTGTACTTACTGTTTCCGGATTGTTATTTACAATAATCGTCTCGCAGCCACTCTTTGCTAAGGCCCATACACTGTGAACCGAACAGTAATCAAATTCAATACCCTGACCTATTCTGATCGGGCCTGAACCAAGTACCATGATTTTCTTTCTTCCGCTTGTCTGTTCTACTTCATTAAAGCTTCCGAAGGTTGAATAATAATACGGGGTTTCTGCATCAAATTCCGCAGCACAGGTATCAACCATTTTGTAGGCAGCCACAATACTGTTCTGTTTTCTTATTGCTTTAATCTCAGAAGCAGGCTTTCCGGTTAAATCTGCAATAACACGGTCCGGGAAACCAAGGCGTTTTGCCTTTTCCAGTAATTCTACGGAAAGAGGTATCGCCTCCAATTCCTTTTCTACCTCTACCAAATTTGCTATTTTATCTATAAACCATAAATCAATCTTGGTTATTTGATTAATTTCCTCATAGGAGATGCCTCTACGAATTGCTTCTGCGATAACAAATAAACGTCTGTCATCTATTCTATATAATTCCTTTTTAATCTCTTCGGTTGATCTTTCATGATAATTTCCATGTTTTAAACTGTAAATGTTTTGCTCTAAGGAACGGAGTGCCTTCATTAAGGCCGCCTCGAAGTTAGTACTGATCGACATTACCTCACCGGTAGCCTTCATCTGGGTAGTAAGCTGTCTCTTAGCAGTAATGAACTTATCGAAGGGCCATTTGGGTATCTTTACGACAACATAATCAAGCGTCGGCTCAAAGCTGGCATAGGTTTTTTTCGTAACCGCGTTCTGAATCTCATCGAGAGTATAGCCCAGCGCGATTTTTGCTGCAACCTTTGCAATCGGATAACCTGTTGCTTTGGAGGCAAGCGCTGAGGAACGGCTAACACGGGGATTTACTTCAATAACACAGTATTCAAAGGTATCAGGATGAAGTGCATACTGTACATTACAGCCTCCGGTTATTCCAAGCTCTGTAATAATATTTAATGCCGAGCTTCTTAACATCTGATATTCTTTATCACCCAGTGTCTGGGATGGAGCTACGACGATACTGTCACCGGTATGAACACCAACCGGATCAATATTCTCCATATTACATACCGTAATGCAGTTACCCTTACTGTCACGCATTACCTCATACTCAATTTCCTTCCAGCCTGCGATGCAACGCTCTATTAAGCATTGTCCGACACGGCTGAGTCTAAGTCCGTTGGTACAGATATCAATCAGTTCTTCCTTTGTTGCAGCGATACCGCCGCCGCTGCCGCCTAAGGTATACGCAGGACGAACCACTACCGGGTAACCAATCGTGTCCGCAAATGCTACTGCATCCTTAACCGTCGTTACTACTGTACTGGGTGCGCAGGGCTCACCGATTTTCTCCATGGTAGTCTTAAATTCAAGTCTGTCCTCAGCCTTCTTAATTGTCAGTGAGGTAGTACCGATTAATTTTACGTCATTTTCTCTTAAGAAGCCCGACTCCTCAAGCTCCATGGCAATATTAAGAGCTGCCTGGCCTCCCAGGGTCGGAAGAACACTGTCCGGTTTTTCCTTCAGTATTATTCTTTTTACAAAGTCTGGGGTTAATGGTTCAATATATACGATATCCGCAATTTCCTTATCAGTCATAATTGTAGCGGGATTGGAATTAACGAGAACAACACAGATACCCTCTTCCTTCAGAGAGCGGCAGGCTTGTGTTCCTGCATAGTCAAATTCTGCAGCCTGACCGATAATGATCGGTCCAGAACCGATTACTAATACTTTTTTTATACTTTCAATTCTCGGCATTATTCCTGCACCTCCATCATATTAATAAACTCATCAAAAAGGAATTCGCTGTCCATTGGTCCTGCGCAGGCTTCCGGATGGAACTGAACGGAAAATACGTTCTTGCCGAGGTAATGCATGCCTTCCACAGTCCTGTCGTTAACATTAATAAAGCTTACTTCTGCAACCTCCGGCTTCAAGCTGTCTGCCTTCACCATATATCCATGATTTTGTGTAGAAATATATACTCTTCCGGTTTTTAAATCCTTTACCGGATGGTTTGCTCCACGATGACCGTATTTCATCTTTTCCGTATCGCCCCCGTTTGCTAAAGCCAAAAGCTGATGACCTAAGCAAATAGCAAAGATCGGCACCTTGCTGTCAAACATGTTCTTTACTTCTGCTATGATTTCCGTACATTCCTTCGGATCACCCGGGCCATTGGATAACATAATGCCGTCAGGTTTATTCTTAAGTACTTCTTCCGCCTTCGTAAACGCAGGATATATGGTAACTTCACAGCCTCTCTTTGCAAGGCATCTGGGGATATTATTCTTTAAGCCGTAATCCATTAAGGCTACCTTATATTTGTGCTCGCCTATTGGGGGAATTACTCTTGCTTCTTTACAGGAGGTCTTGGCAACTACCTTTTCTACTTTATATTGATGTATTTTAGCAATTACCTCTTCGAGATTATAATTTTCGTTTGTAGTAATCATACCATTCATAGTACCCTTATTTCTAAGAAGCTTTACCAAAGCTCTCGTATCAATTCCGGCGACTCCGGGGATACCGTTTCTTGTAAGAAAGCTTTGAATACTTTCTTCATTACGGAAATTGCTCGGTATTCTTGATAATTCCCTTACGATAAATCCGTCCAGCCAGGGCTTATGTGATTCCATATCTTCGTAACATATGCCGTAATTTCCTATCAAAGGATATGTCATTACCACACTCTGACCTGCATAGGAGGGATCTGTCAGTACTTCAAGATATCCCGTCATACCAGTATTGAATACGATCTCGCTGATAATCTCTCGCTGTGCTCCGATACTTTCGCCTGTAAATACATTGCCATCCTCAAGAATTAAGAACGCTTTCATTGTATCCTCCATTCCGCCGAACATTCGGCATAAACTTCGCAAAAATCTTTATGCTTTTTTGCAATTTCTTTTCCTGTGACTGAATTTTCGCAAAAAAAAAGAATACTGACCCAATTGGATGCTCCCTAAGCTACAAAGCAGCCAATTATTATTCTTTAATTAATATTAATTTTGAATGCATAAATATTCATTTTTTTGATCAATTTTTATGATTTTACCATATCTAATTTAAAATAGCAAGTGGTTTTCTAAAATATATACATTATTTTTAATTCCATTTTCTCCTATATCAGTTTATATTGATAACATATACATAATCTATTTTTATTCACAAATATTAGCGTGTCTTAAAATCTTGATAAATAGTATCTTTTGCTTTATCATTACAAGCCCCACATGTTTTTCGCGGAACTTTTTACCAGTTATCATATTTATAACTTGAATACTTAAAAATAGCGCTCTTTGCTATTCTTATAATGGCCCGCATGTTTTTCGCGGGACTATTCACAATCTGTATTCATCCTACATAACTTGATAATAAAATGAGAGTATTGAGGTCAATCTCATGAAACAGATCATAACTCCTTTTACTTATAAAAAGAACGAGCCGGCCCTAAGAGTATACCCCACCCAGATGGAAACACAATCGCTTGGCCGTCTTCGGGTTCGCTGCACCGCACCGGGTGAAATACCGATAGCAAACGCAACAGTTACAATAACCCCACCAAACGAACCAAATAATGTAATTGGCCAATTAACTACTGATGCCTCCGGTTTGACCGAGACAGTAGAGCTTTCTGCACCGCCTTTAGATTACAGTCTTGCCCCCTCTGAACCACAGCCTTATTCCGACTATGATGTCCGTATCTCTGCCCCTAACTACGAAAATGCTATCTATAATAATATTCAGATCCTGCCGGAGGTATTAGCTGAGCAAAATTCCACCTTAAACCCTGCTGCTGAGGAACCGGCAGGTGCAGAGGAAGTTATCAACATAGGTCCACATACTCTTTACGGAGATTACCCGCCTAAAATACCGGAGGACGAAATAAAGCCTACCGCTGAATCCGGTGAAATCGTTCTCACCCGTGTGGTTATCCCGGAGTATGTTATTGTACATGATGCAGCTCCAACAGTTGCTGCGCAGAATTATTATGTCCGCTTCCGAGATTACATTAAAAATGTAGCTAGTAGTGAAATATATGCAACCTGGCCCGAAGCTACGATATACGCCAATATACTGGCTATTCTTTCTTTTACCTTAAATCGTGTTTTTACAGAGTGGTATCGGAATCAAGGCTTTAACTTTACCATAACTTCATCAACGGCTTATGACCATAAATGGATCAGAGGCAGAAATATCTATGCAAATATTGGTGTTCTAGTAGATAATATATTTGTCAATTACTTATCCCGTCCCAATGTTCGGCAGCCGATATTAACACAATACTGCGATGGCGTAAGAACCTCCTGTCCTGGCTGGATGACACAATGGGGCTCTAAATCACTTGGTGACCAGGGTTATAGTGCAATCCAGATTCTCCGTAACTTTTACGGAAACTCAATCTACATCAATACTGCAACCGAGGTATCCGGAGTTCCAAGATCCTGGCCAGGAAGCAATCTGACCATCGGTGCAAGAAATTCCAATGTACGAGTTATACAGGAACAGCTTAACCGCATTGCACAGGTTTATACTGCAATTCCTACCTTAGCGGTGGACGGTGTATATGGGTCAAGAACTGCTGAGGCAGTAAAAGCCTTCCAGCAGATTTTCAGCCTTCCGGTTACCGGTATTGTAGATATTGGTACCTGGTATAAAATATCAGGGATTTATGTAGCTGTTACCAGAATGGCGGAATTATAATCACAACCTTATTTGGTAATTCATATTTTAATATTAAATAAAGATGAGGAGATTTCATCTAATGTATTCAAACTTCTCAAATAGATATCGTCAGCATAATTACAGAGTATATCCTGCACAAATGGGTACACAGTCCCTAGGGAGCCTTAGGGTTCGTACTACATCCGCAGGATTTACTCCCGTAGAAAATGCCACGGTACGTATTTCTCAGGCCTCTACCCCCGATACTGTGTTAGCTGAAATAAAAACGGATGCTTCCGGCTTAACAGGAGAGATTGAACTGCCGGCACCTTCTCCTGATTATAGTCTGACACCTTCTGCACAACAACCCTATGCGGAATATACGATAAGAATTCTCTCCGAGGGTTTCTCTCCTCTTACAGTACAAAATGCAGAAATATTTCCTTCAGTAACTGCGCTTCAGGAGGCAACACTTCGTACAGTAGCTGGTGCAGAAGGAGTACTTTATGTCATTCCTCCCCATACCTTATATGGGGATTACCCACCCAAAATAGCCGAAGCAGAAGTGAAGGAAACCGGAGAAAGCGGAGAGATCGTACTCACAAATGTCGTGGTACCTGAATTCGTAATCGTTCATGACGGTCCTCCGACAGATGCTTCGGCAGCAAATCATTATGTACGCTTCAGAGATTATATCAAAAATGTAGCCTCCAGTGAAATTTACTCGACCTGGCCGGAGTCAACCATTACCGCTAATGTACTTGCCATTCTTTCTTTTACACTGAACCGGGTTTTTACAGAATGGTACCGTAATCAGGGATTTAATTTTACAATCACTTCCTCTACCGCATTTGACCACAAATGGATACCAGGAAGAAACATATTCAGTAATATCGGCTTAATCGTAGATCAGATATTTAATAATTACCTATCCCGTCCAAATGTAAAGCAACCAATATTAACACAGTACTGTGACGGCTATAAGGTGCAATGTCCAAACTGGATGACACAATGGGGCTCTAAGGATCTGGGTGAGCAGGGCCAAAGTGCAATTGACATACTACGGCATTTTTATGGAAATTCAATTTTTATTAATACTGCAACCGAGGTGTCAGGTGTACCATCATCCTGGCCCGGAGCGAATTTAAGCATTGGTGCCTCTGGCGGTAATGTACGTACCATACAGTCTCAGTTGAATAAAATTTCAGAAAAATATACGTTAATACCGAAGCTGGCCGTTAATGGACAATATAACGATCAGACAGCAAATGCAGTTAAAATCTTTCAGCAAACCTTCGATTTACCGGCTACCGGTATTGTTGATTTGCCTACCTGGTATAAACTGTCAGGCATCTATGTAGCGGTTTCTCGTATAGCAGAATAAGAATAGAAGGTGCATTTAAAAAATCATTTTTAGATTTTTTAAATGCACCTCATATTTTATTCTTCTATCGCTATTCTTTTTACCTGCTTTAACGCATTCTGTATAGGCGGGATCAGTAGGAGAACAATCGTAATTACCATTTCCGGTGCAATGTAGAATGCATTATAGACTAACGTATAATACAAGGTGCTTACTCCCTCTGGGGCATACGAGGAAAAGAATATGTAGCCGGATATTACATGACAGAGATATCTCCCGACCACTCCAAATATATAACCCTTAATAAGACCATATTTCGAATTTGAAAAAATACCGGCAAGTCCCAGACAGCCAAAAGCAATCGGATAATCTAAAAGCAGCTGAACCGGATGTACAATATAAGATTCTAAGATAAGGTCAATGAAGGCATATGCTATACCAGCTATGATACCTGCTTTCACTCCATACAGATAACCAATAAGACAGATAAAGAACATACTAAATAGCGTTATAGAACCACCATATGGCAATCTGCCAATTTTGATAAAGGATGTAACTACGGCAAGAGTTACTGCCATCGCAGAAATTGCAAGCTGCTTAATGCGGATTTTGTTACTATTTCCGGCAAATGCAGCGATTGCCATAAATAGTAGAAATACAATTACAATTAACGCAATATTACCTGCTGCAGTGGGGTAATAAGTACTGCTGCCATCCTCAACAACAGTTGAAACAAAAAAATCAAAAACTTTTTTGAACATAAAAAAACCTCCTTTTGATTGCATCGGAGGGGGCCACTTGATTGCTTCCTTCCGCCGGTATTAACCGGATCAAGTAGTAAGGGTCAGTATGAAACTTCTCATACCTCTCAGCTCTGGGCTCCCCTAGCAAATAATCGTATTAATTAGTACTGTCCTATCATAATCAATCATCATTAAACTGTCAATACCTATATCACAATTTTATATTTATATTTTAGTTTATATACATATTTTAAGCAACAAATAACAATTAACCAAATTTACCTTGTTATTAAGGATACCTTTCCTTATAATTAGTTTAAGAAACTATATTGGAAGGCGGATTAAATCCTATGCAGCGAAAGCTCTTAATTTTCCTATCTATATTTATATTATTTATTATCACAAGCTCAGCCTGTTCAGAAGCTAATACAAATAACAAAGGGGCAACGCTTACTGAAGCAGCTTCTTTAACAGCAGGTCCATCATCAGAGTTAACACCAACACTTACCATTCAATCAGAAAAAGAAGTTCAGTCCACTTCTCCCCTTTTAAAAATAGCTTCATCAGAAACTAATAAAGTAGCAATCACAAATAAACCTTCTGCAAAAAAATCATCGGATGCGCTATCAAAGAAGGATAAAAAAGAGAAGGAAAGTATTAAAATGATTGCCATTGATGCAGGACATCAAAAGAAAGGAAATTATTTAGAGGAACCCATCGGACCAGGAGCAAAAAAGACAAAACCCAAGGTAACCTCGGGAACTCAGGGCAGCTATAGCGGTATTGCAGAATATGAGCTTAACTTAACGATTGCACTGAAGGTTAAGGAGGAATTAGTTGACCGGGGCTATAAAGTATATATGGTCCGAGAAAAAAATAATGTAAACTTAAGTAATAAGGAACGTGCCCTGCTGGCAAATGAGAGCGGTGCCGATCTTTTCATACGTATCCATGCTGACAGTTCTTCGAATTCTGAAGTACATGGAGTCAGCACTCTGTACCCTTCAAAGGATAATCCTTATGTATCAGAGCTTAGTACTTCCAGTCATGCACTCTCTAAGGATATTGTTAACGCAATCTGTAAAAGTACCGGAGCAAAAAATCGTGGTGCTATCGCTCGTGACGATATGAGTGGTATTAACTGGTGTAAAATCCCTGTCAGTATTATCGAAATGGGATTTATGTCAAACAAAAAAGAAGACCTGCTCATGCAGCAAAAGAATTATCAGAGCAAAATCGTAAAAGGTATATGTGATGGTATTGATGCATATTATTCGAATTAAGAAGCTCTATACCTTCGATACCCCTCCATAAAGGTTCAGAATAACAACTCCCAGGATAATCAGTAATAATCCGCCAACGCCTGCCGGAGTGATTTTTTCTTTAAAGAGTGCAATCGAGATGATTGTAGTAACCAAAATTCCCAGCGCTGACCAGGTTGCATAGGCAATACTATAATTAATCTTCTCTAACGCTTTCGCTAAGAACATAAAAGATATCCCGTAAGAGACTAAGCTTGATGCTGCTGGTATTAATTTAGTAAATCCGTTTGAAAACTTTAATAATGTTGTCCCAAGTAACTCACCGATGATTGCAATGCCCAGAAATAAATATTCCATTATTCACCTCATTTCTGCGCTGCTTATTTGGCTCGCTTGCGTAACAATGCGCATCTCGAGTTTGTATGCGCAGCGCAGGCACAAACTCGCTTACCTTCCTAAGTATATTCGATTATTGATATGATGTTACTCTATATCCTGTATTTCTCTATTTTATACATAGTACAAAAAATTAAAATTATTGTGAGACGCTTACGACCAGCTTTGCAGCTCTATAATATTTCCTTCAATATCGGTTGCATATACAAATACAGCTTTTCTTCCGTCACTATATGTGGTTTTGACTAACTCGCCAATTTGACCGCCTCCGAACGCCTTTAATTTATTTAAGGTTTCTTCCACATCATCTACCCCAAATGCCAGATGAGCCAGGCCACATTGATTAATGACAGGCTTCGCCTTTTCTATCATTTCATCATACGAGAATATTTCAAGAGTCGGATGCTTCTCATCATAACCTGGCAGACATAAATGCTCTCCTGTTATATGTGCATTCTTAACCCCGGTCATCTTATCCAGCCATTCCCCTTTTAAATCTCTTGTTTCACTAATACTCTTACAACAAAAAACCTCCTTGTAAAATTGTATCAGCTTCTTACTGTCTTTTGCTATAATATTTGTATGTACATATCGAAGCATAGATTAATCTCCTTTTAAGCTTATCCGGTAAAGTTCTATTCATAATGCTACTGATAATATATTTAAAAGTATAACAAATCTTCCTTAATCTGTTAATTGCTAATGTATACAATTTGTGTACTGCTTACTTGCGATTATTAATAAAATACTGCCAATAAAAAGGAAGTGCACTCATAGCTACTGAACTTTTGAGTTACACTCCCATATTAGTTATCATTGATTCTCATGTACACATACCAATCACTCATACATATAACTAATTAACAGTCACTCGCAGCGCCGGAGGTATCCCTTGGTAAAAACCAGGTTCTCTTATGCTGCAAGTGACTGCTGCTTAATATAATTGAAAGGTTGACACGCTACGGCTTACATCATGCCCATTCCGCCAGCGCCGCCAGCAGGCATTGCCGGTTCATTGCTCTTAATATTAGCAACTACGGATTCAGTGGTTAATAAAGTAGATGCTACGCTGGTTGCGTTCTGTAGAGCACTTCTTGTAACCTTAGTAGGATCAAGAATACCTGCAGTAACCATATCAACATATTCTTCTGTTAATGCATTAAAACCGATTCCTGCTTCGCTCTCTTTTACTTTACTGATTACAACAGAGCCTTCTAAGCCTGCATTGTATACAATGCTGTATAAAGGAGATTCAAGAGCCTTTAAAATAATGTTAGCACCTGTCTTCTCATCACCATCTAAAGCAGCTGCTAATTTAACAACTTCCTTAGAAGCATGGATGTAAGCGGAACCACCACCTGCTACAATACCTTCCTCAACAGCTGCTCTGGTTGCTGCGAGAGCATCTTCCATACGAAGCTTATTCTCCTTCATCTCTGTCTCTGTAGCAGCACCAACTCTGATTACTGCAACGCCGCCTGCCAGCTTAGCAAGTCTTTCCTGTAGTTTTTCTTTATCAAAATCAGAAGTAGTCTCTTCGATCTGAGTCTTGATCTGTGCAATTCTTGCATTGATCTCTTCCTTCTTGCCTTCCCCGTCAACGATAATGGTATTTTCCTTCTGAACCTTAACAGATTTAGCACGGCCAAGCTGCTCTAAGGTAGCTTCTTTTAAATCAAGACCTAACTCATCTGTAATTACAGTACCACCAGTTAAAATAGCTATATCCTGAAGCATAGCTTTTCTTCTGTCGCCATAACCCGGAGCCTTAACAGCTACTACAGTAAAGGTTCCTCTTAATTTATTCAGAACTAAGGTTGTCAGAGCTTCGCCCTCAACATCCTCAGCGATAATTAATAATCTTGCACCGCTTTGAACAATCTGCTCTAATACAGGTAAGATTTCCTGTATGTTAGAAATCTTCTTATCGGTAATAAGGATGTATGGATTATCAAGATTAGCTTCCATCTTATCCATGTCAGTACACATATAAGCAGAAATGTATCCGCGGTCAAACTGCATACCTTCAACAAGTTCAAGCTCTGTCTTCATGGTCTTAGATTCTTCAATCGTGATAACACCATCGTTAGATACCTTCTCCATAGCATCAGCAACTAACTGACCTACTTCATCATCACCGGCAGAGATAGCAGCTACTCTTGCAATCTGCTCCTTACCCTTAAGAGTTGAGCTCATTTTTAAGATTGCATCTACTGCTACATCAGTAGCCTTCTTCATACCTTTTCTTAAGATAATCGGATTAGCACCTGCTGCTAAGTTCTTCATTCCTTCAGCTATCATTGCCTGGGCAAGTACGGTAGCTGTGGTTGTACCATCACCTGCTACATCATTCGTCTTCGTAGCAACTTCCTTAACAAGCTGAGCACCCATATTCTCAAATGGATCTTCTAATTCTATTTCCTTTGCAATTGTAACACCATCATTTGTAATAAGCGGTGCACCAAAGGATTTATCAAGTACTACATTTCTTCCCTTCGGACCTAAGGTAACCTTCACTGTATTTGCTAACTTATTAGCACCAATTTCAAGCGCTGCTCTTGCTTCTGCACCGTATTTAATTTCCTTTGCCATCTTAACTCTCCTCCTTAATTAGTCTTCTACTACTGCTACAATATCATTTTGCTTTACAATGATGAATTCATCATCCTCAAGCTTTACTTCTGTTCCAGCATATTTGGAGTAAATCACCTTGTCGCCTACCTTAACTTGCATAACAACTTCTTTCCCGTCAACAACTCCTCCGGGACCTACTGCTATTACTTCAGCCTGCTGTGGCTTTTCTTTTGCCTGACCGGGTAATACAATACCTGATTTTGTTGTTTCTTCAGCAACTAATTGTTTAAGTACTACCTTATCTCCTAAAGGTACAAGTTTCATTTCATATTCCTCCTTCAAATGTTTAATAATTCATTTTGAGATTATTAGCACTCAATGTAATTGAGTGCTAACTGTTGATTAATATATTAGTAAATTTGCTTTTATTATGCAACTTGATTTCCATTTAGATTTCGCAGCAAATTTAATAATTTCTCTAGCATACTCATTATTACTCTTTATCTCTCACTTTTTCTCGCTTTTCTATATTGTAATATATCCAACGAATGCAAATATTCATCCAATATTAGTTCTAATGGGGTGTATGATCAATTTCCGTAAACGAAAACTTACAATAATTATTCATTTACCACAAGAAAAAGTTATTACCATCCCGGTAATAACTTTTCCAATCTTTGAGTACTACTTTAGTATATTCCAATGCAGGGATTTTATACCACGATCCATTCTTGCTACCTATATTTCGAACTAACGCTCATACCTACCCTTTGAATTATGATTGTGATAACCCATTCGTCTTAAGCATAGATCTGGTCAATGCATCTTTAGCGTTCTTCCAGGGTTGATCCGCATACCGATAGTCGAATTTATTAATGAACCAATCCAAATCATCTCTTACGCGTTTCATATTCTCCAGAAATAAGCTATTCAATTCCTTAAGAAATTGATTGAGCTCCTCTCCGTTTAAGCTTTTAGGTGCTTCCTGATATAATATCTTATAGTGACTAGCACAAAAGCCTTTGGAGGTTATAAACTTTTCACGAAAATCCTTATCTGTGTGATATAAATGAAAGATAGTTGCTATATATCGTTCAAAGGTACCTTCAATCTTAGTACATACAAAGCAATTATCCTCTAGCGCATTTAAATAAGAAACTACCTCCGCTTCTTCTGTCTTCCTTTTAAACAGGGAGGCAGCTGAAACCTTTGTATATGCAGCAGAGTGCTTCTCAACATCTTTTACAACCTTATCCATATGCGTCCTTAAAATTAACGCCAGACCCAAACGATTCTGATTATGATACAATTGTTCCAAATGCTTCTCACAAAAGCCTAATCTTGATGTGGCTTCCCTGATATCATCCTCCATATAACTTGGTCCCATGGTAAATTCAATTGCATCAGTCTCCAGTTTCTTCCTCATAACACACACAGGACACTCACAATCTGTTTCAAATGCCTCATTTACCGGGATTGTATATAACTTATCCTTCAATGCAGTTCCCGTCCTTTAGTTTTTCTGATCCTTTAGCATATCCTTAATTTCTCTTGCTTTCTGTTTAATACGCTCATTCGCATCTCTCGATATCAGTACCTTAGATATCCATCTGCTGGATTCTTCTATTTTACCTATTCTACGCGCAATATCAGCCATTAACAGGGTAATGGTTGCCTCATCCATACCGCACATAGGAAAATCCTCTTTGCTAAAGGCTTCCTCAAAGCCGATATAAGCTTTCGTGATAAATTCATGCTCTTCTTTTGCAAGCTCTGTAAGCTGCTTACTGTAATCAGGCAGATTTTTAGGTAAGTTTTCTGCCTTTCCTCTGATCACCCAGGCTGTTTTTAGACAGGTATAAGCACGTTCTGAAATCTTCGCTTTTTTTACTATTGAATTAACCAGCGCAAGCTTATGCCTTGCTATTGCATCATCATATTCATAAATGTTACCTGATTCTTTGATACCTCGAAACGCTGCGGATATATTAGTTTTAATCAGTGCTGCCTGCGCAGAGCTAACATACTTAAAGAATCTATTCAGTGCTGCAAAACCACAGGTTGGACATACAACAGCATCATATTTTAATGGATCCATATACTGATAAATCGGCCTTAAATCTGTATCTAGCGATTGTAGCTTGACCTTACCAGACTTTACTGTCTTAGATTTGAATTCCTTATCACAGACCGGACAGGTATATGTTTTATCAAAAATAGCATCCTCTTCTGAAAATGCAGGCTTATCAGGCTCCGCTTGCTTTTTCGAATTATCCTTATCATTATCCTCATATATATCCATACCGGATAAATTACCGAGACCAAAATCCTCTAATCCTGAAATCAAATTAGCCAAAGTTCATCCTCCGTTCATTAAATCAGTAATCTCCGAAATCAGAAAAAGCTTATTCGGGCTTGTAAGAGCTTTTTAACGATACTATTCTGTTAAATACAGGATTATCTGTTGTGGAATCCTTGATATCCAAACAGAAAAAGCCCTGTCGCAGAAATTGAAAGCTATCAGGCGCTAAAGCACCAGTAATACTTGGCTCTACGTAGCATTCCTTTAATGTCTTAATAGAATTCGGATTAAGATTCAAGCTTCCATCTTCATTATAAACACCCTTTGCTTCGTCTACAATATTCTCATATAGACGAACTTCTGCTTTAACGGCTGTTTCTGCAGCTACCCAATGAATCGTTCCTTTTACTTTTCTTGCATTAAATCCGCTGCCGCTCTTTGTCTCAGGATCATAAGTACAATGAACCTCTGTCACATTACCATTTTCATCCGTAATATAATCGGTACAGGTTACAAAATAAGCATTCATCAGCCGAACCTCATTGCCGGGAAACAAACGGAAATATTTCTTAGGAGGCTCTATCATAAAGTCCTCACGTTCAATGTATAAAACTTTGCCAAAAGGAACCTTCCTGGTACCCATTGCCTCATTTTCCTGATTATTAGGTGCATCAAGATATTCTATCTGCCCCTCCGGATAATTAGTTATCACAAGCTTAACCGGATCAAGTACTGCCATGATTCTCGGTCTTTTTAACTTCAAATCCTCACGGATGCAATACTCAAGCATCGCATAATCCACAGAGCTTTGGCTTTTGGATACACCGCACAGCTCCATAAACATCTGAATTGCTTCCGGAGTAAAGCCTCTTCTTCTTAAGGCACTGATGGAAACAAGTCTTGGATCATCCCAGCCGTCAACAATTCCTTCCTCCACCAATCTCTTAATATATCGCTTACCGGTTATAACATTCGTTAAATACATCTTTGCAAATTCAATCTGCTTGGGTGGCTTCTCATATTCTAGCTCTTTAACAACCCAGTCATATAAAGGACGGTGATCCTCAAATTCCAAGGTACAGATAGAATGCGTAACACCTTCTATTGCATCCTCAATCGGATGTGCAAAATCGTACATAGGGTAGATACACCATTTATCTCCCGTATTATGATGAGAAATCTTAGCTACTCGATAGATTACCGGATCTCTCATATTAATATTTGGTGACGCCATATCAATTTTAGCACGGAGAACCTTTGACCCGTCCTCATATTTACCGTCCTTCATAGCTTCAAAAAGCCTTAAGTTCTCTTCTATACTTCTATCTCTATAAGGGCTGTTCTTACCCGGTTCTGTCAGCGTACCACGATATTCCTTGATTTCTTCTGCGGATAAATCGCAGACAAAAGCCTTCCCTTTCTTTATGAGCTTAACTGCTGCTTCATACATCTGATCAAAATAATCAGACGCAAAAAACAGGCGGTTCTCAAAATCACCACCTACCCATTTTACATCGTTAATGATTGAATCTACAAATTCTGTTTTCTCCTTCATTGGGTTGGTATCATCAAAACGAAGATTGAATTGACCTCCGTATTTTTTCGCTAAGCCATAATTTAAAAGGATTGATTTGGCATGACCGATATGAAGATATCCATTTGGTTCGGGAGGAAATCTCGTTACAATATTCTTAATCTTAGCCTCTTCTAAATCCTTATCAATAATCATTTCGATAAAGTTCTTAGAAACTATCTCCTTTTCTTCATTCTCCATATGATTATCTTCTACATTATTATTATTCTCCATGAAGAACCTCCTGGTCGATATTTATTTGAATTGACTGAAAATATGGTCAATCATTTGTCGTAATTATTGTCCGAAGCAGTTAATTCAATAACACACCAGACTATAATAATACAACTTCTTTCTTCTTAAAAATTCTTATGTTATATAATACCACAGTTTATCCCAACTTAAAAGCAGGAAATTAAAAATCCTGTCGTCATTCCTACACTTGATCGCTTCGATAAAAAAAGGCTGTCCTTATACCTTCCGTCTTAAGAGGTATTAAAAACAACCTTTTATAAATATTTTAATTTATTATTTAGTACGATAGAATATGGTATCATCCATAATGTCATACTTAGCATAATTCCTCTTAACGTAGCTTACACAGCTTTTATTAGAGAAACATAAATAGCTTCCGATGTTATTATTTCCTTCAAGTGCCGCTTTAGCAGCTTTTGTTGCTTTTTCCATAGCCTTTTTTTCAGCTGTCGGATTAGCTCCTGAGAATTTACCTGTATCATAGCTTTTTAATGCTTTATCAAGCGCACTTAAACCGGTTCTTGAATTTTTAATCGTTACCGAAAATTGTACAGACCATTTATGATCATAGATTACTTCTTTAATCGTATTCGCATGCCAGAACACATCACTTTTTACTCTGTTTAAAACTACATTCGCTACTCCAAGCATCGTTTTATAGGATTGGTTTCCTGCTTCCGCATAAACAAGACAAGATAATAATCTTAAATCAGCTTCCGTATAGGCTGCTTTTTTTGCTTTGGCTTTGCTATCTTCCTTCTGTGCTTTTGCAGGCTCTTCTTTCTTTACCGTTTTGTCCTTATCCTCTTCCTCAGCAGCATTCTCTTCTGATGCATCAGGAATGTCTTCTTCTATTGTTTCATTAATAACCATATCTTCCTGTGTAATAATAGATGGATCATAATAAACCTCACCCTGCTCATCAAGGTAATAGCCCTCTGCTAATTCCGGTTCAGTTTCATTATTTAATTCCGATGCAAATGCTGTTGAGCCGAAGCATCCCGAAAGAACTACAACTGCAATCACAGCAACCAGAAATTTTTTTGCTATATTCATTATTTATCTCCTTAATATATTACATATTTGGAAAAATAATTACGATCTGTTAACAATTACTTAATAAGTATATCATAAATTCTTAAAAAATCAACCCCTTATTATGCATTTAGACCAAATTGGGTTAATTCTTCCATAAATATGTGTACAAAAAAGCAGTGATGCAAGCTAGGAAACCCACCTTATCATC
>JAEZTJ010000021.1 GCA_023421505.1 Bacillota bacterium
TATACAGTATCGCAAGCAGGCTTGAGGTATACATTGGTGTTAGTGTGAAATAAAAGACATTTCACACCCTGATTTGAGGCAGTAAATTATCTGCCCGCAGATGTTTCACGCCATGGCAGCTATCAGGTCTTAAGGAGGACGAGATTTTGGAAACAGCACATGCACCAACAACACAGGAGAAAGAAACAGAAAATTACGAATATTTTAACGGCTTCGGGGCATTTGCCTGTGAGGGCAGGGAATATGAAATTATGCTGGAGGGTAATAACAGGCCGCCGGCACCCTGGATTAATGTTGTAGCAAATAAAAACTTTGGCTTTCAGATATCGGAATCCGGTGCAGGCTTTACCTGGAGTGTTAACAGCAGAGAGAATAAGCTTACACCCTGGTCCAACGACCCTGTAAGTGACAGCGCCACCGAAGCAATCTACATTCTGGATGAAATATCCGATGAGGTAATGACGCCCATGTCACTGGGAAGATCGGATCGGGGAGTTTACCGGGTAAGGCACGGTTTTGGATACAGCCGGTTTCTTCACGAGGAAGCGCTCCTGGAGCAGGAACTAACGGTTTTTACCCCTTTGGATGAGTCATTAAAGCTATGGAACCTTAAGCTGACAAACCATTCGGATAAAGTTAAATATTTAAGTTTGACCTATTATGTGGAATGGGTTCTGGGTACTCAAAGGGAGCATACCAATCCATATATTCTGACCACCTATGACAATGAGCATGAATATTTATATGCAAAGAACCTCTATACCCTGAACTTTCAAAACACTTATACTTATATGTTTTCCAATGAGATGATTGTAGGTTATACCGGTGACAGACAGGAGTTCCTGGGACAGAAGGGCAGCATCCGTGATCCCCGGGGAGCGGAAGTCAAACTATCCTGCAAAACAGGTGTGTGCTATGATCCCTGCGGAGCAATCCAGGTATCCGTGGCAATACAGCCCAAAGAAAGCAGGACGGTGCTGTTTGGGCTCGGGCAGAGTAATAACCTTAAGGAAATACACAGTATCCGGTATAAGTACAAGGATATTACCGTTGCGGCAATGGAACTTGATAGGGTGAAGGCCTATTGGGACAGGTTATTGGGAACCGTTCAGGTAAAGACAAAGGACAGAGCCATCGATATCCTGGTTAACGGCTGGCTGCTTTATCAGACCGTATCCTGCCGTATTAATGCACGGGCAGGCTTTTATCAGTGCGGAGGAGCTTATGGATACCGTGACCAGCTTCAGGATACCCTTTCGCTGCTCTTTACAGATTCAAGTATATTACGCAGGCAAATCTTAATTGGGTGCAGCAGACAGTTTGAGGAAGGGGATGTGCAGCATTGGTGGCATCCGCCGATGGGAATCGGGGTTCGAACGAAAATAACCGATGATTTGCTATGGCTGCCCTATTGTACCGCCGCTTATATTAAAAGCACCGGAGATACCTCCATTTTAAAGGAACCGGTGCCCTATATCAAAGGTCCGGTGCTTACGGAGGAGCAGCATGATATTATGTTTACCCCGGAAATATCCGAGCTTTCCGAAAGTGTTTATGAGCATTGCAAAAAAACCATAGAACGAACCAGCTTCGGAGAACATGGACTTCCCCTCATGGGGGGCGGTGACTGGAATGACGGTATGAATGAAGTGGGGATATTAGGAAAAGGCGAGAGCGTATGGCTGGCCTGGTTTTTCTATACCGTATTAGGTGACTTCATTCCTTTGTGTTATCAGGAGGGCGATGAGGCTTATGGACAGGAACTGGAGCAGAAACGGGAAACCCTGCTGCAAAGCATTGAAGAAAACGCCTGGGATGGGGAGTGGTATCTCAGAGCCTTTTATGACGATGGTTCAAAGCTTGGTTCCAAGGAAAATGATGAGTGCAGAATCGATTCCATCAGCCAGTCCTGGAGCGTCATATCTAAGGCGGCGAAACCCGAACGGGCGAAAACGGCAATGCAGTCGGCATGGCGGTATCTGATCATGGAGGAGGAAGCACTATCTTTACTTTTAGCACCTCCCTTTAATAAGACCACAAAAAACCCGGGATATATCAAAAACTATATTCCAGGTATCCGGGAAAACGGAGGCCAGTATACCCATGCGGCAGTTTGGCTGGCCATTGCTACATCGATACTGCACGACTACAACATGGCAGAAACATTATTCACTATATTAAACCCGATTCATATTACAAAAAACAGGAAGGATGCGCTCCGGTACGAGAAGGAACCTTATGTAATGACAGCGGATATATCCCTCAGCCCGCCCTATACCGGAAGAGGTGGTTGGAGCTGGTATACCGGTTCCGCAGGCTGGATGTATCAGGGGCTGGTAAGCTGGTATTTAGGCATTCGCAAAGAGGGGAATGAATTAGTCATTGATCCGGCCACACCGGCCAGTTTCGGTGATTTTTCCATTGAATATAAGTATGGGAGTTCCCTCTATGTAATTAGTGTTGAGAGCAGAAGCCGTGGAACGCTGACAACAGAAGCGATCACTGTGGATGACAGGTTAGTCAAGGGAAACAGAGTTGTGTTGGTGGATGATGGTGGAAAACACCGGGTTGTAGTATAGTTTCTTATAACATGCACCCAGGAGCGAGATTTCAGAGTCTGCAACAATGAGAAGAAAAATTGTTGTAGTTATTGGATTATATGTATTACTTTAGAAGCGGGAAGTATGAGTTATATAATTGTTATAAATATTGAATAGCTGTAGTTTTTATGAAGGGATTGTTGCAAATGAAAACCATATTCTCTCCAGGGGAGGATGGATTTTGAATCTTGCAGCAATCCTTTCTTTCTACTTTTTAAGTTGGAAAGAAGTAAGCCAAGTAACTTGAATGTTTCGTAGCCACTACTTAAAGAAAGAGAGGCTTCCGTTATAAATTACTATATGTTATTATATGGTAATAAATAATACATGATTATAATCAGGAGGTTAAACTATATGAACGAACCAAT
>JAEZTJ010000032.1 GCA_023421505.1 Bacillota bacterium
CCGATAGAGAAACATAAAATCTTGCTTGCCGCTTAATTACAATATAAAAAGCCAGCTGATTACCAAGTGGCAATCAGCTGGAATAGAATTATTTTATTTCATTGTCCTCTTGACGGAGAGCGGTTCAATCATTCGTTCACTGGCAGTCTTTATGCTTTTTTAAATATCAGTGTGTTCAAGTCTTTAATAATTTACTTAAAAAATAATTTTCTCAATATCGTATTGAGAGTTTACGATTAACCATAATTGCTGGTTAAATATAGTTATGTTCCATATGCTAAAGCCCTTTAAATTATAATTTGATATTAAATCTAAGGTGGCATTGATGGTTCGTGAATCTATAAACCAAACAATGTGATTTAGAGCTTCATTAGAGGTATAGGTAAAATAGGGCGTTTGAGATGCTTCATCAAAATTAATTATGGCGCCATAGTTATAAGCTAACTCGCTGCAATTTTTAAATGATATATAATTTACATTTGATATACCCGATACATAGGGTAATTCCCAATCATAGCCTATTGTGGCGAGGCCAATAATTATTTTTTCGGAAGAAATAAAATTAAGAATATAATTTAAGAAAACTTCCGTATTGTATAAAGAAGTGACAGGAGAGGGTGGATTAATGTTAAAGGCCCATTCGTAACTCATAAATATAATATTTTGTGCTAATTGATTGATTAGAGAATAGTCAACTCTTTGAAAGGTTACTTCATCATTAACTACAGATATATTGGGATTTATTGTTACAAATACTTGATAGCCTTCTTCATTCAGACGATTTGTTACTTTAGTAAAATAATTATCGTAAAATTTGATATTAGATAAACTGATATATTCTATGGAAATATTTAAACCATAATAACCCTTTGTTTTAAGGATGTCTAAAATGTTTTCTATTTGTTTGTTTTGAAAATCTTCGTTTAATAATAAATCAAACGCTACTCTAAAATTAGCTTCTCCTTGTATTGTTAAGGTAGTTAATAGCATAAGGGGAGCTACACCATAAGCTTTTGACAGCTGAATTATTTCAGTATCATCATAATAAGAGATGATTCCACCCTCTGTTGAAACTGTATAGTTTAAGATGGAGAGATACGATAAATAAGGTAGTGTTTTTCTCAGAGTAGTTCTATCAATAGTAGGTACAGTATTCCCATGTGTTGTTATTTTACCTTTTTTGTCATAACTAATAACAATAATATCACCTGGATATAGATACTCTCGATCGGATAGATATTGGTTATTAGCTAACAATTGGATTATGGATACATTATAATAATTGGAAATACTTTCTAAAGTATCGCCTTCTTTTACTGTATAAGTGATTGCTGGATAAGTAATCACGATTGATTGTCCAATAGCCAGATTGTAAGGAGCATCAAGTCCGTTATCTTGAATTAATCTTTCTACGGATAATCCATAATAATTAGCAATAGATTGAATTGTTTCTCCGCTTTTAATAATATGAATTACCATAAATACCTTCATTGATGGAATTAGTATATTATATGTCATAGAATAAATATTAATTATAAACAATACAAAGAAGCAATTTATTTCCAAAACACAATTCCTGTATTTATATTAGTGATCTATTAAAAGAGTTATATTGCAGTGGAAGTCCGACTTACTGACGAACAAAGATCAACTATGTTGAATATAATAATTTTAAATTATTATTCTGGAGAACCGGTTGAAAAATTAAAGGTTTTTCAACCCCCAAATTTGCGCATTGCCCAAGTACGCAGGTTTTGGCGGTATGGAGGTTAATATGGGTTATTATGTTACTGTAAAAGATAATGTAAATATATATGTGGAGGATCTTAATCCTAGCTGTAAAAAGACAATTCTGTTTATTCATGGTTGGCCTGGAAACCATAATCTGTTTGAATACCAATTTAATCAGCTTCCGGCTCTAGGCTATCGATGTATTGGAATTGATACAAGAGGCTTTGGTAATTCGGATAAACCATATTATGGGTACGATTTTGACACTTTGTCAGATGATGTAAGAGGTGTGGTAGAAGCCCTTGATTTACATGACTTTACTTTAGCAGGGCACTCTAATGGTGGTGCTATGGCTGTAAGATACATGGGACGGCATAAAGGATATGGAGTATCTAAGCTTGCTCTTTTTGCAGCTGCTGCTCCGAGTTTGATTAAACGACCGAATTTTCCTTATGGTTTGGATAAAGAGATAGTAGAACAGATAATTGAGGATACGTATAATGACCGGCCTCAAATGCTTAAAAATTTTGGCGATATGTTTTTCTTCCAGCATATCACAGAAGCTCTCTCCGATTGGTTCTTCCAATTAGGCTTACAAGCATCAGGATGGGCAACTGCATCTATTGCAAAGACCTGGATGAAAGAAGTATTATTCGCTGACTTAGAAGCTATTCGTGTTCCTACTTTAATTATTCATGGAATACATGATAAAGTGGTTCCTTTTCAATTGGGTGAGATACAAAACAAGATGATTCGAAATTCTAGGTTGGTACCATTTGAATTTTCCGGTCATGCAACCTTCTATGAACAAAAGGACAAATTCAATGAGGTACTTGTTGATTTTATAGAGAGTTAATAAAATCTTGTATAATATAATTTTTAAGAGAGCCCACACGTTTTTGTTGGACTACTCATTTTACACCGAATGCATTTCTTTATCCCTCCAGTAAATTGCAGCAGCTTTCATACTGGAGGGATATTTTCATGGATTTAGAATAATTAGTAATCTTATTTTGATATTCGGTTCCTTTTATTTTTGCTGAAAATACTGAATACTAAGGCCATTCGGATCTTTGATACTAAAAAATTTTGATCCGGGAGTTTCAATTGGTCCGCTGTGTACAGGAATGTTTTTACTTTTTAGCTTATCCATCATTATATCAATTGAGCTAGTAGCAAAGCCTATAGATATGAATTCACTATAATTAACTGTATAATTATTACTATCTGCAAGGAGTTCCACTAATGTTTCATCATCAATACCGTTGCCCATAAAAGCTATTTCTACACCAGGTCCGGCGGGAAAACGCTTCAAAACTTTCAACTCCAATAAGTCGGAATAAAAAGTAATTGATTCATCCAAATTTTTTACATAGATTGTAGTCCATAAATACTTCATTCTTAAATTCCTCCATTTTATTTGATTTAATGTACATGTAACTAATTTTGAAATGTATTAAATCTTTTTTAAAACTATAGATTTACTACAACGAAATAATTTTGTTTACTTAATAAGTTCGCAGGAATTATAATAATACAAGATGATATAAGCAAATAGGAGCGAAATTATCCTATTATAAATTGTAATAGACGGGAATGATGAATATTGAATGAGGAGAAACATCGATACAAAGAACTGGCAGATTTTTTAAAAACACGAAGAGCGAAAATATTACCATCCCAGGTAGGGCTTTCATCTGAAATGCGTCGTCGTACTCCTGGTTTGAGAAGGGAGGAAGTAGCACAGCTGGCTGGTATTGGTATATCCTGGTATACGTGGCTTGAACAAGGAAGGACAATTCATGTCTCGGCTCAAGTAATAGAAAGTCTGTCTAAGGTTTTATTGCTTGATAAACAGGAACGCATTCATCTTTATCTACTAGCGAACCAACCACTTCCAGTAGATACGCCAGTAAACCAGCAGCCTGTAAATCCAGTACTTCAACATCTTCTGGATAGCTTAATATACAGTCCCTCGCTAATTACGGATCAACGTTGGAACGTTATTGCCTGGAATAGAGCTGCCAGCTTATTGCTTGGAGATTTTAGGAAGATGAACATTCGAGAACGAAATATAGTATGGGCTATGTTCACAATCAAAATATATAAACAGCTATTAGTTGACTGGACGAAGCATGCTAAGGGCTTACTAGGCAGATTTCGTTTGATATGTGGGCAATATATTGATGATCCCTGGCTAGTTCAGTTTATTGATGATCTCAAAATGCAAAGTGAAGAATTTAATTTATGGTGGCCTTTGCATGAAATACAAAGTAATAGTGAAGTTTACAAGCAATTTAATCATCCGATTGCAGGATTATTAGATTTTGAAGTTAGTAATTTTGATGTATCTGATAATTCCGGCCTAAAAATGATTGTGCATACCCCATTAACAGAAACGGACACTGCAGCAAAAATGAAGATATTGCTTGATGGAGAGTGTACTATAGAGGAAAAGCTTTAGCACAAGGAATTTGCATCATAACAACTTTAGATAGAAAACTAATGTGAATTGTTGAAAAGAACAATTCACACTTGGCATAAACTAATTCAAAGGGCAGACATGTTATGTCAGTATAAGAAATAAAAACCTGCATTAGCGCATAAATATAGGCGCAAATGCAGGTTTTTATAGTAGTAGCTTCATTCGATGTTTTGAAGCAGATATTCTATTGTTTGTTCGCACCACTCTAGCTCTGCTTGTTGTATTAGTCTTCCCCTGTTTAGGGTAGTGATTCTATAATGCCAGAAGGCATCTTTATTTGCCTCGCTAGTAAGGCATTCATTTATTTCCTCGATGATTTTTATTGAAGCAATACAGGAAGCCTTGTATCTGTTAATGTGTTCAAAACTAGCCTCCAAAGGGATAAGATGACCGAAAAAAAGCTTTAGCATCAGCTCGTTTTTACTCTGCTTTCCTTCAGAAACCGGTTTTATCAGCCAACCCTCTAATTCCCTCTGTCCGGCTTTTGTTAGAGAATAAATCTTACTGGTCGGCCTGTTTCCCGCTTTACTATCTAAATATGTTGCTAAACCAGTATCTACAAGCTTTGTGAGAGTGGGATAGATCTGCTTATAATCTATATTACAAAAGTATCCAATCCCTTCGTCTACCCATGCTTTTAATTGATAGCCTGACATAGGCCCGATACTTAGTATTGCAAGTATGGCATAATAACTGTTATTAATCATTGACATAAAAACCTCCACTAAGTAAATAGATTTTTTGAAATATATATGAAATTCATATAATAGATTGACAGTATTAGCCAACTGTGGTAAAGTAGCTCTAGATTATATGAAATTCATATAATAATACTGTTAGGCATCGGCTGACTAAAACAATACTATTCTGTAGCAAGTTATATGATCAAGTAACTATTAATTTATATTATAACTGAGTAAGCAGTTGAATTTCAATAACTGCTTGACTTATATCAAAGGCATTAATATGGAAACAAATTTTTAAAGTAATTGTTTTATCATTCCCTATGTAAATATTTTGCTACTGCCTATATTCGCGGGCTAGCGAAAGAATGGAGGTTTATATGAAAAGGATCATAGCAATAGTATTACTGATTATTTGTAGCGGGGCATTAATTTCATATGGAGCTGTTAATAAATCTGGCAAACAAGTGAAACAAAGTGATAATAAAGTGGATACTACATCTGAGGCTTCTTCTGTTGATGACAGCAATAAGAAAAATACTCTCAATCAGAAAAAAGTTCTTATTGCTTACTTTTCTTTGACAGGAAATACCGATAAAATTGCTGCAATAATTAAGGATAAAACGGAGGGAGAAATCTTTGAGATAGAGCCGGATTTTGATTACACAAAGGTGAAAAGTCGTAAGGAGATGGAGGAGTTAGGGCAGGAACAGGTTAGTACCGGATTTAAGCCAGAATTAAAAAACTCAGTTGATGATATAGCTTCCTATGATATAATTTTCGTTGGATCACCAGTATGGTGGTACTCCGTCACTCCCCCGGTAATGTCTTTTCTATCTCAATATGATTTGGAAGGAAAAATTGTGATACCATTTTGTACTTGTGGAAGTGTTCCAGGAGATTTTTTTACACAGTTTGAGGAAGCAGTTCCGGATGCTGAGGTAAAGGAAGGGCTGACTGTTACGGGAGCTGATTTTACCGATGAGAAGGAATTAGATAATGAAATACAAACCTGGTTAGATGAATTGATTTCATAAATATTACCTATGTGCTAAATGTTACCTTATAATTTCAGGTATACATAACTCCCCCCCGATTCTTTTTTTATTAAAAGAGAACCGGGATCTTTTTTTGCTCTTATCCTCAATACCTACCCCTTACCATTAAGTTATATAATTACATTAAATTACTCTTCTTGGAAGCAATTTTCTTATAGCTTATCATTTCACTATATAGTATAATTGGCATGCAAACATATGAATTGGCGGAAAAAGGCCGATCATAAAGTATTATAAAAGAGGAGAATAACATGAAAAAACTGGGGTTAATATTAATTACCTTATCAATGCTTCTAGGCCTTCTGCCTACAACAGCACTGGCTGCAGAAGTTAACACGTTTGATCAAAAGCTTGCACTTTACTTAGAAGAAGTAAGTACAGCGCGAGGCTTTGATGTTAGTAAAGCAGATATTGAGAAATCACTTGCAACTTATGAGATGACTTTAGCAGATTTTCAGTCAATTGATGATATGAAAAGCTTACTAGGTGAGGTTATCAAGGCGGATTTAAGTAATCTTACCAGTATATATGAAGCATACGGGCTTAATCAGGAAACTTTGACGCAGGAATTAAATGAATATGGTGAAGAACTGAAGGATTATATATATTTAAGTGACCTTGATATGGCGCTTTCCTTTTATACAGAGGATGGTGAATTTGAACAGGAAGCCGATTATGAAGCAAAACTAACAGCTTACTTGGCTGATGTGAGTGCAGTAAGAGGCTTTGAGGTAACCAAGGAAGATCTTAATAAATATCTGAAAGAGTATTTTACGAGTACAGATGAATTTGAGACAGTCAGTGATTTGGAAGATTTCTTAGGTGACGTAATTAAAGCGGATTTAAGTAATTTTGACTATTTTAATACGGAATATGATATGAGTAAAGAAGCCGTACTTCAACTGATTAAGGATAACGGCAAAAATATCGAGGATTTTATTTATATTGAACAGGTTGAAGAATTAGTATG
Source organism: Bacillota bacterium (assembly GCA_023421505.1). Lineage (GTDB taxonomy): Bacteria > Bacillota > Clostridia > Lachnospirales > Lachnospiraceae > Mobilitalea. The sequence continues at coordinate 6,928 of JAEZTJ010000032.1, forward strand.
GGAAACTGGTGAGGATGATCTATCCGGTATGGATCCGACTGCATTATTAGGTATGCTTAATCAGCTTGGATTAACCGAGGATGAGCTTACAAATTTACAAAATCATTTTATCGGTCTTACAGATTACCTCTCCGATGCTGAAGTACAGTCTAAGTTAGGAGAATTAGGTAACCGTTTTATGGCTTTTGCAGAGAAAGCAATTGAAAATGGTGCGGATGAGAATTATAAACCCACTGATGCAGAAATTACAGAAATCGTTTCTCTTTATGAGGAGATGTTATCCTTATTTAAGCTTAAGGTATCCTATAGTTTAATCGTAGATGGCGTTACTACACCTGTAACAATGGCAGAGCTAATGAAGCTGGAAGAATTAGGAGATGCTGATTTCAAGATAGAATTATATAATTCAGATTCAGAATTATTAGCTGATTTTGTAATAACCAGTGAATTCATTAAGGAAAACTTTGGTGAGATTGTAGAGGATGTAAATAATGCGGTTGGAGCGGACAAGGATAATAAGCCCGCTAAACCAGTTAAGACAGTCAAAGGCGGAAAGCTTCCTGATACAGCTTCGGATTATATACCAAATGCTTTATATGGTCTTCTTGTTGCCTTAGGCGGAATTATCGTTTATAGAAAAGTAAGGAAGGATAAGGTTGAAATTATCGAAAAATAAGCATCCATACAATATAAAGCACTATTTCGTCAAGGCAATTGCGATTGTTTTGATTTTCGCAGGACTTATATTTTCGGCTGTGAATGCAGTCAAATATGCAAGAGGATATTTTTCCTATCGTACTGCTTTTCAAAATGAAGGCGTGATTGATCAGGCTGATGATAGTACTAAAACCGCAGATGTTGATAACCTGAATTTGATTAGTGAGACCAAATCGGAATTATATACAGTCCGCCCAGAGATAGGAGAAGAGGTAGGAGAGCTTTATATTCCAAAGCTTAAGGCAACGATCCCTATCTATGAAGGAACGAATGAGGATGAACTGGAAAAAGGTGTTGGGCATTTTTCTGATAGTGTTTTGCCTGGAGAAAAGGATAATTCCATTCTTTCCGGTCATAGAGATACAGTGTTTCGAGAGCTTGGTAAGGTTGGAAAAGGGGATGTACTGATTGTAAGAACCTCAGCCGGAGAATTCAAGTATAAGATTAATAAAGTGAGAATAGTAGAAAAGGATGACCTTACAGTGATTGTGCCGAAACCCACAGCTACACTTACAGTTAGTACCTGTTATCCCTTTGACTATATCGGTGCTGCACCAAAGCGTTATATTCTTGTGGCTCATTTGGCTTCAAAAACGTTATATTAATGTTCCATTCGTATCAATTTCTTTAGCATAAAAGGAAAAGCTTTTTTATACAGTGATGGCATATATTTAAAATTTATAAAATTGTAATGGGGTATGATTTTGCAGGAATCATACCCCATTTTAATCGCTTTCTCCAATTCACGGAGAGGATAAGGGAAAGCCTATATATGCTGAACAGCCAGAGTGAATGCAAGGTATGTAAAGCAATCTTTGGAATAGATATTATTATCAGGAGCTTTCGTACCGCTTTCCCAAAGATGAAATATATAGCCTCCAACCTTTGATTTACTAATACTATATGATGATAAAGTAAATTTGTTACTGCATTATCCAATAAATAAGTAAAATGATAAATTGTTAGATAGATACCACCAAGTAACTAAAATTTAGGCTTTGTTAATAAATAAATTAATAAGATTCAGCAAAAATGGAACAATATAATAATGTTCTGTTTTTTTTATGGAAAAACAGCCAGACTATATAATAAGAGATAATACACTATGCAATTTTACTTATAGGTTAAAGGGTTCACTCGCTAGACTACCATGCAAAAATTAATAACAGATGGACGAAGAGTAGCCGAGAGTACCCTAAAAAGAATAAGGAGGAGTTAAAATTGCTGATCACCTTGGAAAGCGTCCATTTTACTATAAATATGCCTGTTGGCATTTTAGTTCTGCTGATTGTAATAGCACTAATCTGGTGCATTTTATTATTCCTATATTACCGTTTTAGCCATTTTCGCAGCAAAGTATATTTTACCCTAGATTCAAAGGATAAAACGGAGGTAACAGGCCCTAAGGATATGGAACTAAAGATGCACAGCTTAGCGCTTAAGCATAAGCAGGTGAAGCTGATGCGATATAATTTTGTCCTGGATGATTATAATCAGATAGCCTATAAAAAATTAAATAAAATACGCAATAATATTTCAGAAATCTCAACAGACATTATTGCTTTGATTCCAGCGGCACGCTGGCTGTTTGATAATTTTCAGATGATGTACCGTGAGATTAAGAAGGTCAGAACCTCCGGTACAAGCTACGAAATTCTTCCTATATTAAAATCTAAGGAATTTAGGGGATTTCCCAGAGTTTATATTATAGCAAAGAAGATGGTAGCATTATCAGGAGGGCATTTAGACGAAGAGAATCTAATGCTGATGCTACAGGCTTATCAAAAAGAAATCCCATTAACGGATAAGGAATTGTGGGTACTTCCAGAGATGCTCGGCTTTTGCTTATTAGAGAAGATCATAGAGGTAGCTGAGGAAATTATTCATATTATCAATGTGAAAGCCAAGGCTGATAAATATGTTAAGGAAAAGCTTGCTTCGCAGAATAGTGCAGACATTAATACATTTTTAGAGGATATAGATGGGGAGTTTAGTAAGGATTTTTCCTTCCACTCCCATGTTATTTACTTACTTAAGAATATGTCCTTCGATGATTATGCCATTCAGAAATATATTGATTATCGCTTTGGAAACGAAAAGCGCCAGATGAAACCCTCTACAATCTATCTGGAGGAGGGAAAGATTGAAGCCTACCTCGAAAGCAGTATCCGTGCTCTCATTATAAGTCTAAGAGAAATGAATGAAATGGATGTGGAGAGGTTTTATGAGAGTGCCTCTTATCTTGAACAGATTCTGTCTGAGGATCCTGAGGGCATTTATCCTAAGATGGATGCAGAGAGTAAGGGGATGTACCGGGACGTAATTGTTAAGCTATCCCATCAATTTAAATTAAGTGAGAAAAAGATCGTGAATGATTGCTTGGAGCTTGCAAAGGAAGGGAGGGACGATCTCTTCTGCTCTCACCATGTCGGAGCCTATCTTCTGGGTAAAGGTTATCCCATTCTGAGAGAAAGAATATTAAATAAACCCATTCCTTTAAAGCTGAAAAAATTGAGAAACTGGAAAGGTCTCAGTTACTTTTGTACCTCCTTTTTCTTACTGGCAGCGATAGGTACTTTAGTAATTGTTCTTATGAATATTCCGGGAAAAGTGAAAGAAACGGGCTGGTACATTTTTGTTTTGGCTGTTTCTATGCCTCTTCTGATTGGTATTGCACTTGAAATAACTAATTTTATATTTACGAGAAGGATTAAGGTTAAGAAGATTCCTTCCCTGGACTATATTGCAAATATTCCGGATACGGCAAGAACTTTTGTAGTAATGCCGGTTATTGTATCTTCTGCCGAGCAGGGGCTAGAATACTTTGAACGCCTTAATAAGCATTATCTGGCGAATAGACAATCCAACCTTTATTTTGGACTTCTAATAGATCATAAGGATTCGCCAGACCAGTATACGCAAGAGGATGAAGAAATAGAAAAGGCCTTGATTAGCAGAATGAAGGAGTTGAATGAACAATATACCTCCAAATATCCTCTTTTCTCTTTGTTTGTAAGATACCGCAAGTGGAACAAATCAGAGAACTGCTATATGGGCTGGGAAAGAAAGAGAGGCAAGCTGGAGGAATTTAATAATCTTTTAAACAAAACTCCACAGGAGGATACCAGCTTTTCCTTAGTACTGTGTGACAAAGAACTTCTTACTTCCTTTAAATACGTAATTACTCTGGATGCGGATACAAATTTGATACGTGATAATGCAGCGAAGCTCGTGGGTCTGATTGATCATCCTCTTAATCAGCCGATTTTAGACGAACAGAATAGAAAGGTGAAGGAAGGGTATGTCATCATTCAGCCCTCGGTCAGAAATCATATACTTGACAAGAAGGGCAGCCGTTTTGCTGAAATCTTCGGCGGACAATCCGGTTTGGCCCATTATTCGGCTGTTATCTCTGATATATATCAAGACATCTTCAACGAAGGAATTTATACCGGTAAGGGAATTTATGATGTAAAAGCCTTTCACCTGCTGCTTCAGCATGTGATACCGGAAAATCGGGTTTTAAGTCATGACTTACTAGAAAGCTGTTATGCCAGAACTGCATTTTCCAGTAATGCAAAAATTATGGACAGCTTTCCTAGCAGTGTAATTTCATATGCGAAACGTGAGCATCGTTGGATTAGAGGAGATTGGCAGCTGATACCCTGGCTTTTTAAAAGCAGGGTATCAGATGGAAGAGCCTTTTGTGCCTTATCTAAGTGGAAGATATTTGATAATCTTAGACGAAGTCTGGTTCCCTTAAGTAAGCTACTGCTTATTATAACTAATCTCGCTGTGATGCCGCGAATTTTTTATCTTTGGCTACCGATTGTATTTTTCATTGATTTATTTAATTTAATCATATTACTTGTCGCTGTTCTGACTCAGAAGCTGTTTCGCTCAAGGCTGGTGCTTGTATATAAGGGATTTTTAAAGGAATTATCGCTTATGATTAAGAGAGCGTTAATTGAATTGGTGCTTACTCCCTACAGGGCTTATATCGCGACGGATGCTATGATACGAACGCTTTATCGAATTATGATCAGCAAAAAAAATCTGCTTCGTTGGAATACGGCAGAAAGTGTAGATGCTTCTGTATTGAATACGAAAAAAGGGTATTTTCTAACGATGTGGAGCTCATTTATTCCTGCTGTATTCGTTTTGTGCTTATTGTTATTAAAGGATTTAAATATAGTCGGCATCCTTCTATATGCCGTGCTTATCATAGCCTGGGTTATGGCTTACCAGCTGGCTTATCAGATTAGTCAACCAAAGGAAAAGGAAGATAAAGTAGATAATACCGAAGAGAAGGAATTTTTACTTGAGACAGCAAGAAGAACCTGGAGTTTCTTTCGGGAGCTATCTACTAAGGAGAATAACTGGCTATGCCCGGACAATTATCAATTATCACGAGCTGATAGACAGAGTAATAAAACTTCTCCAACGAATATCGGACTTCAGTATCTATCTATTCTATCGGCCTGGGATTTAGGCTTTGAAACCTTAAGTATAACACTTGATTATGCTGAGAAGCTGATGGATACAGATCAAAAACTGTTAAAGTGGAAGGGCCACTTATACAATTGGTATAATATCAGGACACTGGAGGTATTAAGTCCTGCCTATATATCTACTGTAGACAGTGGGAATTATCTGGGGCATTTAATAGCCTTTAAGAATGGCCTCATAGATATGATAAATCAGCCGATTATTTCTAATAATCTATTATCCGAACTGAGAGTAGCCTTCCAGCAAGGCGGCTGTCAGATTGAATTAAAGGATAATTATGAAACAATAGGGGATTTTATAGAAGAACTGACTGATATCTGGGAGGATTTAAGCGGAACCGAGGTAAATCAGGCTGATAAGTGGGTTGATTATAAACATGTACTCACGGTGATAGAAGCAATCGTCAGAGAAGCAGGTGATTTTAAGCTTAAGCAGTATAAGCTGACAGCCTGTCCGAGCTTAAAGCAGCTTGCAGAGAAAGAGAATAAGAATGTGAAGGCTACGATCGACAGAATAAAAAGTCTATGTAACAAAATTGATTGTATTCATGCGAATGTAGATTTTGGCTTCTTATTTAATAAAAATCGTTTGTTGTTTCATATCGGATATCATGTTTCCTCCGGAGTACTTGATGCGGGCTGTTATGATTTGATGGCCTCTGAATCTTCTCTGACTAGCTTTTTAGCGATAGCCAGGGGGGAAGCTCCATTAAAGCATTGGCAGAAGCTCGGCAGACCGTTAACCTTGATTAAGGGTATTCCCTGCTTTGTATCCTGGAGCGGAACAATGTTCGAATATCTGATGCCAAATCTTGTTTTGAGGGAATATGAGGGGTCAGTTTATGCGGAGACAGCGAAAGCGGCAGTACTTCAGCAGATGGAATATGCAAAGGAGGCGGATATTCCCTGGGGTATTTCTGAATCACAATTTTATCGTTTTGATACAAATTCAAATTATCAATATAAAGCTTTTGGTGTACCGAAGCTAAGACTGCAGCCGGTTCGTAAAAACTCCTTAGTTGTAACACCCTATGCGACAATGCTTGCCTTAGAATATGCCAAAGAAGAGGCACTTTCTAATCTAAAAAGCTTACAGGAGCTTGGAATGTACGGAGATTATGGCTTTTATGAAGCAATCGACTTTAATCATCCGAATTCGGTTGAAATGACACCTTACTGTATTGTTAAATCCTATATGGCTCATCATCAGGGTATGAATCTGGTAGCAATCGATAATTATCTTAATCAAGGCATTATGAGGACAAGATTTCATTCGGAGGCTATCGTAAAGGCCACCGAGGTACTGCTAGAGGAGAAGCGTCAGACTCATCTGATTTCACTGGCTAAGAGGGGATATACGATTCGAGTTGGAAGGAATCATGATAAGGAAGATAGCTACAATAATCGCTATGTGAATAATATTGCGCCGAAGTTCCCGATTGCGAATTTCCTTTCGAATAACAAATACTCGCTGATGATTACCTCAGATGGTGATGGCTTTAGCAGCTTCAAGAATATCATGCTCTACCGGTGGAGGGCAGATCAGTATGCGAATACCGGTAACTATATCTATATTAAAGATATTACAAAGGGAAAGGTATGGAGCACCTCGTATCACCCTACAAAAATGGAGCCGGAGGAATATCAGGTAATCTTCTCCCCCTACCGGGCCGAATTTAAGAGAAGAGATAATGATATTACCTCTCATACACTTGTAAGCTTATCCCCTGATCATAATATTGAGATCCGTAAGCTAAGCCTGACTAATCATGGCAAGGAGCCAAGACAGTTTGAAATCACAAGCTATCTTGAGGTTGTAGATGATACACATATGGCAGAACTCAGCCATCCCGCATTTAATAAATTATTTATTGAAAGTGAATTTTTAGAGGAGCAATCTATATTCCTTTCTAAAAGGAGGGGCAGTAAAGCAAGTAAAAATCCCTATATACTTCATATGGTTAAAACGGGAAGTAAACTGCAAAAGGGCATAGAATATGAAAATGACAGATTAAAATTTATCGGAAGAAACAATACACTAGAAAGCCCGGAAATGGTTGTAAACAGTATTCCTCTTTCCAATCATTCAGGCTTTTGCAACGATCCGGTAATGAGCATCAGGGTTACGATTTCTCTTGGAATAGATGAAACAGCAAGTATTACCTTTATGACAGGGGTATGCGAGACGAAAGAGGAAGCAGTTAGAATAGGAGAGGAATTAAATAATTCTTACAGGATTGATGATATCTGTGAGAAATTCAGAAGACAGAGGGAGATCGAGCTTAAATATCTTGAGATAACTGGTGCGCAGCTGAATGCTTTTCAGGATCTGATCAGTCCAATCTATTATCCGATCGGACTTTTCAGAGGACCGCAGGAAAATATCAGAAGAAATTTCAAAAATCAGAGCTTCTTGTGGAGATTTGGTGTATCCGGTGACAATCCTATTCTTTTGCTAAAAGTAAAATCAATCGAGGATGCAGCTATGATTAAGGATGTGCTAAAGGCATATGAATACTTAAGAATAAACCGTGTATTGGTAGATCTTATCATCTTAAGTGAAGCAAAGCACGGATATATGCAGGAGCTTGATGATCTGGTGAATGATTTAACGAGTTCCTTAAGAATATATGATGCCAGTGAGGATAAGCCGAGTCTTTTTATGCTTCATTCCTATCAGATGATACCCTCCGAAATTGATCTTCTTTATACTGTCGCAAGAGTGGTATTTACAGAAAAAACAGGAATTTATTTTCAGAGCATAAAGGAGAAACAGCAAGAGCTTGTGGAGGAATAAGTTTATAAATCTATATAAAAGGGTTATCTATACAGAGTTAGTTTTGTGAAAGGAGGAGAGCTGTTTGGAGACAGTGAATATACCGGCACCACAGAATGCAGTTAATCCAAGCTATGAATTTTTTAATGGCTATGGAGGCTTTATTGAAGAAGGAAGAGAATACGAGATACTGTTAGAAGGCAATAATAAGCCTCCATCTCCTTGGATTAATGTCATAGCGAATAGGGATTTTGGATTTCATATATCAGAGACCGGAGCTGGCTTTACCTGGTCTGCAAACAGCAGAGAGAATAAGCTAACACCCTGGTCAAATGATCCGGTGAGTGACCCGGCAACAGAAGCTATCTATATTTTTGATGAGATCACAGGTGACATCATCACACCGGTATCCTTAGGAAAATCGGATCATGGGATATACCGGGTAAGACATGGCTTTGGTTATTCTAAATTCCTCCATGAGGAGGATAATTTAGAGCAGGAGCTAACGGTATTTGCACCCCGAGAGGAGGCGGTGAAGCTGTGGGAATTAAAGCTTACGAATCAGTCTGACCGGATGAAATATCTAAGCCTGACCTATTATGTGGAATGGGTGCTGGGTACGCAAAGAGAGCATACCAATCCGTATCTATTAACTGCATATAACAACGAGTACGAATACTTAAGTGCAAGAAATATATATACGTTCAATTTTAGTAATACGCAGGCTTATTTGTTCTCCAGCGAGATGATTAAGGGCTATACCGGAGACAGACAGGAATTTCTCGGAAGAAGAGGCTCTTATCATAACCCGGAAGGACTTGATATAAAGCTCTCTAATCATACTGGTGTAGGCTATGATCCCTGCGGAGTAATTCAAATCAGTGTGGCAATTCCTCCGAAAGAGGGTAAAACAGTCCTCTTTGGCCTTGGTGTGAGTGATGATATTGGAGAAATACACAGACTTCGTCAAAAGTATAGGGATATTGACAAGTTTACGGAAGAACTTAATAAAGTAAAAGCTTATTGGGAGAAAGTACTGGGTGTAGTTAAGGTGAGTACCTCGGACAGAGCTATTGATATTATGGTAAACGGCTGGTTATTATATCAGACGATATCGTGCCGAATTAATGCAAGAGCAGCCTTCTACCAATGCGGTGGTGCCTATGGCTACCGGGATCAGCTGCAGGATACCTTCGCGCTCGTTTTTACTGAGCCAGCAGCACTCAGAAGACAGATATTAACTGCCTGCAGCAGACAGTTTGAGGAAGGTGATGTGCAGCATTGGTGGCATCCTCCGATGGGCATCGGTGTTCGCACAAGAATTACGGATGATTTACTTTGGCTTCCTTACGGTGTAGCCCTCTATATCCGAAATACCGGAGATTATACCGTTTTAAAGGAAATGGTACCCTATATCAAGGGGCCTGTTTTAAAGGAAAATGAACATGATGTCATGTTTACTCCGGAGATATCGGATAAGGCTGACAGTGTGTATGAGCACAGTAAGAAGACAATTCTTATTACAAGATTTGGAGAGCATGGACTTCCGCTTATGGGTGGAGGAGACTGGAACGATGGAATGAATGAGGTGGGAAAGGAGGGAAAAGGCGAAAGCGTCTGGCTGGCCTGGTTTTTCTATACGGTTCTTAGTGAATTCATACCACTATGCTATCATGAAGGGGACGAAGCCTTTGCGAAGGAGCTGGAGCTAAAGCAAAAACAACTGCTTTTCAGTATTGAGGAGCATACCTGGGACGGGGAGTGGTATTTAAGAGCTTTCTATGATAATGGTGCAAAGATGGGCTCTAAAGAAAGTGATGAGTGCAGAATAGACTCAATCAGCCAGTCCTGGAGCGTAATATCTAAGGGAGCTGCAAAGGACAGAGCGCTCCTAGCCATGCAGTCAGCCTGGAAATACCTTGTAAGGGAAGAAGAAGCAATCTCCCTATTACTGACACCGCCTTTTGATAAGACAGTAAACAATCCCGGCTATATCAAGAATTATATACCCGGAATTCGTGAAAATGGCGGACAATATACCCATGCGGCTGTGTGGCTGGCGATAGCGACCACTATGACAGGTGATTATAAAATGGCGTATACTCTTTTTAAAATGCTCAATCCTATTCATATTACTTCGAATAAAAGAGATGCAATTCGGTATGAAAAGGAACCTTATGTAATGATAGCAGATATATCCTTAAGTCCTCCTTATACCGGAAGAGGAGGCTGGAGCTGGTACACCGGTTCGGCAGGCTGGACCTATCAGGGACTGGTGAATTGGTTCCTTGGGATACGGAAAGAAAATGACCAGTTAATCGTTGATCCGGCAACTCCGGAAGGCTTTGGAGATTATACGGTAAGGTACAAGTATGAATCATCTGTTTATGAAATCAGAGTTGAAGGTAGAAGCAAGGGTATATTGCAAACGACTGAATTAACAATTGACGGAGAAAAGGTTAAGGGAAACAGAGTAAAGCTTGTTGATGATGGGAAAGTGCACGAGGTTATTGTATAAAGTGGAGTATCTTTTCGCAAAGCTACTATCTATATAATAAGAGAAATAGACACTGGGCTTAAGTATAACAATGGTTTTGCTGATGCATAGCAATAGATTTGCTGATGATGCATAGTAAGAGATATATGAATAGATATCTATTTGGCTAATTTCTACAAAGCAATAATTTTTCTAATTCGCTTTCAACTTTTTTAAATGATATAAGCACGAACATCTTTTCTCAAAAACAGTAACTGACCTGCTAATTTAATAATGAAAGTTTTTGAATGGTCCTAATATTATAAGAATGATATTAGGGCTATTTTTTGATTTAGGAAGTAGGCAAATTGTTTGATTTCTCTATTTGCTTCTATCAATAAAATAAATAAGTATTTATTTACAAATCTAAAGTAACATGTTATGAATAAGTAAATAAGTTAATATCATGCATTTCTCAAAAGCGATTAGAGAACAGCAGTCGGTTTTATAGCTAGCGCCGAGGCATTTTAGATATTGCATCTGGAAATTTAAATAAGTAATCGGTCTAGTTAATTTGAAAACGTTGTACCAGTTGTATTATATGGAAATCGCGTATGCGAATAACAATATAGGAGGTCAGATCGGACTATTCCCTTACTGAAAAAAGGCTTTCCGATAAACAAAAAATGAATATAGATAATATAGTTTTAAATTATGGAAAATACATATACAATTATGCACTAAAGCTTACCTGCCATCCGTCAGATGCTGAGGATATTGCGCAGGAAACCTTTTTAAAGGCCTGGATGAAAAAGGATCAGTTAAAGGAAGAGAAAGCGATAGGAAAGTGGCTTCGATCAATTTGCTACAACGAGTTTTTGATGAAGGTGAGACAGAAGGATAACTTGTATCAAACTCTATCAGACGATATAGAGGCACTGGAAGCAGAGGGAGCATTATTGGTTCAGGTTATACCTGGCCCAGAGGACGAAGTCATAGTGGAAGATGAAATCAAAGAGCTTCAGAACGGTTGCTTCCTTGCGATGGCAAGAAAATTAACGCTTAATCAAAGAATAACCTTTTCTCTGATTGATATGTATGGTATGAAGCTTGAGGATGTAGCAGAATTATTAGGAATATCCGTATCAGCGGCGAAGGGTCTTTTGTACCGGGCAAGAATGAGCATTGATTCCTTCTTTGCGGATCACTGTAATATTATTGACAAGTCAAATCCCTGCAGCTGCAAAGCGTGGATAAAATTTTCGCAGAATCGGGAAGCGATGCAGCAGAAAACAAAAAATCTACTCCAAACGCTTGATTATAGGGAGAAGGGCTATCTGTTTGACGAAGCTGTCAGAAAAAAAGTTCAATTGCTTTATCAGAATATGCCAGATAGACAACCGGATAGAGCCTGGTATGATAGAGTAATCAATGCTTTAAAATAAATTTTATAATTTGCGTGACTTCGCACATTTTATTGCATCTATATATATGACAGGAGGATATAGGTAGATTAAAGAATTCTGTTTATCTTGCTAAAATTGCTATGTAGTGCCGCAATAATGAATTTATTAGGGAGGTGAAGAGGCAGCTAGCTGCAGTATGGGAGTATTATCAGAAATGCCTAATATAGGAAGGAATAATGAAGCGCAGCTAAATAAGGTTGGAATATTTACAGCAGAAGAGCTTATACAAATTGGAAGCAAACAGGCATGGCTCAAAATAAAAGCAATAGACCCTTCGGCATGTATCAACCGGTTGTATGCACTGGAGGGGGCAATTCAGAATATTAATAAGAAGTATTTGCCCCAGGAAAAGAAAGAAGAACTAAAGGAATTCTTTCATCAATTTAAAAACTGATCAGGGAGGATAAAAATGTTTCAATCAAGGTGTGGAGTATGCTGTGATAATTGCGAAAGAAAGGAAAGCGTTAATTGTAAAGGCTGTATTAATATGGAGAAACCATTTTGGGGTGGATTATGCATGGTGAAGGCCTGTTGTGAGGATAAAAAGCAGAATCACTGCGGTGAATGTTCGGTTTTTCCCTGTACTATGTTTACCGAGATGGGTAAAGAGCAGGGGTATAGTCCCGAACCAAGAATTAAACAGTGTAAAAAATGGGGAATAGATTGAATAATCAACGATTTTTCATGAAAGAAACTTATTACTTGTATCAAAATGGGAATAAGTAGATATTTTTTTGTTTCAATTATTGCATTTACAGATTTACTGTGTTAAACTTTCTATTGTAGTCGCTTTAATATGGGGAGTATTAAAGTGCAGACTATGCATTTTCTACGTTACATGGATATATCACTTTTTGTGAAAACATTGCAACAAAATGGTACATAGACAATTATCATATGAGGGGACAGCCGCTTTTTAGATATAAAAGGGCAGTCCCTTCTTTTTTATTTTATATAAGGCGTAGATAAAAACTAATTTGAACTTAAGAGGGATTACTATGTTTTCAAGAAGAGATTTAATTAAATTAATTATACCATTGGTGATTGAGCAGATGCTAAATGTATCTGTAGGACTTGCAGATAGCTTAATGGTTTCAAGAGCGGGCGAGGCAGCAGTCTCAGGTGTATCAATCGTAGATTCCATCAATGTGCTGCTGATGGGATTATTTGGTGCTTTAGCAACCGGTGGAGCTGTAGTTTCGGCGCAGCTTCTAGGACAAAAAGATGAGAAAGAGGCCAGTAAGGCGGGAGAGCAGTTGATAGCTGTTATCTTAGGACTTTCTACTGTTATGATGATACTAGCTGTTATATTTGGTAGATTTCTGCTTGCTGCTTTGTTTGGTGACGTAGAAGCAGAGGTTATGCTTAATGCAAAAACCTACTTTTTCTTCTCGGCGTTATCCTTCCCTTTTATTGCGTTATATAATGCCTGCGCAGCTCTTTTTCGGTCAATGGGTAATTCCAGAGTTTCAATGCAAATATCCTTGCTTGTAAGTAGCCTTCATATTGTATTAAATCTCGTATTAATATTCGGATTAGATTTAGGAGTAGCAGGAGCAGCCTTATCAACCCTGATATCACGTGTTCTGTCTGCTGTTTCCATGTTTATCCTGTTAAGAAATAAAAATCTACCCATACATATTGGATTAATCCGTAACTTCCGTTTTAATTTTATATTGATAAAAAGAATACTCAGGATTGGAATACCAAATGGACTAGAGAATAGTGTCTTTCAGATGGGCAAAATTCTGGTACAAGGAATAACAGCAGGGCTTGGAACATCAGCGATCACAGCCAATGCAATTGCAGTTACCATCGGAAGTATGGGTTTGCTGCCCGGTTCAGCGATGAATCTTGCTTTAATAACTGTAATTGGAAGATGCATGGGAGCTCGTGATTATGAAGGAGTGAAACGGTATACCTTTAAACTTATGAAGTTTACTTATATCGTAATGGCGGCTTGGAATTTTATCATTCTTCTGCTGATTCCAATTATTCTAAGATTGTATCATCTAACGGAAGGAACCTCGCATATAACCACTCAGCTCTTGATCTACCATTGCATTCTGGCATCACTTATCTGGCCGTTATCTTTTACGCTGCCGAATGCACTCAGAGCTACCAATGATGTGAAGTATACAATGTGGATATCCATGCTTTCCATGTGGATATGGAGAATAGGCTTTAGTTATGTGTTAGCAATTGTTTTTGATATGGGATTGCTCGGCATATGGATTGCAATGACAATTGACTGGCTGTTCCGTTCTATTTGCTTTGTAAGTAGATTCCTGAAAGAAAAGTATAAGAGTTTGTCGGCTTTTTAATAAATAAGAAGAGCCTGTTTAAATAACCGGTTAATCAATGATAAAAAATTGATTAATCGGTTATTTTTTTACATAAACATAGTTGACAAATAGGAATAGTATGTTATAATTCTCACAAAGCATACTATTCATATTAATATAGTATGAAAGTGCGTGCGAAAGACATGAATAAGGAGGCAATCGAATGGGACATCCAAGTATTTATCCAACTGGAACAACGTATTACAACAAAGAGAAGGCTAATAACGGTTATACAATTTTTCCTTCTGCCAAGGGAGCATTATTAATTGATATGAACGGAAATGAAGTTCAGCTTTGGGCAGGCCTTAGCGGGTTTCCTAATAAAATTTTACCCGGTGGTTACGTACTCGGTACAACCGGTGAAAGAAATCCTAAGTATAGCATGCAGGATCAGCTGGATCTGGTGCAGGTAGACTGGGATGGTAAGATAACATGGAGCTTTGACCATCATGAGTATATCGAAGATCCTGGTGAAGCACCCAGATGGATGGCGAGACAGCATCATGATTTTCAAAGAGAAGGCTCCTCTACAGGATATTATGCTCCTGATCAGAGTCCGTTCACAGATCGTGGTAATACATTAATTCTCGTACATGAAAATGTTTATAATAAAAATATTTCTGATAAGCAGCTTCTAGATGATAAATTCATTGAGATTACCTGGGATGGACAGATTGTATGGGAATGGAGAGCAAGTGATCATTTTGATGAATTTGGTTTTGATGAAGCAGCAAAGAATGTATTATTCCGTGATCCCTCCTATCGTCCTGCTGGCGGAGGAATTGGAGATTGGCTCCATGTGAATAGCTTGTCAACCCTTGGTCCTAACAAATGGTATGATGCAGGCGATAAACGCTTTCACCCGGATAATATTATCTTTGATGCCAGAAATGCGAATATCTTAGCGATTATTGATAAGATAACAGGTAAATTAGTCTGGAAGCTTGGACCAGATTTTAATGAAAATGAAAAAACTAAAAAACTGGGATGGATTATTGGTCAGCATCATTTACATATGATACCGAAGGGACTACCTGGCGAAGGTGACTTACTTGTATTTGATAATGGTGGCTGGGGTGGCTACGGTAACCCTAATCCGGGTTCGTTGCATGGAACAAACAATGCACTCCGCGATTATTCCAGAGTACTTCAGTTTAATCCGATTACTTTAGAGATAACCTGGCAGTACACACCAAAGGAAGCAGGACATATAAATCCGCTTGATTCTTATAAGTTCTATAGCCCATATATCAGTTCAGCACAGCGTCTTGCAAATGGTAATACACTGATTACGGAAGGCTCGGATGGAAGAATCTTTGAAGTTACCCCAGAACATGAATTGGTTTGGGAATATATTAGTCCCTACTATAATCACTTGGGTAATTTAAGTCTGAATATGGTTTACCGGGCATATCGAGTTCCCTATGAATGGATACCGCAATTAAAAGCACCAATTGAAACCTCAATTGAGAGGCTTGACGTTACAAAGTTCCGCGTTCCGGGAGCTTCCCAAGGAGAAGGGACTGGAATTGTTACAAAAGTAGAAGGAGTCGACCCGAATAGTCTCACCGTAAGTAAAGAGGTTTTTGCTGGAGTTGAAGAAACAGTAAAGAATTTCTGCGTACTGTCAGATGGGGATATAAAGAAGTAAAATAACATAATCATAAAGGAGAGAAATCTATGAGAAAATATTATTTGGTCGTTATCCTATCTGTTCTGGCAATACTTTTGTTAGCTGCATGTACTAAGAAAGGAAACGCTGAGAATACATCCGAAGCTTCTGGCAAAGTAGAAGGTACAAAAGAGGGAACAAAAGAATTAACAGAGATTGTAATTGGCTATCCCTCCACTGGCGCAAATTGGGCAGGTGGTGTAGTAGCAATGGCGGATTATGAAGGATATTTTAATGAGTATTTGAACCCGCTCGGATACAAGGTTACCTTAACCGGATTTACAGGAGCAGGACCTGCAATCAATGATGCACTAGCTTCAAAAGATATTGACCTCGCAGCATATGCGGAGATTCCGGGTATCGTATCTAAATCAAACGGGGTTGATACCAGTCTTTTACTCGTTACTCAAAGACATCTAAGCTCGGCTGTTGTTGTAACTGAAGAATCAGAGATAAAATCGATTGAGGATTTGAGAGGGAAAAAAATAGGTTATTCAAGAGGTACAACAATACAGGAATATCTGCTTAAGGTACTTAAAAGTGCCGGACTTACCGAGAAGGATGTAGAATTGGTAAATCTAACAGCTGCAGAATCCTCCTCAGCACTACTAACCGGTGCAATTGATGCTAACGCATCTGTACTTGCTGTTACACAGGCACTTGTAGAGAAAAATAACGCCAGAGTAATAGCTCCGGCATCAGAAGATGGAGAATATGACGCTTCCATGATACTAATTGGTAGAACCGCATTTGTTCAGGATAATGAAGCAGCTGTTGTGGGAATGATTAAGGCTTTAATCAAAGCAAAAGAAAAAATAGTAGCTGATCCCGATGCCTTCTATCAGATCAGTGCAGATAAATCCGGGGCGAACATAAGTACAATAAAGGTGACAAGTGGTGATGAGGATTTAAGCTTTCCTTCCATACCAAATTCACTGGATCAAGACTATCTAGATTATCTGTCAGCCTCAAAACAGTTTCTTTTAGAGAATAAGCTGATTACGAAAGATTTTAGTATCGAAGACTGGGCTGATTCAACCTATCTTGAAAAAGCACTTGCCAAATAATGGGAATGGAGATTAGATAAATGGATCAGAAGGTTGGAAAGAGTTATATCCCAAGATTAAGTAGTTTCATTAATTATACTTTGTTACCATTCCTTATTTTAATGCTATGGATTATTTCTACCAATAATCAATGGATTACAACAACCCTGCTTCCAACCGTCCCATCAGTTGCTGAGGCCTTTCAAAGCCAATTCAAATCAGGCCAGCTGCAGGAGGACTTAATCATTAGTATATCAAGAGTATTAAGAGGCTTCCTGCTCTCTTCCCTACTAGGAGTAACACTCGGAGTATTCATGGGCATGAGTGATAGGGTAGGTAAGTTTTTTACGCTGACCTTTACCTCCTTGCGGCAGATACCAATGATGGCCTATATTCCGTTAGTCATACTTTGGGCTGGAATCGGGGAGCGTTCAAAGATAGTAATTATTGTTGTGGCTTCTTTTTTTCCCATTCTTGTAAATACCATGAATGGAATAAAACGTACAGATCAAAAATTGCTTGAAGTTGGCCGCATGTATAAATTAAGTAAGTGGAAGCTGTTTATAAAGGTTTACTTTCCCTCTGCGCTACCCTCTGTCTTGATCGGTCTGAAGCTGGGGTTAGGGATTTCCTGGATGGCTGTGGTCGGTGCAGAAATGATAGCAGCCAGTTCCGGCATCGGATTTCGTATCAATGACGCCCGCAGTTTAATGCAGACACCGGTAGTATTCTCCGGAATGATCAGTATCGCGGTGGCGGGTGTAGTTATGGACTTTATGCTTTCAATTATTTCAAAGCTTGCGACACCTTGGGAGCGCAGAAAGTAGGATAGAATGGCAAATGAATTGAATATTAATCATATTTACAAACGTTTTCTGGTAGATTCAAAAACAGTCAGCATTCTGGAGGACATCAACCTGACCATCAAAGAAGGGGAATTTATAGTTATTGTGGGACACAGTGGCTGTGGGAAAAGTACTTTACTAAAGATTATTGCTGGTCTTACAAAGGCGGATGAAGGAACCATTATTAATAACGGAAGCATTATTACAGAACCCGGAATGGACAGGGGGATGGTTTTTCAAGAACACAGATTGTTTCCGTGGTTAACGGTACAGGATAATATAGCAATCGGCTTAGAGGGATATGCTAAAAGCGAAAAGGAACGATTAATTGATGAGCATTTAAATCTAGTTCATTTATCGGATTTTAAAAATGCCTACCCAAGTCAATTGTCCGGGGGCATGTCACAGAGAACGGCAATTGCCAGAGGACTGATCAATAATCCAAGGATTTTATTATTGGATGAACCCTTTGGAGCCTTAGATGCACTGACTAAGATCGAACTGCAGCAGGAAATTGTAAGGATTTGGCAGAATCAAAAAACAACTATGATTATGGTAACCCATGATATTGAAGAAGCTGTTTATTTGGCGGATCGAATTGTTGTAATGTCCTCCCGTCCGGGTACTGTTAAGGATGTAGTCCAAGTGGAACTGGCTAGAAACCGTGATCGCGGCAGTTCTGATTTTGCCAGATATAAAAAACGGATATATAACTATTTCTTTGAAGATACTATACCTAATATAGAATACGATATATAGAAAAAGATAGGTATAGTAGACAGAATTATCGAATATTATATTTGATTGGAGTGTCATATCCCCTTCGAGTAATGATTTCGTTAGTTGCGCATTCACAACCTACATCAAAGTGATGCAAAGGTAGATTATGCAAAATTGGCGAAGTACATTTTTAGAGGGTTTGTCACTCCAATCATTTTTAGATTATTTTATAAATTTATTTCTGGTAACTTAGATGTATAGGATATAACTTATATATTTATCTAAAATAGCTATTGCATTCTTACTGATTGTAGAATATAATATAATCAAATAGTTGAACAATTACTCAACCAAACAATTAAATTATAAACAATCGATAAGAAAGGATAAATACTCATGACTCATGATAATAAGTCTGCAATATGTGATTGTGATGTAATCCATGCTGAAATTGTAGAAAAGGTTATAAAGTGCATGCCTGAAGAAGAGAAGCTGTATGATTTGGCAGATTTCTATAAAATGTTCAGCGATAGTACCAGAATAAAGATCCTATGGGCACTCGATAAAGATGAGATGTGTGTCTGTGATCTGGCGGTACTTTTGAACATGACAAAGTCTGCGATCTCACATCAATTAAAGACATTACGACAGGAAAAGCTTGTTAAATACCGCAGAGACGGTAAGAATGCAATCTATTCCCTGCAGGATGACCACGTTAAAAATATATTGGAGATAGGACTAGAGCATATCGAGGAAAGACAATAATGTGAATTGTTGAAAAACACAATTCACATTTGGAAGTTTGTGCCTGCGTCGTCCTCGGCACAAAATAATTCGACACAAACTTAAAGGGTAGGCTGTATGTCAGTACGAATTCGAGCTAGCGGCAGAATGGAATTTAGGTTGAAAAATCAAAGATTTTTCAATCGGCAAATTTGTGCGCTGCCCAAATTCGCAGATGTTGGCAGCAGATGGAGGTTAATATGGAGCATAAGAAGGAATATTTATTAGATGGTCTGTGCTGTGCAAACTGTGCGGCAAAGATTGAAAGAGAAGTAAGTGATTTAACAGAGGTTAAGGAAGCTTCTATTAACCTTATGAATGGTAAGCTTAGCATTACATTACATGATATAACAGCAGATTTAACTAATAAAATCAAGAAAATAGTAGCTTCACATGAGCCTTCTGTTAAAGTAAAAGATTTATCAGAGGATAAAGAAGCAGATAGTAAGGAAGAGAAACACAGTATTGTCGATGCGGAGATAAAAATATATCTTTACCGTCTTCTCGGAGCTGTTCTTATTACGACCGTCTTTGGTCTGGTGGAAGTTTTGGAGGTTGTTAAAGTGGCAGCCTTAATCATAGCGTACCTACTGGCAGGCTATGATATCTTGATAAATGCTTTTAAGAATATCCTTAAGGGAAAGCTTTTTGATGAAAATTTTCTTATGGGTATTGCATCCTTAGGAGCCTTTTTGATTGGAGAGCAAATTGAGGCCATTGCAGTTCTGGTATTTTACGGGATTGGCGAGATGCTGCAGGATATGGCGGTTAATCGTTCAAAGAAAAATATCGCGGGACTAATGGATATCCGTCCAGACTATGCAAATAAAAAAGAGGGTGAGACCATAACAGTGGTTACACCGGAGCAGATCGAAGCAGGAGATGTTATACTGGTAAGACCGGGAGAAAAGATACCGCTAGATGGTATCGTTATTAAGGGCAGCAGCTATGTAGATACAAGAGCAATGACAGGAGAAAGTGTACCGAGAGAAGTAACGATCGGTGCTACAGTGCTATCCGGAACTATTAATACAAGTAGTGTATTGGAGATAGAAGTAACAAAACCCTTCGGGGAATCTACTGTCTCAAAAATTCTGGAGCTGGTACAGAATTCAGGCAGTAAAAAAGCCGAAAGTGAAAAGTTTATTACCAGATTTGCCCGGTATTATACGCCTATTGTGGTATTTTCAGCAGTTGCGGTTGCAATAATACCGCCGGTACTAGGCTTTGGTTCCTTGATAGATTGGTTATACCGATCACTTAGCTTTTTAATTATTTCCTGTCCTTGTGCACTTGTTATATCAATACCGCTTAGCTTTTTTGGCGGCATCGGCGGGGGAGCAAAGCAGGGGATTTTAATCAAAGGCGGTAATTATCTGGATGCTTTAACAAAGGTAGATACCATTGTATTTGATAAGACAGGAACCTTAACGAAGGGTGTATTTGAAGTGTCAAAGCTATATCCTGTTGATGGCTTTTCGACTGACGATTTAATCCGGTATGCAGCGATTGCAGAGAAGCATTCGACACATCCGATTGCAAAATCTATACTTTCTTATATTGATAGAAATAATATAATCGTTGAAGAACGTTCAGATCAAATTAGTGAAATTGCCGGTCGTGGAGTGATTGCAATATACAAAGAAGACACCATTTATGCAGGCAATGATAAATTAATGCAGGAATACGGCATTAAGACTGTTCAGACTGAGGTGGCGGGAAGTGTAATATATGTGGCTTTAAATCAGAAATACATAGGCTGCATATTAATTGCAGATCAACCAAAACCGGGCGTAGTCGAAGCGATGACGAAGCTGAAGCTCCTTGGCGTAAAGAAAACTGTTATGTTGACAGGGGATTATAAAAATGCGGCAAAAGAAATAGCAGATTATTGCAAGATTGATGAATTTAAGGCAGAGCTGTTACCGCAGGATAAGGTTAACTGGTTTGAAAGTCTGAAAAATAATACTGCTCGAAAAGGTAAAGTTATCTTTGTTGGGGATGGTATCAATGATGCGCCTGTACTTGCGGGAGCTGACATCGGAATAGCAATGGGAGGAATTGGTTCGGATGCCGCAATTGAAGCTGCAGATATTGTTATCATGAATGATGATATCGGTAAGCTTGTTACGGCAATAAAGATAGCCTTTAAGACTAAGCAGATTGTATTTCAAAATATCATATTTGCATTAGGAATTAAGCTTCTAATTATGATACTTGCCTTTTGGGGAATAACCTCCATCTGGTTTGCTATTTTTGCCGATGTCGGAGTAGCACTCTTAGCTTTGTTAAATGCGATGAGAGCCATGCGTATCAAATAAAATTAGGGATTACTGTAGGAAATATTCATTACAGTAATCCTTTTTTAGTCTTTAAATTGACACATAAGTGCCAAATATTACACATACAATTAATTTGGAATTACTAAAATATTTCATTTATTTGCCGATATATTCTTTATGATAGCATTTTGGGAGGTTATGCAGATGACTAAATCAAAAAAAATAATTTATACATTTCTTCTTAGCATTCTCTTTATCATTATTATTTTGGGAACTTCTAAAGAAAGGGCGAAAGCTTCCAATGTGTCCTTTCCGAATTATACCTTTAGAATAAATGCGCAGAAAATAGTAGACGGAGCGGAATATGAATTAAAATCTCCCGCCACTAATTTAAGTGTTATCGCGGATGGATGGGCAGCACCGACTACGGTTGAGTGGTCATCCTCAGAGCAAGGGGTAGTGAAGCTTGAGACTACGCCGAATGCCAATACGGTTAATATGGTAAGAAAAGGACCGGGTTATTCGACGATAATGGCTACAATCACACAGGGTGGATTTTCTTATACCATCAGTTTTCTGGTAAAGGTAGGACTTGCTATTGACTATCAGAAGACCGGTACGAAAGAAGCTACCACGAATCAGGATCAGATTTTAGTGTTTCATACCTTGGAGCAGACCAAACCAATTTATTTAAAATATGTTGATTTAGGATCTGTCTCCGGAGGAGCGATTTCTAATACAGCAGTATCCTTTAAGAGTAGTAATATCGGCGTTGCTACGGTAGATGAAAACGGCATAGTTACCGCTAAGGGTGCTGGTAGTGCCGTAATAACGATAACAAGTGCAACAATGTCTTCCAAGGATACACCGATGGAAGCTGAACTTACGGTTGTTGTAAAGCCAACCTTCGAATTTACTTATAAAGATAGTACGGGAGCAGATCAAATATGCCGTTCCTCAGATAGCAATACTGATACAGGAGCAATCTATAGCGGAGTCCCCTCCAGTTTTATTTTAGATTCAAATGCCGTTTCGGGCAAAAACATAACCTGGGTAGTATATAATATTGTAGGCGGAAAAAGAATTACGGTTCCTGCAGGGATATCTTCTAAAATGACCTATGCGGTCAATGATGATGGTACGGTTTCCTTCAGTAAGATTAAATCAGGCTCTTATGAAATCTATGCCTTTGCTAATAAAAGCTACGATGAAAAAACAAGTGCTCCGTATGCTTATATGAAAATATATGTTCCTATTAATATAGTAGATACCAATATCGTCATGAACGTCGGAGATACCTATAACATTCTGGAAAATTCTAATATTCCGGATAAGAATATTTTTGTAGCCCCTTCCGGCTATGATATTAATATTGCTAAACTGGATACATCAAATTATGTGATTACAGCAAAAAGGCAGGGTAAGGTTACCATTAACCTGGTTTATGATACGGGACAGAAGCTTTTTGAAGGTATTATCATACCGGATATGCAGATTACTGTAACTGTAATAGACGGGATATCTCTTACTACTACCAAGGCTACTTTGTATACAAAGGGAACCCTGCAGTTAGCGGCTCTTGTCACGGATAATACCGCGCCAATCGTATGGAGCTCCAGTAATGCAAGTATAGCATCCGTTACGGAGGGCCTCGTTACAGCAGGCAGCAAGGCAGGTACTGCTATCATAACTGCAACACAGACCGTGAATGGTGTTATCAAAAAAGCATCCTGTGAAATAACCGTACAGCAATCTGTTTCAACGATAACCGTTGACCCCAATTCACTGACCTTAGCGCTGAATGCTTATAAGACCTTACATGCAACCGTCGCACCGAATAATTTAAGCGGAGTGAGTCTTAAGTGGAAATCCTCTGATGAAAGTATTGTTAAAATCGTTGAAAGCAGTGATCTGACAGTAACCATACAGGGTATAGCCGGTGGACATGCGGTCATATCGGCAATTAATCAGGATAATGTCGTGGTAGGCTATTGTCATATTACAGTGCAGCAGCCCGTAACGGGAATTGTTTTGTCGGAGTCAGCAGCAACACTGGACTTATCTGTTAAGTATTTGCAGTTGCGGGCTACGGTTAATCCTGACAATGCAGTGAATAAAGAACTGGTCTGGAGTACTACAGATAGCTCAAAAGCAAGCGTAGATCAAAATGGATTGGTAACCTTACTTAAACCGGGCACGGTTACCATTATAGCTACCTCTAAGGATAATCCGGCAGCCGTTGCATATTGTAATTTAAATATCCAAATTCCTGTTGTCTCTGTTACGCTTGATGAAACCAGCAAGACAATGTATGCCGGACAATCTGCTAGACTTTCCTATCTTGTTCTTCCAGCTAATGCAGATAATAATGCTGTTACCTGGACTTCAACGAATTCTTCTGTTGTTGCGGTTGATGCCTCCGGTAAGGTCACAGCCAAATCGGTTGGTACCGCAGTAATTATATTAAAGACCGTAAATGGCGGATATTCTGTTTATTGTACAATAACAGTAAAGCAGGTTGCTACAGGTATTAAGTTTGATGTTAATCAGCTAAATATGAAAACAGGAGAAACCTATAATTTAAAAATTACATTAACTCCAAAAGATAGTACGGATACCGGACTGGTTTGGGAAACCAGTGACTCAAAAGTTGCTACTGTTGACGTGAATGGAAAAATAACTGCAAAAAGCAGCGGAACCTGCATTATTATGGCAAGGACTGATGCAGGGGGCGTTGCCTACTGTAAAGTAACCGTTACGCAGGCGGTAAAGGGCTTAATTCTTAATTTCACCGATAAGACAATTTATAAGGGAGAAAAATTTGAATTAGAAGTATCCATTAATCCCAGCACAGCTTCTAAGTTAGATGTAACCTGGAAAAGCTCCAATACAAAGATTGCAACGGTTACTGATAAAGGAGAAGTGAAAGGATTAGTAGGCGGAGTAGCAATTATTACCTGTACCACTGCAGATGGCGGATTTAGCGCAACCTGTGTTGTTACAGTTAAGGAGACGGTTACCTCTGTAAAGCTTAACTATGATACCTATAATATTGGTATTGATAAAACAGTGGTATTAACAGCTACGGTTACAACAGAAACGGCTACCAATCAGAAGGTAACCTGGAAATCCAGCAATCCTAAGGTGGCAACCGTTAGTCAGAAGGGTAAGGTTACAGGTATTAAGGCTGGTTATGCTACCATTACTGCAATCGCACAGGATGGCAGTGATGCGGAAGCCAGTTGCGAAATCCGAGTAGTTACGCCGGTCACTAGTATTACGTTAAACAGATCTACAATGTCTTTGTTTGTAGGAGATTCTAAATCCTTAAAGGCTACAGTAAAACCTAGCAATTCTACCTATAAAAAGACTAAGTGGGTTTCCAGTGATGATAAAGTCGCAATTGTTGATGAAGATGGAACAGTAATTGCAATAAAGGCTGGAACAGCGATGATTAGTTCAGAAGCCCTTGATAATAGTGGGAAAAAAGCAATCTGCTATGTAACAGTGCATGATCGCGTGTCCTCCACAGGTGTGACCTTACAGGATAAAAAGGTTACAATGATAGCGGGTGAGACTAAGATTGTACAGCTGGTACTCATTCCGGCGGCTTCGACGGATACTGTAACCTGGAGTACAGATAATGTCGCGGTGGCAAGTGTTGATAAGAAGACTGGAAAGATTACAGCAAAATCAACAGGTACAGCCTATGTATCTGTTATGACTGAATCAGGTAAAACAGCCACTGTTGAAATAACTGTAATTGGATTAAATGCTACTAAAATAGTTACTGAGGAATATACTACATACAATCAGGCCATATCGGTAGAAGGGTATTCGGGCACGGTTACCTGGCGAATTGATAATCCGTTAATCGCAGTTGTTTACAGTGATGGTACCATTAGCACCAGAGCAGTTGGCACAGCTACGATAACTGCAACAGTGAATGGACGAAAGCTTAACTGTAAGCTGATCGTTAATAAAATGTCATAAAGAATAAAAACTGCCAGTTAGAACAAATAGCATGTGATGATTTTAATTAAATGCAGAAAGTACTATTTGATAATTCTGTGAAGATTAAAGGATTCTATGTTATGAATAATTGTTCGGACTGGCAGCTTTTGGCTATATTGATGTAGGTTTATTCTTTTATTTGTTTATTCCTACAAGGAATAAATTATTGATTGATAATGCTTTTTTGTTATGCTACAATAAACTCAGAACGTATGTTTTGCATTAATCAATAAACCTTTATCGGATATAATAGAGAAAGCAATTTAGTTTTTAGGATAACTTTCAGAAGAATTCAATATTTCCGATTTGTGATATAATAATCCACATAAGTTGAGAAGCTATCTATTTTATGGTTAATCTTTTATTACTTATTACAGAAGAGAGGGATGTGTTTGTTAGTCAGCTTGCATGTAAAAAATTTTGCAATTATTAATGAAGTGGAAGTCTATTTTAAGGATCATCTTAATATAATGACAGGTGAGACCGGAGCGGGTAAATCTATCATCATTGGTTCGGTAAATGCTGCACTTGGTGCTAAGATGAACAAGGATATAGTCAGAAACGGCGCTGAATATGCTTTAGCAGAATTGGTATTTGAGTCCAAAAATATGTCAGTATTTGATTTGATGAGAAAATTCGATCTTCCGGTTGAGGGTGATCAGATCATTATATCCAGAAAAATCATGAATGGACGAAGCATATGTAAAATTAATGGTGAGAATGTCACAGCTTCTGCACTTTCTGCAATTGCCGGCTTATTAATCGATATTCACGGACAGCATGAGCACCAGTCTCTTTTGCAAAAACATAAACATATGGAAATAGTGGATCGTTTTGCTAGGGATGAGATAGGAACACTAAAGCAGGAGTTGGAAGGCTGCTATAAAAATTATATTAGAATAAAACATGAGTTTGAGCAGTCAGCTATTGATGAAGAAAAAAGGCTGAGAGAAGTATCCTTTTTGGAATATGAAGTCAACGAGATAAAGAATGCTGCGTTAGTATCAGGCGAGGATGAAGAGCTTGCAAGCAGATATAAAAAGTTAGCAAACGCGAATACTATATCAGAAGGCTTACAAAATGTTTATCGTTTTACAGGCTATGAGGCTTCAGCAGCTGGTGATTTTGTTGGGCGGGCATTAAGACAACTTCTTAAAATAGCTGAATTTGATGAAACAATCAATGGTTTTCTTGGTCAGGTATCGGATATAGATGGTTTGCTAAATGATTTAAACAGAGATCTAGCCCAATATCTATCAGATATGGATAATCCAGAGGAAGAGCTTATGGAGGTTACGAAACGTCTGGATCAGATCAATCATTTGAAATCCAAATATGGAAATAGTATAGAACAGATTAAGAATTATTGTAAAGAATGTGAAGAAAAATTATCAAAATACCGTGATTATGATGCATATAAGTCTGAACTGAATAAGGCTCTTTATGAGGCTGAAGAAAGCCTGCGTGCCTTTTCTGTGAAGCTATCTGAGATAAGAAAGAAAAAAGCGAAGGAGCTGACGCATAAAATCACAGAAGCACTTGTAGCATTGAATTTTCTTGATGTTAAATTTGATATGAATATTGTTCAGACAGAGAATTTCTCTGCGAATGGATTTGATGACGGGGAATTTCTTATCTCCACTAATCCAGGCGAGAAGCTAAAGCCCTTGGTTGGAATAGCCTCCGGCGGCGAGCTTTCAAGAATTATGCTTGGAATAAAATCGGTTTTAGCTGACAAAGACGAGATAGAAACCTTGATATTTGATGAAATTGATGTGGGTATAAGTGGAAGAACTGCACAAAAGGTTTCTGAGCAGCTATCAAGTATTGCGAAGCATCATCAGATTATATGCATTACGCATCTGGCACAAATTGCAGCTATGGCTGATTCTCATTATATTATAGAAAAGAAGACAGATGGTTTATCTACGCAGACTACAATCAGAGGATTGTCACAGGAGGATTCAATTGAGGAGTTATCAAGAATACTTGGCGGTGCAGAGATAACGGAGCGTGTTAAGGAAAATGCAAAAGAGATGAAAGAATTGGCATTGGCTACTAAAAAATACAAGTTGTAAAAACAAAAATAAACGTATACTAAAATTAAGGATATACAATACTATGTATATCCTTTTTGATTCATGTCAATTGAAATGATTTATATTGAACAGTTGCATGCGCGAATGTATGGGAAAATTTCGTGTAACTATCAGGGAGATACGCATAGTAAAGGTACGAGGTGAAAGGATGAGGAGCAAGAGAATATACAGAAGGGTATTAATTTGCCTTTTTATTACCAACATATTTTTTCTGGGCTTTTATTTTTACGATTATCTGGAGAAGCATATTCCTGATGAGATAAAAATGCTGGTAGGAAAGCAAGAAAGCTTTAATTTTAATATGCCACTTGAAGCGAACATTAACACAAAGGATATCGGCGTTATTAGTGTAAATGATTTGAGTGTTCCGTCTAGCCAGATTAATATTGACATGAAGGAACCCTTTACATTAAAATCCTCACAGACCGGAGAGTATAATATTAGTTTAAAGCTTTTTGGTATTTTTAAATTTAAAAATATATCTTTGGATGTTATTGAAACCACCAAATTAATTCCTTGCGGTAATCCGATCGGAATATATGTGGAGACAGACGGTATTTTGGTTCTTGGCAGCGGTAAGATTACAGGTGAGGATGGACTGAATTATGAACCAATCAGTAATAAGTTAAAGTCGGGTGATTATATACTGAAGATAAATGGTATAGAGCTGACAAAGAAGAAGGATTTAATTAGTGAAATTCAAAAGTGTAATGGAAAGGATGTCACTTTATTAGTTAGAAGAAACGGAGAAGATATAACAGTACGAATTACTCCGGTGAAGTCTGCTAGTGGCAGCTATAAAATCGGTGCCTGGATCAGAGATAATACACAAGGTATTGGTACCTTGACATTTGTTTCTGTTGACGGCCAGTTTGGTGCATTAGGACATGGCATAACGGATATTGATACCGGCCTTTTAATGGATGTTAAGAAAGGATCCATATACAAAGCAGAGATAATGTCTATTGTCAAAGGAAAGGAAGGAGAACCTGGAGAGCTAATCGGTATGATTAGACAGAGCAATAAATATAAAATCGGTACCGTTACGGAGAACACTTATCAGGGTATCTTTGGTGAGGTTGGAAAGGATAATTCTAATGAATTTAATTCAGCGCCATTAGAAATAGGCTTAAAACAGGAGATAAAAAAAGGAAATGCAACCATACGATGTACAGTTGAGAATAAGATTGAAGACTTCAGTATAGAAATACTAAGTTTTGATATCAGTAACAGTAATCATAGTAAGGGGATTGTAATCCGAATTACTGACCCAAGGTTACTGAATATGACAGGTGGTATTGTTCAAGGCATGAGTGGTAGCCCGATTATACAAAATAATAAGATAATCGGAGCGGTTACACATGTATTTATACAGGATTCAACGAAAGGTTACGGTACTTTCATAGAAAACATGGTAAATAATTTAGAATAAGCAAAACTTTTGTTGCAATAAATAATCGACGAAATATCTTATAAATACATTTAAAAGTTTTTGATGTAACAGCATATAAATTGTTTATATTTTCCAATTATACAAAATGTTGTGGTTACAGATTTTTCAACTAAAATTCTCCTATTTTAACTGTCGAATGGTGCGGCAAGAAACATTTGATACTTTGAAGAGTTACAGATATAATTCATATATGGCAAATATTTACAGGCGCATTAAGGTACTAATGATATAAGTATTTGGGGTTTAGTGTTGTTTCTTGGCTGTTTATGTAAATAATTAATAATAGAAGTCATATTATGTTTTGGTTATTTTGTGTAATATGCTAAATTGATAATTATTGACGCACAATTATAGCAGATGTATAATATATATAATAAAACAACATGAAACCAAAAGAAATACGTTAAAATACACAAAAAGAGAAATGCAAGTTCAGACAACCTAAAAAATGCGTCAAAGTTTACAAAAGGATGATAAACGAAGATGAAAACGGGGAAGAAATAAAAATTTGTAATGGAGGTTGGAAATTAGATGAGCAAGATTAATGTAGCGATTGTTGATGACAATGAAAGGATGGTGAATCTACTCGAAGATATTTTAAAAGAAGATGCAGATATCGAAGTAGTAGGGAAATCAGAAAATGGAATTGATGCTTTAGATATGATCAAGGAGAAGAAACCGGACGTAGTACTCTTAGACTTAATTATGCCAAAATTAGATGGACTTGGTGTTATGGAGAAGGTTCGCAGGGATTCCGAATTCAAGAAGAATCCTTCCTTCATCGTAATCACAGCAATTGGACAAGAAGGGGTAACCGAGAATGCTTTTGAACTTGGAGCAAATTATTACATAATGAAGCCTTTTGATAACAATGTAATATTATCAAGGATTAAGCAAATCAAGGGAGATTATCACAATAAGCTGATAGATAATCACAGCTCAAAGGTGAGTGCTTTTGAAAATAAAAGTGCCTACATAGAAAGAAATTTAGAATCGGATGTAACTAATATTATTCATGAAATTGGTGTTCCGGCACATATCAAAGGTTATCAGTACTTACGTGATGCAATTATGATGTCTGTAAATGATGCAGAGATGTTGAATTCAATAACAAAATTATTATATCCCTCTATCGCAAAACGCCATAAAACAACACCAAGCAGAGTAGAAAGAGCTATTCGTCATGCGATTGAAGTTGCATGGAGCAGAGGCAAGATGGATACGATAGATGAATTATTCGGATACACTGTCAGCAACGGTAAAGGAAAACCTACAAATTCTGAATTCGTTGCTTTGATTGCAGATAAAATTCGATTAGAGTACAAATTAAGATCATAAATAATCATCATAAGAATAAGGACATGCCATATTGATGTAAAAATACGGCATGTCTTATTTTTGTGCTTTAGGAAAATGTATCTTCTGACATATAACAATATTATTGTCAATAACAAATTTATGGTATAAAATAATTTATTTAATTTGAATTAATATGTCACAAATATAGGATTCTCCTGTCTAATAAGATAAAGGAGGTTTTATATATGATAATCTATTTACGTGGAGGATAATTAATATGCTTACAAATGAAAAAGAACTAATTGAGCATGCAAAAAGCGGGGATACGCTGGCAATACAAACTATACTGGATGATGTACAGGACATGCTATATAATTTGTCTCTTCGAATGCTTGGAAATTTACATGATGCTGAGGATGCAACGCAGGAAATTAATATTAAAATAATAAAGGGATTGCCTGGTTTTAGGATGGAAAGTGCATTTTCTACCTGGGTTTACCGTATTTGCATTAATTATTTAAAGAGTTATAAAAAGGCAATATTTGCTAATAAACCATTAAGCTTTGAATATTATGCCGAGGATATTCGTCAAGGTTTTGTGGAATTAGAGCACGATTTTATAAAAAATGTTGATGATTCGCTTCTTTCACAGGAGCTAAAAGCATCTTGCACGAATGTAATGCTGCAGTGTTTGGATGCAGAAGCCCGCTGCATCTATATACTTGGTACAATGTTTCAGCTAGATAGTAAGCTAGCAGGAGAAATTCTTGACATAAGTCCTGAAGCATATCGAAAACGGCTTTCAAGAATTAGAAAGAAGATGTCTGAATTTATGCAAGAGTATTGCGGACTTGGACAGGGAAGCTGTAATTGCAGTAAGAGAGTAGGATATGCAATAAAAAATCACAGGCTGGATCCGAATAATCTGGAATATACTTCACTCGAAAAGCAAAATCCGTCTGATCAGCTGGCTTATACCAATATGATGGAGGAGCTGGATGAGATATCTTCCATATTCGCCGGAATGCCTGTATATAAGAATCCGAATACCGCTAAAGAATATATAATAAAGCTTATATCAAATTTTCATTTGAACTAGAAAACGTAACAATTTAATGAAACAAGAAAGGGTTAGGTTGAAAAGAAGTACATTTTTCAACCGGCAAAAAGCACTTAGCGTGCTTTTCGCTCAGTATTTGTATGCCGCTTAAGCGGCAGATGGAGGTTATTTTGGATCAAAAGATAAGAAAGAAAGAGCTAACGAATACATTATTAGCTAATCATTACGGGGGATGGATTTATTGCAGTTCTTGTAATCAGACAATAGGTTATTTATGTTATGTAACCTATAGCAGGATAATTATGGATTACACCTGCAAGTGTGGTAACCATGGCGGTGTTCATATTATTATGGAGAATGCTATGGAGCCCCTCTATAATAATTCTAAATTATTAACAATAAAAAATAGATTGTGCTGTCCTGAGGATAATGCACCTTTAATTACAATATTGAAACAGAAATTAAAGAGCTATGACTGTAAAATAGTCTGTAAGAACTGTAATCAGGAATATCATGAGTATTTAGATTAATTAATTTTATAAGGGAGGAAAATTATGAGAAATTTAATTTTAACTGTTATTATAGGCTTTTGTGCAGGTTGTGTTGATATTTTGCCTATGTTTAAACAAAAGCAGGATAAGAATTCAATAGCATCTGCTTTCATACTATATTTTATATCACCGTTTATCATTTATAATACTGATCTGTTTGGAATGGTTTGGTGGTTAAAGGGTGCTGTAATTACTTTGTTACTGGCTCTTCCAAATTTATTCCTCATTGTAAAAGCAGAAAGAAAGGCTTTACCTATTATCATAGCATCTGCCAGCATCTTAGGAACTATAGTAGGAATTTTAGGTCATCTATTAAATATATATTCTTAATCAGGCGCTACACTTACGCAGTCATATCATTTTAATGCTTATTAGTCAACCAGTGTATTATTTCGTGTTTATAAATAAAAACGCTGCAATTATATTCAATTATTGGATGTAATATATTTCAGCAGCTTATAATTTTATACAAAGGTTGAACATTTTACTTCAAGCTAGATGTATATCTTTTCATTGATATTGATACAATAATTCCGTATGACAAATGAAAGGAGATTTATTATGCCAAATTTAAGTGAAGTAGAATTACAAAATGTTAGACATTTATTGCAATTTGGGGAAGCAGATATTGAGAAATTTAGAAGCTATGCGCAAAGCGCCCAGGATGAAAATGTCAAACAATTTTTTGAAAAATCGGCACAGTCCTGTGAAAAGAACAGGCAGACAATCTTACAGTTCTTACAATAGGAGGAGTCATTATGATGCAGGAAAAAGCAATGGTTTCGGACGCTCTGAATTCAATTAATTCAGGACTGAAAACTTATACGGATATGATTTCACAGACAGGTCATCAGGAATTAAGGAGCGCATTACAACAAATGCGAAATGAAGCAGAGAAATCACAATACGAACTATATACAATAGCAAAAAATAAAAATTATTATAAAGAACCGGCTCAAGCTTCTCAAAATGAGATTAATAGTATTAAATCTGCTTTTTCAGGAAGCAGCGGTTGGTCAGGCAGCACCGGAATGTCAGGTCAGGCAGGTGGAATGGGAACCTCCTCAATGACTGGAAGTAACGGAAGCAGTTCAAGCATGGCAGGCAGTACAAGCATGAGCGGTAGCTCAGGAATGACAGGTAGTACAGGTATGAACGGAAGCACAGGAATGGGCGGAAGTTCAGGAATGACAGGCAGTACAGGTATGAGTGGAAGCTCAGGTATGACCGGTGGATTAGGAATGTCTGGAATGAATAATAACTTAGGAAGCTCTATCGGATCTGGAAACGCTGGTAAATAGGTATTCTTAAGGTTTCAAGGTAGGATAATTCCATACCTTGGAATACATAGAATATGCCTGTTTCAAAAGTGCACAAAAAAATCATCAATTAAAAATATTTTATAAACATATTCATAATATTCTAGAAATAAAAAATAAAGCTCTTGATATTTTATCTTAAATTAGGTAAAATAAATCTGCATTGAGAAATTTTTGACAATGTATTAGTGATAAATTTGATTAATTGCTGTCAATTGGCAGTAAATTATAAATTTAAACAATTAGGAGGAATATTATCATGGCAGTAAAAGTAGCAATTAATGGTTTTGGACGTATCGGCCGTCTTGCTTTCAGACAGATGTTCGGCGCAGAAGGTTACGAAATAGTAGCTATTAACGATTTAACAGATGCTAAAATGTTAGCGCACTTATTAAAATACGATTCCGCACAGGGAAGATATGCAAAAGCTGATACAGTAGTAGCGAAAGAGAACTCTATACTTGTTGATGGTAAAGAAATTAAAATCTATGCACAGAAAAATCCTGCTGACTTACCTTGGGGTGAGCTTGGTGTAGATGTAGTACTTGAGTGTACTGGTTTCTTTGTATCAAAAGCTAAATCTCAGGCACATATCGATGCAGGTGCTAAGAAGGTAGTAATCTCTGCTCCGGCTGGTGATGATCTTCCTACAGTTGTATTCAGCGTTAATGAGAAAACATTAAAGGCTTCTGACACAATCATTTCTGCAGCTTCCTGTACAACAAACTGCTTAGCTCCTATGGCTGATACATTAAATAAATTAGTTCCTGTAGAAAAAGGCTTTATGACTACAATCCATGCTTACACAGGTGATCAGATGACATTAGACGGACCTCACGCAAAAGGCGATTTAAGAAGAGCTCGTGCAGCTGCAGTTAATATCGTTCCTAACTCCACTGGTGCAGCTAAGGCAATCGGTCTTGTAGTTCCTGAGTTAGCTGGTAAATTAGATGGTGCTGCTCAGAGAGTACCTGTTCCGAGTGGTTCTATTACTGAATTAGTTGCAGTTGTTAACGGCAAGGTTTCCAAAGCTGATATCAATGCAGCAATGAAGGCAGCTTCCAGCGCATCCTTCGGTTATACTGAGGATGAGATCGTATCTTCTGACGTAATCGGAATCACATATGGTTCCTTATTCGATGCAACTCAGACTAAGGTTACCGATCTTGAGAATGGTAAGACATTAGTTAAGGTTGTTTCCTGGTATGACAATGAGAATTCATATACAAGCCAGATGGTTAGAACAATCAAATACTTCGCTGAATTAGCATAATTTTATGATACAAGTGAATTAGCCTGCTAAATAACTTGTATACTTAATTGATCCATCATGGGTCCGGTCTTTCAGGACCGGACTCTTTTTTATCATATACTGCCGCAGAAAGGCAGAATGGAGGGTAACTATGTTAAATAAAAAATCAGTTGATGATATCAATGTAAAAGGTAAAAGAGTTTTAGTTAGATGCGATTTTAATGTTCCTTTGCAGGAGGGCAAAATTACAGATGAAAACCGTCTTGTACAGGCACTTCCTACTATCAAGAAATTAATTAAGGACGGTGGCAAGGTTATACTTTGCTCCCACTTAGGCAAACCGAAGGGCGAGCCAAAGCCTGAATTATCTTTAGCACCTGTAGCCGTACGTTTAGAAGCACTATTAGGACAAGAAGTAAAATTTGCTAAGGATGACAATGTTGTCGGTGAGAATGCAAAAGCTGCTGTTGCTGCTATGAAAGACGGCGAAGTAGTTCTTCTTGAGAATACCCGTTATAGAGCAGAAGAGACGAAGAATGGTGAAGCGTTTAGTAAAGACCTGGCTTCTCTGTGTGATGTATTTGTAAATGATGCTTTTGGAACTGCTCATAGAGCACACTGTTCTAATGTTGGTATTACTCAATTCATTGATACCGCAGTAGTTGGTTATTTAATGCAGAAGGAAATAGAATTCCTTGGTAATGCAGTAAATAATCCGAAGAGACCATTTGTTGCAATCCTCGGAGGCTCAAAGGTTTCCTCCAAGATCTCCGTAATTGAGAATCTCCTTGATAAAGTAGATACCTTAATCATCGGTGGAGGTATGGCATATACCTTCATGAAAGCATTGGGTGAAGAGGTAGGTAAATCATTATTAGAGGCAGATTATATAGATTATGCTAAGAAGATGATGGAAAAAGCTGAAAAGAATGGCGTTAAGTTATTAATTCCTATCGATACTGTGGTTGCACAGGAATTTAGTAATGAGGTACCTTTCAAAACAGTTGGTCGCGGTGAGATTGAGCCTGATTATGAAGGCCTTGATATCGGCGAGAATACTTGTAAGCTTTATACGGAAGCAATCAAGGATGCGAAAACTGTTGTATGGAATGGTCCGATGG
This sequence comes from Bacillota bacterium, assembly GCA_023421505.1. Taxonomy (GTDB): domain Bacteria; phylum Bacillota; class Clostridia; order Lachnospirales; family Lachnospiraceae; genus Mobilitalea. Next base: position 42,732 of record JAEZTJ010000032.1, read on the forward strand.
GTGTATTCGAATTATCTAATTTTGCAGCCGGAACAATCGCAGTAGCGAAAGCATTATCTGAAATCGATGCAACAACAATCATCGGTGGAGGTGATTCTGCTGCAGCTGTTAATATCCTTGGCTTTGGTGATAAGATGACTCATATATCAACAGGCGGTGGTGCTTCACTTGAATTCTTAGAGGGTAAAGAGCTTCCTGGTGTAGCAGCAGCTAACAATAAATAAAATAACAATAATTTAATAATCATTTATTGTAGCAAGTTTTCTTATAACAATAACATACTGACCTTGAAATTTACGAAGGATAAATAAACGCTCAGACATAAGTATAAATAGCCCGAAAGGATAGGCAGGCTTTTAGAGGAATGATTAACTAGATATTCTTCTTACCTTATACAAAAAATTGAGCGTCAGTATGTTTATAAGAAGGCTTGCTATAATAGGGTAAATAGGAGGACTATAATGCGTAGAAAAATAATAGCTGGAAATTGGAAAATGAATAAAACTCCTGCGGAGACAGTTACCTTAATTAACGAGTTAAAACCATTAGTGGTTAATGAGGAAGCAGATGTGGTTTTTTGTGTACCTGCAGTATCTTTAACGACTGCCCTTGATGCTGCAAAAGGAACCAATATAGCAATTGGAGCTCAGAATATGTATTTTGAGGAAAGTGGTGCATACACTGGAGAAATCGCTCCTAATATGCTCACAAGTATTGGCGTGAAATATGTAATCATCGGTCATTCCGAGAGACGAGAATATTTTGCGGAGACTGATGAGACTGTTAATAAAAAAGTGCTGAAGGCCTTCGAGCACGGTATCACACCTATTGTTTGCTGCGGTGAGACCCTAAAGCAGAGAGAGCAGGGTGTTACAATAGATTTTATTCGTCAGCAGATTAAGATTGCTTTCTTAAGTGTTACACCGGATCAGGCTAAGATGGCTGTAATTGCTTATGAACCAATCTGGGCTATTGGAACAGGTAAGGTAGCTACAACAGAGCAGGCAGAAGAGGTATGTAAAGCAATCCGTGAATGTATCGCAGAAATTTATGATAAAGCTACAGCAGAAGCAATCCGTATCCAGTACGGCGGCAGCGTAACTGCAGCTAGTGCGGCTGATTTATTCTCCCAAGCTAATATAGATGGCGGCCTCGTTGGTGGAGCCAGCTTAAAGGCTGACTTCGGAAAGATTGTTAATTATAAATAAGAGATAAGGGCTCAAACTTTGCAGTGGATAGGATATCTGCAAAGTTTGAGTGTTTACGATACCTTAAATTTGGTGCATAATCTAATTTAAGGATTTGTGATTGCTATTATGGATGATTATGACATTTACATAATTCATTATTTGTACTATAGTAATTCACGATAAAGTGGCAGTGTATAAGCTATGAATGGCTTCAGACTAAAACCACAAGATGAAAATAAACTATTATTAATTAGTTTCTGTTTATTACACTAGACATTTGTTTGGACTTTGAAATAGGTATATGTCCTTAAGAAAAGGAGTAAGAAAATGAGTTGTAAGAAACCCACAGTATTAATGATCTTAGACGGATTTGGTTTAAATGATAAGAAAGAAGCAAATGCAATCGCAGAAGCGAATACCCCGGTAATTGACAAATTAATGGCGGAATATCCATTTGTGAAAGGTTATGCAAGTGGTATGGCTGTCGGCCTTCCTGAGGGACAGATGGGTAACTCAGAGGTTGGACATATTAACATGGGAGCAGGAAGAATTGTATATCAAGAATTAACCAGAATAACAAAGGAAATTCAAGATGGTATCTTCTTTCAGAATGCTGCACTGCTTGCTGCAATCGATAACTGCAAGAGAAATAATTCTGATCTTCATTTATACGGGTTACTTTCTGATGGCGGTGTACACAGCCATAACACACATCTGTATGCTTTGCTTGAACTTGCGAAGAAGCAGGGACTTACGAATGTATATGTACATGCTTTCTTAGACGGAAGAGATACACCTCCGGCATCCGGTAAAAGCTTTGTGGAAGCATTATGGGAGCAGATGCAGATTATTGGCGTAGGCAAGATTGCTTCTGTAATGGGACGTTATTATGCAATGGATCGTGATAATCGCTGGGATCGTGTTGAAAAGGCATACCGCGCGATGGCTTTCGGAGAAGGTGAGACAGCAGAAAGTGGTATTATAGCTGTTCAAAATTCCTATGATGCAGAGAAATATGACGAATTTGTATTACCAACCGTTGTGATGGAGAATGGTAAGCCAGTAGCAACTATTAAAGATAAAGACTCTGTTATTTTCTTTAATTTCAGACCTGACAGAGCAAGAGAAATCACCAGAGTATTCTGTGATGATGAATTCACAGGCTTTGAACGCTCTAAGAGACTGGATTTAACTTATGTATGCTTCTCAGAGTATGATATAACCATTCCTAATAAAGTAGTAGCTTTCCATAAGATCGCGATTGATCATACCTTCGGTCAGTTCCTTGCCGAGCACCATAAATCACAGCTTCGTCTTGCAGAAACTGAGAAATATGCACATGTTACCTTCTTTTTTAATGCCGGAGTTGAAGTACCGAATGATGGTGAAGATAGAATTCTTGTAAATTCCCCAAAGGTAGCTACTTATGACCTTCAGCCTGAAATGAGTGCATTCCAGGTTGCTGATAAGCTGGTTGAGGCAATTAAATCTTTAAAATATGATGTAATTATTGTAAACTTTGCAAATCCTGATATGGTAGGGCATACTGGTATAGAAGCAGCAGCAATAAAGGCAATCGAAACAGTAGATAAATGTGTTGGTTTGGCAGTAGATGCTTTGCTGACAGTGGATGGACAGATGTTTATCTGCGCTGATCATGGTAATGCTGAGCAGTTGGTTGATTATACAACGAATGATCCATTTACTGCACATACTACGAATCCGGTACCTTTTATCCTTGTAAACTATGATAAGGAATATACTTTAGCAGAAGGTGGATGTCTGGCAGATATCATACCAACCCTGATCGATATGATGCATATGGTTAAACCTGAGGAAATGACCGGAAAATCCCTGTTGATTAAAAAATAAGTTGAAATAATCACTAATGTATGGTATTATTGAATTTAGTTTTTAGGAGGTGTGGACATGGGTATCTTAAAATTAGCCGTTCAAATCGTATATATTTTAGTGTGTATTGCATTAGTTGTTATCGTATTAAGACAAGAAGGTAAAGTCGGAGGCTTATCAGGAGCACTGACCGGATCAAGTGAAACATATTGGGCGAAGAATAAAGGCCGTTCTGTTGAAGGAACTTTGGAGAAGGTTACAAAGTATTTAGCAGCAGCTTTTATATTACTTTCCGTATTATTAAATTTAAAAATCTGGTAAATTAATTATTAGAAGAGGCTGTTACGAAGCATTTTAATTCTTGTTTGGAGAAATAAGATGTTTTGTGACAGCCTCTTTTTAATCGATTGTTTTAAAAACAAGTAATATATGGTATACTAATTAATGTAAATCGCTAAGGTAGATGTTACTTCCAGAACTTTCTTAAGAGATTATCTTTTATTATTAAAGAAAGTGATGAAAATACGACTTTTGTACTATAAAATCCAATCATGTATATAATACATCTTATAGTAACCTTATATAAATACAATACAAATAAATATAATAATTAGGAGCTGTATATGAAAGAGAATGATATATTAGAAGAAAAGAAGGCTATGCTGGAAGAACTATTTTCCAGTAAAGAATATAAACCGATGCGTTTCAAGGAGCTGGTAGGTTTATTACAGGTACCAAGAGATGCAAAAAATGATTTTAGAACAGTCTTAGATCAGCTGATCTCTAAAGGCACAATCATCGTTGATGCACAGGGACGTTATAAAAAGCCGGGGGATGATATTAAGGTTGGTACTTTTTCCGGGACACAGCGGGGCTTCGGCTTTGTAATTTTGGAGGGTGAAGGTGAAGATATCTTTATTCCGGGTGACGCAACCAAAGGAGCCTTGCATGGAGATAAGGTAGCGATAACGATCAAAGAGGAACAAACTGGAAGAAGAAAAGAGGGTGCCGTATTAAGTATTATTGAGCGAGGAAAGAATGAAATTGTCGGTACCTTTGAGAAAAGTAAAAATTTCGGTTTTGTAGTACCGGATAATCAGAAATTTGCAAAGGATATCTTTATACCGAAGGAATTTACCAAAGGAGCAGTAACCGGTCATAAAGTAGTAGTAAAAATATCGAACTTTGGAGATGCAACGCAGAGCCCGGAAGGAAAAGTAGTTGAAATACTTGGACATGTCAATGATCCGGGAGTCGATATTATGTCAGTAATCAGAGCTTACGATATTCCGGTAGAATTTACTGAGGAGGTCATGAGATCCTTAGACAACGTGCCGGAAGAGATAGATCCAAAGGAGATTGAGAACCGACTGGATATAAGAGATGTCCAGACAGTAACGATAGATGGTGAGGATGCCAAGGACTTAGATGATGCCATCAGCATTTCAAGAGAAGGTGAGCTTTATCATCTGGGGGTTCATATCGCAGATGTTACCCATTATGTAAGAGAAGGTACGCCTCTTGATAAAGAAGCTCTCAAGAGAGGTACCAGTGTCTATCTGGTGGACCGTGTTATTCCAATGCTGCCCCATAAATTGTCCAATGGTATCTGTTCGCTAAATCCCGGAGTAGACCGTCTGGCCTTAAGCTGTTTTATGGATATTGATGCAAAGGGAAATGTTGTTGGGCATAAAATTGCTGAGACTGTAATAAAATCAGACCGCCGTATGACCTACACGAATGTTGCTAAAATTGTAGAAGATAGTGATGAAGAGATAAAGAAGGAATACGAGGAACTCGTTCCGATGTTCTTACTGATGCAGGAGCTAGCAGAGGTGTTAAGAGAGAGGCGGCATAAACGAGGCTCAATTAATTTTGATTTCCCTGAGAGTAAGATTATCGTTGATAAGAAGGGTAAACCAATAGAAATAAAGCCCTATGAGAGAAATAAGGCAACAAAAATCATTGAAGAGTTTATGCTGATTGCTAACGAGACAATTGCGGAGGACTTCTTCTGGCAGGAAATACCCTTTGTATACCGAACCCATGATAATCCGGATGAAGAAAAGATAAAGAAACTGGCTATATTCATTAATAATTTTGGTTATAGCATAAAACTAGGCCAGGAGGATATTCACCCGAAGGAATTACAAAAGCTTTTAATTAAGGTGGAGGATACACCGGAGGAAGCATTAATCAGCAGACTGACCTTGCGTTCTATGAAGCAGGCGAAGTACACGGTTGCGAACACCGGACATTTTGGACTGTCAGCAAAATATTATTGCCATTTCACTTCACCAATCAGACGTTATCCGGATTTGCAAATTCACCGTATCATTAAGGAGAATTTAAGCGGTAAGCTTGGTGAGAAAAGAATTAATCATTATGAGAAAATACTGTATGAGGTAGCAGATCATTCCAGTAGAACTGAGAGACGGGCGGATGAATCAGAAAGAGAAGTAGAAAAGCTTAAGAAGGTTGAATATATGCTGGAGCATATCGGAGAAACCTTTGAAGGTGTAATCTCAGGAGTAACCTCCTGGGGTATGTATGTAGAGCTTCCGAATACTGTGGAAGGTATGATACGTGTCAGTGAAATGCAGGATGATTATTATATCTATGATGAAGAGCATTATCAAATGGTGGGAGAACACACCAGAAAAATATATAAGTTGGGGCAAAAGGTTAAGGTTGAAGTGGTAAATGCCGATAAGATTATGCGGACCATCGATTTTGCCCTTGTGGAGGTAGAGGAATAAGTGGGGGAAAATATCAAATTAATTGCTAATAACAAAAAGGCATACTTTGATTATTTTATTGAGGAAAAGTATGAGGCGGGCATCGCATTACACGGGACGGAAGTGAAATCGCTTCGCATGGGGAAATGCAGCGTGAAGGAGTCCTTTCTTAGAATAGAGAAAGGCGAAGTGTTTATCTATGGTATGCATATCAGCCCTTATGAGAAAGGAAATATCTTTAATAAGGATCCTTTAAGGGTGCGTAAGCTTCTGCTGCATAAATATGAAATAAATAAAATTGCCGGGAAGCTTGCGGTAAAAGGCTTTACCCTGGTTCCGCTGCAGGTTTATTTTAAGGGCAGCATTGTAAAAGTGGAGATTGGCTTGGCACGCGGTAAGAAGCTTTATGACAAGCGAGAGGATATTGCCAAGAAGGATATGAGAAGAGAAGCGGAAAAGGATTTTAAGGTGAAGAATTTGTATTAGAGAATTATTATCATTTGAGCCTTAATACTATACGCATAAGGAAGTATAATTAGCATTACTAAAGGTATAAGAATAGTATTTTTTTAAGCCGTTCGCTATAAAAATTATATTTATTTTGTTAGGTGGAGTAGGTTATCTTATCAGCTTCATAATGGATTAGGAACAGCTTTCCATTATTACTAATAAGATATTGGCTAAAGTACTTTATTTTTTGTAAAATATATGTTATGATATTTTTAGTCAAGTGAATTGCAAATAAGAATAATTATTTGATAGAAGCTTCCAGATCAGGAAGAAGAGAAAGCTTGACACTAGAAGATAGTTATACTATGATATATCATGCGTCTGTGAACCGGATATTACGGGTAGGCACTGTAAGGTGCATCCTTGAACATCCTATCTTGTAATTACAATCTTACCTTAAGGGGTTGTACTGGTTTCGACGGGGGTTTGGAAATTGTGGAAGCCATTCGCAGACTAGGACTGCGTCATCAACTTAGAATTAATATTAAACGCAGACGATAATTTAGCGTACGCTGCCTAATGGCAGCTGTCGACCTTAAGCAACTCGCGGCTTAAGAGCTCGGCATCAAATTAGCGGGGACCTTTATTCTCAAAGCTTTGAGAGAATAAAAGATTCATGAAGCTACTGAAGTCTGGAGCCTGTCTGTCGGCGTCAGATGGAGGGAACAGCATGTAAGGTACTATGTGAATAGTACTTAGGCATGCATAAAAGATTGACTGTAATGGGAGAAACTGCAATGGATGGGCTTTCGGACAGGGGTTCAACTCCCCTCAGCTCCATACTTTCCAGTATGCTGGAAGCATTGATTTTAAAGGCTTTGCGACATTGAGATGTTGCAAAGCCTTTTTTTTACGATCTCAGTACGATATTATGAGGTCAAATAGTTAGGAAGCTAGAAGCCCTGTATTTATTGAATTTCTAGCATTCCTATTCTTGGTAAGAAAGAATAGATAAAAAGTCTGTTTGCGCTAGACCGTTTCAGATTATTTAATCTTGATCAACTCAGTTCTATCGTTAATAATATTAAATAAATTTGTTGTATTTTATTGGTAAATATTATAAAGTAACAATTAGGAGTATAGCTTATGAAATATAAATGTCCATGTTGCGGTAATTATACATTTAAAAATGAACCAGATGGCAGTTATGATATCTGTCCTGTCTGCTTTTGGGAAGATGATATAGTTCAGTTAGAAGACCAAAACTATGAGGGTGGTGCGAATAGAGTAAGTTTGTTACAAGCTAGAAATAATTATTTGGAGTTTGGTGCATGTGAATTAGAAATGATAAAGGATGTTCGATTGCCTTTAGAAGATGAAAAAATCCAGATAAAGGAGTAGTAATATGAATTTAGCATGGGAATGTAAAAAAGATAAAAATTATATTAGGAAGCAATAAATATTGATCGTACATTAATTGAATGGATTGATGTAATAACAAGAGATAGAAATAACAGACGTTTCCTATAGTAACAGTTGAAAATGAGTGTACGAAAGGCAAAGTAAATTGATAGAATAGTATCATTTCTTATGGAATCTAGAGTATAGAACGATGGGATATTATTGTAGGTGATATATTGGAGATTAAAGAACACAGTGACAGATACCATGAATATCACAGGAGGGATATGATGTTTCAACTAAAAAAAGAAGCGTTACCAAACCATCTTAACGGAAGAAGCTTAAATGTCAAAGTTATACCAACCGTATGTAACTTAGAGAATATGCTGCATAAGCTTGTTGAACTTGGTGGAGATTTATCTAAGCTGAAGCAATGGGAAAAGAGGAGCTATCAGGCTTACTTGATCGAAGACATTAAGTATAAAATATTAACGTAACACCCTAGTTCATGGAGAAGTTTAATTCGAAGGCACATCTTAAATTCCCGTTCAATAGATTTAGGCGCAAGTGTTATTGACATCTATCTAGTCGCCTATGTCGCTGAGAATCATGGGATAGGAAGAGAGCGCTTTTCCAATACGTAAAGGATAATAATATCAGTGACAAGGATAATACAGCAAATGCAATTTGGCAGGTGGGAAAAGGTGATGGAGTTTACCTTGAGATACTTAATCAGGATGGAAATGTAAAGGACTGGGACTTTATGAAGAAATGGATTCACATTTCATAGATAGGGAGCAGCATGCAGAAACAAGTTAACTGTGAAAGGAATTATTGATGAAGATAAAGCTAATTATATGTCTAGTTATTATAATGGTTATAGGATTAGGTGTTTATTTTAAATTCAGTCATAAAAATAACACAAATGATGAAATAGCACAAATTTATATAGATAATACTAATATTAATGATAAAGAAAATGCAGAATCTAGTTCGGTTTTACCTTTAACAAATAGTGATTTTGTAATTATGGATGATAAGAACTATATTGGATTAAATGGTAAATTGAGGATTTAAAAACAGATATAAAAATAAAAGAAACAATTCAACCTGATGAAAATCATGCTTACTATATTTATGTTTACGAAGATTTTAAAATACATAGTGATGGGGATGAAATAGCCTCGATTGATTTAACAACACCAGTATTCCAGACTTCAAGAGGGATTAGATTAGGAGATGCAATCCTAAAGGTTATTGAGAAATATGGCAATACATACATGGAGAAGACTCAGTATGATGAGGAATATGATATTCCTGGACAATGTATATACTACTATGATGGTAAAGTCATAACTTTTTTCTTTGATAAAAATAATAAAGTAGTTGGAATAAAACTTGAAATTCTTTGATGTTAATTCAGTATAAAGGGGTAAAAAACGCTATGCGGAGGTAATATAAGATATGAAAATACAAGAACTGTTTCAGAAAGCAGACGATTATAAAGATTTAATTAATAGGAATAGACCATTTAATTCAGAGCAGCTACTGGAGCTAGATAATTACTTTAGAGTTGACTTTACCTATAGCAGTAATTCGATTGATGGAAATACGCTTACGCTAACAGAAACAAAGCTTTTACTGGAAGATGGCATTACAGTGGGAGGAAAGCCTATTAAAGATTATTATGAAGCAGCAGGACATGCACAGGCTTATGATTATATGTTAGCTGTTGCTAGAACAGAACAACTTGATATTACGGAAGATATTATAAAAAAGCTACATTTTTTATTCTATCATAAGCTTGATCAAAAAGAAGCCGGACAATATAGAAAAGACCAGATGATTATTTCAGGAATGGAATTTCTACCTCCAAAGGCAGAGGAAGTACCACATTTCATGGAGCACTTTATTAATCAAATACAGAGTTCCAAACGATTTTTGCACCCTATTGAATTTGCTGCAATATGCCATAAACGCTTCGTGGACATCCATCCCTTCAAAGACGGTAATGGAAGAACTGCACGACTTTTAATGAATCTAATCTTAGTAAATGCAGGGTATGGAATTACTTCTATTCCTCCGGTGCTTCAAAATGAATATAGCAGTGCATTGATAAAATCTCAAAGAGAAAACAATCCGAATATCGATACCTTTATAGAATTGATTACAGAGTGTGTAATTGAAGCGGAAAGGGATTATTGCAGATTATTAAGAATTAAATAGTACTCAGCTCCATATTTTATGGTGGTCACAGTAGGCGGGAAGAATTTCCCGCCATAATTTTTGTAATTTATCTGAACTTGTATTATAATAAATTAATAAATTTTAAAATAGCATATTGAAAAGAGGTGAACCAGGTGATCAAAATTCGATGCATCGTGGAGCGAATTACATATCAGAATCCAGAGAACGGCTATACTGTTCTTAAAGTAAATGTCAAAGGCTATGATGATCTGGTCACCGTTGTGGGAAGCCTTTTAGATGCTAACGTTGGTTCTGTGCTTCTGATTGATGGAGATTGGAAGATAGATACCAAGTATGGCAGGCAGTTTGTCGCACAAAAATGGGAAGAAACTATGCCGGCCAGTATTTATGGAATTGAGAAATATCTTGGAAGCGGGCTGATCAAAGGGGTTGGACCGAAGTTTGCAAAAAGAATTGTTCAAAAATACGGCACGGATACCCTTTCAATCATTGAAGACAATCCAGATGCCTTGATTGAAGTAGAGGGTATAGGAATAAAACGTGTTGGGATGATTAAGGAAAGCTGGGAACGTCAAAAGGAAGTTAAGAATATCATGCTGTTTTTGCAGGATCATGGCGTGAGTACATCCTTTGCAGCCAAGATTTATAAGGCGTATGGGAATGAAAGTATAGATAAGGTAAAAGAAAATCCCTTCCGCCTGGCAGATGATATCTGGGGAATTGGTTTTAAGACAGCAGATAGTATCGCTGAGAAGCTTGGAATCGGGAAGGAAACCTATGTGCGCTTGCGCAGTGGAATCATGTATACGCTTAGTACCTTGGCTGATGAAGGTCATGTATTTGCGGCTAGGGAGCAACTGATCGAAAAGGCTGTTGCGCTTTTAGAGGCAGAGCAAGAATATATCGTGATGACGATGGAGCAGATGCTTAAAGAAAAGAATTTGCTTCAGGAAGAGGAGGCAATTTACCTGCCGCCCTTCTATTATGCAGAAACAGGAACAGCGAATAAACTGTTAAAGCTTAATATACAACCGGCAGAGGACAAGCTATGGGTGCGTCTTGCGAAAGTACGTAAAGAAACAGGAAATAATAATTTATCCGTGGATGTGGAGAAAATTGAAGCCGCGGTAAATATGAAATATGATGAGGTTCAGGCGGATGCCATCAGACAGGCGGCACTAGCCAAAATAATGGTGCTGACAGGTGGTCCTGGAACTGGCAAGACGACTACCACGCAGGGGATTATAGCAGCCTATCGTGCCTATGGATTGAGTATATTACTGGCAGCACCTACAGGAAGAGCTGCGAAGCGAATGACGGAAGCAACTGGTCTTGAAGCAAAAACCATACACCGTCTGTTAGAATGTAAACCGCCGGAGGGCTATCAAAAGAATGAGGAGAATCCGCTCACGGGAGATGTATTAATAGTGGACGAATGCTCCATGATCGATATCATCCTAATGAATTCTCTATTAAAAGCCATTCCACCAAATATGAGGCTAATTCTGGTGGGAGATATTGACCAGCTTCCATCCGTTGGTGCAGGCAATGTTTTAAGAGATATCATTGAATCAGGAAAGTTTCCGGTGATTCGTCTGACCAGAATCTTTCGGCAGGCACAGACCAGCCGTATCATTATGAATGCGCATAAAATTAATCAGGGGAAGCTACCGGATATTTCCAATGGAAAGGAGACCGATTTCTTTTTTATCCAGAAAGAAGAGGCAGAGGATACGGTTACTGAGATCGTTAAGTTGGTGAAGAATAATCTGCCGAAATACTATAATACTCCCTCCTCCATGATTCAAGTCCTTACACCGATGCAAAGAGGTGTTGTGGGAGCTACCAATCTTAATCTGGCTTTGCAGGAGGCGTTAAATCCCACAGGTGAAGGACTTCGCCGAAGTGGTTCTATCTTCCGCGTGGAGGATAAAGTTATGCAGATCAGAAATAATTATGACAAAGAGGTTTTTAATGGAGATATCGGAATCATCACTTCCATTGATTTGGAAGACCGTTCGCTAAAAGTAGATTTCGACGGCAGACAGATCGAGTATGACGTAACAGAGCTAGATGAAATCGTTCATGCTTATGCCACTACCATCCATAAGGCCCAGGGTTCAGAATACCCAATCGTAGTAATGCCGATCCTTATGAATCATTATGTGATGCTACAGCGAAATCTGATCTATACAGGAATCACCAGAGCGAAGAAGATACTGGTTATAGTGGGAACGAAGAAAGCACTTGCTTATGCTGTAAATAATGTTACGGTCAATAAGCGAAATACGTTATTAAAGGAACGACTGGCAGGTGATAATATTAAGTCTAGCGGGGAGCATAAGGTGATTACTTATCTGGACATTATAGAATCAAAGCTAGCAGAACATAATAGGGAGCAGAACCTACGTGTTGCGGAGGAATCAAGCTATGCGACAGGAGAAGGTGCAACTCCTAAATGAGACAGAATGTCAGTTGTCTACAGATTATAGTCTATTCAAAGAACGATTAAATATTAAGACCATTTGCCAGACTTGCGAGCTTAGATTGGCAAACTAGCATGGAAGAGCGGTCAAAAGTTATGATAAAGAACGAACTCTTGTGATTTTAAGAAATAATAATTAGACAGACAAGTATATGTTCATGTTGATGCTTATGTTTTTAATCTTTTCACAAATCTATTATTTAAATCATATTATAATATGAAGTATTTAATGGGGATTTCGTGATGATTAGAAACAGCGATTTTGCTAGGCAGTCATTAGAATTACATTTATTTTTTGGAAGAATAATGAAAGAACATTCATTCTTTCTGGAGTTAGGTTTTACGCCTAGAGACAGTAATTATACTCAGCAAGCAGATGTTTTTAGAAGAGAGTTTGATAGGTTATTATGGGAAGTAGTTTCGGTATCAAACGGAGTAGTTAGTTCAGATGTACTTAACTCTGGGGAAGTATTTACAAAGTACACAATTAATGCTGAAATGGCTTCTGAATATTATACAGGAATTAATATTCCTACTGAGATAACGAAGGCTGAAATGGATTTAATGGGTGGTAGAACTCATTCTATGATGGATCAAAGGATAAACCAAACTGTTTATGTTATTAATCAAAGAGCGATAGAATTAATATCTTCACTCATACAGTTTAAATCCATAATATTATCCAATGTATTATCCTGCAAAATGTTCACAGTGAATTATCCTCTTCTTATTGACCACATCATGCGAGAAGCTAAATTATACTTAAGTATGGTTCAACATTTACAAAGTGGAGAGGAATTCGATATAGAAAATGAAGCTTTAGAACAAGAAGCCTTCTGGAATAGGATAATGGCGGAACACTCAAAATTTATCCGTGGACTATTAGACCCTACAGAAAATGATTTAATTAGTAAAGCGAATGATTTTGGAAATGAATTCGACCAATTGACAGAAGAAGCGAAAGAGGCTATGGATAATTCAATCTCTAAGGAGCAAGTAACAACAGATAGTTTAGAAGCAACAAAGGCGATTAGAGATTTTAAGGCTCAAGGCACACAGGGCTTAATAGAATGTAAAGTAAAATCAATTATCATACCGCTACTGGGTGACCATACTTTAAGAGAAGCAAATCATTATCTAAGACTGTTAAAAATATTTGCTAAATAAATAAGGGCTTGTTAAAAGGATGTCAACAGGCTGTTTCTATGATTTAATATTATAATTTCAGTACCTACCATATCGACTCAGATAATGCCAAGTGTAAACAAATTTCACTTGGCTTCTTTGCGTTCACATAATTATCATAAATCATAATAAAAAAATACCTAGAATCGAAATATTTTACTAATGAAAACACAGAATAGTTATGTGATAATGAAATGGGTAACTATACTCTTGTAATAGAACAGGATAAAGTTAATTTATCAATTATTAACTCTAAGCTCAAAGTTTGCAGGCTTTTGTTGAAAGGCATGGTTATTAATATGAAGATTTTAATCGTTGATGATGAGGTACTAACAAGAAATGGATTACAGGCAAATATAGATTGGAAATCCCTGCAGATTAAAGAAGTACTGGAAGCAGATGATGGGCAGAGTGCTTTAGAAATAGCAAAAAAACATAAACCGGAAATTGTTTTAACAGATATTCGAATGCCTCGGATGGATGGGGTGACTCTAGCTGCCAAGCTTCGTGAATTATTTCCGAATACAAGTATTATATTTATGAGTGGATATTCGGATAAGGAATATCTAAAGGCAGCAATTAAGCTCAAAGCTACCAGTTATGTTGAAAAACCGATTAATAACAAAGAAGTAGAGAGCGCAATTGAGGAAGCAATTAAAACCCATAATCTGCTGGAACAAAATAAATATACAAAAACAATTCAGCAAATTACTAGAAGCAGTCAACTTGCTCTTATGCTCACGCGCCCGCTAAATTTGGAGGACATGAGTTATCAAGATAATGTAAATGCCTTAAAGGTAGAATTTCAGCCTTCTACTTACTTTGTAACGATATTAGTGAAATTAAATCAATTGGTTTCTGTGGTAGGAGAGGAAAGAATAGAAGAATTATTTAATAAGTTAAATAATTATTCAAAGATAAAAAAGATATCATTGTTATACGCTGTTAAAAATGAAAGTTTTATTGTGCTTAATCTCTATTCCAATACGAAGCTATTAGAATCGGCGGTTTTAGATTATGTGCGCTATGTGAAAGAATGTATGGATAAAATATGTCCCTTCTTTATTGCAATAGGTAATGCTGTAAACGGCCCGGAACGTGCCTATGAGTCCTATAATAATGCCGTTTTGCTTATTCAGGGAAGTTTTTTCTACCCATACAACAGCATTCTGAACAGACTAGATCGAGTAGATCATAATCTTTCTTATATTGAGGAACAGGCAGATAAATTTAGACAGGCTATAACGGAGCAGGAATTCGACCTTGCAAAACAAAGTGTAAATGATCTCTATCGGCACTTGAAAAGTGGTAACACACTACTACCCAGTCAAGTAAAGGATCTATATTATAAGCTTTTTAGTGCTATAGAAAATGTTTATGTGAGTCTTATGATAACACAGCAGGAGGGGTTCTCTACAATCTGGGATATCATCTCAGAGAGCCAGATTCTTGATGAATTAAACGCTTTATTACTGGAAAAGATGGAGGAGCTAATTCAGGCGATTAACAACCGACAGCCGGAAAATCCAATTATTTTTATGATGAAGGAATTTATCCATAAGAATTATTTTATGGATTCCTTGTCAGTAAAGAATATCAGTGAATACATTCATTTATCTACTGCATACGCATGTACACTCTTTAAAAACGAGACGAATCAAACATTAAATCAATACCTGACTGATTATAGGATTGAGAAAGCAAAGCAATTATTAGCTGATCCTAGAAATAAAATCAGTGACATATCCTCAAAGGTTGGATATACAGACGGGAACTATTTTGCTAAAAGCTTTAAGAAAAGCGTTGGACTTTCACCCTCAGAATATAGGGAGAAGATGCTAGTGTGAATTGTTGAAAAACACAATTCACACTTGGAAGTTTGTGCTTGCGTCTTCCTCAGCACAAACTAATTCAAAGGGGAGACATGATATGTTAGTGTGAATAGTCTTGCAAAGGCATGCAAGTATAATTCACATCTCTAATTTAAATTGGAGGGTAAAATTGAAAAAACTATTAGAACGTATAGTCTTGGGCTTCAGACTTGATCTTAAATTGAGAACAAAGCTTTTGATTTCCCATATGACATTAATCATTATACCGACGCTTGTGCTTACCTTTTCTCTTTACAATAAGCTCTATGACATAATGGTTACGGATTCTATATTATCTGAGCAGGCTTTAACCGAGCAGACTACAAAAACCATAGAGGCAACCTTGGCTCAGATTATCAATGCTTCGCATTCCGTGGCTGAGAATAAGCTGATCAGGGATATAATTGAGAGCACTAATAATGAGGAACGTAACTTCACTATGCCGTCTGACCAAACAAAAGAGTTGAATCAATATGTAGATTCCTTAATTGATCATTCCCTGATTACTTCCATTCATACCTATTTGGATGGAAGCTTTGAAAAGGGATTGAAATCAGATATGGATAAAGAAAATAAAGTTTTAAAGCCGATATCGGATATTTATGGCTCGTATTGGTATGGAATATTTGGTTCAAAGGATATTGAGGATTTATTATGCCCAACCTTATATTTATCTCCGACAGAAAGTAAAGAAGCTGGAGATATGGCTTATATCAGTAAACTGAGTTTTACAAAGGATAATAAGAAATATGCTGCATATGTTGCCGTTTATTTTTCTAAGGAAAAGTTTGATAGTATTTTAAAGCAAAATATCAGTATTTCTAAGGGGGCTTCCTATATCATAAATGAGAGGGATACACTAGTCTCCACCTCGAATAGAGCGCTATCCGGAGCATATTTTATGACCTATGATGATCTGGAAAGGACGATTGGAAGAGCGGATAAATATTCTACCAAAACCTATCTAGGAGAGAGCTTTTATGTAGGATATTATAATATTAGTGATACGGATTGGCGACTGGTCTCTATTTTACCGGTTTTTGACCTGATAGCTAAGGGAAGGTTTATCGTCTACTTATTCTTTGGCTTCTATATTATCTTTTCCATGGTTGCATTTGCAATCTCCATGCTTTTATCAAATTCAATCGTAAAGCGGATTCAAGCGGTTGTTGAACCTATGAAATTGGCCAAATACGGTGTACCGGTACCAATAGAAATAAAAGAGACTTCAAAGGATGAGATTGGAACTTTAATTGATACCTATAACTTTATGTCTAATGAGATTAATAATCTGCTGGAGGATCAGGCAAAAACAGCGGAAGAACTTCGTATCTCTGAATTTAAGGCACTACAGTCGCAGATCAATCCTCATTTTTTATACAATAGTTTAGACATGATTAACTGGTTATCTCAAACAGGCAAGCAGGAGGAAGTGACTAGTGCCGTACAGTCGTTAGCAAAATTTTATAAATTAACCTTAAGTAAGAGAAATGCCAGCGCAACGATTGGGATGGAGCTGGAGCATGTCATGCTGTACTGTAAGCTGCAGAATATGCGATATGAGAACCGTATTGATTTCTTAATTGATGTTCCGGAAGAATTAATGGATTATGAGATACCAAAGCTCACCTTACAACCGATCGTAGAAAATAGTATCCTTCATGGAATTATGGAGAAGGAAAGTAAGAGAGGTAATATAACCATCACAGGCTGGAGGGAGCAGGAAGACATAATACTGGTTATTTCAGATGATGGAGTTGGTATGGAAGAAGACGAAGTGGAGGGTATCTTAAAGGGAGAGCTGAAAAAGAATACAGGCAGCAATATTGGTGTTGATAATACAAACAGCAGATTAAAATTACTATATGGAGAACAATATGGTCTTACTTACCACAGTACTCCGGGTGTGGGAACGGAAGTTGAGATACGCTTACCAGCTTCATCAAAGTAAAATATAGTATCGTAGCCGTAGGTCTTGTTCTTCGAAAAGATTCATTTTTTACTAAACGCTCTAGAGAGCATAAGTGTTTTAACACTTATTTTCACACTGGAATAGTATCTAAAGTGTATACAATACTTACAGTTTATGCGTTTTACAATCACCAAGGTATAAATGGTGTCATGGAGGTGAAACATAGGTGAATAAAATAAAGCTTTATTTGATAATGTTTGCTTGTATCCTGTTTTTTGTAGGCTGTAATATGACTGCAATTCCTAAAACGGAAGATAAAGAGACGAAGAAATACGCCCTGATTACAAAATCTCAGGGGAATCCCTATAATGATCTGGCTGCAAAGGGGTTTCAAGAAATTATTGAAAAAGAGGGCGGAACCTGTATTATCGCCAGTCCCAAAGAGGCAACGGCTGAAGAACAGATCTTTCTGGTACGCTCCATGATAGCGCAGCACGTTGATTCAATCGCGATTGCTGCAAATGATACCGATGCCCTGCAATCCGTATTAACGGAGGCAATCGATAAAGGAATTAAGGTTTCTACTATGGATGCCAATACAAATGCTGCCAGCCGCCTGACTTTTGTAAACCAGGCCAGTACATCAAGAATTGGGCAAGTAATGATGGATGCTGTGTATGAGCTGACAGGGGGAGAGGGACAATGGGCCATACTTTCAGCAACCAGCCAGGCTACGAATCAGAATGCCTGGATTAGTGAGATGCAGCTTATCATGGAGGAGGAGAAGTATTCAAAACTATCCCTGGTTAACATAGTATATGGACAGGATGATTATGATATTTCGGTGGAAAGGACAAAACAGCTTTTGGAGGAATATCCGAATTTAAAAGTGATATGTGCGCCTACAACGGTTGGAATCGAAGCAGTGGCAGAGGTTCTTAAGGATTTAGGCACAAAGACCAGTGTAAAGGTAACCGGACTTGGTTTACCCTCCAAGATGGCAACCTATATCAGCGGATACAATCCGGTATGTCCCTATATGTATCTTTGGAATCCGCTTGATATGGGACGCTTGTCTGCGTATGTATCGTTAGCTCTTGTAAAGGGAACAATTACCGGAGAGATAGGAGAAAGCTTTCAAGCAGGTGAGTTGGGAAAGTATGAAATATCACCCTGTGAAGACGGAGGAACAGAAGTGATCGTAGCGCCACCATTAAAATTTGATGCTTATAATATAGATGATTGGAAGGATTTATTCTAACATAAATTTATATGGATTGGAGTTAGCTTAATAGCAACACGTCGCTTTTATGAAGAATATAGTGGTTAATTAAACAGTAAAGCTGCCGGTTTATGCATTAGTTTCCATTAATGCAAGACCGGCAGTTTTTTCATTCATTGAAAAGTGCATCTATGGAATGAAAGGCCTCTGGGTTTGATGCGCTAAGGCACATTCTTTGTTCAATAAATACAGATAAAAGCCAGATTTAACCTACGTATTTTCTACATTCTGGTATCCATAATTTACAGTAGAAGAACGAACTATTTTACCTGATATCAAAAGATATTACCATTGGAAATAACACAGGATAAAGTATGATTGTAATAGAAAGAAATTTAAGAAAAGCTGCTTGTAGTGGCATATAGAGCCTGGAGATATAAGCGACACGAAACATTAAGATTGAGAGGCTATATGGAAAGGAGAAAAATCAAGATGAGTAATTATGTCTTGGAACTGAAGGACGTGGTAAAAACGTTTGGTGGTGTCACAGCTTTAAACGGTGTCCACTTTCAGTTAAAGCGAGGAGAGATACATGCTCTGATGGGAGAAAACGGAGCGGGTAAATCAACCTTCATTAAAGTAATAACCGGTGTACACCAGCCTGATAGTGGTGTAATGCTCTTGGAGGGTGAAAAAATAGTATTACGTTCCACATCAGATTCAGCGAAGCTTGGAATTGCAGCTATTTATCAACATGTTACCGCATTTCCTGATTTGTCAGTCACAGAAAATATATTTATGGGTCAGGAAATTAAGAATAAAGCAGGCTTATATAACTGGAAGCTAATGCATCAAAAAGCGGAAGAGTTAATCAAACCACTCAGCAAAGAAATAGATGTTATGAAACCTATGGGAAGCTTGAGTGTTGCGCAGCAACAGTTAGTTGAGATTGCAAAGGCTCTATCCAGGGAAGCAAATATTTTGATTATGGATGAACCGACCGCATCCTTAACAAAAACAGAATGCGAACAATTATATTCGATTGCGGAACGACTAAGAGATAGCGGAGTATCGATTATCTTTATTACACACAAATTTGAAGATATGTACCGTCTTGCAACCAGAGTAACTGTATTCCGTGATTCCCAGTACATAGGCACCTGGGATGTTGATAAGATATCAAATCAACAATTGATTACGGAGATGGTTAACAGAGAATTGGATCAGATGTATCCTCCCAAAACCTCTAAAGTCGGTGAAGTTGTACTTGAAATCAATAACATATCCAAAGAAGGCTACTTTAAAAATGTTTCCTTTCAAGTTAGAAAGGGAGAGATTGTTGCTCTAACCGGACTTGTTGGTGCGGGTAGAACAGAGGTTTGCCAAAGCATTTTTGGAATTATGAATATAGATAGTGGTTCTGTTAAATTAAATAATGAAGTAGTTACAATTAAAAGTCCCATCGATGCATTAAAATCCGGTATCGGACTTTTGCCGGAGGACAGACAAATTCAGGGATTAGTAAACCAGCTTCCGATCTATCAAAATGTTTCTTCCGCTTCCATGAAGAAGTTCCAAAAAAACAATCTGATCGATGTAAATAAGGAAATTGAGAATGCAATAGATTTATGTCAGAAAATCAACTTAAAGGCCAAAGATATCAGTGCACCTCCTTCCTCTTTATCCGGTGGAAATCAGCAGAAGGTTGTATTTGCAAAACTCTTAACCTGTGATCTTAAGGTGCTGATTATGGATGAACCTACAAAAGGTATCGATGTAGGAGCGAAATATTCCATTTATGAAATCATGAACGAGCTTGCATGTAAGGGCTATGCCATCATTATGGTTTCCTCTGAAATGCCTGAGGTTCTAGGTATGGCAGACCATATTGTAGTTATGAAATCAGGACGAGTAACAGGTAGTTTTAGAAGAGCAGGCGCTACGCAAGAGATGATTTTGGAAGCTTCACTAAAAAATAAGGGATCGGAGGAATAGGCTGTGAATAACAATAATAGTTCATTTATTAAAAAATTAATAAACGGTAGAAATAATGGTCTTTTAATTGCCTTCGCAGTACTCCTTATCGTTGCGGCAATTATTACACCTTCGATGTATTCTGTAACCTCCATCATGAATATGCTCCAGAATAATGCAGTATATATGCTGTTAGCAGTAGGTATGATGTTAGTCATTATCACTGGAGGCATTGACCTTTCCGTAGCCTCCACCTTAGGGCTTACCGGTGTTATCTGCTCTTCACTAATGAGTAAGAATATGGGGGTTCCTGCGTTTGTATGGGTTTTACTTAGTATTTTAATTGGTGCCTTATGTGGTGCTTTTAACGGCTTTATTGTCGGATATTTAAAGATGGTTCCGATGATTGCAACACTTGGAACCATGTATATTTACCGTGGATTTGCATTTCTTGCGTCCGGTGGTGAATGGTGGTTCCCTCACCAGTTTACCGAAGGTTATTTAAAATTTGCGACCGGTAAAATATTCGGGCTATATAACATTCTTTGGATTACAATAGCAATTTTCATTATTGCAGGTATCTTTTTAGGATTTACCGCAAAGGGAAGAAGAATTTATGCGATTGGTACGAGCAAGGAATCCGCAAAGGTAGCGGGTATTAATGAAGCGAAAACAACCTTTATGGCATTTACCCTCTGTGGTGCTTTAGCAGGTCTTGCAGGAATGCTTTATACAGCCAACTATGCAATTTCTTACTATGGTATGGGTGAAGGCTATGAAATGATCGCAATTGCGATCTGCATTCTTGGCGGAGTTAGTATTTCTGGTGGAAAAGGTAGAATAGACGGGGTTATCATCGGTGCCTTAATGATGAGCGTTATCACTTATTTTATCAGCTTACTTCCGGGACTCAGTGTATGGCAGAATGCAATCCAGGGCGGCATTATCATCGTTGCTGTTGCGATAAACCTGTTTACCAATTATTCTGCTCGTAAACGTGTATTAAAAGAAAGGGGTGCTTTAATCTAATGTCTAATACAACAAAAGCCCCGGCTTATAATTTAACGGTAAAGGATAAATTCAATTTATCAAAATTTCTTTTTCAATGGGAAATGATCTTAGTCTATATTCTTATATTTATTAATGTAGTGCTGATGACTACGAAGGGGGATCTGTTTTTTGCACCGGGTACCATTCAATCCATTATACAATCGGGAATGGATTTGTCTCCTTTAGTGCTTGGAATGATATTTGTATTAATGCTGGGTGATATTGATGTTTCAGTAGCTTCCACTATGATTATGGCTTCCATGGTAACTGGTTTATCTATGGATGCAGGGCTACCGGTTATCATTTGTGTATTATTTGGTATCCTCGCCGGAGGATTATGCGGAGCATTTAATGGTTTTTTAGTAGCTTATATGAAGATGCCCTCCGTTATTGTAACAATTTCAACCTCCTTACTGTTCCGTGGCATCGTAAAAATTATACTTGATGTGAATGTCTTGAAAAACTTCCCTAAATTTTATGTTCAGCTCGCATGGACGAATATCTTAGGGATTCCGGTAGCACTAATATTCTTCCTGTTTATGGCAGTAATCTTCATGATTATACTTCATAAGTCTACCTTTGGACGTAAGCTTTATACCATCGGTAATAATGCAACTTGTGCTACTTATTCCGGTGTTAATGTAGAAAGAACGAAGCTGATTGTATTTATAATAATGGGAATTATGGCAGGTATCACCTCTATTCTATTCGTAGGACGTATGGGCGGTGGTGTAAGCTCCACCATGGGTACCGGATATGAGCTGGATGCTATAGCAATCTGTGTTTTGGGTGGTATCTCCACCAATGGTGGTAAAGGTAAGGTATATGGACCTATCATTGCAACCCTCATTATGACCTTCCTTTCTTATACCTTAGGCTTAATGGGTGTAGATGCTAACTCAAGAAAAATTATGATTGGCTTTATCCTAATCCTAGCAGTTTTAATTCCAAATCTGAATAAAACACTGATTGATAATTTGAAGCTTAAGTTTTTCTATGCTAATAGTAAGAATATTCAAGCAATCAATGTGAAAACAGCAGAAGAGGTGAAAGCTCTTATGAATCAGATAGCAGAAATAAAAAAGGATGCTGCCTTAAAGGAAGCGGCAAAGAAAGACAAAATCAATCAGTACAACGATAAAATTAATTCGTTGAAAGCAGAATGTAAGGTAAAAACAGAAAAATTAAAAGCGGAATTAAAGGGCAATTAGAAGTAACTAAGGTAAGATAAGATGCAAATAGATAAGAAGCAATTGGATAAGAAGTAATTAAAGTAGGAAGCTATTAAAGGTAAGAAGCTATTAAGGTAAGAAGTTATTAAGGTGAGAAGGAATTAAGTTGTGTTTATATGCAGTCAATGACTGTTTATATAAAAAAGTTAAGTTGGATTACCAATTTACCTGTAAACTAATCAATGGAGGATGTAAGCAATGAAAAAATTTAAGAAATTGTTAGCACTTGGTTTAGCAATCTCTATGGTTGCAAGTGCAATGGTAGGCTGTTCTACTACAAAGACAAGCACAGATGGTAAAGCTACAGGCAACACATCTGGCTCAGACTCAAAAGATAGCAATTCTTTAGAGGGAGCACATGTATTTATGTTCAAATCAACTGGTAATACTTTTGGTGATTTGATGTATGAGGGTTTCAGTGAGTACATGGAAGCCAAGGGCGAGAAGGTAGTTTATAAGAGCCCTGCAGAAACAACAGTAGCAGCTCAGGTTCAGTTATTAGATGAGCTTATTACACAGAAAGTAGCTTCTATCACTATCTCCACCAATGGCGATGCTGGTTATGATGAAGTGTTCAAAAAAGCAAAGGATGCTGGTATTACAATTACATCAATTGACTCAGCAGCAAGCCCTGATTACCGTACAACTCATATCAATCAGGCTGACCCTAATGATATCGGTGCTTACCTTGTTCAAGGTGCAGTATTAATTACCCTTGGCATTGATTATCCGGAAGATGGCGATATGAAGAAAGCAGTTACAGACTCATTAGCTAGCTATGCTGGTGATGAAATCGTACTTGGCGTTCTTTCTGCTTCAATTGATACTCCTGTTCAGAATAGCTGGATCGCAGCAATGGAAGCAGAATTAAAAGATGCTGTATATGCTGGTAAAGTTAGTCCTACAATCGACAAAAAATATGGTAATGATGACTTAACAGAATCGACAACACAGGCACAGGCTTTCGTAGCAGAAAATAAAGTTGACTGTATCATTTCCCCTACAACAGTAGGTATTGCAGCAGCTGGTCAGACTTTAAAAACTTCTAATAGCAAAATTAAATTAACAGGTTTAGGATTACCTTCCGAGATGCAGTCATTCATGCCTGCACAAGCTACTGATGATGCATTTGCATCTGTATGCCCTTACATGATGCTTTGGGATGTTATTCACCTTGGTGCAGTTTCTGCAGCATCCACTTTAGCAACAATTGATGGCACCTTTGATGGTTCTATTGGTTCAAGCTTTACAATGGACGCGTTCCGAGAATATGCTGAGACTAAATATGAAGCTTATGATAACGGAGATGGTGGTACAGCGGTATTAGCAGGAACACCTTACGTATTCAACAAAAACAACATGAAGGATTGGATCAAGAAGCTGTAATTTGTTTTTGAATAATTGCTTCGGCAATAAATTGTAAAACCCTATAGAAGGGCGTATTGCAGCAATGACTACTTATCATGACGCAATGCGCTCTTTTATTTCAAAGGTTATATAGATGATTACGAGACTATATAATTTTGTTGTTTGTATACACAACATATACTATTGCTTCGTTTCAACGCTCCTGTGAGCATAAGTGTTTTAAGACTTTACTTCCGCTCCGGAGTAGTATATGCTGTGTATACAACACTTACAGCTTCTGATTTTCGCAATTACCTAACAAAGGTTATATAGTGAAAGGAATAATAATATGGAACATAGTAATAAGTATGCTTGGACTTGGAAAGTGAAAGAAGAGTGTTTGGAAGAGTATATAAAGCTGCATCTGGATCCATGGCCGGAGATTATGGAAGAACATACGAAAGCGGGATATCGTAATTATTCCATTTTCCAGAATGGTAATCAGTTTTTCTATTGTTTTGAGTGTGATGATGTAAAAGCTGCTAATGAGTACATTGCACAAAGTGAAGCCTGTAACCGTTGGAATGCAATTACTTCTAAAATGGTAGAAGGGTCCTTTGATTTTAATGAGGAAGAACCAATCAAATTTATGAAAGAAGTATTCTATTTAAAATAATTAAGATCAAGAGTGTGCTATATCTATAATGTTGCTTCATGCCAAAATAATAAAAGGTTATTGCAAAATTAATTATTTGCAGTAACCTTTATTAGTTCCAAAGAGGCTGCTACACTCAGCTCTTAATGGTAATTTATGCAGAACCCAAGCCTCTTAAAAAATCATGCTTAAACTGTGCGTTATTCATATGTTCACCTCATCCTAAATACTTTTCCCTTCTTCGCTTTGATTTACACTTAAGGGAATATTCATAATAACCTCTATTCTGCCGATAGGCATCTCAAATAGTTATGAAGAAGCTTTAAATGAGCACCTCTGTGCTCATTTAAAGCTTCTCCCAGAGTGTGAAGTGCTTTTCTTCACACTTTTTCCTCACTATAATCAGATTTGTATTTCTGCCGCTTTTTCTTACTTTCAAAAACAGCTGCACGGTATTTCACACCACAGGAAACGCGTTCCTTTCGTTCTTTCGGTGTTTCTTTTGTAAGCTTCAATAATGCTTGCTTTTTATTTTTCATAATTACTCCTTGTATTAAACTATTTGAAGTTTTTAATAGACTTGTTAATCTTGCCACTAAATGATCCGGTTCTAAAAATAGGCACAAAAAAGCCTGGGTGAAATACCCAGGCATCAAAACTGAATAAAATAAAAGGCGTTAAATAACGCCATGCCAGTTCAGATAGCACGGGTACAATTTATTGTTATTTGAATTTTGGTTAATACAAAGCATGACGTCACCTTCTTTCTATAATTTACTATCAATAAAGTACCATGAATAAGCGTGTATGTCAAGAAATTTACAAATTATAGTTAATATTTTGCAATCTTTAGAATATATTGATTGATTTCATAATGCTCTTTCTATGCAAATGTTATCTGGAATAAGTGTTGAATTTAAAATACCTTTGTGATACAATCAAAATAACCCCCCCTGGGGGATAATTTTGATTAGGAGTGATAACATTGAACGAAAATCAACATAAACATATTCATAATAAAGATGAGCAAAATGCTATTATTAATCGCCTTTCTAGAGCGATTGGACATTTAGAAGCCGTTAAAAAGATGGTTGAGGATGGAGAGGATTGTAGTAAAGTTCTTATACAGATTGCAGCTGTAAAATCTGCGGTGAATAACGTAGGTAAATTGATATTGAAGGACCATATCAACCATTGCGTCATTGATGCAATTGAATCTAGTGATAAAAAGGTATTAGAAGACCTATCCATCGCAATTGATAAATTTATGAAATGATGGAGAGTGAATTATGAATAGTAAAATCAAGCATAAAATAGCTATATTCTTTGCTATTTTAGCCGCCACCCTATATGCAATTAGTTCACCGTTATCGAAAATTATTTTAAAAAATATTCAACCAACTATGCTGGCAGCCCTCTTGTATTTAGGAACAGGTATAGGTATGAGCATAATGGGCTGTATTGGTAAGCTTACAAGAAAAACATATAAGGAATTACATTTAGCAAAAAAGGATATACCATTTATCATTGAAATAGTTGTTCTTGATATTGCCGCCCCTATTTGTTTAGCGCTCGGTTTATCTATGACAACAGCGGCTAACACTTCGTTACTTAATAATTTTGAAATTGTCGCGACGAGTATAATCGCATTAGTAATTTTTAAAGAAAAGATTTCGAAGCGATTATGGTTATCCATAATTCTTGTGACACTAGCATGCGCGACATTATCTATTGAAGATATGAGTAGCTTTTCCTTTTCAAAAGGTTCTTTTTATGTAATAGTAGCCTGTATATGCTGGGGTTTTGAGAATAATTGCACTAGAATGATTTCTAACAAAAATCCTATGGAGATAGTAATTATAAAAGGATTTGGTTCAGGATTTGGTTCTTTATTAATTGCTTACCTATTAGATCAAAGAACAAACCGCATAGGATATATCATCATATCCTTATTTTTGGGCTTTATATCCTATGGCTTAAGTATTTATTTTTATGTATTTGCTCAAAGATATCTGGGTGCTGCGAAAACGAGCACCTATTATGCAATCGCGCCATTTATCGGTGTTATATTTTCATTTCTCATATTTAGAGATATACCATCAAAAGCATTTATTATAGCATTAATTATTATGCTAATCGGTACTTACCTTGTTTCGAAAGATATTCTTAAGTATTCTGATTAAAAGTATTATTTATCGGGAGCAAACAGATATTGTTGAGGTGCTCCAATTTTTGTTTATTAGCAATATTTTTACTAAATGAATTGTAATTACTAGAAGCTACTGGTATCGAAATTATGTTATAATATAATCAGTTGCATTACAAAGCGCAGTGGAGGGATTATTCTGAAGAAAGAGGAATTTTTAAATAGACAGCCAGAAATTATTGGGGCAAATAAATGCAGCCAATATGCAATACTTATTCCAATTCTCCGGGTAGAGGGAGACACTTATTTACTTTTAGAAAAGAGATCTGACAAATTAAGGAGGCAGCCGGGAGAGATCTGCTTTCCGGGTGGAAAACTTGAACAGGGCGAGTCCTTATTGGATTGCGCTATCCGTGAAACTGTCGAAGAACTTAATATCCAAAAAGAGCAAATCAAAGTGCTCGGAACTGGGGATATATATTTCTCACCCTTTAATTTGATGATACATCCTTTTGTTGGTGAAATATTCGATTATCATGATACCTTTAGCATAGATGAAGTAAATGAAATTATAAAAATACCACTTGATTATTTTCGCAATCATCAGCCGGAGATATTCGTAAGTAAGTTAATTAACGAGCCGGCTGAGAATTTCCCTTATGAATGGATACCGGGAGGTATAGGATATCCTTGGACAAAAGGTTCTTTTGAAATATTATTCTACCGGTATCATAACTGGACTATTTGGGGGATAACTGCACAAATTGTTAATTCGGTGATTAAATTGATAGATGACTATAAGATATATTAGTAGCCATAGGAAAAAGTACTTATGAATTGGGAATGAAACATACTATTTGCTG
Source organism: Bacillota bacterium (assembly GCA_023421505.1). Classification (GTDB taxonomy): domain Bacteria; phylum Bacillota; class Clostridia; order Lachnospirales; family Lachnospiraceae; genus Mobilitalea. Next base: position 70,512 of record JAEZTJ010000032.1, read on the forward strand.
CCCTAATTCGCAGATTTTGGCGGCATGGAGGGTTAATATGAAAAACATTTTATTAAAGCATCAATTACTGCGTACTCTTATAAAGCTGCGTGGTAATCCTCGTGCTTGTATCTATACGGAGCCTATGTGGGGGCTTTCTATGAATCTGTGCCTGCCTTACGCAACTGTGTATATGCTCACTTTTGGCATAAGTGATGTAAAGGTTGGTATCGTAACTTCTATTTATATGTTTTCCCAGATGATTTGTGCTTTTATATCTGGGGCCATCGTTGATAAGCTGGGACGCAGGAAGAGTACTATGGTCTTTGATTTTCTTGCCTGGAGCCTCCCTTGCCTTATATGGGCGTTCAGTCAGGGCTTTTGGTTCTTTGTTGTTGCGGCAGTGTTTAATGGAATGATGAAGATAACTACAGTATCCTGGGATTGTCTACTGGTTGAAGATGCTCCAAAGGATAAAATAACGCAGATCTATTCCTGGGTCATGATATCCGGTAATCTTTCTGCCCTTTTTGCACCGATCTCCTCGATTCTGGTATCAAAGCTGACACTTGCGCCGGCGATACGTATCTTATATATCAATGCTTTTATTATTATGACAGCAAAGCTTTTAATTTTGTATAAATTCTCAACAGAAACAGCGGTAGGAAAAATAAGGCGTGAGACAACCCGCGACATGTCATGGACCGAAATGCTGTCTGGCTATAAAGGAGCATTACATAAATTACTTCATTCTAGTGGAACCAAATTTGCACTCGTTATCAGCATCCTGGTGGAGATAGTAGCGATGCTAGGAATGACCTTTTGGCAGATTATTGCCTCCCGCCGTATCGGAGTGCCAGATACTTTATTACCAATCTTTCCGATGGCTCGAAGTATACTTTCCATTATACTGTTCTTTACAGTTATCACACACATTAAGCAGTCAAAGCTGAAATGGCCGCTATATGGAGGCTTCTTCAGTTCCATTATAGGCTGTATATTACTAATTTCCATTACAGAAACCGGTGTGTGGGGATATATAATTTTATCGGCATCTTTAGTTTTTGAAGCGTTTGGGGTAGCTATTTTGAGTACGCTTAGGGAATCCCTGGTTGCTATTCATGTAGACCATACGGAGCGTTCTGGAATTATGGCTCTGCTTCAGACAGCAGTAATGCTTATAAGTGTACCCTTTGGATACATAGGAGGAGTACTTAGTGATATTTCAAGAATATTGCCTTTTATACTGAGTATTGTCTTGTTACTGTTAGGAATATTGGTAACAGCCTTGTTTTATCATGCTTCTTCCAATCATTAATCATTTAGGGTATATCAAAAACCATAGTATATAAAGAATTGTTCCATTTCTTTACATCTACGGCATATGATTTGGAAGAAATTGAATTAATTAAAAAATAAAATATAATGGGACTGAGGAGCCTTATATGGAAGAATTATTTACTTATGAAAATATACAAAAATTGAATGAACTGGAGATTGGGATTTATAAATATATTATAGCTAATAAAGATAAAATCCAGTATATGACCATAAGAGAATTAGCAGCAGCGGTTCATATCTCAACGGCATCTATAATTCGGTTTTGTGGAAAGGTAGGATGTTTAGGTTATTCTGAATTTCGTGAAAAATTTAAGCAGTATCTGAAACAGCCTATGCTCAAAGAGCCTGGAGATGACTTAACTGAGATTTTGCATTACTTTGAACGCACTAATACCAGTGCCTTTGAGACGGAGATAGAAAAGGCTGCCGGTATGATAAGAAAAGCACAAAAAGTAATTTTTGTCGGAATTGGATCATCAGGAACTTTGGGGAAATATGCTGCTAGATTTTTTTCAAATATGGGTAAATTCACCTTGAGCTTGGAGGATCCATATTACCCTGTTTTAAATGATATGACGGAGGATACCATAGTAATTGCTTTATCAGTATCGGGAGAGACGGAACTGTTAATTGATTTGCTAAACCGTTTTCAAAAGCATAAATGTAAATTGTTGAGTATTACGAGCGCTTCTACATCAACGATAGCAAAAATGTCGGATTGGAACATCTCATATAATATCGCACAAAAAATGAGAGAACCTATCTATAATGTGACGACACAGGTTCCAGTGATTTTTTTAATAGAAGCGATAGCAAGGAGATTATAATTAATACCTAATAGAAGCTTAAGTGCATCACAAGCATTGGATTTAGAAGTCCAATGCTTGTGATGCTTTTTTAAACCTTGTTACAGCGTGTGACTATTTTTGTTACAAAAGGCAATGTAGAATAACGATATCAAATAAAGCAATAGGAGGAGCTAAATTGGAGATTATTCATTCCGGATTACCAATTTTTTATAATGAAGCGACAAATGAATTAGAATTTAAAAATGGACTGACTTGCGAAGGAAGTTCTAAAAAATTAGCAGGGCAAATGGTTGGTTTACTAAAAGACAGTTCAAATTTAAAGGAGGATGAGTATGTATACTCCGCTTATCGTAATATAGTTTTCCCAGAACATGAGAAAAGGTTTAAAAAGTACGATTTCCGTTATGATATTACAGCGATTCAACCAGGAACTGTAAATGGAGAGTACAAAAAAACTTCAGGACATTATCATGGTTACATAGAAAACGAGGTACATACCTATGCAGAAGTATATGAAGTAATAAAGGGCGAGATTATTTTCATACTTCAGCAGGTTAATAATTTTAATATGGTTGAAGAACCTGTAATCGAGGAAATCAGTGTAGTACCTGTGAAGGCTGGTCAGGCGATCATTGTCCCCCCCAATTGTGGACACGGATCCATTAATCCTACGGATCAAGTGGCTATGTTCAGCAATATCGCAGTAGTTTCCTGTCCTTTATTTTATGAACCAATACAAGCAAAACATGGATTGGGAGTGTATGTAATGAAAGCTGGAGACTCCTTTCAAGTCGTTCCGAATGAAAATTATAAAAATGCTCCAGTAGCTAAAGTTGTTAGACCGTTGGAGAATAAAGAGTTAGGCATTGAATTTGGAGTTCCGTGCTATACCAATTTTATTGCGCATCCCGAAAAATATGATTTCCTTTTACATCCGGCTCAGTATGTAGAAGCGATTAAGAAAATGTATCAATAGGAGGAATATATTATTATGAAGCTGCAAATTGCTGTAGATATTGCGGATACAAAAAGAATTATGGAAATTGCGGATCAGATTCACGATGTAATCGACATTTATGAAGTTGGGACTCCAGTAATCATGAAAGAGGGCATGGCTCCGGTAAAGGCGTTGAAAGAAAAATATCCTGATATGACAGTTTTGGCTGATAGCAAAATTATGGATGGTGGAGAAATTGAATGCTATGATATTTGTGAAAACGGTGCGGATATCATTACCGTTTTAGCATTGGCTGATAATGCGACCATCAAAGAGGTGGTAGATACTGCACATAAGTTTGGCCGTAAGGTACTTGCAGATTTAATCTGTGTTACGGATATCCCCAAAAGATCTAAAGAATTACTTGAATTGGGAGTAGATTATATAGGGGTTCATACAGGTGTCGATATGCAGAAGCATGGACGTACGCCGTTAAATGATTTGAGAGAACTAGCTTCAGCTGTTCCGAGAAATCAGATAGCAGTTGCAGGAGGCGTAAAAATGACTACGATACAGGAATATATAGCTGAAGAACCTGAAATTATTATTGCTGGAGGAGCATTATATAATGCACCTGATATTAGACAAGCTGTTGTTGCAATGAAGGAGGCCATGAGCGCATGAGTACGAAAGAAATCTTATCTATGGTAACGAAAGAATTAAACGATACCTTTTCTAATTTGAAGGAGGAACAGTTAAACACCTTTCAGGAAAAAATTCTTGAAGCAAACAAGATTATAGTTGCCGGTGCCGGAAGATCACTTATGATGATTAGAGGTTTTGCGATGCGGCTTATGCATATGGGGTTTGTTGCATACGTTGTGGGAGAAACGGTAACTCCTGCAATCGAAAAAGGTGATTTGCTGATTATTGCTTCAGGTAGTGGATCCACAGGAACCTTAACCATCATTGCAGAAAAGTGTAAGAAGATTGGTGCGGAGCTTGCATTAATCACTACTAACAGTGATTCTCCGATTGGTAAACTTGCTGACCTGGTAATTGAGGTAAATGCAGCAACAACAAAAAGCGAAAGTAATGCAAAGAATTCTATACAGCCTGGAGCCAATACCTTCGAGCAGAGTGTTTTACTGATCGGTGACGCAATAATCATTAATTTAATGAGCAGCCGTTCATTGGATGAGAGCAATAAAGTATTAATGACAAAGCATGCAAACTTAGAATAGAGAGTTTTTGAATCGAAAAATGCTATGGCCCTTAAGAATGATACTGGGGTTATAGCATTTTTGTTATTTCTTCCGCACAGATGTTTATTTATTATTTTCATTTACGCTAATGGGAATGCTATCTAATACCTCTTTCACTTCATTTATCTTTACATGGGAGAAACTGATTAGATAAGTAGCGTTTCCAATAGAATTACTATCAAAATAAATTGTAGCAGATATAGTATCTTCCGCAACAGCTTCTATTAGATTGCATATTAATCCATTTTCCGTAATATATTGGCTTGAGGTGAAATCCTCTTTCGCAAAATCATCCGTAGCTAATGAATTAGGACTGTCTTTTTTTGATACTTTGGAAGGAACATATTCTACATAAATTAATTTTTTTGAATCAAAGGAAGTAAAGTTTGCCGCAATATAAGTAGATTTAGAGCCATCAGATATTTCCTCTTCCCCATAAATAATTCCACTATCGTCAACAATATAATTATTATATAGATAAGTAGGAAATAAATTGGGCAGACCAAGCTCACCGAATGCTTTATCACCAGAATTTACATCTTCGTCATTATAAGTTTCAGGGCCAATTGTTACAAGCTTACCATTTTCCATTGTTGTAGTAGATTTAGTTGTATGTCCTCCAAAGTGTCTTTTTACTAAATCCTTTGGTAGCTTTAACTCCGGCTCGGAAATAACACTGAATTGTGATGAATATGATTTTATATAATAACCTGCCGCTAAGGCAGTTGTTGACCCGATAATTGCTAGTACAAATAAAACTGCAACTACTTTAGGGAGAGAAGGAGATAATTTATTGATACGGCTTACCAGTAATTGGCCTAATATCTTTGTTTTTTGATTGAAGTTATCATGTGTTGCATCATAATTAAGTAATCGATTTGTAATTCTTTGATCCATAGAGGCATGAGGTTCTATTTTCGATACAAATTCAATAAATTCACGTTCTTTCATATATAATCCTCCAATTCTATTTTCAATAATTCACGTCCACGCTTCAATCTCATTTTCGCTGCTGATTCGCTTATGTTCAGAATTTCACATATTTCACCTATTTTATAACCGACAAAATAATATAATTGAATGATTATCTTATATTTTGTTGGTAGGCGTAGAATATCTGAAAGCAATTCCCTGTTTTCGGGCTGAATTGCATATTCTTCGATCTCTTCAAGGTTAATTTTACTTCTATTCCATATACTCTTTTTATGATTTTTGCAGAGATTGATAGTGATTCGAATAATCCATCTTTTTTCATCTTCATCGCTGGGAAAATCTGGAGCATTGAAACATAGCTTTATAAACGCCTCCTGTAATATGTCTTCACAATCCTGCTTATTTCCTAAATAGGAAAAGGCTATACGAAACAACATCGTTTTGTAGAAATCATATCTGTCTAAAATCCATTCCCTGGAAATCCATTGTTCAGTGCACTGATAGTGATCCATCATAAGCCTCCTTTCATAAATAAAACAATCCAGCGCTGATAATGGTCACACTGAAAATAAGAAAATACTTTATATATAGATTTTATAGAAGCAAAAAAAACTAAATGAAATATTATATATTGAAAACTATCATGCCAAATCCTTAACTTTTAATTATATTCACTAAGTGCATGAGGGCTTATTGAAGTTTTAAAGATGTGAGTAATTGGTGAATGGAGCTTGGAATAGGGTTGATGGGAGTTTCATCGTATTTGAGCAGATTAATATAAGGTATAGGATAGATGTGCCCTATGTCTGATACGAAGCCTTATTAAATGACATGAAGCTTCTTATCATAGGCATTATATAATAATTTATCGATATAATTTGTCGGGGTAAAGCCAGAATATTTCTTAAAGTCCTTAATAAAATGGGACTGGTCATAATAACCTGTGTCAAATGCGGTATCAATACAGCTTATGCTGTCTATAGTATCTGTCAGATTTCCAACTGCCTTTTGGAAGCGGATGAATTTAATAAGATTTTTTGGACTTAAGCCAAAGTCTTCATGAATTTTTTTGTTTAAATACCGCTCGGAATAGCCTGTGATTTTGCATAAGTCATTAAGCTTTAAGTCACCCCCAGAAGTGATAATTCTATTACAAAGAACATATTTGAGGCTATGAGAGTTTTCTGATTGCTTCTCGAAATGCCTCATATAATAGTTCATAAAGATATTGATTTTTTCTTCAAAGGAACTGGCAAAGAATAGCTCCTCCAATAATTTTTCTTTTTCCTCGTAAGAGGTAATCATACCTTCAAAATCATATTCCTGATTAATAAAATCACATAGGGATACCGTATTACTAGCTGGATTAACACCGGGCATGAAACGTACACCAAAGTATTCTCCGTTAAGCTCGGCATCAGTCTCGCCTTTTTCGAGGCGAGTACCGGCAATCTTAGTTACTAATTTCCCATCCTTCTTCCAAAATAATATATCAATGCAGGCATCAGGGATCACGCTCAATTTGTTTGCTTCAGACGTAAACTGATAAAAATGAGCGATATTATATTTCATTAATTCTTTTTTAGTATAATTTGAAGTAGCTAAAACAAATTCAGGCTGTTTTGGTCTTAATACTATGGAATTATGTTCAAGCTTCCTATTCATATATATCTCCTCATTTCTTCGCTGCTTTTGCATATATCATCAAAACAAAAGACACATGGGAAAGAACTCCTATGTGTCTTGAGATAATTTTAGCATTCGAAGACTAGCGCGTCAAGAGCATTAAAATAATTATTTACTATCCGTTATATAAGGGTTACTGTTCACAGCCATATAGGTAACGATTGTGGCGATGTCACCAATACTTCTGAATAGGAGCCGCTCTCGCTTAATTGCATTTCGTAGCGGTACATAAGGTTCTAAAGTACAGAACCTAAGTAC
>JAEZTJ010000024.1 GCA_023421505.1 Bacillota bacterium
GGTTCTATAATAAATATTGGGGTAGTACTTTACCCCGATATTTTTTTACATTAAAATGCACTTATAACCAGCCTGCCTATTCTTTCGGTTCTGCGGCAACATTTCTGAAAGAAGGTAGATTTATAAGTGCACTCTAATTGTATCAATAAACTGTTAAATTTAGAAGATGTAATTATTAAAAGTATTAAACATTCTGATACTTTAATTACAATCCATTTGGAAACCAAACCTACTGAACAAATTTGCCCTACTTGTGGTTCCGTTACAAAAAAGATCCATGATTACCGCTTGCAAACTATTAAGGATGTTCCTGTCCAGCTTAAGCCTACCAACCTAGTGTTGAAAAAAAGAAGGTACTCCTGTCCCTGCGGAAAGCATTTTTACGAAAAATACTCCTGGCTTCCTAGATATCAGCATATGACAAAACGTCTTGCTATGTATATTTGTCATATGCTCAGGGAAACTATCAGCTATTCTTATGTGGCTTCGCAAGTAAATACTTCTGTTTCTACTGTAACAAGGGTTTTTGACCGTATTAATTATGATAAACCTTCCATTCCTAAAGTACTCTCCATTGATGAGTTCAGGGGGAATGCAGAGACAGGCAAATATCAGTGCATATTAGTTGATGGTAAGAAAAAATGTATTCTGGATATTCTTCCTGACCGGACACAATCACATCTTTGTAATTATTTTCGGGATGTTCCTAAAGTACAACGTAATCGAGTAGAGTTCTTTGTTTCAGATATGTGGGAGCCGTATCGTGATCTAGCAAAGATCTTCTTCCCCAATGCAACCCTAATAGCCGACAAATATCATTTCATCAGACAGGTAACCTGGGCTATTGAAAATGTTCGTAAAAGACTTCAAAGAACCATGCCGGTATCCCTGCGGAAATACTATAAACATAGCCGGAGATTAATATTGGGAAGATACTATAAGCTTAGGGATGATCGTAAGAAGGAATGCGATCTAATGCTGCTATACAATGATGACCTACGGAAAGCTCATTATTTCAAGGAATGGTTTTACCGTATTTGTGAAGAAAACAGCTACGCTGTGTTAAGAACAGAATTCTGGGATTGGATCAGAAATGCTGAATTAAGTGGTATTAAGGAATTTGAAGATTGTGCCCGAACATTTCGTAACTGGTCTAAGGAAATACTAAATGCATTTAAGTATGGTTATACAAATGGTCCTACAGAAGGCTATAACAATAAAATTAAAGTTCTTAAAAGAGTCTCATATGGGATAGTTAAATTTAATCGCTTTAGAAATAGGATATTACACACGAGTCGCTAGAATAAAAGAAAATTAGGCAGGCTTATTAAGTGTACCCAAAAACTGCTTATAGAATCTAAATCATTAAAATAGCTCTTCATCCAGTATTTGAGGGGGATTCAAAGAATCCCACCCCAAGACTTGACAAAGAGCCGATAAAAAAAGGGTTTTCAGTATGGGAACTTCCGTATAAAATGTTTTGCGGAAAGCCCTATCTCTGAAAACCCATATTTATATCTATCGATTTTTACCGATCAGAAATCCATAATTGCTTTATGTGCATTGGTCCATTATTTGGATCATCGGGGTTTAATAAAAGTACATTAAACCTACATAAGAAAAAATCATTTAAAGGATTTATAATTCACTAATCTTCTAGGCTGACATTTTAAGATTCTTTCCTTTTCTAAACTGTACAATAAACCAGAAAGCTAATGGAAATCCCAACACAAGACCTAACACTCCTTCTCCATTTAAGTAAAACAAATTGCCATGCAATATGCCTTGATCATTCGATGAAATGTTGCCTAGCACAAGCATATTCAATTCATTCCATATAGAATGCATTAGCAGAACAGGAATTAGGTTTTCTGATAAGTAATAGCAATAAGAATATGAAAAACTAAAAACAAAAACTACAGATGCCTGTACCAAGCAAACTATTAACGGTTCACTCATTCCTGATGCTTTTGCACTAAGATATGTAACTGGAACATGAAATAACCCCCATACTATACCCACAAGAACAGTCGCCTTTAACTTCCCATAATTTTTTGTTAATTCAGGTAATAAAAATCCTCTCCATCCATATTCTTCTCCTAATAGAATTATCATATTTATAAAAATAGAAAGAATAATTTGTATCATATCACTTAGATCAGGTATTTTTTTATAATCTATTTCTCCTTTATTAAAGATCAACGCAATAAAGAAACAAAGTAAAATAAATACGATAGGGTAAAAAACAGCAAAAAGTAACGATTTCTTATTTAATGTTTTAACTGAAAACTGGAATCTTGTTTTTACATTTCTGTAAACAATTCTTTTAAATATGAATGCTAATATCGCCGGAAAAAACATGGCTAAAGCAATTGGAATGATTACAAATACAGAATTCGTATCCAATTCCGGGTCCGTAAACAATGCAAATGATATCAGCCAGGTAACTATAAGAACAAGAGCTGAATACCAGAAAGCATAATTCCTCTTTGTGAATTTTTGATTAATCATATCTTACCTCTAATTATTTGTATTTTTTAGGCAATTACGAAACTCAGTAAATCTTAATGCCCTATTATTGTTCTTATTATTATCGCTTTCTGACTCATTTTTGTTAAAATATTCTAATAAAAATCAATTATCAATGTTTTAATACTCTATTTCTTTTAGTGAAGACTATATTATTTATTTTAACACACATATTTTCATTTTTCTACCAAATAGTACAAAAAATGCTCACCATAATTATTCTCTTTTAGTATTTTGTCTTACTCTTCCTAACTTTTACATTCTTACTCAGTCCCCTCCAGGAACCTTACCAAAAGCATCCTATCTTCAGGTCCTTTAATATTATCAAGAATTACTCTTAATTTAACAATAATCTTATATTGTACTATTACCAACACTGTCCTACTATTTTATAATAAAGTAAGGTGCGTACCCCTCACTAACTTCTATTTTTCCTTTTAACTGCTTTTACAATAGCGAATACAATTAATGACAGTATACCTATTCCTACACTCCAATAAAACCCATTATTACTTTGAGCATTACCTTGTGCTGGGGAAATAACCGCTGTTTCTATACTTCTATCAGGTTCGGGCGTCGGGATCTTATCTGTTTCCTGAAGATTTTTCTTACTCAAATCACCAATAGTGATTTGGGTATCATATGAAAGTTCACTAATATCATAGCTTACCTGAGTTCCTGCTTCCATTGACTGAAAATGTTTTTCCAAATCTATCTTACAAGTTTTATTCATTGTACCTCTTGAGAACACATAAACTTCTTTGCTTGATAAATTATATATATTGGAATACAAAGTACCTCCTTCACCCCAATTCTGCTTTGTGGCATTTAGAATAGTAGCGCATAACTCTATCGACAGTGACTGCTTTTGCAATAACTCTACAGCAGTGTTATAACGATCGCAGGGATATCCGCCCAGAGTAGGATCCGTAAGCCAATAATTTGTTATAACCTGGAAGTTCTCGTCTTGACCTTTACGAATAATATGAAGCTTTCCTTCCATCCACTCAAATACTGCAGAAGCCCCTGTGGAATCAGAAAATAGAAGGTGATCGCAAAAACTGTCAGGGATATTATATTTGTCAAAAAACTTCTCTACTTCTTCCACAGAGGTACATTTCGAGAGAGCGATATCTCCTAGATTATAATCTAGCTGCTTCTTATTACTATTATGTGGGACTTCAGAGGACGGACAGGAAGCTCCATCATAAAATAAACCGTGTTCATTCATGCCACCTTGAACATAAGACAAATTATAAAAACATATACGACCATAGCTGCTTTCACTGGGTGCTGTAACTACCATATAATTATTGATAGAATACATATAATCTTCGTTATTGCCTGCTAATATAGTGCCGTCCTCCAGCTCAGTTGTAAATATTATGCATGCCTTTGCCGGGCTAGATAGACAAACCATCAGTATTAGTGTAAAAAAGATCGATGCCAATCGTTTTAAATTCATAATATTAACTCCCTAGTAAAATAATTTACCATGATTATACAATTCCAAATATAAAAATTCAATAATATTAACATCAGCGGTAATGGCTTTTAGATCGGATAAAAACTAATCCTCATATTAATGAATAGCATCATCAAAAAACCTGTTTTATGCGAGTAATTGATGTTTCCGAGACAATACGTACATAAGCTTCAATATCACTCAAATGTTCGTACACCAACTGTTCTTCTACTCCCGAAGGTGCATATACTGTATAAAGAACACGGGATGTATGAGCAGTTATGGCGGTCCGCTGGTCCGGCCCCCGAAGGATGCTTGACATAACTGCTTCCTGATCCATAATCATAATGTCGTTTGGTATAGTTGTCACGTTATGACCACTTAGCGTGGTAAAGCTTTCGCTCCCGGTTGAGATTTTTACACTCACCGGTACCTTTATTTTATCGTAGTCGTGACCGGCTGTCAGAAGCGTATTTTTTAGTTCGGCCATAAACATGGCTTCAACCAAGGGTGCTCCGCCGGGTATTGGTTTACCCTTTATTACCGATTCGAGCTGAGGCAACACATGATAAGTATATCCGAATTTCTTATAGTATGAAATATAAATATCCATTGGATGGAGCGCCTTCAGTTCTCCTCGTGATTTCTGAGTATACTGTGACCTTATCGTGTTTTCGAGTTCGTGCCGTTTAAACATCAGCCAATCCTCGGATGATTCATTTTGTACTTTCTCCATGAATAGAATTCCGATACAGCACTTTTCTATATCTCCTGTTTCATTAATAAAAATATCCATTATCTTTATCTAATCCTTTCCGGTGATTTATATCACCTTAAGTATTGGTAAAAATGACGTTATCTGGTTCCCATAAAATATTCATATTACTTTTAGCATATTCTCGCGCTTTCCCTGCAATTGACAAATATCTCAACACAATCATCTATATCATTTTTTGTGGTTTGCCAAGAGCAAACACTAATTCTGATGACAGGTTCGTTGCGCCAGGTCGCCCCGCCACACCAGCATTTTCCGCTGCATTGGATATTTTAAGCGTAGTCCTCGTCATATGAGCTGTTTCACATTTTATTAGAATCTGATTGAATACAATATCGTTTAAAACCTCAAAGCCGTTTTCAGATAATCTTTGGGCAAAGTATTTTGCATTATCACACATGCTATCTACAATGCTTTGAACTCCGCTTTTGCCAAGATACTTAAGCGTCGCCCATAGTTCCACACTTCTGGCTCGCCTGGACATCTCTGGAGTGTAAAGCATTCCATCACGACAGCTCACTAAGTACTACCCTTATGTTGGGAGCACCAAACAGACCTTTACTACTTACATCCCAGTTCTGTTTTAACAGCAGTTCATTTCGAGCAGCTGCTAGGGCACAAATGATTGCTGTTGAGGAACCACTCACAAACCCGGTGGCCGTTCCTTCTGGCAGGCTCAGCAGTTCCGCTACCCATTGTTCACATATCTCTTCCACTTATATTATGTAATAACCATCAATTCGAAGAGAAGCTCTTCCGCCAAACAAAACTTTATTATCTTTCATCTTCAATTTAATTATATTATAAATTCTGTCGTTTCCTCCTTGCTCTAGCGCAACTGGGGTACCATCCCAGAGTTTATTTTCATACATATAGTATCCAAATGCACTATTCCCAGATCCGGTAGCAGGATCTTCAAGATAGCCAAATTTGGGAGCAAACACTCTTGTATGGGCAATAAACTCAGTATTTTTAGTATCCATGCAAAAGATCAGAATTATGTCTATCTCGTTTATTAGGCAAAACTCTTTAAGCCGTTCCTCACATGGGAAGATATCAATTTCGCATTGAAATGAAGCAATAGGAACTATGAGTGTACAAAGCCCTGCATTAATTAAAGCCAAAGGATAATGATCAGTAAGTACACTTTCCTCTACTCCAATTGCGTTGGAAATTTCAGCAGCAGTAACATTCACCTTATTGCGCGTTGGTTCTGGAGCAGCTATATAAACGGCATCCTCTTCTTCTATCTCGTTATAAAGATGGAGTATTCCTTTTTTATTTGTTTCAAACGAGATCTCTTTTTTATACCGCAAAGTTTCATTGTTCTTGAGAAATTCATACATAGCGGCTATTGTTCCGTGTCCGCAAAAATCTACTTCACATTCTGACGAATAATAAGTCAGCTTACAATCTGATTTATCTGAGCTAGCACAGAATACCACCTCAGATACAAACCCTTTATGCTGCTTTGCTATATTTAGCATTTCCTCATCGGATAGGCTGTCTCCCCCTGTATAAATACATGCCGCCGGATTACCTAAAGAAAGTCCAGCTGTAAACGCATCCGATTTTTTATATATATATTTTTTCATTTTTTATCCCCCCTGAACAAGTTTGTTTCTTGACATCAATTGTAGCATATAATTAATGTTAGTGTCTGGTCTCACATAGTTCATATTATATCTTACTTAAAATTCCGAATTAGTAAAGAGCCACAATGGCTAAAATTCTACAGAGCCATTTGGAGGTATGCTCGCTTCCTTTTTACCTATTCGTCTTATTATTTCTCTCAGCTTTTTAATATTAATGCTTTTTGTTATACCATTTCTATTTATTCATGATTTTAGGAAATATATTATTATGAAACAGAGAGCCGGAAAGACTAAATTTCTGCTACAATCACAACATGAAATTCGAAAGCAAAACATTTGGGAGGTTTCTATAAATACTCTAATTCGAAGTCTGGTCAAACAGGCATCCACATAGATATGTTCATGGAACAGGTCATACCAAGATTTAACCGTAAGCAAGTATCAGTGCTTTTGTAACTTGAAAAACAGAACATGCAAACCTGCCCTTTTGTATTCTATTACCAAATTTAGTCATAAGTATAACTCACGATAAAATCTACTAAGGTCTCAATATATTCTTCCCTTTCTTTTTCATCTTCTACTTTAATGATATCATTACTAACCTCATTAACCGTAACATAAAGCATACGGGCCATAACTGAAAAAGAAATTTTAGGTGATGTTTTTCTTAGTCTTCGTAAGGCGTTTTCTAATACGTTAATAATTTTCTGCTCTGTTTCTTTAATAATTATAGCTAATTCTTTATTTTCTTTTTCAATCACCTTAGAATCATCAAAAAATCTTACAGTTTTCGAAGCACGAACTAACTGTTCGTGTACATACATCATAATATAATTTTGTGCTTGAGATTTAGACAGCTTCTCTAAGTCTTGAAACAAATGAACAGTACTAGAATATGAGCTCTCCAAATGTATTGTTGTAAGTGCCAGATAAATATCCGCTTTATCCTTGTAATAATTATAAAAATTACCAACAGAAATTCCTGCTTTCTTTACAATCTCTTTGGTATTTGTATTGTAATACCCTTTTTCGACAAAGAGTTCATATGCTGCTTTCAACAGCTTATCCCGGCTTTCAAGTGTACGTTTTTGGATCTTTTTTTTAATTTTTACTTCACTGCTTTCTTGATTTTGCATACTGATGCCCATTGCAATTGCCACAAGATTTCGAGTTGAACGAATCAATATATGGCTATCCTCTCTTTGTTAATTTTCTTTCGCCCGCCTTACGCTAAGACATTTTTCTTTAACTATAACATAAATATAACTTGTTTATAATCCTTTGTCAATTTTCTGAATTTTAGTTCATTTTTCTGTTGACACATAAATAGCATTATAGTACAATGCACATAAACTGAATATTAGTTCACTATTTTAAAAAGGATGATAACATTATGGAACATATTACCACTTTAAAACTCTTTAACAAAAATTTTACTCTACTTATTCTCGGCCAACTTATCTCGTTGTTAGGAAACTCCCTGCAGCGCTTTGCACTTTCTTTGTATATCTTGGATATCACGGGATCTGCAGCCATATTTTCCACCGTTCTTGCTCTCACCATTATCCCGCAAATTGTTATTGCTCCCTTCGGTGGGGCTATCGCTGATCGTTTCAGTAAGAAAAAAATAATGATAACCTTAGATTTCTTTTCTAGCGCTTTACTCTTATTATTCTTCATCCTTCTGAGAGAAAGCAATCAGCAAATCTTACTTATTGGAATCCTTACCTGTACTCTGGCAATTATTCAGAACTTCTATGATCCAACAGTACGTGCCACCATTCCAGCAATTACCGCTAAAGAAAATTTAACAAAGGCAAATAGTGTGGTTTCTCAGATATCTGCCATAACTCTCTTAATTGGTCCAATAGCTGCGGGTTTTATCTATGGCTTATTTGGTATTTACGGAGTGTTTGTTATCAATATTATCAGCTTTTTTCTATCTGCCATTATGGAACTTTTCTTAACCATACCATTTTGTAAGTTACCTCATGTTGGTAATGCAATGGTAACTTTTACAAAAGATATCATGCATACACTAACCTACCTTTACAAGGAGAAAAGAATCGTCCTATCATTCATCATAATTGCTGCTGGGATTAACCTTTTCTTAACGCCCTTATACATAGTAGGCGTGCCCTATTTAGAAAAGGTAGTTTTTCATGTGAGTGATAACCTATATGGAATCAGTGAAGGCTGCATCGGTGCTGGCATGATTGTTGGCTCTACCTTAGTTGGAATATTCAGCAAAGTGCTCTCCATACATAAAGTACCCAAATTCTTCTTTCTGTTATCTATTATTATTATGTTTATGGGAATCCCAACCCTTGGTTTTCTATGCAGACAAGAAGGAAGTAATTATACTTCCTATATACTCCTTACGCTATTCGGGATACTCTTTGCTCTGTGTATCGCAATTATTAATATTATCAGTATATCCTTCATTCAACTTGTGACACCACAAGAAAAGATGGGTAAAATAATGGCATTAACTATTGCCTTAAGCAGTGCACTACTTCCAATAGGTTCTGTCCTGTTCGGTTTCTTATATGAGGTCTTTGCTGGTAAACTCTTTATCCTTTATATCGTAGCTGGTATCATCGCTTTAGGGACAGCTCGATTTATATCATATTTATTAAAGAAAGAAGCGTCAAATTTATCTACTATATAAGACAGAGTCCGTGATTTGCATATTACCTCGATATAAATATACAATAAATATCTAAAATGACAACTAGGATTTCCAGTATATTTTCCATAAAATCATCTCTATCATAAGATAACTTATTAATAAGTTGATTCAATAATCAAATGCATCCTCTGCAAGATTCTATTTGCGGCATTCTTCAACATAATACCGGAAGAATAATTTTCCATAATATTTGTTTCCTCTATTGACCAACTTTTTGTTAACAATAATAATTTAGGTAATAATAGGCATTTACCAGCGAAGAAAAGAATAATACTACAAAAGCGTACCCTTTAACTCTGTGCTAAAAGGTACGCTTTTTTATGTAATTTCAACTTAGTCTGTTTATAAGTGGCAGCAGCTCAGATTTTGCTAGCAATTTCATTACTACTAAAGTCTTTCGTTTGTTATTAAGTTCGTGCCATACTTTACAAATCTAGGGCCTTCAACACCCATCATCCCATTTCGATGGAATCCGGCCTTCTCAAGAACTCGTTGTGATGCCTTATTATCCGGATCTGTTTCCGCTTCCACGTATTTAACACCTATCTGTTCACTTGCCCATCTTGCCATTGCAGTCACAGCTTCTGTCATATAACCTTGTCCTTCATACTCTTTTTTAATTCCATATCCTATTTCAACCCGTCCGTTAGAATTCCATCCTTTGAAACATAAATCCCCGACACTTCTACCTGTCTCATCATTTAACTGCATATTCCATACAGCATACCAAATTCTCTGCTCTGGATTTTCTTTACATCCTCGAAGCATTTCTGAATATGCCTTTTTCATTTCCGTGTCCAATTCTATAACAATCAGATTTTCCATTTCACTATCAGATAATGGATATATGATCAGACGTTCTGTTTTCACAAGAATAGCTTTGTTCATAGTTGATATCTCCATTCTTTGTTTATACTAATTCAAATTTGTCCATCCATCATACTTATTGTCTGTGTCCAAACAGCCCTTCTGTTCTTATCTCATATGGAATTTCATTTTCCTCACACCAATTTTTTGCTTTTTTACAAAATGTTATCAGTCTCCATGCATAATAACTCTCTGAAATTCCTAAATAATCAATTTCATCCTTAAAATTTCGATATGGTTTACGCCCATGCAGCACACGTAAAAGCTTTTCCTGATTTCTATCACCCACATTTATAAGTCTCTGATATAATAGTTAACAATTACTCTTTGCTTCATGCATTCTCTTTAGCTTCATCACCTTGTTAGACTATATCGATATTGGTCAAGCCCTGGAATTGTATAGATTTTATAGTATCCTGCATCGATAAGTATTTGTGCAGCTAAAGAACTTTTATACCCCTTTTGACAGTAAATTATAATCGGAGTATCCTTTCTTGCACATACCGAAAACGGATTATTTGATATATCCTGTAATGGTATACAAATACTTCCATCAATGTGCCCTTGGTTGTATTCCTCATTCGTCCGTACATCGATCAGCAATGACCTTCCATTATTTAACATCATCTCCCTTGCTTCATCGGTATGGATCAATTTATTTATAAACACTCTGTCCTTAAACTGAGGTATACGCTTTTCCACAATAAGCATTCTTACAACAATCGCTGCAGCTTCCGAAAGTGTTAGGTTACCTTTCACATCAAATAAGTTATTTTCACACCCTAGCATGATACCTTTCACATATACCTGCGCTATATGCCGAACGCAGGTATGGCAACTGTATAGGTCAATCAGTTTTTCTGCTGCTTTCCAGTCATCTTCATCTCTTTCTGCAAATTCCGTCAAAAGAGCTTCATGAACTATTCTAGCAGCGGATCGTCGCTCGATAGGATTGCTTCTATTTGTTATATCATAGTCCTCGATTATACCCTTATACAAAGCATAATCTATATAACCCGATGACCAATCGTCACGTGTTGGCTCTATCTCTCCCTTACTACTTCTTATAATCATTGTTACAAACTGTTCCGTAGTAACCTTGTCCTCCGGATGTAATAAACTATCTTTGCTCCTCTTAATAATACCGCGTTCTGCTAGATACAAAATATTGTCATTAGGGCAATGATCTTTCATATCAGCAAAATATTTATTTTCTGCTTTGGCATTGATGACGCCTAGATTATGCTCCTCAACACCTAAATCTAAATCTGTATGCAGTAACTTCTTCATAATTATAGGTCCTTTTTATGTAATGATATCTGATAATTTATTGTTGAAGTAATTTATCAAAATTATAGGATCAGTGTCACCATATATTTAAACTGGAGTAACTCTTAAGGTAACATTGTCATAGGCATCAATGTCTGTAACAGAGAAAATCCCTGAAGTGTTCTTTGTAACCTCACCTGACCATATATCCTTTAGGCTATAACTTGATGCATTTTTAAATTTTTCAGTATCAACCATTTTATGCCCCATATAACTGATAATACGGTTTACATCAACAGAATGCTCCTTTGTATCTTTTGAATCACTTAAATTATAAAAGGACAATGCAATATCTCCATCCATAAGAGGTTTTACAAGTATATCAATGCGGTTGTTATTCGCTACATATGCCGTATCTGGATTAGTATTATCGATTGAGCAATAAATTCTCTTTGCCTGAATACCGAGTGCATCCTGATTTAATGCAATCAAGTCTTGATTCGCGATAATCTGCCAAAGCTCATCACCCTTTGTCACACGTCTTAAATCTAATCCGAGCATAAGCGGAGAATTCATCATACACCACATGCTCATATGAGTTTTACTCATGGTATTTGTTATTTTATTCATACCGATGGTAAGCATATCAGGATCGTTCCACCCCTTGTCTAGTCCAGAAAACTCGTCCATAATAACTGCTTTATTGTATTGAGAGGTTATACTATCGGTGTAATTTGCACTCCAAGCAGCCGATCCCGTATTTTCGTCAGAACCGACGCTGAAGGTAATATCATTTAGTATACGCCATGAGTCTCCAACTTTATATCCCCAGTTTTGAGGTTGCGTTTTACCCCATTCACAGATTGAGAGTACAATATCATGGTCAGGTTTCACTTTGTTTAAGCTTTCAAATAAAGTCGCATAGGAATTAAGGGTATTTTCCTGCCTTCTGTGATTCATTATTCGTATTATATTATCTCCCTCATTTAAAAACACTTTAATTTCTTCTGAATCTAGAAAGGTTGTGGTACTATCGGTAAGAGGTAGTAAATTATCAAAATACCTAGTTTCATTATCAACGTTTCCAACTGCAAGCTGAAGCCAACGCCCTATTCCAACCTCTTCGCCGCTTGCATAATTAACAGTTATGGCATATTCTCCTGCAATAGAAGCGTTCACAGTGAACCCGATTTCACACCAACTGTCACCAACAGGAGTTACTCCTCCATGTGTTCCGTCGAAGGTACCGATATTTGATACATAATCGTCACTGTTAATTAATGCACCCTGGCCTAAAAGAACACCGTCCTTAACTGCACTTAAAGTGATATTCAATCCTTCACCGGCGACGGTAATGCTTCTGATATTTGGAGCATAGGTATATTTTGCACTTTTTTCATCTGAAAACGTTGCATTATCCCAAAGATAATAGCAATTGTCAACCTTTAAAAAGTCAACACCCCAGTCAATATAAGACTTTGCATCGACATCCTCAAACCCACAAGTACCTACCGCGGAGCCGGCACAAAGTTTTGTACCTATATCATTATACATACCGAATTTAAGACCCTTATTATGTATATCATCTGATAATGCCTTAAAGCCGCTAGGAAATTTAACAGTTTCATTTGAAAGTAATCCGTCCACGCGCTCGGACTTATAGCATCCGTCATCCAGCACTATATACTTGTATCCCAAGTCAGCCAGCTCCAAATCTATCAATGCGTCAGCCATTGCCTTTGTAAGCTCCTCGCTATTCTTACTGCCAAAAGCATTCCAGCTGTTCCATCCCATCGCAGGGAGGCGTCCCTGCTTTTTATTCAAAAGTACTTTTCCGTTTGAGAAAGCAGGAAACATATATTCAGGATCATTGATCACGTCCGGTGATGTTCTTGAAGTAGTTCTTGTCGATATAGGTTTACTTATTTCATCGAAATTCTTAACTTTGCTCATAAAATATCCCCCTAGTATATATGAATTATTGATGTTTGCGAAACTCATAAACATACCCTAGTCTAGCACATAAATCCATTCATATCAAATCAAAAACATCTCCACAGAGGCAAGAGCAGTCATCCCCTGAGGAACTGGAGGACATCCTTGATCATATCTGTTTGCGTGAGAATCTCAAAAAAATCAATGATTATCAAACCTAACCACTTAATATTTTCATGTAAATTCTGCCTTTCAAACCATCAATGATTTTCGAAGATATAAAGATGTAATTGTATCTGCACCATCTACCATTTCTTGTGGCGTCCCTGTAAACACGACTTCTCCACCTGCAGTACCCCCATCTGGTCCAATATCAATAAGATAATCTGCCTGTTTCATCACATCTAGAGATTTCGATAATTTCCGATTCTTCTTTCATAAATAACAAATTGGTCATCCATGTATTCAATGGTAATATTTTTATTACATTCATCAAAGGGTTCTATTTGATTTACAGTATATGGATAAAACGGATGCATCATAGAATGCTTGGCAATGTTTTTTCGAAATTCTGCTGGAGAAACATTGTGATACTCTTTGAACACTGAGCTATAATTTGATGGACTATATCCATATTCAAATCCTATATCCGTTATCGACCTTCCTCTTTCAACCTTTAAACGGAAAGCACTCTGTTCCAGTCTTATCCTTTTTATAAATGCATAGATACTTTCTCCCGTTTCCTCTTTAAAAATTCTACCGAAATAGTATTTTGAAAAATTACAGTGCTTGGCCACATCTTCAATTTTGATATCTTCACCAATATGTTGCATAATATAGTTTATTGCCTGACTTACAATTTCACTTATAATCAATAGCTATCACTTCCAATCTATATGATTATCTAATCGCAGATTCTAATTAAATAAAATTCTTCTCCCAGAAATTAATGATGTACACCACATTATAATTCATTCAAGTAATCTTAAGTTAGTTGCTTTTTCTGTAATTAGAAATTAAAATTATCCGGATCAGCACCAACCCTGATGCCTCTCTCCAATTGATTAATTTTCAACATATCTTCATTGTTGATTTCAAAATCAAAAATATCTCTGTTTTGAATAATTCGTTCCTTATGCAGTGATTTTGGTATAATGATAGTTCCTCTTTGTATATGCCACCTAAGAACAACCTGAGCAACTGTTTTATCATATTTTACTGCCAGGGATTGTAAAAGATTATCCCCTAATATATTACCTCCGGTTCCACCCAACGGACTCCATCCTGTAACCATAATATTCTTTGACACGCAATAGTCAATAAGCTTTTGATTATTAAAATACGGGTGTGCTTCAATTTGATTCATTGCAGGAACAATACTCCCCACCTTAGCTATCTTTTCCAAATGGTGTTTATTAAAATTAGATACTCCGATAGCTTTCGCTTTGCCACTTTGATATATTTTCTCCATGCCTATCCATGCTTTTTCATAACCAACTGCAGGCCAGTGTATCAAATACAAATCAATATAGTCTGTTCCCAATCTTTTAAGGCTTTTTTCGAAGGCTTCAAATACCTTATCTTGTCTAATATCTTCATTCCAAAGCTTTGTAGTTAAAAAGATATCCTTTCTTGGGATACCGCTTTCTTTTATCCCCTCAGCAACACTCTCTTCATTATTATAGATCATTGCAGTATCAATATGACGATATCCGGCTTCTAGCGCCCATTTTACAGAGTTTTTAGTATCCTCTCCTTTAGGGCTTAAATACACACCCAATCCCACCCTTGGTATGTAGGTTCCGTTATTTAACTGTACGTTTTTATCCATTTTATAATCCTCCTGTATACGAATAGTATTGTACCTTTAACTACCACTGCTGTATCCTTATCAATCTGTATTTGTATGTAATACATTGGCTTTGGCTATGTTCAGTATTCATTTGGGGTTAGCCAAATATACATGATACTCTTATTATTTCCTGATTCAAATGCAACTATATTACCATTTTTATAAATCGCTTGACTTCCGTCATGCTCAAATCCATAGAGCGTTTCATCTGCACCACCATCTAATAAATCACTAGTAAGTGACCATAATGATTTTCCCATCTTTTCTCCACAAAAAAAAGTAAATGATGTCAATATTGCATCCATATATTTACTATCATCAGTATTTGAATCATAATCAAATTTCCATGAGGCTGTATCAATACCCACTCTGTTATCCTCTAAAACCAATGTCCAGTCAGATTGATCAGCCTTTTCATAATCTTCTACTGTAGATATATTTAAGCTTTTTTCATATCGCTCTTTTAGTATTTTATTAAGAATATTAATATTCTCTTCTATTGATTTTGATTTGTTATAAGATAATTTACTATCAGTATTTGTATCAGTATTTGTATCAGTCTCTGTCTCTTTTAAATCATTGACATCAGTACTCTTTGTATTATTAATATCGTTAGCATTATCAGTAATATTTGCATTTGAAATAGCTACATTATTTTTTCTATTACATGCTAATACGCTAAATAACATAACCACTAACAATAATACCATTATACTTTTTCTTAAATATTTTATCATACTAACGCACATGCCTCCCTTTAATTTAGTTTGTGCCGAGGATTACGCAGGTACAAACTTCTAGGTGTGAATTGTTCTATTCAACAATTCATACTAATCTCCATGCCGCCAAATTCTGCGAATTTGGGCAGCGCACCTGCAATGCAATTTGTTTTTTCTTCCTTCTATGATATAATATTTTTATTCTATTGAAAATATAAAATAATTATGGTTTTAGTTCAGTAAAAATGAACAATTGGAGATAGGTTGAAAAATCAAAGATTTTTCAATCGGCAAATTTGTGCGCTGCCCAATTTCGCAGATGTTGGCAGCAGATGGGGGTTAGGTTGAAAAGTAGTACATTTTTCAACCGGCAAAAAGCACTAAGCGTGCTTTTCGCTCAGTTTATGTATGCCGCTTAAGCGGCAGATGGGGGTTAATATGGAATTAAAACAGCTTCAAACAATTAAAAATATACTTACAGAAGGAAGTTACCTAAAAGCTGCAGAAAAAATGGGGTATGCCCCCTCTACTGTTACTCTTCATATTCAGCAGATTGAAGAAGAACTGGGAATTAAGTTATTTGAAAAGGCAGGTCGAAGAATGAACCTTTCAAAAGAAGGGGATTTTTTTTGGATGAATGCCAAGTTACTTCTAGAACAAGCAGATACTTTTAAAAATATAATGGATAACTATGTTAACGGTCAAATGGGGCATGTTAGATTAGGAGTAATAAGTACAATCGGAAGATCTTTACTTGTTCCTAAAATTGTAGCTTTCTGTAAGATGCATCCAAACATGAGACTTACCTTTGAACTTAGCAGTTCAGAAGTCATTACGCAGAAAATTTCAGATAATCAACTAGATATTGGTATAGGGTTTGCTCCCCCAACTGATCTTAACCTTTTATTTGAACCTGTTTGCTTTGAACCAATGGAATTATTACTGCCTATCGCACATCCACTCGCTAAAAAAGAAGAAATTTCTCTTATGGACTTAAGTGATGTAAATTTAATTCTTACAGAATCCTACTGTTCTTACCGAAAAGAGATTGATAAGCATTTTAGCACTTCAGGAATACCACTCAAATCCATGATACAAATTAATGATGGTAGAACAATTATTCAGTTTGTTCAGGCTGGTATTGGCTGTTCATTCTTACCTATAGCCGCCATTGATCCAGTTCCCGAAATGACAATAAGGCGAAAATTAGTAAATATGGATTTGGGCTTAATGATTGGAGTTATTCGTAAAAATAAGCAACTGGAAAAAGCCTCCGAAAGGCTGTATAAAGAACTTCTTTATGATTTAAAAACACCTAATGTATCTAAAAGCTAAAAATCACTATGAATTACACAGATACGGAGACTTTCCAGATTCAGCGTTTGGATATCATGCAGCTGTCCATAAGCGCACAGTACTTTTCAATGGTACTATCATCCAATCTCGCATATGCTTTTCCAGTTGGGTACGTAAGTCAATTATTCAAGAAAACAGAAGGGCGGTTGTAATAAGTCATTTATTCTTCCCCATAAAATTGAAACCACTTAAAGTCAAAACTGCTGCCCGGTAAAAACAGAAAACTCACCTTCTGTTTTCCTGTAACTTTGTTTGTCCTAAATTCATATTCTTTATAATCAGCCGAATATGGAATCTCAAAACTTTGTCTTTCTTCTGATGCATCACCTTCGAAATTAATATGGAGGGTGTTATTATCAGTTCTGGATTTCCCACAAATAACTACTTTTTTTATACCGCGGTCACCAAAATCCATATCCTTAAAATCAATGGCAACGTTATTTCCTATCTTTTCTATTGCTTCTTTTGTAACCGTAAAACAATCGCCATATATGTTACTATATTCCCTGGCAGATAGTCTGGCAAAGGCCTTTTCATAATAAGTAAAAGTAAAGCCCTTAATATCTAATTTGTCCTTTATCCCGATACATAAGGTAGTAACTCCTTTTAATCGTTTGGGAAGTCTATAAGTCTCGGTTTGATACGTATTCCAAACAAACGCCTTATGGTATACCGTATCCAAAAGCAGTTGTGAACCTTTCTCTCCCGGAATTCCCTCCCAGAACTCAATCTGCGCTGAATCGTTGCTTAGATGGTATATTGGTAGTGTTATTTCATCCGATCCATAATCACCAAAATCTACATTCTTAAACCCTATATAGTTCAAAGTATGATCTGTTGCTACGCCCCCCAGCAGCCCACTATGGAATTCTCTATTGCCATAGTTGTAAAGGCCGGCTGAAACGAACTGATACGGATTTATTAAAACTTCACCCAAACCAGATATTTGAAATTCCAGTTCCGAAATAACCTGAGGATTTTTACCTCCATTTTTAGCCGTGGCGCAAAGGCGAAACTCACCGTCTCCGATTGCAGTAATAACAGCTTCCTTGTCTTTCGTCTTTACCTTGGCCAGGTTGGAAATAATGCCGTTTACCGTCATGGCTTTCCATTCAATCCCTTCACAGGTTGCATTTTCTGGGAGTATCCTGGCTTCAACAATTGTTTCTGGATTTTCTTTCGTTAAATGGTTTCGCCCTCTGTTTATCAGTTCAATTTTTCTGATTGGTATTTCTTTCACTTCTACTGACTGTATATTCTCAGTTAGCGAAGAAACTCCGGGTATCTTTTCACAGGGCAGGGCATCTATGCGTAGTACTTCTGTTTCCATTCCCGGTGAGGAAACCTGGCAAGTAATCTTGCCTGCCTCCTGCTTTGACGCTATCATAGCAAGAAGTTTTCCGGAGAATAATCTTCTGCTGGTCCCTTTATATGAATCATAGTCCGTACTGTCACCATTGTCCAGACCTATCAGTCTTCCTGCACCGCTTACCTTAACTTCCACCCTGTTATTAGCATTCCTAACCGGAAATCCCTTCTTATCTGTCATGGATATTTCTACAAAGACCATATCCAGACCATCTGCCTTTAGTGTTGGCTTATCCGGTTTTAAAACAATCTTTGCCGCATCCCCAAAGGAGCTTTGTAGATCCGTTGCAATAACCCGGTCATTTTCATCATAGGCTACCGCTTTGATAATGCCTGGTTGATAGGGAATCTGCCATTCCCCGCTAAGTTGTTTTCCGTTTTGATGATCAATACAAAACGCGCCTTGGGAAGTATCATTAAAGAAAAGTTCTATTTTCGGTGCGTTAGAATAGACTCTGATATCGATCAATTGCCCTTCATTAAAATCCCAGTAAGGAAGAAGGTGTATCATAGGATTTTCTTTATAATCGGTCCATTCTGCCTGATAAATATAAAAGGCATCTTTTTTAAAGCCAGCAGTATCTATCTGCCCGAAATAAGAATTCTTTGTAAAGTAGGGTGTGGGTTCTCCTATGTAATCAAACCCGGTCCAGATGAACTGGCCAAGACAAAATTTTGCATCCCGGTCATCTATAATATTTTTTTGTGAATTTTTTGCTCCCCAATTGGTAGAACAATTTCCCAAAGATGAACATTGCTCGTCTTCATGGGTGACAAGTATATTACTGGCCGGGAAATGATAGATACCCCTGCTTTGTATGGTAGAAGCGGTTTCACTGCCATAGATAATCCAATGGGGATATTTTTTATGATGTTCTTCATATAAGGCTTCACCATAATTATATCCTGCTATGGGAAGCTCTTCGGTACATTTTTGTGCATTCTCCCACTTCATATAATTAGATCCTATGGTTACCTGGCCGTTTTTCTTAGGGTCGTGCTTAAGGACCAGATCCCGAAGCATTCTGGTTATTTCAAGCCCTCTTTCACTGGCATGAGTATCATAAATCTCATTTCCAATACTCCACATAATAATGCTTGGATGGTTTCTATCCCGCCGGATCCAGCTTGCTACATCCTTATGGCACCACGTTAAGAAAAACCTGGCATAATCATATTCGGTCTTCGGCCGTTCCCACATATCAAAAGCCTCTGAGACTACTAAAAATCCTAATTCATCCGCCAGCTCCATTAATTCCACTGCAGGCATGTTATGGGAAGTGCGGATGGCATTAACCCCCATTTCCCTTAGTATCATAAATTTTCTCCGAAGGGCAGCTTTGTTAACAGCCGCTCCTAAAGCTCCCAAATCATGGTGTTCGCATACACCGTGAAGCTTAATCTGGTTCTCATTTAAGTAAAAGCCTTCCTTATTGTCAAACCGCAGAGTACGGAACCCAAAGTTCTGGCTTACCGAATCTACCACGCTTCCCTCCAGGAGAAGTTCTGTTTTTAATTCATACAAATTGGGTTCATGGAGATTCCAAAGGAGGGGGTTATCTAACTTTATAACCTGTGGATATCGTGTAACGTCCTTGCTTAAGAAAATTTCCTCCTGACAGACAGCTACTGAGTTCCCTGCTTTATCCAGAACCGTATTCTTAAGGATACCCTTCTTATGAATCCTAGACTCATCTATGAATTCTGCTTCAACCTCAAGCTTCCAACCCTCTGCTTCCTTACTGGTAGTTATATAGATACCATCTGAAATGAAATGGACCGGTTCTGTGACCTTCAGCCAGACACTTCTGTAAATGCCGGCACCGGAATACCAACGGGTATTCAGATTCTGGTATACCACCCGAACCTTAATTTCATTTTCTCCTGGTACCAAATAATCCGTAAGGTCAAATTCAAAAGAGGAATAACCATATTTCCATTCTCCAACCATACGGGTTCCCACATATACGGTAGAATCCATATAGACTCCTTCGAAATAAAGGAAATAATGCTTATTACCAAGGTCATCCATCATCAATTTCTTTTTATACCAGCCTTCACCGGTCTCATACAAATCCTTAGTATTATATATAAGCCAGTCATGAGGTATATCAACCTCCTGCCACCGGATATCCTCCTGATTTATCCGTTCAAGCGATGTTGAAATATCCTGTTTTGTAAATTTCCACCCTTCATTCAATAAATATTTCATTTTCTTTATCCCTTCCTCTTATTTCATACGGCTGTTAAATGAAACAGATTTCCTTAAAGTCTCTGATCCCTTATATCAATTGCTGATACCCTAAAATCACCGATTCCACCGGTTAGATACTTAAGGGACTGCCGCAAAATCCTAAGAATAAATTACCTGGGAGAATGCCCTGGTTCTATATCCTACAATTTTGCGACAGCCCCTTCTATATAACTAGGAATAACGATTAAAACACCAGCAACTAATTAATTTTTATTTAATAACTGCTGCTCTGGCCTGTTTTTGTGCTTCTGCGTTTGCCTTGTCTACTTCTAACACCTTATCGTAACCAAGACCAAGGGCAGTATCCTTCATATCTTTAATATACTGGTTAAATTCTGTCTCATTCTTGGCAAATACTGCTTTCCAGGAGTATTCCTTAATAACTTCCTGTATCTGATTTCTTATTGTAGTAATATCAGACGCTTCTGCTGGAGTGGCGTAACCGCTGCCAGGTGAAACTATTACCTGATTGTTTTTTGTAAAGTAATCAACTGCATTTTTAGCAGCCATATGTGTTTGCCAATCCTTTTCGATATCGGAAAGGCTCTTTTGAGTGAAGGAATCCCATAAATTATAATCATATGGGAAGCCTGTATTAGGATTCACTTCTCCGGCAGATATAATCTTATAATTTAACTGTGACATACCATCCTTATATTTTCCGCCGCCTTGTTCCTGAGGCATATCCGTATTGGCTGGATCTGTCATACACTGATAACCCAAATCCGTTAGTTGGGGCTGATTATCTGACATATTCCAAGTAACATCTTCTTTCCCTGTTGCAATTAAGGTAATCGCTTCGGGAGAATAATACCAGTCAATAAAATCCATTAATCTTTCTTTATCCTTTGCCTTACTGCCAATCATCATAGCTGTACCTGGATTACCTTTTGCATAGCATCCCCAGGTATATAATTTGAAATCATTGATTGCTGCTGTATCAAACAGCTTACCTTTCCCTTTATGTGTATCTGAATTGTAACCGCCAGACAGCCATGGCCATGGAGACCATAAGATAGCACCATCAACGTATTTATTATAAACGGTATCATAACTCTGGGTTGTGGAGTCCGGATCAACAAGTCCCATCTGATTTGCCTGGTAAAAGAACTTAAGTCCTCTGATATATAAGGAAGCATCATCCAAAGTGCTCTGCGGTTCTGAGGAATCATCTGCTTTTTGCCACAAAAATCCCATACTGGCATATCCATAGAAAGAAGGTATCTGAGTTGCTATATTCATAAACGCACCATCCCAGTCTTTAAAGAAAGAGAAAGCGTATGCTTTTTTACCGGAGTCGCTTACCTCATTCATATCCTGCATTTGCTTCATAACAGGAAGCAAATCTTCCATGGTTTTCATTTCGGGATAACCCATCTGCTTATACAAATCCCATCTTAAGTAAGTACCAAAATTCAAGGTAGTACCTCCTAAAGGTTTTGTAGCCGGATTTTCTGAAACTTCCGAGGGGATTCCCCAAGTACCAGGTGTTGTGCTGTTATTTTGATTGGAAAAATCTATAGCATCCTTATATTTCTCCAGATTTTTTTTCCCATTCATCATATCTGTCATATCAACAATTAATTTCGCATCAACTAAATCCTGGAGTTTTCCTCCTGACATAGGATAAATAATTAAATCACCTAGATTACCGGCAGCACTGCGTGTCTGATACAAGGTTTCTCCTCCGCCAGCTACATTGGGAGAAATAATATTCAATTCCATATTAAATTTATCTTTAATAATTTTTCCAAACCAACCGGTCTGAATACCTTGATAATTAGCAAGGGAATCAAATACATCTACGGTAATGAAATCCTTATATTTTTTACTTTCATCACCGGTAGCTGAGTCCTCTTTAACATTGTCGGTATTCGTATTCACATCCGTATTGTTATTTTTCTTCGTGGCTCCCTCTTTGCTCGCTGCGCATCCGGATAATAGGGATATCACCATACCCAGACACAAAAATACACTAATCATTTTTTTTCTCATTTTTTACACCCTATGTATACGCAAGCTCCCTTGCGATACTGCCACAATTAAAATAGGTTGAAAGAATAGTATTGTGGCATTCCTTTCAATTATTATATTTTCTTTCAACCTTACACCCATTGCATATCGCAAGTTTCCTTGCGATACTGCCACAAATAATACAGGTTGAAAGAATGGAGTGGCTTTCCTTTTCATTCTTTTATTTACTTTCAACCTTTTTCTTCTATAACTTATAAGATTTATAATAAAAATAAATTTTATTATCCTTTTATTGATCCCATCATAATTCCCTTAATAAAATACCGTTGGAATATAGGGTAAATAAATAATATTGGCAGTACTACTATGATTGAAACCGTCATTCTTATAGAGGTCGGTGTCTGTTGTGTTATTAACGAATGAACATTAACACTACCGCTGGTATTCGTCTTTACCAGCTGGGCCAATGAATTAGCCTGGTTAATATATACATAGAGCAGATACTGCAAGGAGTAAAGCTTTTGGTTTGTTATATAGATCAAGGTATCTCCAAAAGAATTCCATTGCCCTACCGCAGAAAAAATAGTTATTGTTGCAAGGATTGGTTTTGAAATAGGAAATATAATCCTAAAAAATACTGTTAATATTCCGGCTCCGTCAATTTCCGCCGCTTCCTGTAAGGATGCCGGAGTTGATTCTATGTAAGTCTTAACAAGAATGATATTAAAAGGTTGTACAATTGCAGGAATGATATATACCCAGAAGCTATTCGTTAAATGAAGATTTTTTATAGTAAGATACATAGGTATTAAACCAGCGTTAAAATACATGGTTACTACCAGTAGCCGATACCATAATTTTCTTTTCCACATATCCTCCTGGGAGAACAAAAAACCAAGAAAGGCGGAACTCATTACGGTACAAGTGGTTCCAATTATTGTCCTAGCAACTGAAATCAAAGCTGCCCTAGAGAGCCCTTCCAGCTTTAGGACCTGAATATAATTTTCCAAATGTATCTTCTTGGGCAGGAAGCGGATAAAGCCATTCGCACTTAAATCATTTGCACTTATTGTATTAATAATAAGATAGTAAAACGGAAAGACACATGCTATGGTAAACAAAGCAAAAAAAGTATAGTTAACTATGTTAAATGCAATATCCTGTCCAGTATTATTCTTTATTTTTTTAAGTTTTTTCATATCAACCCCCATCTGCCGCTTAAGCGGCATACATAAACTGAGCGAAAAGCACGCTTAGTGCTTTTTGCCGGTTGAAAAATGTACTTCTTTTCAACCTAACCTCCATGCCGCCAAAAACCTGCGAATTTGGGCAGCGCCTAATTTTTTTCTTTAACACCAAACACCCATTATATGATTGACTGTCCTCGGGTTTTTTTGGATACATAATTTACAAAAATCAGCAATGTGACGCTGACGATACTTTTCATCATGCTAATAGCGGTAGCCAGTGATAAACTGCTTCCAGACATACCAATGTTATAAACATACAGATCCAAAACCTGTATATGTTCTTTGTTAAAGGCATTCTGAAATACATAATATTGATCCATACCGTTATTAATAAAATTCCCCACACTTAACATCAGTAATACAAAAAAGGTAGGCATTAATTCCGGAATAGTTATATATCTCATTAGTTTAAAACGGTTTGCACCGTCAACCTTGGCCGCCTCATATAATTCCTGATCGATACCTGCAATGGCTGCCAGGTACATAATTGCTCCCCAACCAAGTCCTTTCCAGGTTCCCCATAGCCACATGGCTAAATAGGTATGCTTATCACTATCCAGGAAATTAATTACGCCGTCCGTAATACCCCACTCCTGCAAAAGTGTATTTACTAAGCCAGTACTGGATAATAAATTAAAAGCAATAGAATAAACGAGAACCCAGCTGATAAAATTTGGTATCGTAGTTAAGGTCTGTACAAGCTTCCTAAAGCGAGTGCACTTGATTTCATTAAGAAATACGGCAAATAAAACCGGTAAAAAGGAAGTTGCTATACCAATGGTGCTCATAGCAAAGGTATTCTGCATTACTTGTCCCAGTTGATGAAGCTGCATTTTATTTGCAAACAAAAGCTTAAACCATTTAAGACCTACAAAATCAGTTTGAAATAACTTCAAAGGTGCCTTATAATCATAAAAAGCATAGATCCAACCTTGTAATGGAAAGTAGGAAAATGCAAATACTAATACAAGAAAAGGAAGAGCTAATAAAAATAATTGCTTCCCGCGTTTTGAATATCCCTTTTTGACGTTTTTTGATACTGACACTGACATCTATTTCTTTCCTCCTCTCATAAACATCGCTAGCAGATACTAAGCCAAGTCTGACGAATTTGATGTCTATGTTTTGATTTACGTTGATCTTATCATTCTGTCGGGATTCCTTCTACCCAAAATATCCTAGCAATTAACTTCAAAAAAACTTACTTAATTCCTAAATCCTCTAAAATTCAAAGAAATTAGGTGGAATTTTTTAGGTGGAAATGTAAAAGGGGAACTGTTATTATTAATTAATAACAATAATTAGTCTACAATATTCTACATTATATACATAATTCCTATAGCAAATCTTATTATTTTACAAAATAGTATACATGATATATAATTGTTCTAAGACTACAATTACCTTGACAGAATAATACGAAAACGATACTTCTACTACAAGAAAGGCAGATGTGATTCAGTTATGTATACAGTATTAATCGCTGATGACGAAGCTGCCATCAGAAGAGGTTTAAAAAAAATCATAGATTGGGAGATACTTGGATTTAAAATAACCGGAGAAGCTTCCAATGGAGTTGAAACTCTTGATTATATAAATAAAAATAACCCTGATATTGTATTAATAGATATTAAAATGCCCGGAATGGATGGATTAGAGGTTTTAAACAGCGCCCGTTTAAATAAGTACAAAGGAAAAGTTATAATCTTAAGCGGATATTCTGATTTTAATTATGCTCAGCAAGCAATCAGATACGATGTAAAATATTATTTAACAAAACCAATTGATGTTAATGAACTAAAAGCTGCTTTATCCTACCTATCCGAACAAATCAAGGAGGAATCGGCCCATCGTTTAACCGTGAATCATTATAAAGAAAAAGCTGAAAATACTATTTTATTGGATCTGCTCCAGGGAACAGCTGATTTGGCAAATATTAATT
This sequence comes from Bacillota bacterium, assembly GCA_023421505.1. Classification (GTDB taxonomy): domain Bacteria; phylum Bacillota; class Clostridia; order Lachnospirales; family Lachnospiraceae; genus Mobilitalea. The sequence continues at coordinate 25,843 of JAEZTJ010000024.1, forward strand.
TTGATGATTTACATATGACTTCTAATATTTATCAGGTTTTAATCTATGAAAAATACAGCCGCAATATTGCAGATATCACTTATCATTTCTCCGAATTATTGAAAGTGACCAATCAGGATAACTGTTCCTTCCATAGTGTGAATGCCGGAAATAATGAAGTAATTATACTAAAAGGCGAATTTGCAATTCAAAAATTTAATGAATTTTTAAACCGTTTTAAACGGGAATTGAAACCACAAAAAGGATCTCCTCTGGATTCCCTGTTTATCGCTTATGGACGTACTGTAACGTCACCTAAGGATATCCATATCTCCTATAAAGACTCCTCATCTTTGTTACAACGCCGTTTTTTCTGTGAAATTGACCAGCATACCATTGGTTATATGCAGCTACCGGTAAATAATAGTAAAGCCTATTATATGACCCATGAGCTGTTATTAGACTACTGTGCCAAGCTGGTCGCTTATATTCAGTCCTTCAATCGGAAAGCGGTCGCTGATACTCTCCATAATCTAGAAATTAAATTGTATAATTCAGAAGACAGCATTCATAATATTAAATTATTTTTAACTGATTTATTTATAGAAATCAAAGATAAATTAAATAACCTGTACTCTACAAAAAAATTGACCATACCTACCAATACACAGATTATCGATTTTATTCAGACTAAAAATTATCTATATGAAATTTTTTTATTCTTTACCGAGCAGTTTGAGGTAGTCATGAATTTAATTGGTAATTTTTCCCGTGACAGTGTTATTGATGATATTCTTTATTATATACAGCATAATTATATGGAAAATATAAGATTAGAAAATATAGCTTCTCTTTTTGGATATAACAGCTCCTATCTAGGCAAAATATTTAGTTTGAAGATTGGCGAGAGTTTCAATTCCTATGTGGATAAAGTAAGAATAGAAAATTCAAAAGAATTATTACTACAAAAGTCCTTAAAAATATATGAAATTGCAGAAAAAGTTGGTTATCAAAATACAGACTATTTTTATATGAAATTTAAAAAGAATACCGGCATAACCCCAGCGAAATACCGAAAAAAGTATGTTACCTCTAACGATTAAAGTAAAGACCTATAGGCTTACACCTTCATACAGGAGATAATATGATTCTATCCAAAAAACCCCATGCTGTACTACGGATTAAAGTCAGAAAACAAATGTATTTTATTTTAATTCCGCTAATTGTCATTCCGGTTTCCTTTATCGGAATTGCCTTAACTTCCTATTTTGTAAGAGCCTTGTATGAGCAAACCAGCTCTCAGCTGGAGTCTGACAATATCCGTGTAAAGTCAATCATAGTTGATTGTGTTATTAATCTTTTTAATTTGTCCTCCGATTTACTGGATGATAAATCCCTTCATAAAATATTAACAACCTCTTATACTAACCCCGAAGATGCTTTGGCTGCTATCGCTGACTATGACCGCTTTCAGGATTATATGGATACCACTACTTCCATGACCTCAGTAACGGTATATACTACAAATCCTACTCTTCCCAATGGTAAATATATTAAAACCGCAACTCCTGAAATTATAGAAAAATTATTCTCCAAGGTAACTGTTCCTTCCAGCAGTTGCTGGGGTTATAACTATTTTGATCATACGATTGGTAATACTTCCTCAGAATTATTATTGGTTCGGTCTATTCCCTTGGTAAAAACTCGTTATTCTGCTATTTTAGTTATTACGGTCAGCAATAATTTTTTAAAAAATAAAATCCAGAATAATTCTTTGTACACGGCTATATCCCTTAATAAGGAGCCAATATTTTTCAGTACGACACGCTCCATGCAGGGAAATAACCAATCTGTTTCAATTGATTACGATTCACGGTATTTCCTTCATAAAGGCTTGATACAGTATAAAGATAAAACTGTATTCGGTTATATATCTTCCCTGCCCGTATACCAATCAAAGGATATACTTTATGTTACCACCATTGATTTTGCAGCAATTAATAAGTTCATTAGTATTGTTATTATGTGTGGGGCTATAACCCTGCTCTCTATTATAATACCTTTAGCGGGCATTGTCTTTTACACTAATTTTTTCAGTTCCCGCATTTTAGCATTAAGGCAGGCTATGAAAAATGCCAGCAACGGAGACTTTCATATGATAGATTTTCTTCGGGGAGATGATGAATTGTCGGAAACCTTTACCGATTTACAGCATATGGTGCTGGATCTAAAGGATAAGGAAGCTAAAATGTACGAAGCTCAGTTACTTGAAAAAGAAATGTTGAATCAGCAGCAGCAAATGGAATTTAAAATTTTGGCTAGTCAGATCAATCCTCATTTTATATACAATACGCTGGAAACAATCCGCATGCTGGCTATTGAAGAAAATAACCAGAATGTATCCAGTGCCATCCAGTTGTTGGGTAAATCCCTTCGTTACGTACTGGAAAATGCAGAGACCTTATCTACTACTCTGGATAAGGAGTTAGATTACATCAAAGTCTATTTACAAATTCAAAAACTCCGATTTGAAGATCGAATTGATTATACGATTGAGATACCAGAGCATTTTTCGCCCGGCGAATATCAGATCCTTCCCCTTCTATTACAGCCAATTGTTGAAAATGCAGTATTACACGGACTTGACGATATTACTAAAAATGGTGATGTTATAGTAAGGCTTAGTACCGATAACAGTACCAGGTTAATCATTGACATCATGGATAATGGCAGGGGAATGCCGGAAGAGGTGATAAAAGCTTTTCATTCTGAACTCACACTGGATAAATCGTCTTCTGACCGAACCAGCATAGGTTTGAACAATATAAAAAGACGTATCCGTTTATTTTATGGTGATAAATATTCCATAAATATAAAAAGTTCCACCAGGGAAGGAACTCATATTCAATTAATTCTTCCTTTATTACCCATTTAGAAAAGTAAAGGGAGGTATACATAATTTACAACGTTACGGTTATGATTACTCAATACAATGAAGATAAACCTCAGGTCATTTCGGTAACACTTATTTGGTATTTCCAAAAACATGGCTGAAAAATCCATTTTTTCAACACTGTTTTTGCTTATTCTCAGCTTCAAAACCATATTTCATCTATAGAATTGGAAACAAGCAATACATCTCAGGATACTCAAGTTCAACCGTATGCTTTGGATAAACTTCCACTGTATATTCATTATTCAGTTTAATCTTTTCATTTTTTGCCCATTTCTTAGCTTCTTTTTGTCTTGCCATTAACTTAGTATCCACCATATCCTGATGATTTTCTCCATTAAATTCTACCTTTACATACTTTCCTGCTGGAATTGTAAAACTCTTGAATCCTGCCTCCGTTTCTTGGATTTCAGTTATTTCAATACCAACTATATAATCTGGCACTTTATTCAAGCAAACTGCATATTCAATCTCTTTATCCGCACGATTCGGAGTACTATTCTTCATATCCTCCGTGTACTTGTCCCACATCACTCCAAGACTATCAAAACTAATCGGCAAGCCAGAACTCTGTAAATTCGGCCCATAAACTATAATATCTTCCCCAACTGTTATTACCTCGATATTACACTTTTCATTATACATATAAATATCCCCTTTCTATATAATATGGTTATTCTTTATCCCTATATGGTTATTTTCATAAATATGTAAAATCTATTTGACTATTTTATTTCTTTTCTGAAGATTAAAACCGAATGCTATCATAGCATTACGCTAATTTATCACATTATCTCATGCTTCCATTAATTTCATCCATATTTCCATCTTTGTTGTCTCGGGAGTATGCGTTTCATAATATTCTAGACAAAACGCCTCTGTCTGAAGCTTATGATTAGATAACCATGTACTAAATAAATATTGTTGTGCTTTATATAGCGCATCTGTAACTAAAAAATCAAAATTCTCTGCTTCAAATGAACAAACAATGTATTCACCCTGTGGCTGTATCCATTGATCTATCTTGCTTTCCATCTCACAATTATTTACATTAGCATGTATTCCTGCGAAGTAATTGTAAAACCCTTTTTCAGAGCAAGGTAACATAACTCCGACTTCTTCTGAACCTTCTACCATTTCCTGTACCTGATTTTTATATGCATGTATTTCTTCCCATAAAATACCTAATATATCAACACCCGGGTCAACTCCAAGGCCTGCTCCATATTCAAGCGGTAACTTCTTTGTAAAACCTATATATGTAACATCCAGATCAAGATATTTCCGGTTAATCTCAATCACTATACCATTAGTTATTAAGGGTACACCTTCATCAATAAGTACATAATTCAATAGAAGGTCAGGCTTTGTCATATGATTTAAAATTTGAGGATTTCTCCGGTATTCGTTTGGAGTCATCCCATAAGTGTTTTTGAAAGTTCGTGAGAAATGCTCATGTGTTTCAAACCCAAGTTCCAGTGCAATATCAAGTATTCGTTGTTTTTTATTAAGCAAAATGTCAACCGCTTTTGCCATACGTCGAAGTCTGATATATTCAGCAACAGGTTTATTTACTAACCTATGGAATAATCTCTGGTAGTAAAACTGCGATAATCCCGCTTTTTCCGCTAAAGCTGCAATCCTTATTTCTTGATTCAGATGGTCTTCAATGTAATCAATTGTAATTTGAATTTGTTCCCATGCATACATTTGTTTTGCACCTCCTTGAACACATAATATCAGATAGCAGGAATATATACTTGTCTTAGAATGCTCTTTTTTCAAAAACAACATTATTATCGTAATTATATGTCTTTGATATAGTTGTTTCAACAAAAAGCACATAATTTCAAGATGTATTGCTTTTCGAGATTAATACTCTTTGAACATCTGCTAAGTTATAATCATATTGTCTCCTCAACCTATGTTTATCTAATTTGTCAACTCAATCTCACTCAATTTATATCCAACGAAATACCCTTCGATATGTTTTTGATATTGTATATTTTTCTATCGACACCCTATATAAGAATCTTAACAGTAGAATTGGTATTTTCAAAAAAGCAACGCCCGGAGCAATCTACTGTCCTGGGCGTTTGCGATTCTGGTATATGTTGTTTTATTCTATCAGATTGAGCATTATTAATTTACAAATTCACCAATATTATTCTTAGAATTATATACTGTCGATGTAAAACTTCCATCTCCATTTCTAAAGATAACAACTATTTGCATACCTGTAACATTCTGTGACTTCTTTGACTTCTGTGAAATTGCATATCCACAAATTCTCATGTCTTCGTCCTCTCCTATCATGTATTCAATAAGACCACTGTCTCCTGTTACAGTAGTTCCTAATTCACTATCATAATATGAGCCAAAGTCAATCCATCCTTTCTTATCAGGAGTCGCTGTCATTACAGATTCTTTGTTTTTGTTAAAATAGTCATCTATATTTTCAGCTGTTAACGTATTCAAAAATTTATCCACTGATTCAAACTGTTTCTCTTCTGGAACTTCTGATTCCTCATTATCCTCCAAATTATCAAGATACTGTTCTGCAACCTCTCTATTTGCTAATGACGAATCGAATGGCAATTTAAACAAAGCATTTGTTTCTGTATAATCTTCCACTTTGCTATAAGTTCCACTTTCATCGTCCTTTTGAAATGCAGCGGTTTCATTTCCAAACTGATCTACTACACCTAAATAAACTCCTCTATCAGCGAATATTTCAAGATTATCGCAAGAATATAATTCATACAGAACACCATCTTGCATAAACCAAATAAGTGATCCTCCCATATTCGAGTTATTCATTTCAGTAAATTTTATGCCATTGACTAATGGCGAGACACAAAGGTTATTTACTTTTAAATCCGTTCCATCTGTTCTCATAATTGCGAATGCTGCATATGTCTTTCTCAAGTCTATCTCAGCCTTCTTATCACGCGGAACATAGGCATCCAAGTTTTCACCACTCACTAATCCTAATAAAGTAATACTGTATCCATTACTCGTTTGTGTTTCGTTGATCTCAATAGCCTCAGCACCTTCAAATGCATTACTTAATGTTGTATTTTGAACTTCTTCTGCTATTTGCACTGGGTTTAAGAAATGATACGCAGCATAAGCAGTTATACTACCAGTAGCTAATACGCACATGCATGCTGCCGCCACAGCTCCTTTGTTAAAATGATTTCTTTTCATTGTTCGATCCTCCTTAGACCATTCATACAGAATCTGGCGATTCAATTCTGGAGCTGGTTCGTCTTTGGCTTTAAGAGAATTAAATAATATATTATCTATTTTTCTATTCATTTATATAATCCTCCAATTCTTTTTCTAGCCATTTTCTTGCATAACTTAATCTACTTTTTACCGTTCCTTCAGGAATATTCAATGCTCCCGCAATTTCTTTAAGTGACATTTCTTCCATATAGAATAGTAAAATTGGAATTCTGTATTTATCATCCAATTTGCTGATTGCTTCATTTACCGCTTTATCTCTTTCTTCTTCTAAATAATATGTAAGCCCATCTTGTTCCACATCCAACTTTTCAATTGCTGTATTTTCAAAAAGTTCTTCCTGTGGTGCAATTCTGTTTCTCCAAGCATATTTTCTTTTTTGATTCTTCCATATACCAATCGCAACAGAAAGTAAATAGCTTTTCACATTTTCAGAATGATTTATCTTCTTAATATTACGGCATGCTATTAACCAAGTTTCCTGATATAAATCATCAGTTGCATTATTATTTCTTGTTAATTGCAGACAGAATGAATAAATACTTTTTCCGTAGATTTCAATTATTTGCTCAAGTTCCTGAATCGTCATTTTTTGTTCCTATCACACATGTGTATTCAAAGGATAAATCGACTGTCGTTTGCGTCCTTCACTTATATATGGTAATAACGTTCTCATAGGTTCGATATATTTTCAAATTATTTTTTATAAACTATTAAATATATAAAAATACGCCCGGTGCAGTATACTGCTCTGAGCGCAAAAAGGAGCATTAACACCGGGCGCGCGACGCGGGCAATTTTTGCGCCGATACTATTCCGGCGCACAGTCATTTACAACCACAAGGAATTAACACCTCTCTAAAATTATGGTATATATACGTTTTTTTCCACTAAAAAACACAGATACATATTTTGCAAAAAAACCTGTAACCCGCATAAAATCAAAGTTTCCGTGACAGCAGACAAACTGTCTTAACATGGTTCGAGTGCTCATTATTGATGTCTGCGTCCATGGTAACATATCAACAGTTTTTTATGGTTTACTAGGTTTTAGGGAACATATCAACGGTATAACGGGTAACACCATACATCTTCGCAAGGTGGCTGCATTTTTCAATATCCGGAATTGTAGCTCCGCTTACCCACTTAGCATAAGCCTGCCGGGAAAAAAGTAATGTTATAAAAACATAGCACAGCACTCCTATACCGAATAATCCAAGCTGTAGTTTTAGATGCTCAAAACCATATGCGTTTAGCAGTTCAAGTACGGGAAAATAATGAAGTGCCTCTCCAATTCCAATGGTAATGAAGGTTGCTAAAATGTATTCCACAAAAGGCTTCCTAATGCAATGGCTTTTCTCGTAAATATTAGCTTATAAATAATTCTATTGTACCCCTATGACAAGTTTTTTTCAATGAAAACAACCACGGAGTCATTTACAGTAGGTGTTGGCATTTCAATTACACCCAGCCTACATAAACATATAAATATTAATGGCTATGTCACAACAAATAGTTGATAAATTTGTAGGAGAGCCTTAAACTTCCCTACAAACTGCGATCTGTTAATACGGCCATATGCCAGTAGATATCACATGAAGTAAGCTGTCCTAATAATTAACGCTATATGGAAAGTTGACAGTATATGTCTTGTTTAGTAGAATGGAGGTTATAGGGATGGTGAGATAATGAAAAGTAATAGAATGTTTGGGATACTCTGTAAGCTTTTGGAAAACGAAAAAATTACGGCAAAGGAGCTTTCAGAATATTTTGAGGTATCTGTTCGGACAATACACCGGGATTTATTGGATTTATCAAGCGCCGGATTTCCTGTTATAACGCAACAGGGAATAGGTGGGGGTGTATCTCTTTTAGATAATTTCAAATATAGCAAAGCAGTTTTCAATAAAGATGATATGGATTTAATTCTTACAGGCTTAAACAGCCTTACTACAATTGATGACAGTATAAAAATTAAAACGCTTCTTGCTAAATTACGTTTAAGTACCAATAACAAAATGCTTTTAGAAAATGATATTATTATCGACTTTACAGCATGGAATTATAACAGTAAACTAACAGAAAGAATCAGGATGCTTCGGAAAGCTATTGCTTCCAAAACGCTTATTGAAATGCAGTATTATAGCGGAGGTGGCCACAGCTCCAAAATATTGGAGCCGTATAAATTGATATTTAAGCAAGCAAATTGGTATCTTTTTGCTTTTTGCACAAAACACAAAGAGTATAGAGTTTACAAGCTAAACCGAATTGTTGATTTGCATGTAACTGAAACGCATTTTGAAGAACGGTCTGACTTTGAAATCCCAGAACTGAAAAGTGATTTTGTGAATACATCAGGTCTAACTATAATTGCTCGTATGGATCACTCTTTTGAATTTCTTGCGATAGATTTTTTTGGAGTAGATAGTATTCAAAAAGATAATGAAGGGAATTTAACCGTAACATTTCAAACTGATAATATAGAGTGGGTTATCGGTGTATTTGCCGAGTTCGGGGAGCGGGCAGAGATTATCTCTCCTGATTTTATAAGAAATAAAATGAAAAATTTTCTGGAGCAAGCAATAAAACGCTATAAAACATGACAGCCTGTTGTCTTATTTTTATATTATACTTCATGTGTGAAAGGAGAATTGCATATGGAGTATGTGATAGAAACACGAGAATTGTACAAGATGTATGCCAGAGCCACGAAGCCTGCCGTTGATGATGTAAGCCTCTCTATATCGAAAGGTGAGATTTTTGGGCTTTTGGGACACAACGGAGCAGGTAAAACCACATTGGTTATGATGTTAACTACGCTTACAAAGCCGACAAAGGGTGAGGGATACATTTGTAAACATAGTATCGTAACCGAGCCTAACAGCATCCGCGCTAATATAGGATACTGCCCTCAAAAGACTTCTTTGGATGAAGAATTGACGGTATGGGAAAACATGATGCTTTATGCTCAATTATCAGGTCTATCCGGTAGAGAAGCCAAAGTTAGGGTGAACCAGCTTTTAGAGGAAGCTGGTTTGACTACGAAACAGAACAGCTTAGTAAAAACTTTGTCTGGCGGTATGTGCCGTAGATTGGAAGTAATGGGCGCATTAATCGGTCAACCCCAAATTATTTTTTTGGATGAACCGACTTTGGGACTTGACCCGGTTTTTCGTCGGGAGCTTTGGCAGAGAATACGCAAAGCTAGGGATGATGGTTCTACAATCTTTTTGACAACGCATTACATGGAAGAAGCTGATGAACTCTGCAACCGAGTTGCTATTATTAATTCTGGAAAAATAGAGGTTCTCGGAAATCCTCAAGAGTTGAAATCTGAGATTGGCGAGGTTGTTCATCTTCGTTTACTGGACACTTCCCAAATCGAATTATCTTTGGAACACATAAAGCGTATAGACTCGAAAGCAATAGTGTATAACACACCGGATGGACTTGATATATTTACTTTTGCCGGGGAAACGCTTTCAACCTTGCTACTGTCCAGTTTGAAAACTGACAATATCAAGGTGAAAGCTATTACTTATTCTCACGCGACACTAGATGATGTATTCCTGCGCTATGCCGGTCAAAGAATGTTTGAGGAAATAATTTAAGCGGTTATTAACCATAGTTTGGAGGTTAAAATGAATACATTAAGAAATGCTTATACAATTGGTGTACGCGGTATACGCCATCAAATTCATCATCCCGTTTCGATGATATTTACATTATTCAATCCTTTAGTCTGGTTTTTCCTTTTTGGACAACTATTTAAAGGTATTACCCAAATTCCGGGATTCCCGACAGATAGTTATTTGAGCTTTGTTCTCCCCGGCGTAATGGGTATGCTGGTGCTCACCGTAAGCTTATTCAATACAAATAATGTTATCTTTGATAAGGTGTCCGGTTTTTTTGCAAAGCTGCTTTCCTTTCCCATTTCCCGGCTATCTGTTGCAATGGGTTATGCAATCGATGCTTTAGTTCAAGTGTTGGTGTTAATTATACTGTTGCTTGTCATCGGCCTTCCAATCGCCGGAGGGCTTGAATCCGGTTGGGTAGGATTTTTGCTTATCCTTTGGCTTTCCCTGCTTTTCGGATTTTCTATGACCTGCTTGGGATTAAGCATATCCCTGGCTTCACCAACCGCATGGGAATTTTTCGGAATGATTAATTTTATTCAGCTTCCCATGCTCTTTAGCTCCAGCGCCCTTTTTCCGCAAAGCATTATGCCGGGTTGGTTGCGTACTATCACTACGCTCAATCCTCTAACGCATTACGTTAATGGAGTACGTTCTTTGATAACAAACGGGCTGGATTGGTCAACTATCGGAATGGTAACGATTATTCTCTTGATTTTTGATCTTATATTGTTTGCTGTAGTACATAGAATCTATCGGCATGTAGTTGCAGTGTAAATAATTCGGAATAATTGTTTTGTAAACAAAAACCGATGATACTTAGACCAAAATGTGGCCATATGGTGGTTTTAAGATAAATCTAAGCCGCCACTACCTTGATTCTAACGTCAAAGAGAGTCTAAAAAAACGTAAAGAGCTTTGGCAATGTGAATAATTAGTAGTAAAAGTAATATCATATGGTTTCGATTTTGGTAACGATGATGAACTAAAGATTGATATATTGTGAGGGGGGTATAGATTTGAAAGGATTTAATCGTAATGACTTACAATTTTCTCTTTGTGGGCTTAATTGTGCTATATGCCCTATGAAATTAGGAGAGTATTGTCCTGGTTGTGGTGGTGGTGATGGTAATCAAGGATGTACAATTGCACGATGCAGCTTGCAATATGAAAATATTGAGTATTGTTTCCAATGTGTTAATTATCCTTGTGAAAAATATGATGACATCGATAAATATGACTCATTTGTTACCCATCGTAACCAACTGTTAGATATGCAAAGAATACAGAAAATTGGTATAGAGCAATACCATTACGAGCTAAAAGAAAAGTATGAAATACTAATGTATTTATTAAAGGAATATAATGATGGGCGAAATAAGAATTTCTTCTGTATAGCAATTAATCTTTTAAATATGAATGATATCAAATTAGTTATTGAAGAACTAAAAGCTAAAACACAAGCAAATAATTTGACTATAAAAGAAAAATCAACTATTGCAATTAAATTATTTCAATCCATTGCAGATAAAAAGAATATTACACTTAAACTTAATAAGAAGCAAAATTAGGAAATGCTATTGAACAATCCTGATGCATTGCATAATGTATCCAAGGCAATCAGTGTCGGTAAAGGATTCGAATACTCCGTCTCCGGGCCATGACCAAAGCTGAATTTATTGCACCGCCAGCCGCTGTCTGTATACTTGATATCCAATAGATGTTGAAAGGTTTTTAGTATTCTGGCATCGTAAGCATACCCCAAATAGCAGAGTTCATTAACGATATGGATGATCTGACACGGGTAAATAGCACCGGTAGGGTACATTTTGAAACTTCCGTCTTCCTTCCAGGTACTGAACAGCAGATCAGCTACTTCCTTCAGCAGTGGTTCCGTAGGCTCCATAGAGCCTCATACCCTGGTGGAGAGACCTCACATGGTGAAGATTTTCGTTTACTAGCATGCTGATATCCATGTTACTCCCTTAAGGCTTTCATATAGCGATAGAAAGTAGCTCGTTTAACTTGTAGCTCTGGAAAAGCTTCCATTAATCCCTTATTTGTGTACATAATTTTATTTGCTCCAGTATGTACTGACGATAATTATCCATATGATACTTTTCCTGACTACCTTCTATAATCGTTATTGTCTCTCTAAGTGTAAAAATGTCCCATGTTAACAACAGTTCTATAGTCTCAACCTATCCCAAAAACAGTAGCTCCCTAATCTCGCAAGTCAAAAAGTAGTTCTGTAGTCTCAACCGTAACTTAAATTTCTTGTACCATTCAATAACAAAAGGATAAAAATAAGGTTTCCAGAACTCAATAATTGTAACTATAAGTCTGAAAACCTCTGATTTAATCTATTATGAATTTATTTATATTCCTTATTTCGACATCAAACAAACCGTTTCGACATGGCTTGAGTTGATGGAATTGATGTCATTGGAACCTTACCGTTCACGGGAACATATCCACGGCATTTTTTTGCACTATCGGTAGGCGGAAACATATCAATAACTACGTCACACCACTTACGAACCTTCCACTTCTAATGCTTTCTTTGCCATCTGAACATATTCCAGAGCACCAGATACCATTGCAAACTCAGCAATTGAAACCGGATATGCAGCGACCAGTTCAATAATATGCTCTTTCATCTTAGGCCAGTAATATCCACTAGCTTCTTTATAAGCAAGAATCAAAGCCTCTAGTCCTTGTTCCCCAAAAGCCTTATAGTTGAAAACAAAGTCATTTGAAATATCTGTAACCTTAGCTTCAGTCCAGTCGATTAATCCAGTCACATTAGCCTCTTTATCAATCATAGTATGTCCGGCATGTACATCTCCATGAATCAGTCCAGTTTTCTTAGGCCACATTTCATCATCATTAATCCATGCCTGCCATCTGTTCCATAGTTTCTCACCTACACCAAACTTTGTTTTTACATCATCCATACGCTGCTTCATTGACATTCTTGCTTCTTCTGGTGTTTGCACTACTAGGCCAAGTTCAGCAGCTTTATCACTAGGTATGCTATGAAGCTCTGCTAACACTCTACCAAGAGACTTGTGAAATGATTCTGGAACATTGTTAATATCTATCTCCCAAACATAGTTTCCTATGCTATGATCTATAGTTCCTGCCGGCACACCATCTAACTTCTTGTATGCTATTAGCTCATCTGTGTAAATGATCCAGTTTGGCGCCTGAAAAGATCTCGCATACTTATTAACCAAATCTAATGCTTGTTTTTCTACCTTTGTCCTTGGCATCACATCTTTCCGTCTAGGTAATCTAAGAACCCAATCAATTCCACTTTCATCTTGTACAAATACAACTTGAAAATCAAGCCCGGATTCATTAAACTGCATTGTTTCTTCCTTTAGAATAAGATTATGTTTTTTAGCTATTTCCACAACTTGTTTCATATCTTTACTCATCCAAATCACTCCTATCTAAAACTTTTAAATTTCAGTTATAAATTTGCGGCATGCTTTGATATAGCATTAATAATTTCATCCCAATCATTATAGTGTAGCTCATGCCCGGCACCATCTAAGGTAGCTAATATAGCATTTGGTATAATTTTAGAAAGATGAACTCCATGCTCGTACGGAATAATAGGGTCTTCTGTTCCGTGAATTACCAATGTAAGAGCGTTGATTTCATCAGTTCTTGACAAATACGAACCCCATCCTCTTATAAATCCGTGATTCTCCATACTCTGCAAATTACTAGCTCTATCAAATTCTTCTTCATTCAGTCTTCTTATTTTCTCTTCATCAAATATATGTTTAGATCCTATAAGAACTTTGCTTTTTTTGATAAAGCACTCTATCACTTCTTCTTTGTTTTGCCAATTTTTGATTTTAAGTTCACCTAAGGCTTCTGTAACTTTACTATCCTTTTTAGGAAGACTAGAATCGAAATTTGATGTCATAATTAATGAAATAGTAAGAACCCTGCCTGGGTGTTTAAGAGCTACTATCTGCGTAATAATTCCACCCATAGACATACCGACTATGTGAGCCTTATCAACCTTATACGCATCTAGTACCTGAATTGCATCATCAGCTAAATCCTCAAAGGTATACTCCGGATGAGCATACTCATAAATAATTGATTTACCTACATCTCTATTGTCATAGCGTATAACATGAAACCCTTGATTGCTTAGTCTCTTACAAAATTCTTCTTCCCACCAAATCATCGATGCAGTAGCTCCCATAATTAACAAGATAGTTGGATTATTAATATCTCCAAAACTCTCAGTGCAGATATGAACATCATTAAAGAGAATTATTTTTTCTTTCATAACTTATCACCACTTTTCTACTTTCATTTGATAATAACATTACCTAGACCAAATTAAGGCCGAGCAATTTGATTAGCAACAGCTTCGAATAATAACTCTCTAATCCTTTCATAATTATATTGCTGCAAATCTCCCTTTTGAGAACCTATTAATAAAGCTGATCTTAAAACTCCTGCTATAACGCCTGGGTCTTCATCGATAATCTCCTTAGAGTCTTGACGTGACTTTATAAACTCCATAAGAGGGACGATGCTTCTTAGATGCTCCGAGCCAACATACTCTGGATTTAGTTTTCTAGAAACAAGTTTATACTCCTCAATGTCGTAAACCAGTCTTTGAGATAAAATCTTAGTTTCTAGTTCCAAAGCCATCTCATTTAAATATATCTTTATAGCTGAATGTATACCATCAGCAGCTATAACCCTTGGCCAAACCTGCTTTTCAATTTTCTCTCCCTCACGTGCTAACAATTCCATATATAGCATTTCTTTTGATTCGAAAAATATATAAAAAGAACTCTTGGCAATTCCAACTGCTGAAGTAATATCCTCAAGAGAAGTACTTTTAAAGCCTTTATCTATAAAAAAACGATAAGCAACATCAAGCAATTCCTCTCTAATTTTTTCTTTTTCTAATTCCGTAAATTTAGCCATATTATAAACCCCTCTATGTCTATGAACACAAAAACATTTTGTTTATTTGTTTTTATATTAGCATAGATTTTTTTGGAAATCAAGTACATTTAGTCTAGTATTTGCATGCACATTATCAATGAGTTTCATTTACCACAACCATGTTTTCATCGCCTTATTTCACACCTAATAAGCTCTTTCCATTTATTAATATTCACGATTGCATTTTGCTCCCCACCTAAATATATATCTTCAATTGTCATAGGCCAAAGTCTTAGATCACGCTTTCTTGCGTTACTTGGTACAGGGTTTGCTATTTTGCTTAATGATTTTACTATTTCTCGATTTTTCTTAAGAATATATGGTGTATCCCAATCATTATCAAAAGCGTTAATAAAAAGATTAACTAAATTCGTATATCCTTCTTCTGTAAAATTCGAAGGATGCTGGATCATATAGCACGAAACAAGCCAAAAATGTAGCTCATATAGCTTTGGATCATTATGCTCCCATACAAGAGGGAACCCGAATAGCTCATGGCATGAAAAACCATCGGTCTCTTTAGCTCCACATTCTATACATCTCCCAGATTTCATGACTGTGTTATTATCAACCATTTATAACCTACCTCCTTATTTAAAAATGTAATGTGTACCAAAGGAAAAAAGTCTTAATACTTTTAACAATGAAGCCGCCAGCCAGATCAGACTACACTGACCGGCGACTACCTTAAATTTAATGTTTCAGATTTATTTTCTTATCACTAATTTCATAAATCACATCAGCCACATTATCGAGTAGCCGTTTGTCATGGGTGATAAACACTATAGTTCCAGTATACTCCTTCATTAGTATTTCCAAAGCCTCTAAGCTTGGTATGTCAAGGAAGTTACTCGGTTCATCCATTAGTAGGATGTTATATCTACCCATAAGCATTTTTGCTAGCAATAATTTAATAATTTCTCCGCCGCTTAAAACAGATAAGCTTTTTCCAATATCGTTTTGTTTAAGCCCCATTGATGCTAGCACTGAACGAATTTCTGAAACATTGTAATCACAATCCTCCTGCATAAACTCCAGGACTTTCTGATTACCGTTGTACTTGTAACTATTTTGTGCAAAGTAACCTATTTTTGTCTTAGGTGAAATAGAAATTCCATCTTCTTGGTTTACGATCATTTGGATTAAAGTTGTTTTTCCTGTTCCATTACCACCAGTTAGCGCCACTTTTGCTCCTAGCGGAATTTGAAAGGATGCATTTTCAAACAGAACCTTATCCCCAAATATTTTAGTAATTTCCGTACCGACAATAGGGTATGGATTGTTGAGTGCCAATGCATCACTCTGCCTGAAACGAATGCTGCGAATGTTTTCTGGAGCTTCTACATTTCCTAAGGCCGCAATCCTATGGTCCAGGGACTTAGCGGCATTATGCATCTTTTTTTCCTTACTTCCTATTGATTTTTGATGAGCTAAACGCCCTCCGCCTTCACTACTTTTTTTCTTTGAAGAACCTTTTGCCTTCTGTTCTATTTTACGGGCCTGTTTTCGCTTTTCCTCCGCGGCCCTTTCCAATCGGCCACGTTCCGCAACAAATTGTTCGTATTCTGCAGCCTGGCTCTTACGTTCTTCCTCTTTCTGGTGAAGATAATCAGAATAGTTTCCCCAATACTCAGTGATTTTACCATCTTTCAGTTCCCATATTTTATCTACTACCTCATCAAGAAAATATCGGTCATGGCTAATAACTAACAGTGCACCTGTAAAATATTTTAGCTGTCCAATTAGAAAATCAATTCCTTCACGGTCTA
>JAEZTJ010000058.1 GCA_023421505.1 Bacillota bacterium
GATGAGGTGGGAATTCTGGCCAGTACCTTTAATACCATGCTTCAAAGTATTAAAAATTACATTGAACAGATTAAAGAAGATATGGAAAACGAACAGAAGTTAAAACAGCGCCAGCTTATGATGGAAAATCACCTAAAGGATGCCCGGTTAAAATACCTCCAGGCCCAGATTAATCCCCATTTTCTGTTTAATTCCCTCAATGCCGGGGCCCAGCTGGCAATCATGGAGGATGCACAGCAGACTTCTCTATTCGTTGAAAAGATGGCCGATTTCTTCCGGTATAACGTAAAAAAAATGGAGCAGGATACCACTTTACTGGAAGAAATCGAAGCCGTGGATAATTATATTTACATATTAAATGTACGCTGACGGGGGATATTCTTTTTAACAAGGAGATAACCGGGAATACCGGGAACGTATGGGTGCCCAGCATGATTTTGCAGCCCATTGTTGAAAACGCGGTAAAACACGGAATCGCAGACATTGACCGGCCCGGGGAGATTCTGCTTAAAGTGGAACAATATGAGGACTATTTGCTGATCCTGGTAAAGGACAACGGTGTGGGCATGACGGAAGAAAAAATAAAAGAAGTATTATCCGGAGTTGGTAATACGGCAGAGGATGACAGTAAGGCGGGAATCGGTCTGCACAATGTTATCAGCCGGTTATGGCTTTACTACGGGCAGGAAAATCTGCTGACCATACATTGTGACGGAACAGACAAAGGAACGGAAGTACGGATCGTCATTCCGAGACTTGCCAGTGCAAGACGGAAAGGAGCCAAGCATGTATCGAATACTTATAGCGGATGACGAGGGCATTATGTTATATTCTTTACAGACCATGCTGCATAAGAATATCGGGGGAGAATGTGAGGTTTACACGGCAAAAACCGGAAGAGCGGTAGTTGATATGGCGGAAAGCATCCGGCCGGATATGATATTTATGGATATCCAGATGCCCGGAATGAATGGTATCGAAGCCATGCAGACCATTCGCAAGTATAATAAGTCCGTATTATTTATTGTAATCACTGCTTACAGTAAGTTTGATTATGCCAAGGAAGCCATAGAGATCGGGGTATTCGATTTTCTGACCAAACCGGTTAATAAAGATAATTTTCTGGGGGTCACAAAACGTGCCATGGCGCAGTTGGACACGGAAAGAAACAGTCAGATGGCCAATCTGCGGATCCGTGAAAAACTGGATACGGTGATACCCATTATGGAAAGCGGGTTTATCAATTATCTGATGCTGCAGGGAGGTGGCTCGGAGAGTACTTATTATAATTATAAAGAGCTTTTGGATATTGAAACTGAGACTGCTTATGTGGTCTTAATTCAGTTCGGAGAAAGCATTGAAAACGGAGTACTGACCAATCCGGTGGGAATGAGTATGCGATCCCAGAAGTTTTATCCCGAATTACGCAATATAGTAAAAGAGCATTTTAAATGTATTATAAGTGCAGTTATGGCCAATAAAGTAATTGTCATGGTACCGGAGCAACCGGGCGGAGTCGAATATGAGGAACGAATTCGTACCATCGGTCAGGCCAGAAAGCTGTTGCATACCCTGGAGAATCAGATTGATGCCAAATTCCGTATCGGAATCGGCCGCACCTGCCGGATTGATGAGCTAAACCAGTCCTACCAGGAGGCTTACAGAGCACTGCAGGAAGGAGAGGGCAGAGTCGTTCACGTAGGAGACATGCCATTACGGGGAGAATATGAAGGGGAATATCCCATTGACAACGAACAGCTTATTTTTCAGCTGGTAATTAAAGGAGACCAAGATGGCGCCAGGGAACAGGCATCCATATTTTTTGACTGGATGGTGGATAATTATCCGGATTATATGGACAGCTTACGGCTTAAGGTACTGGAATTAATTATGCGGGCGGAAAAGGATGCTTTTTGGAACGGGGGAATTAACTACGGATTTCTTTACCGCAAGGATTATTTTTCCGAGGTGCAAAACACCGGATCTTTTAATGAACTGCGAAGCTGGTGGCTGAACAAAATAACGGATATCACAAGGCATATGGCCAACCGCAAAAAGACCCAGTCGGAAAATATCGTTGCCAAAGCAACCCATTACCTGGAAGAACATTATAGGAGGGATATATCCCTGGATGAGGTATCCAGAGAGGTTAACATAAATCCTTACTATTTCAGCAAACGCTTCAAGGAAGAAACCGGTGTGAATTTTATCGACTACCTAACCGGTATTCGTATTAAGAAAGCCAAGGAATTGTTAGCAGATCCGGCCTTAAGCATCAAAGAAATCTGCACCATGTCCGGCTACAGTGACCCCAATTATTTCAGCAGAATATTTAAAAAAGTTGAAAATATCACGCCAAGTGATTACAGGGAGAAACGCAAATATGAATAGAAAAATCATCTTTCAGATTGCAGCATTATTTATCGTTACGCTGTTATGTTCCGGATGCAGTAATAAGAATCTGAAGGAAAACAGAAGTATAGAGAAGGAGGATACCCTCCAGATAGGTTTTAGTTTTGATTCTTTTGTCATCGAACGCTGGATCAGGGATCGGGATGCATTTGTTATGACGGCCAAGGATCTGGGAGCGGAAGTCAATGTACAGGTGGCAGGCGGTGAAGTAGATACCCAGATCTCACAAATTAAATACTTTATTAAAAAGAAAATGGACGTGATAGTAATTGTGGCTTCGGACGCGGATGCCCTTACCGAGGTTGTAAAGGAAGCAAAAGATGCGGGAATTAAGGTGGTATCCTATGACCGGCTCATTAAAAATGCCCAAACAGACCTTTACATTTCCTTTGATAATGAGCAGGTGGGCAGAGAAATGGCAAAATCCCTTATTGAATCCATTCCGGAGGGAGGCGACATCTATATCATAGGCGGCCCTTCCAGCGACAATAATGTGGCTATGATTAATAAAGGCTTTCTTGAACTGATTGAAAAAAGCAATTTGAAGGTGGTATATAAAAATTCCTGTGATAACTGGAGTGCGGAATTAGCGGCAAAATACGTGGAGGAAGCCTTAAAAGAGCATCCCGGTGTAAAAGGTATCATGTGCGGAAATGACGATTTGGCCAGTGAGGTTTTTCTGACTCTTTCCGAAAACCGCCTGGCAGGGAAGGTATTTATCGTGGGCCAGGATGCTGATCTTGCCGCCTGTCAGCGTATCGTAGAGGGAACCCAGACCATGACGGTTTTTAAACAGGTGGAAGATCTGGCCAAAGCATCGGCCTACCTGGCGGTAGCTCTGGGAAGAGGGGAAGATATAACAGACAGAACCCAGAATTTTTCCTACTATGTGGACAATACCATAAATGACGGTACCTACGACATACCTTATTATAAACTGGACACCATACCCGTTACCACTGAAAATATTGACAAAATTATAATAGACAGCGGATTCCACACCAGGGAAGATGTCTATTTGAATGTGAAATGATAGAAAGGAAGA
>JAEZTJ010000104.1 GCA_023421505.1 Bacillota bacterium
ATAAATCTACCTTCTTTCAGAAATGTTGCCGCAGAACCGAAAGAATAGGCAGGCTGGTTATAAGTGCATTTTAATGTAAAAAAATATCGGGGTAAAGTACTACCCCAATATTTATTATAGAACCTTATTTTGTTGTATTAATAAATAGGAAATTGGAATGATACCTTACCATATTCTATTGAATAAATCATGCGGATATTTTACAATAGAAGTAGAAACCATGGAGGGACTGTATATGCAGGTATATAATTATCTGATAGGAACCTATCCTACCAAACAATCAATTAAATATCCTGTAAGAAACAGAAAAGAGCTTGTGAAGGTTTACGATAAAATCGTAAGCCTTAGTAAGCGTACCCCTTATTGTAAAATAAATATCTCTAAGGAAAATCAGGAATATACCCTAGGTATAAAGGAAGCTGCACTGGATTTAAAAACAAAGCTGATTGATATACTTGATCCTGATATCTCAGGTTTTCATAGTAAGATGGTTTCAGCTAGTAACCCTGATATACTATCGGTGGAACTTTTAACAAAAGATACGGAAGATTTTCCGAACAGGATAGAGATGAAAATTAATTCTCTTGCGGAGGGACAGGTCAATGTCGGAAGAGAACTTGTTAATACCTCCTATTCCCTCACGCCGGGAGAATACTATTTTAATGTAATAATGGATCAAACCTATTCTCTGACCTTTATTCAAGAAGAAAGAAAAAATAACTTAGATACCTTAAATGATCTGGCAGAATTCCTAAGCAGGAATGTACCCGGTATCCATGCAAGTGTTGAAAAGGATGAAAAAAAGAACTACAGTAGAATTAAAATTTTCTCCGATATGACAGGAAGATATGGAGAAAGAAGCTTTACCTTTGAAGATGAGAAGGTATTTAGAAGAGGAGTCGTTGAGCTATTTGGTATGAACTGGATGGAGAAGGCTGCTGCTCCGGCTTATTTTGAACTGAATGGCCTAGAGAAGCAGACAGCTGCAAGTACTTTTACCTTGGAGAATACTCTGCTTATCTCTCTGAAAGAAAGCGGGGACGAGCCCGTTGTTGTTAGAATTACTCCGGACAGCAATCGGATTCTGAAAGCGGTTAATACGGTATTGTCCACCTATAACAGAATCTTAGAGCATGCGAATAACCGAATGATTGATCATGCGGAACATTATGGTGCCACTAAATTAGCCGGTGAGATGGTGAGTTTCTATAAGCTATATGAAGAGGAGCTTTCTGCTAACGGGATCTATAGGATGGAGGATGGTACACTGGAATTAGAGACTTCACTTGCAGCATCATCAGCGATGGATGGTAATATGGAAGGCTTATTTACCGAAGATAACGGATTTATCACAAAGCTTATGGAAAAGGCAGAAGCTATTGCAATAAATCCGATGGAATATTTGGATAAAACAATTGTATTATATCCAAATACCATGAAGGATACTTTTTGTAATCCATATGTAACTTCTATGTACAGCGGCTTGTTTTTTAATTCTTATTGCTAAGATAGGAGCTTGTTTTTACATACTCGCTGGGGGTAATTCCTATCCTTTTTTTGAATATCCGGCTGAAATAATTAGGGTCCTTATAACCGACCATAAAACATACCTCCTTAACCGTTAAGCTGGAGTCGGTTAATAGCTCCTTCGCTTTCTTAACGCGCAACATTGAGAGCCAGTCGATAAAATTAAAGCCGGTTGTTTTCTTAATCAGTTTACTGAAATATTGTGGGCTGATATTAACTTGGGAGGCCATATCTTCCAGAGAAATATCTTCAGTATAATGATTTTCTAAATATTCTCTCGTAGCTTTTACAATATGATTCGTATAGTCAATGGAGGTTTGCGGTTTTACATAGCTGGTAACATAGATAAAGCATTGGAAAGCAAATTCTATTATCTGATCCCCCGAAAGCTCCATTAATTGTTTTAGATAAGAAGTATAGTTCACTAATTTTGCATCTGCCTGGCTATCAAGGTTCATTGTATGATTTGCCAGAACAAGCAGTTCTAGTATTTTATTGCGCTTCACCTCATCATTTAAAGGTCTGATCCACTCCATAATAATTCCGAAAAAATCATACGCTTCCGTCTTACGCAAGCGAATCGCCTCTACAAGATGCTTTTCCGCATCTAGATGATCAAAGCTGTTATCCATGGATAATTGATCTAAATCAAGATAATGGGTAATAAGATCTGGAATATTGTAATACATACAAGCCAGAGCATCGATAAAGGAGGTATAGATGGAGTGTAGGCTCTGAATACTGCCTATGCCGGCCCTGACGGTTATATTATAAGTATCGCCTATTACGGCAGCTATTCTTTTGCATATGGAAATACTGTCTTCCCTATGCTCTTTTTCCGTAATGATAGAATCAAAGCTTACCATTATGCTGATACGATTTGTAATCAGAGGGCCAACTGCGATGTTTTGGTCCTTTAAAGTTTGCTTGATTAAATAATTAAGACTTAAATCATCAATGGAAGAATCGGCTATATTGTTTTTATTGCGCTCAGTAAAATCTAGTAGGATTAAATATGCATATTCCTTGATGCCCAACATTTTCTGAATGACGGCTAACTCGAGTGGGAGGCAGCCTCTAAAAAATAAAGAAAACATAAAGCTTCTTTCAATAAAGGTAAGGCAATCTTCAGAAGTAAAATTCTGATTAGAGGTTAGAATATCTAGCTGGAGACTATCCCAAAAATCCTTCATTTCCATGGAATTCACGATATTATGTTTTTGCATATTCATAATAGCACCTCCTTGATGAGGTTGGAATTTAGTACCATAGTTTCAGATAAAGTATAACATAATCTGATGAAAAATACACCACCAAAATATGGATGCCAAGTCGAATAATAAAGATTTAATATATTTAATAATATTTAATATATTAATATAAATTTTGCCACACAAATGCCAATAGTTCAGAATACGATGAAGCCATAGAAACATGATAACTGGCAGAATGGAGGATTCGTATGAGGAAGCTGAATAATTACTTTATAAAATCAGGAAAAATTATCGGAGCCGTTCTGTTTGCTGGTGCTGTTGTACTATTTTCTGGAGGTTCGCTGCATAATAAGAATTTAGATAGTCAGATACTTTTTACACCGTCAGACAGTAAAATTAGTAGTTTGAACGTAAGCGAGGATACCTTTTCCGATACGCAGTGGTACATCAGTAATCCGGGATATTATACGGATTATTCCTATTCGTTTAGGCGCAAGACCAAATCTATTACAGGTATTGACATGAATGTTGCAAAGGCCTGGGATAATATCAAGGAATCAGGCTTTGCCAGACGTGAGGTGGTAGTTGCTGTTATTGATACCGGAATAGACTATTCTCATCCTGATTTAGCAGATAATATGTGGATTAATCCGGGAGAAATAGACGGTGATCATATAGATAATGACAACAATGGTTACATTGATGATATATATGGTTGGGATTTTTATAATGATGATGCTAGTGTGTGTCACTATGATAAGAAGAAAAAGAATAAGACTGCGTCTGTTCTAGATAATGATAATCACGGTACGCATATAGCTGGAATAATAGCTGCGATAGCAAATAATAATATTGGAATAGCAGGTGTTGCGTCGAGTGTTGATATTAAGCTGATGAGCTTAAAGATTAATGGAGGTATCGATGGCAGCGGTATGCTATCTGATGCAGTTGAGGCAGTAAAGTATGCTACAATGATGGGAGCAGATATTTGTAATTTAAGCTGGGGAACCGGCGTTTATTCAAAGGACTTATATAAGGTAATGAAGGAATCGAATATGCTCTTTGTAGCGGCAGCAGGTAATTCCGGTGAAGACAACGATGAAGAGCCTATTTATCCTGCTAATATGAAGCTTGATAATTTGATATCAGTTACTTCACTTGATTCGACGGGTGAACTAAATTATTATTCCAATTATGGTGCCAATACAGTAGATCTTGCAGCACCGGGAGATAATATTTACAGTACGATTGTTGGAAGATATGCTCAGATGAGCGGCTCCTCCATGGCGGCACCGCAGGTATCTGCTGTAGCGGCAATGCTTTATGCATATGATGATCATATATACGCGTCAAATGTTAAAAAAATTATCATTGATACATTAAAGCCAATTGAGGATTTGGAGGATAAAATGAGATATCCAGGCATTCCGGATGCTTTTAAGGCGATTAACTCTATTGATGAGCTGGTACAGGATACTGATCCGCCTAAGCTCTCCTTGAAGACAGTATATAATTCTAAAGAGATGATTATCCCTGTTCATGCAGAAGATGCAGGGGAAGCGAAAATCAGAGTAATCAAATGGAGTTATGGCAGAAAAAGTGTAGAAGATTTTAAAAATGGTATGCTTGGTTCACCTGTAAAGGATTATGAAGTTAAGGTAACCAAAGCTGGTATTTATACCTTCTATGCTTCTGATTATGCTGGAAACGAAACTGTACAAAGCTATGAGGTCAAGGCAGACAATACGCCACCGAAGCTTAATGTAACTTTTAAAGCCATAGATCAAAGTAGAGCCGGAAGGATAACAGTTGCCGCAACCGATACACTGAGTGGGGTAACGCAGGTAAAATACCTATCGGGAATGAAGCGGGCTGAGGATTTTCTTAAGTCTGACTCGGGAAAAGAGGTTAAATTAAGAGAAGGGAAAGGAAGCTTTGATGTAAAAAATGATGGTATCTATACCGTATTCGTCTCTGATAGCAGCGGCAACGTAACAGTTAAAACTATTATAGTAAAAAACTTGAAACCGACAGCAAAGGCTGCTATTCCTAAAGAGAATACATTGGCAGAAAACACGGAAAGATTTCACATGCGAGCATAATGGTTAACTTACGAATAAAAAAATGGCAGATTCTAATTTTATGGAATCTGCCATATCAACGTAATGTCTCTCATTTACCTATATGGACATTAACGGTGCCGAAAAAATATGTTGACGTACATAAATCGTTATGATATATTAAGAAAGCAAAGTAAGAGGGCTTTTTTTTTATGCCTAAAAAGGCCTGCTGCAAAGTTAAGCGATAGGCGCAACAAGAGAAATCGGAGGTGGATATTGTGCGCGTAAAAATCACACTGGCATGTACTGATTGCAAACAACGCAATTACAACATGACGAAAGAAAAGAAGACACATCCAGACAGAATGGAAACAAAGAAGTACTGTAAGTTCTGCAGAACTCACACATTGCACAAGGAAACGAAATAATTCAAACTGAAAGGGAAGTGAAGACATGGGAGAAACAACTAATTCTACTGCCGAAAAGGCTCCAAAGAGAAGTTGGTTTAAGGGTCTTAAGTCCGAGTTTAAGAAAATCGTTTGGCCGGACAAAGAACATCTTGTTAAACAATCAGTTGCTGTTATTGCTGTTACCGTTATCCTGGGTGCTATTATCTTTTTACTAGATACTGTATTTGAATATGGTATCGGATTTATAATATAGGATAAGGGTGAGACTATGTCAGAAGCTAATTGGTACGTTGTTCACACCTATTCAGGGTATGAGAACAAAGTAAAAGCGAACATCGAGAAGACAATCGAAAACAGAAAGCTACAGGATCAAATTCTGGAAGTATCTGTTCCGATGCAGGATGTCATTGAAGTTAAGAATGGCGTTAAGAAGCGTGTTCAAAAGAAAATGTTTCCCGGCTATGTATTGCTTCATATGGTTATGAATGACGATGTATGGTATGTAGTCCGTAATACCAGAGGTGTGACAGGATTTGTCGGTCCTGATTCAAAACAGCCGGTTCCGCTTACAGAGGCAGAGATGCACAGTATGGGAATTAAGAGTGATGAAGTTTCGGTTGATTTTGAAATCGGTGATATGATAACGGTTGCTTCCGGTGTATGGGAAAATACAACAGGTCAGATCAGAAAGATTGATCCGCATAAGCAGAGTGTTACAATCAGCGTAGATATGTTTGGTCGTGAAACCCCTGTTGAGATCGGTTTCAGTGAAGTAAAGGTTCGCAGATAAGTTTAATGCAATGTAAGTAAGTCGTTACAAGAAAAACGGTTCATCTGTTCATCTTGTAGGCAGTTAGTTACGTGGGAGGGATATTCCCGCTAAACACCACATTATCAGGAGGTATGCTATCATGGCAAAAAAAGTTACAGGTTATATCAAATTACAGATCCCAGCTGGCAAGGCTACTCCGGCTCCCCCGGTAGGACCCGCACTCGGTCAGCATGGTGTGAACATTGTTCAGTTCACAAAGGAATTTAATGCAAGAACAGCAGATCAGGATGGAATTATTACACCTGTCGTTATTACCGTTTATGCAGACAGAAGCTTCAGCTTCATAACAAAGACACCGCCGGCAGCAGTTTTATTAAAGAAAGCACTCAATTTGAAATCCGGTTCCGCAGTCCCTAACAAGACAAAGGTAGCTACGATTACAAAAGCAGAGCTTAGAAAAATCGCTGAGCTCAAAATGCCTGACTTAAATGCAGCAAGCGTTGAAGCAGCTATGAGTATGATCTCAGGAACTGCAAGAAGCATGGGCATCACTGTAGTTGACTAATAAGAATGCAACAGCATGTTTGAAAGATAACGTGCGATTTAGAATCTATTATCGTGGGAGGAAATGTCGGACACGAAAAACGTGTTCAACAGGCATATACGACGCAGTTGTATTCGCCAACGGAATATAATTTTATCCTGTATAGTAAAATCAACAAAGATTTCGCTGACAGAGTATGATAGTATTCTGTTTTCTTCCGGTAAAACCACTAGGAGGTTTATAGAATGAAAAGAGGAAAGAAATATACTAACTCTGCTAAATTAATTGACAGATCCGTTCAATATGATGCAGCAGAAGCAATCAGCCTGGTTAAAAAATCAGCTGTAGCTAAATTTGATGAGACCGTTGAAGCACATATCAGACTTGGTGTAGACGGACGTCATGCAGATCAACAGGTTCGTGGTGCAGTTGTATTACCTCATGGAACAGGTAAAACAGTGCGCGTACTTGTATTTGCGAAAGGTGACAAAGCAAATGAAGCTTTAGCAGCAGGCGCTGATTTTGTAGGTGCTGATGATTTAATACCTAAGATTCAGAATGAAAACTGGTTTGAATTTGATGTTGTTGTAGCAACTCCTGACATGATGGGTGTAGTTGGTCGTTTAGGACGTGTACTCGGACCGAAAGGATTAATGCCTAACCCTAAGGCTGGTACTGTAACGATGGATGTTACAAAGGCGATTAACGATATTAAAGCCGGTAAGATTGAATACAGACTTGATAAAACAAATATTATTCATGTTCCGCTTGGTAAGGCTTCCTTTACTGAGGAACAGTTAAATGATAATTTCCAGACCTTAATTGGCGCTGTAGTAAAAGCAAAACCCTCCGCAGCAAAGGGACAGTATTTAAGAAGTGTTACTTTAGCTTCTACAATGGGTCCTGGCGTAAAGCTTAATACAGCAAAGTTAGGCTAAATTATAAATAATTCGGGTTGACATGTGCTTGTCATCATGTTATAATCCGATTTGCAGTGAATGAAAACTTATTCACACATCAAACTGCCGAAGACAGTAGGTGCCGCAGGGCATAAGTTGATAACGCCTACCGAGGAAAAGTTGATTGAAATCTATTTGATTTTATTGACCTCTTTCTGCTTTGGTAGGAAGAGGTTTTTTATATGCCAAGTTGGCATACTGCTAATTGCCGGAGTTCCGGCAGTCTATTAAGATACAAGGAGGTGTACGTAATGGCAAAAGTTGAATTAAAACAACCTATTGTAGAAGAGATTAAAGGCTATGTTGCAAGTGCAAAAGCTGCTGTATTAGTAGATTACCGTGGCTTAACTGTTGAGCAGGATACAATTCTTCGTAAGAAGTTAAGAGATGCCGGTGTAGTTTATAAGGTATATAAGAACACAATGCTTAATTTCGCATTCAAGGGTACTGCATATGAGGCTTTGGAGAAAGATTTAAACGGCCCGACTGCTGTTGCTTTTGGTATGGAGGATGCAACTGCTCCTGCTAGAATTATACTTGAATGTATAAAGACAATGCCTAATTTAGAATTTAAAGCTGGTGTTGTTGAAGGAAATTATTATGACAGCAACAAAATCCAGGTTATTGCAACCATTCCTTCAAGAGAAGTTCTTATTTCCAAGTTACTTGGAAGCTTACAGTCTCCGATTGCAAACCTTGCTCGTGTACTCAAGCAGATCGCAGAGAAGCAAGCATAATTTTACAGGCCAGTTACAAGCTGTTCAAAGTTGCTTAAGAGTAAGCAGAATGTTGCGTTATACTATTGAGTTAAATCATAATATCAATGTAGCATAGAAGGAACAGAAAATGAACCAGGGAGCATGATTGTCCCGGATACTACAATTAAAATATATAATGGAGGTAAATAGTAATGACAACTCAGGAATTTATCGAGGCTATTAAGGGCCTTACTGTATTAGAATTAAATGATTTAGTAAAAGCATGTGAAGAAGAATTTGGTGTATCTGCAGCAGCAGGTGTTGTAGTAGCAGCAGCAGGTCCTGCAGCGGCTGAAGAAGAAGAGAAGACAGAGTTCAACGTAGAGTTAACTGAAGTTGGTCCTAACAAGGTTAAGGTTATCAAGGTTGTTCGTGAAGCTACCGGCTTAGGCTTAAAGGAAGCTAAGGATCTTGTAGATGCAGCTCCTAAGATGTTAAAGGAAGGCGCAAGCAAGGCTGAAGCTGATGACATTAAGGCTAAATTAGAAGCAGAAGGCGCAAAAGTTACATTAAAGTAATTAGTGACTATCTATGGCCTGCTATGAAAGTCTATGCTTTCATAGCAGGTTTTTTAGTATATACATATAAAATATTTACAAGAAGTATTATTGAGAGATTTGGAAAACAATTTTGATAGTGTCGATTATGCAATACAGTATAAAGCTGCCTGCGGCAGATTTAAGCTTATCTTAAAAACTATATGGGAAAAGGAATATAAGTTTACGTGAATAAGAAAAAAACAAATGTGTTACTTGTTACGGTAGCTATCTTATTATCTGTCTTTATGACTGCAGTTGAGACAACGATAGTATCAACCGCCATGCCAACAATCATTAGCAATTTGCATGGTATGTCGATTATGAATTGGGTCTTTGCTGTTTATTTGCTTACCAATGCAATGGTTACTCCGATCTATGGAAAGCTTTCTGATAAAATGGGAAGAAAGCCAATGTTTCTATTGGGCACGGTAATTTTCCTACTCGGTTCTTCCTTATGTGCCTTATCTTCTAATATGATAGAGCTTATCCTGTTCAGGGCGCTGCAAGGTATTGGCGCAGGAGCGCTCGTACCAGTTGCAATGACAATTATGGCTGATATATATCCAGTGGCAAAAAGGACCAAAGTTCTTGGATTTATCAACGCGGTATGGGGGTTCGCTAGTATAATAGGCCCTTTATTGGGTGGCTTTATTACGGATCAGTTGAATTGGCACTGGATATTTTTGGTGAACTTGCCGATTGGTTTAATCATGATGCTGTTGATCGGAATATATCTTGTTGAGCCTAAAAAACCTAATGAAAATAAAATCAGTTTGGATATAAAAGGTTGTCTCTGTCTGATGGCAGTTCTTCTAACCTTACTATTTGGTATACAAAGTATTGGAAATAAGAAAGCCCTGCTTCAAACTATATTATTATTTCTTGCATTTCTTATTTTGATAATAGTATTCATTCGCCTTGAAAAAAAAGCGAAAGATCCGATCGTTTCACCCAAGCTATTTAAAGCAAATGGATTTATAACTATGAATATAATTATCGCTATATCCAGCGGGTTTTTAATTGGCATGAATGCATATTTTCCTATGTGGATGCAGGGGGTATTGGGGTTTAGTGCCGCAATTGGCGGAATGATACTGATTCCTATCTCTCTAACCTGGATAATAGGTTCTCAATCTTCCGGGGCAATGCTGCCTAAGATGACATCAAAAAAAATACTATTTATTGGTCTGCTGATTATTGGTATGGCGGGAGCAGGTATCTATTTTAGTCCATATCAAACTCCATTCTTTGTATTTTTAATCATTTCTTCTGTGGCTGGCATAGGTTTGGGAATTGTATTTACCACTACGACAGTATCTGTTCAGCAGATAGTTCCAAAAGAAATGATAGGCGTAGCGACCTCATTCTATACCTTGTCCCAGACCATTGGACAGACGATCATGGTGACTGTATTTGGACTTATTTTTAATACAAGTATTAATCAACTTTTAATTACTAATCATAATAAGCAAATAACAAGAGAGTTAATGAATCAATTAATTAATTCTGCGACGGTAAGTGGCATTCCGAAAGAGCTTGTATATCCTCTTAAGCATATATTATATTCCAGTCTGCATCATGTTTTTACCGCATCACTGCTTTTATGTGGTGTCGCCATATTGATTAATGTATTTAATAAGACAAAGCAGATAGATATAAAGTAAAGTATGTATTACTATGATATGTGAGAACACCAAGAAGGGAATGCACTGGTTTAGTTGGTCTAAAGGATTTACATATAGACTCATGATTTGCAAAGTGCAGCAAATCGTTCGTTATACAAACACCACCTGGCGGTGGTACGCCAAGCGGGGAATGCACTGGTTTAGTTGGTCTAAAGGATTTACATATAGACTCATGATTTGCAAAGTGCGCAATTCGTAAGTTATACAAACACCACCTTGCGGTGGTACGCCAAGCGGATAATATAAGGAATTAGTTGGTCTAAAGGATTTACATATAGACTCACGAATTGCAAAATGCGCAATTCGTTCGTTATACAAACACCACCTGCGGTGGTACGCCAAGCGGATAATGCTCCGCTTGGCTAATACCTACAATTAAGAAATGCCCGCTCATTACGCGGGCTTTTCTTAATTGTAGGTATTTGTTTGTATAAAATAAAAAAAATCAACATTTTAAGTTGACAGTTGAAATTAAGTGTGGTAGTATGAAAGATGCACTATTGTGGTGTGATATGCCTAATTAGTTATATTATAGCATATATATCAGGAAATGAAAAGAAGTTTTTTTAGTAAGAGAGCAAGAGTTATACAATTAAATTCAAGGGGTGAAAACGTCAATGGACAAGAACAGAATGCATCCAATTAAGGTTGGTAATAACGTTAGAATGAGTTACTCCAAACAAAAGGAAGTCCTGGAGATGCCCAATCTCATTGAAGTACAGA
>JAEZTJ010000002.1 GCA_023421505.1 Bacillota bacterium
TGGAGCAGACTTCAACATGGATGTCTTCCTTTGTTGATCCTGTTACAAATTCGTTACCGCAGTTGCAAACAACCTTAGCCTGATGATATTTGGGATGGATTCCGTCTTTCATGTTTTCACCTCTTTACTAACTTATAGTATTTATAGATTAGTATAATATGATAATATTATAGTAATACCGATAAAATAAACAGCTTTATTATTATAGCATAGGATTAATTTCATTGCAATACCCAAAAAAGAGCCTGCTACTTTTGCAACTTTCTCTTTCTTTTATCTTAAAATACTATCTTAGTTTTTTTGATTGTTTCGATAAATTCAATATTTGTCTTGGTTCTTAAGAACATATCAATTATTCTCTCAAGTGCTTCATCGGATTTTAATCCGCCTAAGGCTTTTCTCATCAGAAATGTAGCTTCCAGCTCTGTCTGAGAAAGTAATAAGTCATCTCTTCTGGTACTGGACCTCTGAAGATCAATAGCCGGGAAGATACGCTTTTCGGATAAGCTGCGATCAAGTACCAACTCCATATTACCGGTACCCTTAAATTCTTCAAATACAACATCATCCATCCTGCTGCCAGTTTCGACGAGCGCTGTAGCGAGTATAGTAAGACTGCCTCCTTCACGCATGTTTCTTGCTGCACCGAAAAATTTCTTAGGCATATGAAGCGCTGCCGGATCCAAACCGCCGGACAGGGTTCTTCCGCTTGGCTGTACTGTTAAGTTATAAGCTCTCGCAAGCCTTGTAATACTATCTAGCAGTATGATTACATCCTGTTTGTGTTCCACAAGTCGTTTCGCACGCTCAATAACCATCTCAGATACTCTTTTATGATTTTCGGGAAGCTCATCAAAGGTAGAATAAATAACCTCTACATTCTTACCCTCAATTGATTCCTTAATATCCGTAACCTCCTCGGGACGTTCGTCAATTAATAAAATAATTAGCTTCATATCTGGATGATTCTTAGTTACAGCCTTTGCGATCTGCTTCAAAAGGGTTGTCTTACCTGCCTTTGGCTGGGATACTATCATACCTCTTTGCCCTTTACCAATAGGAGATATCAAATCAACCATTCTCATTGCCACACCGATACCAGGCGTTTCAAGATGGATACGATAATTCGGAAAAATCGGAGTAAGGTCCTCAAATCTCTTTCGTTTTTGGGCTTCATTCGGATGAAAGCCATTTACTGATTTAATATATAGTAATGCACTGAATTTCTCATTCTGGCTTCTAATTCTTGTATTACCAGAAACAATATCACCGGTTTTTAGATTAAAGCGACGAATTTGTGCAGGAGAAACATAGACATCATTCTCACCCGGTAGATAATTATCACAACGAATAAACCCATATCCATCCGGAAGAACCTCTAAAATTCCCACCTTAGTTTCACCACTGTCTAATTGGTCAATTTCATTGGGTACCGGAGCGCTTTTTTTATCATCCTTCGCTGACAGCTGTACCTGTTCTAACTTGGATGGATCAAATCTGCTCTGTTCGAATTTATTTTGCTCCGGTTTGTTGTGCTCAATTTTATTTAATTCCTGTCTGTTCTGCTCTAATCCGTTTAACTCAAGCTTATTATTCGATTCGATTTTATTCTGTTCAATCTTAATCTGCTCCGTTTTAATCTGCTCCGCAGGGGCTATGGCAGGTTTCGCTTCAGCTTTAACCTGTTCCGTTTGACCAGCCTCTGAAGCAGTTTTGATCAAAATCTCTATCAGCTCGCTTTTTTTAAGCGAAGTTATGTGTTTAAGTCCTTTTTCTTTTGCGAGTTCCCTTAAATTAGCAAGGGTCATTGAATCATACTGATTTTCCATGCATACGCTCCTTTGGTTTAGATTGGATTCTCTTACGGAATGTGATATAGAGATGATTCAGAAAATAAGTTGAGAAATATATCCAAAGATTATCCTTGATAATACTAATCCATTATACAACAAGGAGGAAAGAAAGGAAAGTACTTTCTAATAAGCTAATCCTCCTATTTTATGTCATAATTTCCCATTTTTCTATCTATTTCTCGCTATTTTGTATGCAGACTACTATTATTATGGACAATTAATGCAAAATACCTAATTTTAATAATAATCATCAGTACCGTTACTGTTCACAGCCAATGTGAAATGCTAGGGTGGCGACGTTGCTAATACTTCTGAAGAGGAGTATTTGCATTCGTCGGTACTTAGGTTCTGTACTTTAGAACCTTATGTACCGCTACGAAATGCAATTAAGCGAGAGCGGCTCCTATTCAGAAGTATTGGTGACATCGCCACAATCGTTACCTATATGGCTGTGAACAGTAACACAGTACCGTCAGAGGGAACCTTATTCCTGTAAAATACTTGATTTACTTTTTTCATAGTGATATGATAGCTTTGGACATTTTTCCAACAGAAGGAAAGCGCATAGTCTCGCTTAGTGAGTATTTTAGCAGTACAGAAATGAGGTAAAATATGAATATTAATGAACAAGCATTAAAAATGCATGAATCCTGGAATGGCAAATTAGAAATCACATCAAAATGCAAGGTTAAATCCAGAGAAGATTTATCGATTGCCTATACCCCAGGAGTAGCAGAGCCCTGCAGAGTAATCGCGCAGGATAAAGAAGCCGCTTATAAATACACAATAAAAGCAAATACGATTGCTGTTATATCAGATGGCAGTGCCGTTCTTGGATTAGGCAATATCGGCCCCTACGCAGCTATGCCGGTTATGGAAGGTAAAGCAGTTCTCTTCAAAGAGTTCGGTGGGGTGAATGCTGTGCCTATCTGTCTAGATACACAGGATACAGAAGAAATTATCAAAACGATTATTGCAATAGCCCCCGCATTTGGAGGAATTAATCTGGAAGATATCTCCGCACCCAGATGCTTCGAAATAGAAGAACGGCTGAAGGAAACACTAAGTATTCCAGTATTTCACGATGATCAACATGGAACGGCAATTGTAGTACTTGCTGCTACCATCAATGCACTTAAGGTTACCGGAAAGAACAAAGAAGATTGTAAGATTATTGTAAACGGAGCTGGCTCCGCCGGTATCGCAATCTCTAAGCTTTTATTAAGATATGGCTTTAAGCATTTAACCTTATGTGATAAAAACGGAATTATCCATAAGGATTATGAGAATCTAAACTGGATGCAGAAAGAGATGCTAAAGGTAACTAACCTTGAGAACAAAAGAGGTTCTCTGGCCGATGCTTTAGCCGGTGCAGATATATTTGTCGGGGTATCGGCTCCTAATATAGTCACAAAGGAAATGGTAGCTTCAATGAATCAGGATGCCATAATATTTGCTATGGCTAATCCTACCCCTGAGATCATGCCGGATTTGGCAAAGGAAGCCGGAGCCAGAGTTGTTGCCACTGGCCGATCTGATTTCCCCAATCAAGTGAATAATGTTGTAGCTTTCCCTGGTATATTCAAAGGGGCATTAGAAGGAAGAGCAACTCAGATTACTGAGGAGATGAAGCTAGCAGCAGCCGAAGCAATCGCTGGACTTGTAGCACCCGGGGAATTAAATGAAAATAACATTATGCCTCAGGCTTTCGATCCAAGAGTAAGTGAACTTGTTAGTAATGCAGTGAAGGAATTAATCAGAAAGTAGGAGTATTCATGTGGGATCAGAAGCGGTATCATTCCCTGGATTATGAACTTAAGAATACCTACGGTCAGAAAATATACAAATTATCATTAAACGGCGGCATGAGTTGTCCAAATCGGGACGGTACTATCGATACCCGTGGCTGCATCTTCTGCAGCGCAGGCGGTTCGGGGGATTTTGCCGCTGATTATTGTTTATCTATTACTAGACAAATCGAGGAAGCAAAAAAGCTGGTTTCTTCTAAAAACAAAATTCTTAAGCAGCCTAAATATATCGCTTACTTTCAGGCATATACTAACACTCATGCTCCTGTCTCCTATCTGCGCAGTATATTTATGGAGGCAATCCGGCATCCTGATATCGTAATTCTTTCTATTGCTACAAGACCCGACTGTTTAGATGAGGAAGTTCTTTATTTATTAAATGAATTAAATCAGATTAAACCGGTCTGGGTTGAGCTTGGACTTCAGACGATCCATGAAAAAACTGCAGAATTGATACGACGGGGATATCCATTATCTGTTTTTGAAGAAAAGGTTCTTAAGCTTCACCAACTTAGTATTACGATAATCGTTCATACCATTCTGGGCTTGCCAAACGAATTAAAACATGATATGTTAATGACCATGGAATATCTATCCAAACTCCCTATACAGGGAATCAAGCTTCAACTGCTGCATATTTTAAAAGGTACCGATCTCGGTAAACAATATGAAAGCGGACAATATACAGAGACTTTATCTATGGAGGATTATATAGATATTTTAATTTCATGCCTGGAACATCTTCCTCCTGATAGGATCATTCATCGCATCACCGGTGACGGACCTAAAAAGTTACTTTTGGCTCCACTTTGGAGTGCTGATAAAAAGATGGTCTTAAATCAAATTCACAAAAGGATGAAGGAAACTGACAGTTATCAGGGAAAGCATTATCACTGTCATTGAAATCTTTTCATAGATAATACATGATGAAGGATAATAAACTTTAAGTATTATTAATATACTAAGTTTGGCTTTCAAAGGAGGCTACCATGCAATCTGACACCTTTATGTTGTATAAATTAATGATTCTTTATATTCTTAGCAGAGTCAGCTTCCCCTTAACGAACGCCCAGCTGACAGCCTTTATATTAGAAAAGGAATATACCAATTATTTTAATATTCAGCGGGCGATTTCAGAATTAATTGACGATGCTTTTATCTCAACAAAAACCATACGAAATAGTACTTTATACCGGATAACGGAAAGTGGTTCTCAGACCCTACTCTTCTTTGATAACATGATGTCGTCAGGTATTAAGGACGATATTGAGGAATATCTTTCCAAATACAAATATCAGCTTCAAGAAGAGGTTTCTACAAGAGCAGAATACTATCAGGTTAAAAAGGGAGATTTCTCAGCTCATCTATGTGTTGTGGAGAGAGACCTTCCGATTATTGATTTAACCTTATCGGTTACTACAGAAGAAGAAGCGGCAAGGCTTTGCAATAACTGGAAGGAAAAAAGCTCAGATATCTATTCCTACCTTATGTCCACTTTATTAGATTATAAATCCTGATTAATCTGTTGGATTACTAGTTGTTTCTTCCTCCTCCGAAGTCAATCCGCAGATTTCTTCTATAGCTTCCCAAATCTCATCTCTGCCCTGCTTCGTGAGCGAAGAAAAGGGCAGTATTTTTGTTTCTGGAACAACCTTAAGCCCTTCCCTGATTATTTTTAACTGCTTGTCCTTTTGGCTCCTGTTAATCTTATCTAGCTTTGTTGCAATGATGATAGGTTTAAATCCCTGATATACAATCCACTCATACATACTCTTATCATTTTCAGAGGGCTCATGGCGAATATCTATCAGAAGAAATATTATTCTTAACTGTTTCGAGTTCTTTAAGTACCTCTCAATCATTTTACCCCATTTTTCTTTTACTGACTCAGATACCTTTGCATAGCCATAACCAGGCAGATCTACGAAGTAAATCTTCTCATTAATATTATAAAAATTAATTGTCTGTGTCTTGCCTGGCTGAGCCGAGGTTCTAGCTAAGGCTTTACGATTCATTAATCCATTAATCAGGGAGGACTTTCCTACATTTGATTTCCCTGCAAATGCTATCTCCGGTTTATCATTCTCCGGTAGAACACTTGTTATTCCACACACTGTCTCTAAATTTACACTCTTAATAACCACATTATCCTTCTTTCTGTCGGTAGAATTCTACCTCCAATATCTTACGACCGTCTCATTATATTCGCAAAGAAGGGGATGCTGCAAAACTGAACCGTTTTGTAATATCCCCTTACTATCTTTATGCTATTTCATCCTTACTTTTTTTTGAGCCTCGTTTTGTTATTGCTTTCCTTGCAACATTATCCTCTGATAGTACTAATACAGGCTTTTCTGTCCCTAGAACAGAAGCTTTGGTTATTATACATTTCACCGCTTTCGTATCAGAAGGGATATTATACATTGAATCCATCATGACTACTTCCATAATCGCTCTAAGTCCTCTGGCTCCAATCTTCCTGCTAAAGGATTGCTTTGCAATCTCTTCAAGAGCATCCTCTTCAAACTCTAACTCCACGCCATCCAGTTCAAATAATTTCTTATACTGCTTTGTAATGGCATTCTTCGGTTCGGTAAGAATACGTACCAGAGCCTCTTCATCCAGCATATCGAGTGCTACCGGAACGGGAACACGACCGACAAACTCCGGTATGAGACCAAATTTAATCAAATCCTGGGGCATTACCTGTTTGAATAACTCGCCCACATTCGTCTTATTCTTCTCAATAATCTGAGCATTAAAACCAATGGATTTTTGTCCGATCCGGGCCTCTATGATTTTCTCTAAGCCATCGAAGGCACCACCGCAGATAAATAATATATTGGTAGTATCAATCTGAATAAACTCCTGATGAGGATGTTTTCTGCCACCCTGCGGCGGAACAGATGCTATGGTTCCCTCCAGTATTTTTAATAAAGCCTGCTGAACTCCTTCGCCGGAAACATCTCTGGTAATTGAAGTATTTTCTGACTTTCTGGTGATTTTATCAATCTCATCGATATAGATAATTCCAAATTGTGCGCGCTCAATATCAAAATCTGCTGCCTGGATGATTTTCAGAAGAATATTCTCAACATCCTCTCCAACATATCCTGCTTCGGTTAAAGCAGTGGCATCTGCTATAGCAAACGGAACATTTAATAGCTTAGCCAGTGTCTGAGCAAGATATGTCTTACCGGAACCGGTAGGACCAATCATTAGAATATTACTTTTCTGAAGTTCGACATCCAAATCCTTCTCAGCTAAAACTCTTTTGTAATGATTATAAACAGAGACTGCAAGTACTTTTTTTGCTTCCTCCTGCCCAACTACATGCTGGTCTAAGAAAGCTTTTATCTCAGCGGGCTTTAATAAATTAATATCGGAATTGATTACAGGCTCACCATCAAATTCTTCTTCAATGATCTCACTGCATATCTCAATACACTCATCGCATATATATACACCCGGTCCTGCTATCAGTTTTCTGACCTGATCCTGCGTCTTATTACAAAAGGAACATCTTAGCTGTTTTCTGTCGTCAACTTTTCCTGCCACTGCCTAATCACCTCATTTTCTATGTGATGTGTGCTAATCTCTTATACAACTTTGTTATCTATTGGTTAATATACCATCAATAATACCATATTCCTTTGCTTCTTCAGCACTCATATAGTAGTCTCTCTCCGTATCTACTTCTATTACTTCAAGCGGCTTTCCGGTATTCTTCGCCAATATCTCGTTTAATTTTTTTCTGGTTTTAATAATATTGTCTGCTACGATCTTAATATCAGTAGCCTGACCCTTTGCTCCTCCTGAAGGCTGATGAATCATTACCTCAGCATTGGGAAGTGCAAATCTCTTACCCTTTGCTCCTCCGGACAGGAGGAAAGCTCCCATACTGGCGGCCATACCGATACAAATAGTGGAAACATCACATTTGATATAATTCATTGTATCAAAGATAGCCATACCAGCTGTTACAGATCCACCCGGGCTATTGATATAGAAATTAATATCCTTACCAGGATCTTCTGATTCAAGGAACAGCATCTGTGCTACAATTAAACTGGCTGTAACATCATTAACATCCTCGCCAAGGAAAATTATTCTTTCTTTTAATAATCTGGAATAGATGTCGTAGCTTCTTTCACCGCGACTCGTTTGCTCAATGACATAAGGTACTAAACTCATACTTTTATCCTCCTTATCCAGTTATATTAACCATTTATCGTTTTGTTACGGATGAAACGTTCGGACGCTTTATTATATTTCCTGTGCCTGTTCTGCAACAAAGTCAACTGCTTTCTGAACTGCGATATCGGCTTTAATTTGTTCTTTTTCTTTTTCACCGACTAATTCCTTTAATTTATCTACTTCCATTTGATATCTGGAAGCCATCTCTGTTAATTCCTTCTCAAGTTCTTCCTCAGATACTTCAATGTTCTCGGCTTTTGCTACAGCTTCCAGCACCAATCTGCTCTGAATGCGTTTAACAGCCTGCGGCTTTAAGCTTTCCATGAACTTTTTAGCATCCATACCGGTGAACTGAAAATACTGTTCAATTGACAGTCCCTGATATTTAATTCTCTGGGCAAAATCCTCAGCCATCTGATTAACCTGTGCTTCGATCATCGGCTCAGGAATATCCATTACAGCACCTTCGATGATTTTGTCTACTATTTCATTTTCTTTTTCTGTTTTTAATTCTTTTTCTTTGCCCTCTTTAATTGTAGCCTTGATATTCTCTTTATATTCATCCAAGGTATTAAATTCAGAAACATCCTGTGCGAAATCATCATCTAATTCAGGAAGCTCCTTTACTTTGATTTCTTTAATTTTAACCTTGAATAATGCTGGCTTGCCGGCTAATTCCTTAGCCTGATATTCCTCAGGGAAGGTAACGTTAACCTCTACTTCTTCTCCGACAGTCTTGCCTACTAACTGCTCTTCAAAGGTATCAATAAAGGAATGAGATCCAATTGTAAGTGAGTAATCCTCACCCTTACCTCCTTCAAATGGAGTACCATCTACAAAGCCTTCAAAATCAATAGTCGTAATATCATTCATCTGAACCGGTCTGTCATCAACAGTGATAGTTCTTGAATTCTGCTCACGTTCCTTATCAATCTGAGCCATTATTTCTTCTTCTGTTACTGTAATCGCTTTCTTTTCTACCTCAATACCTTTATATTTACCTAAGGTAACTTCCGGCTTTACTGCAACTTCGGCAGTAAAGATGAAGCTCTTGCCCTTTTCTACCTGAACTACATCAATATCAGGTCTGGATACAATATCAAGTCCACTCTCAAGTGCTGCCTTCTCATACGCCTCAGGGATTATTTCGTTAGCCGCATCCTCATAAAAAATACTAGGTCCGTACATTTTCTCAATAATCATACGGGGAGCCTTACCCTTACGGAAGCCCTGTATATTCATTTTACCCTTATTTTTAAGATATGCCTTTTGAAGTGCATTCTCAAATTCTTCAGCGGAAGCCTCTATTGTAAGCTTTGCCATATTCTTTTCTAATTTTTCGACCTGTAAACTCATTTTTATTTCCTCCTGTATTATCTTTCTAGGAGGAATTTCACCTCCTGCTTTTGTCTTAAGGAGGCGTATCTCCTCCTGTCTTGTCTTTTAAAGAGGATCTCTCCTCCTTGTTTATCTTGCTAGGAAGAATTCCACCTCCCGTTTTGTCTTTTAAGGAGGAATGCTAACTCCCTGTATGCTTGATAAGAAAGATGGTAGATCTTTCTTATTATGTACTTTACTTTTTGCCAATTTTGTGCATTTCTATACGTCCCAATTGCAAAAGTACATATTATCTGTTTTATAGACAATTTGACATTAGTATATTATAACATAATGCATCTGTAAATACCATATTTTATTTTCCTATGGAAGCACTGTGTAATCAAAGGAAAAACGCTGTTACTAAGTTTACCAAAAGATATTTCTCAATTTATATAACATGACCCTGCTCTTTTAATACACAAATTACTCTATTTACATAATCTTTACATATCTCTATTGTTTTAGCCTCAATCATCACTCTGATTAATGGCTCAGTTCCGCTTTCCCGAACCAGAATTCTGCCATCCTCTCCAAGCTCTTTCTCTATCAGTGCTACAATATCCTTTACTGCCTGGTCTTCCTTTACGGCTTTCTTATCATGAACCCTCACATTCTCTAGCAGCTGAGGAAAAATTGTAATATCTTTATGAAGCTCAGATAACGGTGCCTTACTTTCCAGCATAACCTCCATAAGCTTTAAGGAGGTCAGGATTCCATCCCCTGTAGTTGCATGCTTACTAAATATGATATGTCCTGATTGCTCTCCTCCGATGGAATGTCCGTTTGCTCTCATATTTTCAAAAACATACTTATCACCTACGGCAGTTTTTTCATAAAGTATTCCCTTTTTTTGAAATGCCTGGTAAAGACCCAGGTTAGACATTACCGTGGTAACAACCGTATTATTTGCAAGTTCGCCGCGGTTTTTCATATAAACACCACATAAATACATTATTAAATCGCCATCTATAATATTACCCTTATCATCCACTG
This sequence comes from Bacillota bacterium, assembly GCA_023421505.1. Taxonomy (GTDB): domain Bacteria; phylum Bacillota; class Clostridia; order Lachnospirales; family Lachnospiraceae; genus Mobilitalea. The sequence goes on from JAEZTJ010000002.1 coordinate 10,232, forward strand.
CAAGACACCTGTCTGCATCTCCGTCATAGGCAAAGCCCACATCCAGATTATGCTCAAGCACAAACCGCTTTAATTCATTAATATGTGTGGAGCCGCAGTTTAAATTAATATTGGTTCCATCCGGTTCACAGTTCATAACAAAAGTCTTTGCTCCCAGAGCATCAAATACTCCTTTCGCTACTGTAGTTGCAGAACCATTGGCAAGATCCAGTCCCACCTTTTTGTCCTGAAAGGATCTGGTTGCCAAAGAAATTAGATAACCGATATAACGGTTTCTACCGATTGCGTAGTCTGTCGTCCTCCCGATATTCTCTCTAACCGCAAAGGGGAGTTTATCTTCCTTACTGTCTATGTACTCTTCTACCAATTCCTCAATTTCCGCTTCCAGCTTATAGCCATTACCGTTAATAATCTTTATGCCATTATCATAATATGGATTATGGCTTGCTGAAATCATAATTCCACAATCAAAGCCTTCCGTTCTGACAACATAAGAGACACTGGGTGTTGTTGTTACATGCAGTAAAAATACGTCTGCCCCACTTGCCGTCAGACCTGCTACAAGCGAATATTCAAACATATAGCTGGATCTTCTGGTATCCTTACCAATTATAATATTTGCTTTATGATTTTTACCATAATAATATCCCAAAAATCTGCCAACCTTATATGCATGCTCTACTGTCAGGTTTACATTAGCTTCACCTCGAAAGCCGTCTGTGCCAAAGTATCTTCCCATTTTTTCTATATCCTTTCCATAATATATATAAGTATATGCCAACTTTGATACCGCTCATGTATCATTTATTTTAGCATGTTTCTCTCAAAGGTTTATTTTATCATAGGAGAAAACAATTTGGAAATGAAATTTTTGAATACAGAAAAACATCACCGATACTAACAGGCAATGCCAGTAAATATCAGTGATGTTTCATTCTCTGTATTACTAATCTATTAGTAATACAATATATTGAATAATATTACTGTTGGCCGCCAGACATCTGCTGTTCCTGCTGTCTGATCATACGTTTAACCATTTCTCCACCAACGGAACCGTTTTGCTTACTTGTTAAGTCACCGTTATAACCTTGCTTTAACGGAACACCTATTTCGTTAGCGATTTCCATTTTGAAACGGTTAAGTGCCTCTTTTGCCTGAGGTACTTCTGCTCTGTTTGATCCACTGTTATTATTACTTGCCATACTCAATTCACCTCCGTTTGTTATTATCAAAGCAACCAAGTTACAAAATCAACTTTTTGTAGGTTCAGCGGCTCTTTAAGTATTATCACCGCGAGTGATCTTGTTTTGTATTGCCTGTACTCTTATTGTTAACAGGTGAGGGAAATATTATTATGGTAATTTCTGTTTTATTCACCAATTAATTGTCAATTCAATAAATATAAAGACTTAACAGTTTATATTTATTTTTTCTTATATCCGAACTTGTAAATAATATTGTTATTATAGTAATACATAAGACTTTGCCAGTGCTATTATTTATCATATAACAAAAATTTATACACTTATTTATAAGGTCCATACTAATTTGTCAAAAATCCATGTGCTTGTTTCTTATTTGCTATTCTTCATAAATCTCCTATACGGGCTTTCGTACGCATGTCTTTTACCTGACTAATCATACTAGCTCTTAAGCTTACATATACATATAAAAAGCTATTATTATAGGAACTTAACATTGATTGATTTTATAAAGAATATCAATAATTTCATTTGGGGTATCCCGCTACCATTATTTCTGCTTGGTACACATATGTATTTTACCGTACATTTAAAAGGAGTACAGCGTCATATTGGCAAAGCAGTAAAATTATCCATTACACCCGACAAAGGCGCCGAAGGAGATTTAAGCAGCTTCGCTTCTCTTACTGCAACACTTGCAGCGACATTAGGAACCGGTAATATCGTTGGCGTCTCTACGGCTGTTTTTATGGGCGGGCCGGGAGCTATTTTTTGGTGCTGGCTTACAGGCCTTCTTGGAATGGCAACTGCTTATGCGGAATGCTATCTTGGAGTATTATACCGAAAAAAGACATCGGACGGAACCTATCTTGGCGGGCCCATGTATGCCCTAGAATATGGTTTAAATATGAAATGGCTTGCCGTTTTATTCTGTCTTTTTACTTTGATTGCCTCTTACGGTGTCGGCTGTTCTACACAAGCCAGAGCGGTTACCGAAACAGCAAGAACCCTATGGAATCTGCCTGAATTTGCAGTAGGCATGGTTATCGCTCTTGTTGTAGGTATGGTGATTGTCGGAGGAATAAAGTCCATCGGTAATATCTGCAGTAAGCTGGTACCTGCCATGGGATTATTTTATATTCTAGCTTGTTTTATTCTTCTAATAATGAATCTCTCCTATGTATTTCCGGCAATCGGATTAATTGTAAAATCAGCTTTTGTACCTCATAGGCTTCCGGCAGCAGTTGCTGGCGGCTTTATCGGCAGTACGCTTCGGTCAGCGTCCAGATACGGCATAGCGAGAGGCCTTTTTACTAATGAAGCAGGTCTGGGTTCAGCCGCCATAACCGCTGCTGGTGCAAAAACCTCCCATCCCTCCAAACAGGCTCTGATATCAATGAGTGCAACCTTTTGGGATACTGTAGTAATGTGTGCTATTACGGGACTCGTAATTGTTACCAACTTACTTAAAAATCCCAGTTCAGCAAAAGGCTACTCCTTTGCTGAATTAACCACTGCAGCATTTGATGCTCTTCCCTTCGGAAATCTGCTTCTGGGACTATCTCTGATCGCCTTTGCTGTAGCAACACTAATTGGCTGGTCATATTTCGGAGAAAAGGCGGTAGAATACCTATTCGGAAAATCTGGAATAAGTACTTACCGCCTTTGCTATATTGTTATGATTTTTACTGGTTCTATAATGTCATTAAAGCTGGTCTGGGAAATGACTGATTTAGTAAATGCATTTATGGCCCTTCCGAATCTAATTTGTTTATTTTTGTTAAGAAAGCAAATCAAAAAACCATTTACTTAATCCAAAGAATATAATAATAATTATGCGGCAAGTTAATCCATCAGTTAGGACTTAAAATGCTCATATTGTATTGCGCTAGCAATTTTGGCTGCTTCAGCTTCCCCTGCAATATTCTTTATCAAAGCAAGAGAAAAATCAATCGAAGTACCCATACCTCTTGAAGTGATGATATTACCATCTTCTACAACAGCGGTATTCATAACCTGTGCATCAATAAGCGAGCTTTCATGGCCCGGATAGCAGGTTGCCTTCTTCCCCTTAAGTAAGCCCTTGCTGCCAAGCACACTAGGGGCAGCACATATAGCAGAGAGCTTTTTTCCTTTTGAATGAAACTCCTTTAACAAACGATCAAGGCCTTCATGCTCCTTTAGATGAATAGTGCCCGGCATCCCTCCCGGCAGAACAAGCATATCCGCATCTTCAAAATCAACCTCTTCAAAGATTACATCTGCTTTGGTAGTGATTTGATGGGAACCCGTAACTTCTATACTGCCATTTACAGATACCATTACTATTTCTATTCCGGCTCTTCTAAGTAAATCAACAACTGTTAGACCCTCTATTTCTTCAAATCCGTCTGCAAGAAATAAATATACTTTTGCCACTTTCCTTCTTCCTTTCGTTCTTTTTAACCTTATTATAACGGTGTTTTATCATAACATCAATATAGTATAGCCAAGCATTCCAATTAATACGGCAGGTTAGCTTACTTTTGATACTCTATCATTAGATTCGCCACTCCTACATTCTTCAAAGTAATTACGGGTTTACACATTTGCTTCCTTCTATTATGCTTATGAGAAGTTTTCACAATTGGACAGATTTCCAGCAAATAAAAATCATCAAATTTTACTTCAAAATGGAAACAACCACAGCTGTCAATTTTTATGCAATAAAGTAATGATTTTTTATCACCACAGCTTTTATAAAGTCTGATTTCCCATTCGTGGCTGCAGCAGCAGTGGCACCCCCATATACAACCATAAATAACACCTGGTTTAATTTGGCACTCCTCGCATTTCTCCTCTTCAGGGCATGGAAGCGGTATCGGAATAGGTATTGGCTGAATTAATACCGGACACTCCTTAGGAGGTATAACTTCCGGGCATGTGGGGCAAGGTGGACAAGGTTTTGTTTCCGGACAGCTCGGGCAAGGTTTCTCCTCCGGACATTTTGGACATGGCGGTGCTTCAGGACAATTCGGGCAGGGTGGTGTTTCAGGACAATCCGGACATGGCGGTGCTTCTTTACAGGGTTCAGCCTCCGGACAGGATTGCGCCGGTGGACATGCCGGACAAGGAGTAGGTAAAACAATCTGCGGCACTTCTACCTCTGGCATCTCCGGAAGAATCTCAGGCATTTGTGGCGCTTCTTCAGGCATTTGTGGTGCTTCCTCCGGTATCTGAATCGGTACAGAAGGTGATGGTGCTTGCTGCTGTGTCTCACATACCACTCCACCGGTAAAAGGATAGAGATGAAATTCAAAACCGCTACCCGGATTTACCGCAAGGCTTGCCAATGCCGCATTACCGTTCACATTACCACCTGTCGGATGAGCATGAAACATCGCCTGTGGCGCAAGGATACTTCCCCATATCGCTGCTGGAACCTCCATAAAGATTTCATCTGCATCTTCAAACACATACAAGGTATTATTTACATTATTTTTATCTCCCCAAAGTCCATACTGAATATGAGCTCGATTTCCGGTTCTAAGTATCACAACAGCAAGGCTGCCTCGTGGTATTTCGAAATGGATTTCCTTATTCAGTACCCCATTTGGCCTAACATCAATTAAGAATACATTCTGCTCCGGATCATTTCCTTTTAAAATCCATTCATGAAAATGTTCTGTTACAGTGCCATTAGGCTGAAGCCGAGTGATACATTCATAATAATTATTAATACTATCTTCTGCTTCACTGAAAAAAGCATTGACATCGGCATTGACCCTGGAAGCTGGAATGTATCTTGGAACGTCATAACTGGAAACAGCATAATGCGTTCCTCTGTCACTCAAGCTCCAATATTTGCTTCCCCCGGAAGAACTATATAAACTCATTATTTCCTCTGCCTGATCCTCTGAACCGTCTTTTCCAATCATATAAGTACTTCCCCTGGCAGCCTTGAAGTTTCCGCCTGCCATTACATGGCCGATCACCACAAGCGGCCCCTGCATCGCTACACTTCCTCCAACCAAAAACCTAACTAAGTCAGGGTCATATCCCGTTCCGGTAAGATTCCCGTCATTTCCGTAAGCCAAGCTAAGACCTCTGGAGCTGACAAAATCCCCTCCAACAGCCATAGCTCCTTTCGTATCTACAATATTATTAGCATCTCCAAATATAATTGCGTTAAAGTAGGAAGCGATGCCAAAGGGCTGACCCTCAACGTCAAACCAGTTTATATCGTAATAAGGCAGTCCGGCATTATCATTGCTGTTATAATAATACATGGTTCCCTCCTTGAAAACACAATAGATTCCTATTTTTGAATAGTCTTAATTTAGTTTATTCAACATGAAAATAATCGTGCAGGCTTTTTACCGAAATCCTTTCATAAGCCGGATAAAACAATAACTTTTGCATATGGGCTAATTTACATATTTACATTTAATTACCTAGCCTGTTAGAATGATGCTATCTGACATTAAAAAATACAACGAATGAAAATTATATAGATTATTGTGAAACTCATTAAAAATACAATTTACAAAACTGTATAATTACGCAGTAACCTATGATAAGTATTAGTTTAGGAGGTGTATTGATTGAGAGAGCTTGATACATTGATTATTAATGCTCAGCATAATCGAATGCTCCAAGAAAAGTTGATCAGGCAACACGAGAATTACATCCTAAAATGCGCCTCTAAAGTGTGTCACCGTTACATTACCAAAAGTGACGATGAATGGTCCATAGCATTATTTGCTTTTTCCCAGGCTATAGAAAGCTATAACTTAGAGAAAGGAAGCTTCTTCAAATTTGCCGAACTGGTAATAAAGCGAAGATTGATTGACTATTCGAAAAGTCAGGGTAAATATTCATCAGAGGTATCAATTGATCCTTTTTTGTTTGATACACCTCCTGAGGAAGAGGAAGAAAATTTACAAATACGTAATGCTGTAGCTGAACAGGTAGCAAGGCAGAGTACTAATGATCTAAAGCTTGAAATAGAAACAGCAAGTAAACTATTTTCTATTTATGGTTTCACTTTTTTTGAGCTTTCAAAATGCTCTCCCCGCTCGGTAAAAACAAAAAAGGCTTGTGCCAAGGCAGTAGGCTATATACTTCAGAATCCTTTATTGATTAGTGAGATACGTAGTACCAAGCAACTTCCGATTAAAATAATTGAAAATAATACTGCCGTACCCCGAAAATTAATCGATCGCCATCGTAAATATATAATAGCCGCTATTGAAATATTAAATGGTGATTTTCCAAACCTTGGTGAATATCTACGATACATGAAAGAGGAAGGCTTAACTTAGCAGGTACTATAAAAAGCCACCTTGTGGCCAAAGCGAGCCATTAAACAGCGTAGAAATGAGGAAAATTATGAAAGCCGTAGTTGTAGAAATTGAACAGAATCTTGCAGTTGTCCTTTCTGATAATGGTAGTATTAAGACCATTAAAAATAAACACTATGAAATCGGACAGGTTATTCATATCCGTCATCAGAGTTTTAATTTAACCAAAAAAATTAGTATCTTTGCAGCTTCAGCTGCAGCCGTATTAATGCTAAGTGTTGGTTCTTGGGCATACGCCAGCCCTTATTCCTATATTAGTGTTGATGTAAATCCATCGATAGAATTTTCTGTCAACCGCTTTGACCGTGTTATTCATGTGAATGCCGTTAATGACGATGGTGAAAAGATATTAGATAAAATCTCTTTAGCAAAACTAAAAAACAAAAGAATAAGGGATGCATTAATAAATACAGTGGATCAGATATCTGAAGTTGGATATTTCGATGGAAATACGGAAGGAGGCATCTTCATTGCCACCTCAAGCGAACGTATGGCAAAGGCTGATGAATTAGCTGCCGAACTAAAGCATACCATTGAACTAGAGGTCTCCCATAACGGAGATTATGTAGAGGTAGAAGCCATCAGTGTTACATTTTCTCGTGTTGAAGAGGCAAAAGAACTTGGCGTAACACCGGGAAAGCTTAAGCTTATCGAAAAGCTTAAAGAAGTCTCAAATATTCCAGATTCCATCGATACCGATAAATGGCTCCAAAAACCCGTGAAGGATATTATGAAGGCAATTAAAGAGCAGAAAAAAGCAGCTCTTCAGGATAATTTAAGCAAAGAACAGGTCACACTGAGCCCTGAACAAGAGGATAAAGCTGTCGTTCCAGAAAATAAGACAAAGAGCAATCATAACGATAAATCAGCTGCAAAAGATAAGGAAGCAGCAAAACCAAACAAATCCATCGATCGCACTGATAAAAAACTACAGGCTGTTAAACCATCTGTTACTAATGCTCCGAAGGGCAGTAAACAAACCTTAGTAGATGAACCTAGCAATGAGAGTAAAGAGAATCAAAATAAGCTTAAAGAAAAGACTGAAAATACTATTTTGAACAGTAGTAACAAAGATAATAAAAGTGCCACGGATAATACTTTAAAAACTAATAAGAATGCTCAGGATAAGTCTGACAAAGACGAGGGATTTATTCAGAATAATAATAGGAAAACCGATCAGGATGCAATAGACAAAACTACTATAGAGGAACAGGATAATCTCAGTAAAAAACCGAAGGATAATTCTGATGATGTCCATAATGACGAGGCAGTAAGGACAAATAAAGAAGATGATGTCGATGTTAAATCAGATTTTAATGATACTGATAACAAAGAAAAAATAGATGACCAAAGTAGTCCTGAAACAACAACTAAGGATGCAGAAAATTTTATTACAGATAGAGATAATACCAGCAAGGATAAATGAGTTGATATATCTCTTCCATCATGCTAAACTCTTACTTTATATAACTCCAATTCATAATCTTCAAATAAAAAAGCCACCAAAGTATACCCTGCTAGCTTTCTTAAGTATGGGATCAATATATACTTTAAAGTGGCTTTTTTATTTATTTTATTAGTGATTTCCTGTAAGATAATTTTCAAATCTTGCAATATTATCCTTCTTACCAACAACAACAATGATGTCATTCTCCTGCAGAAGTAATTCAGCAGTAATATCGGTAATTGTTAATTCTTCATGCTGCAAGGCTATGATATTTAGCCTGAACTTATTACGAATCCCTGCCTGTTGAACAGTCATACCGGACAGCTTAGTGTTAAGTCTTAATTCTGTTATAGTGATATCGTTATTCAATGTAATATAGTCCATTACCCTTGAGGTAAGTAAGCGGTTAGCCAAACGTATTGCCATATCCCGCTCTGGATAAATTACCTCTGCACCGATTTTTTCCAGGATATTACCCTGTTCAACACTAATTGCCTTTGCAATTACCCTTGGAACACCCATACTGATAACATTTAATGTCGTTAGTATACTTACATCTATTTTCTCACCAATACAGATGATTACTGTTTCACAATTTTGTATGCCCGCTTCTTCCATGGCCTCTTTTGTAAGCTCACTGACAACAAAAGCATTATCTGTCAAATGTCTGATCTGTTTTATCTTGCTCTCACTGCTATCAAGGACTAATACTTCTCTATTAGCCTCTGCCAGTGATGACGCTAGAGAAAAACCAAAACGGCCAAGTCCAATAATTCCAAACTCTATGATTGATTTATGATGTGGCATAATAATCCCCTTTCATTCATTATAGTAACTGTTCCTCTTTTTTACCGATATAAAGCTTAACTTTATCAATTCTTTTATTTTTAACACTCTCTAATTTAAATACTAAATTATCAATTTCAATCGTACGATCATCATTTTCCAAAGGGATTGTCCCCATCTGATCGATTAAATATCCAGATATTGTATCAAAATTTTCAGTATAAATATCCAGATCAAGCTTATTATTTAGCTCATCAATAGTAACCATGCCGTCAATCAAATAAGTAGCTTCCTCTATTTTCTTGATCTTTATGGAGATAGGGTCATATTCATCCTCAATATCTCCCATAACCTCTTCTACCAAATCTTCCATCGTTACTATTCCCGCGAAACCACCATATTCGTCTATGAGAACAGCTATTTGCTTCTTCGATTGTTGCAGTTCACGGAATAAATCCTTTATTATCTTGCTCTCAGGCACCAAATAAGGCTTTTTCATTATGTTTTTCACATCAACCTTTTTATATCCTACCTTTACTGCTTCCTTTAGAAAATCCTTAATATATAGCATTCCAACAATGTTATCAATATCTTCTTCATACACCGGAATTCTGGTATATTTGGTACTTATCAATTCATCTAAGTACTCTTCCTTCGGAGCAGAGATATCAATGGCAAATACATTAATCCTTGGCGTCATAATCTCTTTTGCCGTCTTTTCATCGAATTCCATGATAGAGTTTATCATTTCCTTCTCTTTTTTATTAAGAACTCCATGCGCCTGCCCCTCATTCACGAGTGATATGAGCTCCTCCCTCGATAAAATCTCCTCCGTATTTCCTTCCTTCATACCAAAAGGCATTGTTACAAGATTTGTAGAAAACGTTAGCAGCTTAATAAAGGGATATGCAATCTTTGACACTGCCTTAATCGGTTTCACACAGAACATGCTGATTGCTTCTGGCTTCTGCATGGCAACCTTCTTAGGAACAAGCTCACCAAACACCAATGTGAAATAGGATAAAATAAGTGTAACCGTTACCAGAGCGATTTGATTACCGTAACTAATGTGATGCTTTAAAAACCATTCACCCAAGGGGCTCGAAAGGCCTGAAGCTGCTGATGCACTTGAGAAGAAGCCTGCTAAGGTGATTGCTACTTGAATGGTAGACAAGAATTTTGTTGGCTCTTCCAAGAATTTAAGTACCAATCTGGCACTCCTGTTTCCTTCCTCCGCAAGCCTTTTTATTTTTCCTTTATTTGAAGATACCATAGCCATCTCGGCACAGGAAAAAAATGCGTTAATTAACGTTAAAAGAATCAATATTACAATCTGACTAATTATCTTATCAGCGTCAGGGTCTGGGTCATCCATTTTACTTTCCTCCATATACACGTTTCTGAAACCAAATCACAATTATGCTTATTATTACATAATTGTTTAGTCCAAGTTATTAGAAACCAGTATATCATATATTTCTCTTAATTCCAAACATTTTATAATAGGCTGATGCATTATGCAACAGCCCATATCTTACGTAAAATATACTGATCAATTCTTTGACAAAAATGTCTCTAATTTTTTAATATTATTTCTCTGCCCAATCACTACAATGTTATCCTCAGGTTGTAGAACATAATCTGGGCGTATCTCTGTTGTTGTTTTGCCATTATGTTCTAATGCTATAATATTTAAGTTAAATTTCTGGCGAAAATTTATCTGTTGAATTGTCTGGTTTTCAACCTTAGATGTCAGTTTTAATTCAATAATAGCAATATCTCCTTTTAAATCAATTGACTCCATGATATTAGCATCAATTAATCTATTTGCTAGGCGGATTGCAATATCATTCTCCGGATAAATCACTTCTGCACCAATTTTCTCGAGAATTAATCCCTGCTCGTAGCTCATAGCGCGGGCAATTACCCGATCAACACCCATTCCGATGACATTCAATGTTGTTAATACACTAACGTCTATACTGTCACCGATACAAATAATAACGGTACCGCAATTTTGAATACCTGCATCTTCTAAAGTTTCCTTGTCCAATTCACCCACAACAAAGGCGTTTTCCGTAAAGCATCTTACCTGCTTCACTCTGCTCTCAATGGTATCTATTGCAATGATTTCTTTTCCTGCAGCGGCCAGTGTCTTAGTAAGCGCATACCCAAACCGTCCAAGTCCTATTATTCCGAATTCTATTACTGATTTATGCTGTAACATAAATTCCTCCTTGTTTTATCACAGGTGCCCTTGATTTATATTGCTTATCCTATTGTAATTGATTCTTCTGAATATCTAATATTAGAAATTGGCCTGATTGACCATAATGAAGCAATTGTTAATGGACCTACACGTCCTATAAACATTGTTAAAACAATAATAATTTCGCTTGCTGGTTTTAGGTTCGGAGTAATACCAGTGGATAATCCTACCGTGCCAAAACCTGATACTACCTCAAATAAAAGTTGTATGAAGGTATAATCCGGTTCTAAGATAGATAATATGAAGGTATTTATACAAACTAAGGAAGCTGCTAAAAAGGTTAGTACATAAGCTTTGTATATTATATCCGTTGGTATTTTTCTTTTAAAGCCACTACAATGTCTATTTGTTGACATACTATATGCACTCTTCGCTAAGGTAAATGCCGTCGTTGTCTTAATACCTCCACCTGTCGATCCTGGAGAAGCTCCAATAAACATTAATATAATTAAAATAAAAAGACTTGCATTTGTAAAGTTAGCTAAATTATATGTTGCAAAGCCTGCTGTTCTTGCTGAAGTGCTAAAGAAGAAAGCTCCTAGCCAGCTAACCTTTTCAGTAAGCTTAAAGAGAAGCGTTCCGGCAATTAAAAGTATTACTGTCATTGTTATTACAACTTTAGAATGAAGGCTTAATTTTCTATAAGAATGCTTATGAATAATTTCTTTTGTAACAACAAATCCCAAACCTCCGAATATAATAAGGCCGCAGGTGGTCAGATTAAGCAGTACATCAGTCTGATAATCCAGAAGGTTTTTAAAGCCACCCAAAACATCAAAGCCTGCATTGTTAAAAGCAGACACAGCATGAAAGATACTAATCCCTATCGCATCTAAAGTAGGGTACTTTTGTGAAAATACGATAAAACTTAAAATCGCTCCAGCTGCTTCAAAGCATAAGGTCATTATCAGGATCGATTTTATTAATTTAACCACACCCTTTAAGGAATTTAAATTAAGTGCTTCCTTAACAAGTACACGGTCTTTAAAATCTACCTTTCTTCTCGCCAATAGAATAAAACCCACACCTACACTTGTTACACCCAAACCGCCAATTTGGATTAATAATGCGATAATAGTCCGCCCAAATACATTATATGTATCTGCCGTATCGACAACTGTTAATCCGGTTACACAGACTGCACTAGTAGCTGTAAATAAAGCATCTAAAAAAGATACATTCACGCCTTGGATATGCGATATTGGAAGAAATAAAATTGTCGCTCCTATAAATATCACAAAGGTAAAGCCAAGTGCAATAAAACGTCCCGGATTCATTTTTTTCAGGAAATTCATAGTGATCCTCAATCCTTTTGTTGTTTTTCATAATTGTTATTATTCCGTAACATTATAATTTTATCACCAACGCCGTTAAAATGGTATTAAGAAAATCGTAGTGGTGTTAATTTTTTGTTAATATCAGCATCAACTGCTACATTGAATTTATAGTAAATACAATTATATATATAGTTGTTGTCTTTGTATATAGTGAAACAAAAAAACCTTTGCCAATTTCGCCAAAAAATTATACAGGCGTGGACAAAGGTTAAATTGAAGCATATTTACAAGGCTATTCTGTTAAGAATTCTATATTATTTTGCTTAACTATGATTACTACATACTAAAAGTTTGTATTTCTGTTTGTAACTTCTGTGAAGCAGAATATAATTCATGCAAACATTCTTCGATTAATAGTATTATACTATTCTCTTCTTCTACCGATGCTGAAACTTCTTGTGTTCCAGCAGCTGTTTCTTCGGAGGTGCTTGCTATGGTATTAAGCATATCTACTGCCTGTTTTGTATCCTCCGATAACATTTCAGTGGCACTGAATACCCCTCTTACTTTAAATGATATAGATTCAACTTTTTCTGATATGTCGTCAATCGATAAGATCGTTTCGGATAAGGCTTTCTCCTGTTCAACTGATAATAATCTGCTCTCATTAATATGGTTTACCGTATTTTTTATTTCCGATTGAACATTTTCAACAATTACTTTAATTTGTTTACTGGATTGTCTTGACCGTTCAGCAAGCTTTCCTATCTCATCTGATACCACTGCAAAACCCTTTCCATACTCACCTGCCCTTGCAGCTTCAATCGCAGCATTTAAGGATAATAAATTCGTTTGTTCTGCAACATCATTAATTATCAAAAGCATTTCTCCAATTTCCTGCGATTTACGCAAGAGGGTTTCAACTGCATCAGTCATTTGCATCGATATATCCTTATTTTCACTCATCTTTTCTTCCTGAAAATGTATAGAATTCTTAACCACATTCATCGATTCAATTGCTGATTCTGCAAGTTGTTCTGAAGTATTCATATCCTGAGCTATGCATTCAATCATCTCAGCAATACTATTCACTCTTTCACTTCCTGTTTGCGTCGATGAAGCTTGTTCCGTTGCACATAGAGCCAGCTGCGAAATCGATAGCGTAATCCTGTTTGATATATTGCTCATTTCACCAGCAGATAGCTTAACTTCTCCTGTTGAAACTGTTATTACTGATATCAATTCCTTTACTGAATCTACAAACGCTTTTATTTTCTGCTGTATTTGATTAATATTATCTGCATAAATTTTTATAATATTTTTCTCTTTAATCTCTAGAATATTATTTAAATTGTCATCACTTAATTTCTTTATTACTTTTAATAGCTGTGAAACATTTTTAAATGTGCTCTGTAATATTATAAGAATTGTTAGAATTAATAATGTTAATATAGCCACGCTTAAGAATACCAGGTAAATTACAAAGTTATCTATTTTATGTGAATTATCCGAATTAAATAAATTCAAAACCTTGTAATATACTCCTATAGATAACATAAAAAAACCAACAAAAATGGTAAGTCCTATTTGTAAAAAAATCTTAGTTCTAAAATTATTATTTTTATTATTTTTCAACATCATACCTCCAATTCTATATTTACAATTTCAATGCAAAATTAGTATTTAAACTATGATACATATTTTTGATTCGGAGTCTTTCACCTATGTAAAGTAATAAAAATAGTAGTTGGAATAACTGATTGAATTATTCTTTATCAGTTACCCAACTAGTATTCATCGGAAAAAGTTTAAATTAATCCGATTATTCAAACCTTTTCCTCCAACTATTAATCATTAAAAACCTTTTGACTTTAACCAAGCATCTGCTTCATCAACGGATGTAAATGCCTGAACAGTAACCTTGTTACCACCAGCTCTATTCATCTGCATTTTAACTGCTGCACTATCTACTACCATTGCTACAAATTGTAAATTAATCTTTGAAAACCATTCCGCACGCTCTGCTATTGAATTACTCAAATCAGATATAACATATTTTGACATATTACATAGTAGGCTCCATGGCTGCATGTTAATAGCCGATATTATTTTGCTGGAAAGTTCCTCATTGTAAATTTTAAAATCCTCCTGAGTCCAGGCTCCTACTGGAGTTTCAAATACTACCTTACGTGATGGATCATAGGTTGTAGTGTATTTTGGACCTTGTATTGTCATATTGTTCCTCCTTAGTATAAAAATATTTATTTGGTAATGGATTTTTCTTCCATGCCATTCGGATTTTTAAATGTATAACATAATTTTCCCATATTATAACAAAGTAAATTACCAAATAAGAAATGTCGTTTTTTGGAAATTTATACGAGATCACAAAGGAACGCTTGTTCCTTATTACCTAAAAAAATAACTACCCGAAGGCAGTCAATTAAGTAAGGCCTTTAACCCTTCTGCATGATATACAATTAGATGCTTCAAGCTGTCCGCAAGCCGCCTTTCATCCCTGTAATTCTTTGCTATCTCAACTATACCATCTATTAAATTATGAGAAAGTATAAAAGACATCAATTCTTTATCATTAAAGGTATCTGGCAGAAGAGAACAGATATGCTTTTTTAATTCTTGAGTAACCACAGTCTTAGAGTACTCATACTTTGTTCCGCGGCTTTTGTCGGCCAATATGATGAACTTACGTTGATCTTTCACAATGAAGTCCCATACTAATTTGTAAATTTTATCACTGATATTATCTTCCTTATTATTATGCACTAATAGCTCTTCAAATCTTGAATTAAGATATTGATAAAAAGCCTCAATCACAGCGGAGAATATATCCTCTTTATTCTCATAATATAAGTATAAATTACTAACGCTAATTCCAACATTCGCTGCTATATTTCGAGTAGTCGTTCCCTCAAAACCCTCTTTATAAAATAAATCTTCAGCAACCTTTATTATACGTTCCCGTATTTCCTCTTTTAATACTTGCACAATAAAGAACCTCCGATCTTTTTTATAATATCATATAAGTTTTCGACTGTCAACATTAAAACATTTTTAACTATATGTAAAAGAGCCTTGATAAACAAGGCTCTTTTACAATAACTGCGGATGACAGGAATTGAACCTGCACGGTCTCCCACTAGATCCTAAGTCTAGCGCGTCTGCCAGTTCCGCCACATCCGCATAGTCTTTTATATATAAAGTGAATGAACTAGTTACATCACAATTATAGATAAAAATGAGACATCCGGGATTCGAACCCGGGACACCATGATTAAAAGTCATGTGCTCTACCGACTGAGCTAATATCCCACATTAAATAAAATGTACATATTGGCATTGATACAGAAGTAAAGCGTATTTGCTATCCATGATTGCTCATCGAAGCTATCTATAATGAAACAAAATCTAAAGCAAGATTTATAATCAAGAATTATACTTTGATTGTTCTTCCGTATGAATATAAATGCTGTCTGGGCAAGCCCAGTTTTTCAATTTAGTTATTTTCTTCAGCTTAGACTTTGCTGAAAAACTGGGCTAGGTGGATTTGAACCACCGTAATGCAGGAGTCAAAGTCCTGTGCCTTACCGCTTGGCGATAGCCCAATATCATTAGTTACTAATACAATTTGGTCTTATATTGAAAACGAAAAGTCCTCACAGACTTTTCTAATGAATCAATATAGGGTGGGTAAAGGGATTCGAACCCTTGGCCTCCAGAGCCACAATCTGGCGCGCTAACCAACTGCGCTATACCCACCATAAACAAATTTCAACTATATCTTTAGATGAAAAATGTGCCAGAAGGGATTCGAACCCCCGACACATGGCTTAGAAGGCCATTGCTCTATCCAACTGAGCTACTAGCACATTATGGTGTGATATGGTTTCGCTATGAAAAACCAAATATCAAGCGGGTGATGGGAATCGAACCCACGTATCTAGCTTGGAAGGCTAGTGTTCTACCATTGAACTACACCCGCATATTTGTTACTATTCATTTTACATAAGTGAATTCGAATATAATTCACTTGTATCATGCGTTACTATTGCTAGAAATATACATTCTTAACAGAGTGATTATCGATAATGGATATCTTGAAGTATAAGTCGGGGTGACAGGATTCGAACCTGCGACCTCTTGATCCCAAATCAAGCACTCTAGCCAAGCTGAGCCACACCCCGAATTATAATGTGATTTGACAAGCAAACCAATTATGATCAACTATACTCTGGTTTATGCTTTTTTCTTAAGGCAGTTAGTAAATTCTTAATTGCCTTGTATTAAGCATTTTCAAGGTTTTACACTCGTTCCAGCCGTGACGCAAGAATTATTATATAATAGCAAAGGTATATTGTCAACAGCTTTTTAAAACTTTTTTTAAATTTTATTATTTATTTTAATTCTTCTAATTATTGGTAATTCTCAAACAATTTACTCTCACGTATTTAAGCATATTATCCACTCTTAGTGCTACCTAATCCTCCCCTTGATAGTAATTCAAAGTAAAGTGAGCGTCCCCCTTCGAATCAATATCCATGATCAGGAAGGTTTCTTTTCTTTCATATTGTCTGGGTAATGCCAAACTTCCCGGATTGATTGCCCATACCTTACTGCTTAAATCAATGAGTGGGATATGTGTATGACCAAACATAACAATATTAGCATGATTTTTCTCTGCAGTTTCTTTTAAATTATTAATACTGTAATTAACTCCATAACGATGTCCATGCGTTAGCATAACAACATATTTCCCGATTTGAATAATTTCTTCCTTGGGCAGCCCGTTAAAAAAGTCATTATTACCTGATATCATCTCAATTGGGCAGGGGGAAATCGATTTTATATAATCTTCCCCTCCGTCATAATCACCAAGGTGTATAAATAAATCAATAGGGCTTACACGCTCTAAGGTTTTTAATACATGATGGTTTCTTCCATGGGTATCACTGATTATTAATACCTTCATCCTTGTTCTCCATATAATCATGAAAGTTTTTGAACTAATACGTCTCTTATCGACCTTAATGCTTGTCCCCTGTGACTTATTTTATTTTTTAGCTCCGAAGACATCTCGGCGGTTGTACACTTAAATTCCGGAACATAAAATATTGGGTCATATCCAAACCCATTCGTACCGCATATTTGCCTTGCTATACAACCTTCTATCGTTCCTCTTCGCGTATGGATTTCTCCATCTGGAAAAGCACAGGCAATTACACAAACGAATCTAGCACTGCGTTCTTCCCCTACAGCCTTCTCTAATCGATCAATAATATATTGATTTTTAATATTATACGATGTATCCTCACCCATAAATCTGGAAGAGTAAACTCCTGGTGCTTTATCCATATAATCTACCTCAAGACCTGAATCATCAGCTAGGACTATTTCACCTGTTAATTCCATTACAGTTTTAGCTTTAATAATCGCATTTTCTTCAAAGGTCTTCCCATTTTCATCTATATCAGGATTCAAACCAGCTTCTTTTAGAGATAAGAGTTCTATATCTAGATTCTTAAGAATTTCTCTTATTTCTTTCATTTTCCCTTCATTTGAGGTAGCAAATATTATTTTCTTCATGCTCTTCTCCACTCTACGTTTCATTCTAAATCCTTTATTGAGAATCCTTGTTCTTATTTTTTTACAGGAAGTTCATTATAGGCTCTTATAATACCGTTATAGATTGCCTTTGCTATTTCCTTCCTATTTTCCTGCTTACTAAGGTAATTCATATCATTATCGTTTGTCAAATAGCCAACTTCTATTAATATCATCGGAATCTTTGCTTTGTCCATGATAAAAATGTCTTCCGGATGCTTTTCTACAACACCACGGTTTTTTAGTCCGATATCATTTTTAAACTCATCAGAAAACAGCTTTGCAAGATCAAAAGCCTTTACTCCCTTAAATTCATTATTGTAATAAAGGATTTCCGATCCGTTTGGATAAGAGACCTCACTGGCATTACAATGTATACTGACAAAATAATCACAGTCTACAGCATTACCTAACTCTACGCGCGGTCTTAGAAAGACTGTATTATCATCGGTTCGGGTATAGTAAACCTTAATATTCTCCCCTTCAAGTAGTTTTTTCAGTTCTAACAAAATCCCCAAGTTTATATTCTTTTCATAATAATTCTCGCCTCTTGATAAAGCGCCGGCATCCTTGCCCCCATGGCCTGCATCAATTACTAATATTTTATCATACACTTCAGAAGGTTTTCTAAGCTCTATATAGTAATTATCAGCATCCTCATATATATTATAAGCATATACGCTGTCAAGCTCAATCATCAACTTAGCTGTATATAGCTTAGTCACTGTATCCTGGAAGGTTGTTATATTGAGACCATGGCAGGGATCAGCTCCATAATCTTTTAAAACAATCTCTTCCTCTTTGCCACTTTCTTCATCTACATGTTGGCTCTTTACTTCTGTGTACTTTGGCTCACCTATAAAGATCTCATCATTTCTAACACGCTGTAGTACATCTTTAGATAACTCCTCGAATGCTAGTCCTGATATAGTAAGTTGAATACTCTTTTTAATATAAATGTCCTCTATGGAAAGCGCTATTTGCTCCCCTTCTGGCTTTATAATAATTAAATAATTGTCACCAATATTGTCACTTATATTATTATTAATCCCCTTACTTTGTTCTTGCAGCTCAGTGAAATCTATTATAGGATTATCCTTCTGAGTGTTTATTAATTGCATAACCTTATCATTTGCTGAATTGGTTATATTTTCAATCTTATTAATCTGTAGGTTCTTGGCTGTTGCAGTAACTGCCTGATTTTGTTTTAAGGCAAAGGAAAATGAGATTACTCCTATCATTAAGATAAGACTTTGCAGTGCTAATTTTTTAAGAAGTAACTTATCCATAACCAACCTCATTTCTGCGCTGCTTTATATTTTCCAACGTTCTTTTGCTATTTCATTTCATTCTACAAAATATGTTAATATAAATCAAATTATATAATAATATTATATCTTTCTCAATAATAATTTCACAAAACGTTAGTATTATTGTTGAATATTGGTGTCAAATACATTTCTTCATTATTGCAATTTTCCATATTTATCTATATAATAAAATAGTAACTTTTAATATAATTATTTAAGAACAATAACAGAGGAGAAATCAAATGGGTGAAGTTAATTATATACAGTTAAAGCAAAAAGACGGTTATATTACAAAACTCACACATTATGTCTGTAATACAAAACCTAAAGCCAGCATTTTGATTTTACACGGCATGGCTGAGCATCAGAAGCGTTACCAGAATTTTGCCAATTATCTTCTAGATCGTGGCTTTGATATCTATACCTATGATCATCGCGGTCATGGAACAGACACGAAGCTAAGTAATCTAGGCTATATTGCCTCTGAAGGCGGGTATCAGCTATTAGTTTCGGACGTTATTACGATTAGTATCTATGTAGAACAGAATAATCGTTGTAGTAAATTATTTCTCTTCGCTCATAGTATGGGATCAATCATCGCAAGAAATGTAATTCAAACCCACGATCATTATCATGGTGTAATATTATCCGGTACTAATTTTCCGCAAAGGCCTTCAATAATGTTCGGATTAATCCTAACTCATATTATTAGCAAGTTGAAGGGACCAAAGCATAAATCCCCCTTTATTAATAATATCCTGTTTGGCAGTAAAAAATATATCTCCTTATCAACCCGTACTGCCTTTGACTGGCTTACCAGAAGTAATCCGGTAGTAGGAGCTTATATTCATGATCCTTACTGCGGTTTCACCTGTACAGCTTCTTTTTATCATGACCTTCTAAAATTAAACCAAGTCGCAACTACAAAGAAGCTCATACAGGTAACCAAAAAGGAATTACCTATTTATATCATAAGTGGCGAAAAAGATCCTGTCGGAGGTTATGGGAAAGAAATTCAACGGCTTCTTACAGTGTTAAAAAAGGCTGGATTTATCAATTTAAGTTCAAAGCTATATCCAGACTGCAGACATGAAATTCTAAATGAGCTTAATCATGAAGAAGTTTATGAAGATGTCAATAATTGGATAACAAAAAGATTATAATTTATACTATTGCTATTGCCTATTATCCATATAACCTAGAGAATACTATATTTTGCTTTTCTTCAAAAGACTTTCTTACTTATGTATGACTATTCAAATTATCTATAATTTAATCTATAAATGTTAAAGGTCACACTTTGCCTTTCGCATATTAATAAAGCAAAGTGTGACCTTTATTATTATTCGACTTTCACAAGCCTTGGCGGCTTTGGGCCCATATATTGATAAAAATAAGTTTTCATCATACCATTATAAATCTTACGATTTTTGTCAGCCTGCTTTCCTATATATTTTTGAGCATCCTCATATGCAGTTATTATATAGTATGACCATGAATCAAGCTCACCAAATGTCTTACCAATTTCTTTATATAATCCCGGCAGCTCCTGTTTTTCCTCCAGACGCTCACCATAAGGTGGATTAGTTATAATAAAACCATATCGTTTGCTGCTGCTTAATTCACACAAAGGTTTCTGCTGGAAATGAATAAGATGGTCTACTTCAGCCCATCTTGCATTCTGCCTGGCTGCTTTAATTATTTCACCATCTATGTCATACCCCTGAATAGTCATCTGAGTATCCTTACGTACCAAGTCATTTGCTTCCTGTCTAGCCTGTTTCCAAGTACTCTCTGGAAACATTTCTAACCAGTTTTCTGCGAGAAAATTACGTTTACTTCCGGGTGCAATATTCGCACCGATCATCGCAGCCTCTATTGGGATAGTACCGCTTCCGCAAAACGGATCTACTAATATTCTATCTTTATTCCAAGGGGTTAACATAATTAACGCGGCAGCTAAGGTTTCTGTAATTGGAGCCTTACTGGTAAGCTTTCTGTATCCTCGCTTATGAAGGGATTCACCTGAAGTATCAATGCAAACGGTAACCTCATCCTTTAATATAGTGACACGTATGGGATAAGAATTCCCGCTTTCTTCAAACCAATCCTGCTTATACTTCTGCTTCATTCTTTCTACAATTGCTTTTTTCATAATTGATTGAATATCTGAAGGACTAAATAGCTTACTATTAACTGAATTTGCTTTCGCTACCCAGAATTTACTATCCTTTGGCAAGTATTCCTCCCAAGCAACCGCTTTGGTTTTTTCAAATAACTCATCAAAGGTAACAGCTTGAAAGGAAGCTACCTTAAGTAATATACGCTCTGTGGTTCGAAGGAACATATTAGCTCTCGCACAGGTATTTTGATCACCTGTATAGCTTACCTTACCATCTTCCACCTTCGTTATCTCAAATCCTAAATCCATCAATTCTCGCTTTAGAACAGCTTCAAGTCCAAAATGACAGGGTGAAACGTATTCAAATTGCTTCATATAACCTCCGAGTAACTTTTTTCATTTTTATCCAACACATTTAGTATTGTATCTGCTATTTTAAATCTCTTTCGATTACTAGTCAATGAACAAATCTATAAGCTTCGCTCCAATTTACCACGATATGCATGAACGCCTCCATACAGGCTCTTTATATTATACCCATCTTTCATCAAATCTCTAGCTGCAAGTAAACTGATATTGCCTCTATCACAATAAAATATAAGGAGATTATTAAGTTTTAGGTATGATTTCTTTTTATCAAGTTCATCATATGGGATATTAACAGCAGTTGGTATATGCCCCTTGTCATAATCTTCCTTATCTCTCAAGTCTATAATCAATACCTCTGGCATTCCAATATATTTAATAATATCATTTGTTTTAATTGTATCGAAAGACATACCTTATGTCACCACCTCTTCATAAAAAATATTCTCCCGATATATCATATTCAAATTGAGCCACTTTTGCTCATAAAAAAAGAAGATACCCCAAAAATCGATTTTTGAAGTATCTTCAAAATTATGACTACTTATTCTTAATAATCACTTTCAGAATCATCTAAATCTCTGAAGTTATTTCTGCTGCTATTAGCGTTTCTGGAAGAATTTCCAGATGCATTTCTAGAAGAATCTCTGGAAGCAGAGTCTCTTGATGAATCTCTTGTTGACGCATCTCTTGAAGAAGCATCTCTTGATGAGTCTCTGGATGTTGTATCTTCACATCTACTGCCGGAATTTGCATTACGGCTTGTACCAGTTGTATAGTTGCTAGTGTTAGCATTTCTGCTACCTGTTGAATAAGCGTCTCTTGTACCTGTAGTGTTGCTAGTGTTAGCATTTCTACTTGAACCAGTTGTATTTCTTACATTAGATGTGCTACTTGTTCCGTTTTTAGAATTATTATTATTACTTGTTGTCATAGTGGCCTCCTATAAATGAGTTAATTTGATATTGCATCAATTATTATCTTCTATTTGCTTTTAAATATTCACTCTAATGATTACTTGTTTTAAACTTTTCTGTATATTTTTGTATTTTTTAATTTTATAATATAAACCAGAGAATGAATTAGTATAATAGTAACCTTTTACTTATATAATTAGTAATTAAGAAGTTTTACTAATAGTAGTCAGCGTGTTTCATAAATGTCTATAATTAATAGTACTATTTGGCTATTTTATTAATTTTTTACTCAATTTTAGTAAAAACTTTAGAACAAAAATCAAGATAATTATTGCATTATATGTATTTCTGTATTATAATAAACAAGTGCTAGAGATAGTATCTCCAGCACATTATATAACCCCTTATTAATTATTTATACTCCCCTCATCGAAACGACCGCCTGGCTCCCCCTGGCGGTCGTTTCACTATCATAATATGAAATTACTGTTTTTTACATTAAATCAAAATGTTTTGAAAATGTATTACATACCCCGTGTGATATGTTAAATATTCCCCCAACATCTGGTAAGGAATTATCAATATGATATCTTAGATTATTATAGTAAGTATTCGTGAAAAATTGAATTGGTAAGGATAGATCTGCTTCAAGTGCTCCTATCATACTAAAAAATCCTTCACCAAACATAGCTTCCCCATGCTTATCAAACATATCCTGGTCATTTATCATAATAAAATATTTTCCTGGTACACATATACACATAGGAAATTGGTATATATCACCAATACCTAATTGCCTCTGAATTTGTTGACAATCAAGTGCTTCAAACAATCTCATAGGATCAAAGCTAATATCATACGCAAAAATTGCTGTAAAGACATTTTGATTATATTTATGGGCTATATTCGAAATGGACATAATATTCTTAAACGCATCAATCAGAGTTCCTTCATAAACAAAGTCTTCTCCAAAATTGCCGGTAGTATTTAAATCTATATCTTTCTGAAGCAGGCTTTTGTGAAAAAATGTCAGGTTACTTTTAATTTCAATGGCAGCATATGCTGTGTTTGGTTTAATAATACCAAAATTTTTAGTTTCAAAAAATGGAACATCTTTGCTACTATCATAAACAAGAAAATCTATTTGTCTAGTTTGATCTTTAAAGATATTATCATTAATTGTATCCCTATAGTCAGCTATAAAACCAGATTTCACAGTCAATTGATTTGGTGTAAATTTAGAGAGATATTCCTTCAGCAAATCTTCTCGAAATTCACCTAATGTTGGGGGATGCTTTGTAAATAAAGCGATCTTTCTTGCCTCATTTATTAAATGTTGTTCCTCTATGTAATAATATTCTCTTACACTCATACATACCTCACTTTTCTCCTTTTTAGGGATATTCTATAAGACTTAATTTCTTTCCTATAGTATTAAATTATTCTTTCAATACTATAATAACATTCACCTACCGCATTACACAATTAAATCGATATCTGACGAGCTCGCCTCACAAATAATTATATCCTTAAATACCGAATATGTTAAGCCCAAAAGCAGATTTTAGTCTTTACCTTCTAGCATTTATCATACCGAATTTACTTTTTCATTTAGCACTTTTAAATGTCGATCTATTTTTGAGCTTAACACTTAACTACATAACTGGCTTTACACACTAAAAAATGCATCATATACATTAACCTGTATATGATGCATTCTCGACGTGTGCTAGAAGATTCGAACTCCCGACCTTCTGGTCCGTAGCCAGACGCTCTATCCAGCTGAGCTAAGCACACATATTATTGCTGCTTCATTAATTCTAAACTATAAAATAAAAACAGCATTATTCTTTTAAAGAATAATGCCGGCGACCGGAATCGAACCGGTACGGGAGATTAGTCCCGCAGGATTTTAAGTCCTGTGCGTCTGCCAGTTCCGCCACGCCGGCACAAATGGGACCTATAGGGCTCGAACCTATGA
>JAEZTJ010000042.1 GCA_023421505.1 Bacillota bacterium
TAATTGCGAAACTCATTAATTGTAAGTATTGTATACACAGCATATACTATTCCGGAGCGGAAGTTAAGCTCATAGGAGCGTTGGAGCGAAGGAATAGTATATGCTGTGTATACAGTTAGTAAAACTATATCGTTTCGCAATTACCTAAATAAATATTAGAAGTAAGGAATGAGGATGATAGAATGAAAACATTTCAGAACCCGGTTTTAAAAGGTTTTTATCCAGACCCTTCCATATGCAGGGTGGGAGAAGATTATTATCTTGTTACATCAAGCTTTTGCTACTTTCCGGGTATACCAATTTTTCACAGCAGGGATTTGGTGCATTGGGAGCAGATTGGACATGCCATACACAGAAAGGAACAGCTTGACTATAACAACTGTGCACATTCCGGTGGACTTTGGGCACCGACAATCCGTTACCACGACGGAACCTTTTATATCATTAATACCTTAGTCCCTCTGGACAGTAAGGAAACGGATGGCAAAATCTGCAGAAATTATATCGTCAAAACCGAGGATATCTATGGAAGCTGGTCAGAGGCTGTTTTTATTGAGGGCGCCCAAGGAATAGATCCGTCCCTATTCTTTGATGAGGACGGACGTGTCTGGTATACGAGTAATAGAGTACCGGAGAAGGAGCTTTGGTTAGGACATAAGGAGATCTATCTGGCAGAGCTCGACCCGGTAACTTTACAGATAAAGGGAGACAAAACGGTACTTTGGAATGGTGCGGTAAGTAACAGTAACTATATTGAAGCACCACATATCTATAAAAGAAATGGTTATTACTATCTCATCGTGGCTGAGGGAGGAACCTATACGAGTCATAGCGTTATGGCAGCCAGAAGCCAAAATATAACCGGGCCCTATGAGCTATGTGCAAGAAATCCGATCGTAACCCATAGACACAGGAGGTTAAGCCTAGAAATCTCTGTAACAGGTCATGCTGATCTTATTGAGACCCAGAACGGAGAATGGTGGATGGTGCTTCTGGCGGTAAGACCGTATGGGAACTTCCTGTATAATCTGGGACGGGAAACCTTCCTGGTGCCTATTGCCTGGGAAGAGGATGGCTGGCCCATCGTTGATAATGAGGATGGTCTTGTTCATGAGAAGGAACGCAGGCCAAAGCTTCAGGAAGCTGTAAGGCCCGGCATAAGTCCTTGCGATAATTTTGAAGGAAAGAAGCTTTCTCTGATTTGGAATACCCTGCGTCACAGTGAAATTGATTTCTTCAATCTGAAGGAACGACCGGGATATCTTCGTGTCTATGCCCAGACGAATGAAGTAACCGAAAATTGTACCAGCTCCTTTGTCGGAAGAAGGCAACAGCATAAGTATTTTTATGCTGCCACTGCGATGGAAGCATGTCTTTATAAAGACCACGAAGAAGCAGGGTTAGTGATCTTGCAAGATCATAAATATCATTTTCAGTACCTGTTTAGTAAGACTGGTGAAGCTCATTTCCTAAGACTATATGAAGTAAGGGGAGGCTGTATCAGTCTTCTGGCAGAAAGAAAAGTAAATTCTGTAAAGCGGATTTATCTTGGGGTACAGGGAGCTGAGGATAAGTACAGCTTTTTCTACGGATACAGTGAGGACGAAAGGGAGCTATTCTATGCGGATGCAGACGGAAGCATATTAAGCTCTACGGTTGCAGGAGGCTTTGTCGGTACTTATATCGGCATGTATGCCACTTCACATGGACAGACGACAGAAGCCTATGCGGATTATGACTGGTTCGAATATTATGAATTATAGAGAGGTTTGTAATGCCAGTTAACTACAGCCAAAAAGCACAGCGAAATAATGAATATGATAAAGATTATAGATAATAACAAAGAGTTTGAAGTCTGCTTCCCAAGACTGATTGCTGCTAAAAGAATAGCTTCGCTGGCCATAAGAGAGGAGAGAATAATATAATTCACTCTAAAGTGCTTCCTATGCTTCCTTGCCGAAGGTTTTACGGGCAAGGTTATTCTTAAATTGCTGTCATCTGTGGTAAGTACGATGAATACCGGCAGACCCAGGAAAACAGAAAAGCCCAGATTATTAATCAGGATAATGAAGAAAACCTTAGGCATCCACAGCTTAAAAATAACATCCAGTCCACAGGCAATCAAAATTGCCGTTGAAAGGGCGGACATAGCACATATGCCGACATATTTAATCAGCTTTGCGGGGGTTTTTACATTTGGAGCTTCATTTTTACCGTTCATATGCCAAAGTCTGTAGGGCAGCCAGGCTGCGATAAAATTACCGGCAAAACCTAATACGGAAGCCTTTGAGAAGGTACCGGATAAATCAGAAACCAGATTTCCTATAGCGCAGCCCCATGCCCCGGCAGGGCCAAACAGTAAGCCTGCTACGACGGGCACAGCATTCACGGGACGAACCTCTGTAAAGCCATCGATTAGCACCATTACCTTAAAGGGTACCGCCATTCCGATAAATATAAAGGAACATAACAGCATTTGTAAAAATTTCTGTTTTGAAATAAAAGGTGAAAGGATTTCTTTCATAAGGTTTGCTCCTTAGGTTGTATTTGCCTATGGGATTTCCTGCTTAAGAAGTTGGTTCCGGCAAGAATAGCTCCAGCAACAATAAAAAAGGTTCCTATTAATTTTGCCCGTGATAGGGACTCTGTCTGTCCAAAGGTATTAGGAATAAGTAGTGCAAGTACCATCGTAACCACCGGCTCGGTCGAAGACATTACGGTTACAGCGATGGGTGAGGCATATTTTTGTGAATACATCAGCATGATATAGGCATAAGCCTTTGCAAAAAAGGCAAGGAGAAAAATATTAGCCAGAATCTCCTTAGTATAAGTGATACTGAAAAAGGTGCCGGGTTCTTCGATAAACCATAGAAGAAAGCTTAGGAGAGCGGTAAAGAACATCTGTCCGATTCCAAGCAGCAACGGATCACTTAACTTCGTAAAATGGTCCACTGTAATAATATAGACCGCCATAAACATACAGGCAGCTGTCATGGCTAGAACACCATAGTTAATGGCAGCTCCTGCTTTAATACCGCTTGTAAATATTAGTCCTATTAGAATAAATAGAATTCCTGCAAGATTATTACGGGTAAGCTTATGCTTGAATAATAGCAGTAAAAGAGGTACGAAAACAATATTTAAAGAGGCTACAAAGCTGGCAGTAGAGGCCGGAATCTTTGATATGCCAAGTCTTTCACAGATCAGATTCAAGCAGATAATGACTGCCAAAACTAGGCTCTGAAGTAGGATTTTTTTATTAAACTGTCGGAATCTGCGAAAGAATACGATTGCAAGTATTAGGCTGGCAATCCCTGTGGTCAAGGTCATATAGGCATAGGTTGACATGGAAGCTGGGATATTTTTTATAAATATATATGCGGAAGCCCAACACAGGGTAATGGAAAAGAGTACGATATTTGATTCTGTGCGCGTCATGGCATCACTCCTTCATAAAATTCACGGCTCACCTTCTGCTTTTCTAGTAGTACAGAATGCTGATTGAGTGCCTGAAGTACTTCATCTATAATAGCCTTCATCTGTTCCTCGGTTGCATCCTCAAATTCTAATACGAGACTATTTTCACTTGTTACTACATCCTTATCATCCTTATAGGTACCTTTTGCTGAATATGCAGTAAATCCTTCAACATATTGAAGAGCTATACTACTCACTGTTTTTTCCGCAGCTTCATAGGAAATAAGCTGTGTATAGGTATCCTTATCATTCAAACCGATATACATCGTATATTTAACGGTATTCTCGAAGCCCGTGTTGTCTTTTGCGGTACATCCTGATAAACCCAGAATTAAAAAAAGTATAATTATAGCCGTAATGAGCCCTTTTTTCATTATAACCCCCATCTGCCGCTTAAGCAGCATACAAATACTGAGCGAAAAGCACGCTCAGTGCTTTTTGCTGGAATAAGCACCTTTGTGCTCCGTTTATTTTGCTTTAAAAGAAAGAAGCCGTTTCCGGCTTCCTTCCTTTTGGAAGCAAATTCTACTTATAAAATCTACTATCCGATTAATATACCAGACTTATTACTTGTCTTTTGTAGATCACGATACCTAAGTAACTGCTGGTGAGCTAATAAAGTGGTATTTTAACTGCCATAGGCAGCTTTTATCTTTTCTTCGTAATTGTTCTTAAATATGTAGCAGGTAAATTCATCACAGCCTAAATACTCGCCGCTTGTTAAAAGAGCACCCGCGCGGCAGCCGCCTCCACAGTAATACTTATGCTCGCATTCCCTGCATTTTTGATTTACGGTAAGCAGCTCCTCAAGCCGTGTATCAATCCGCTTAACATAGTTTGAAGCAGACAGAGCCTCAAGGAGAGGGGTATCAACAAGGCTTGGCATTTCCTCCTGAATAGGCAGTCCAGAGAGTGGAATGCAGGGCAGCAGTTTGCCGTCAGCAGCAATATACATGGTATTACGGGCGCTGCCGCAGATAACACTCTTTTGTGTAGCTTCACTGCCGTTATATTTCTTACTGGGAAGTAGATAATTAGTTCCACCCTTTCGGCTTGCGAAGAAGCCGCCCAGCATGATACTCATCGGTGAGCCTGCCGCCTTATACTTAGGTATAAAATCAAGGTAGGCATCATAGAGCTCTTCGGGGGCAAGATTATATTTGCCGCCTTCTCCTGCCCAGTTACCTGAGTCTGAAGCAGGAGTGGCCTTCCAGCTTCTAATACCTAGATCTGTCAGTAGCTTGAAGGTTGCTTCCAGTGTATGCAGATTTTTCTTATGGAGGCAGGTTTCAATACTGACCTCAAAGCCCTTTGAGCGCAGAAGCTTAATTGCATCCACAGCCAGCTTTTCAGCACCATCTGTACCGCGTAGCCAGTCGTGCCAGCCAACACCGTCAAAGCTTAAGGAAAACTCAGGCTTTACTCCTCTATTCATAAGCTCGTCCAAAAGCTTTTCACTTATCAGAACTCCATTGGAATAGATCTGTAGGATATGGATGTGGTTGTTTGATAAAGCATCAACGAGTTCAAGAAAATCATCTCGAACCAGTGGCTCTCCACCGGTAAGGGAGATCTGTGTGATGCCCGCATCGGCTAACTGATGGATAATACTAAGGCACTGCTCATGGGAAAGCTCTCCGTATTTTGCCTGCGGTGCTGACATATAACAGTGGCGGCACCGTAGATTACATTTACCGGTGATTGACCAATGAGCCCTGGCAATATACCTGCAGGGTATCAATCTATATTTTTGCTCCTCACTAAGCTCATCCCCATATTCGCATTCCTTAACAATACCGTTTTTCATAAGCTCCTTGATTATTTTTTTATGAGTCGGTAACAGAAAGGGACTGTCAATATCAATTCTGCCATTACAAAAGGATAAGGCCTGAAAGGTAGCACCATCAATAAACATCGTCTTGCCTGATGCCTGATCCATAATTGCGTGCGGAAGCCTTTCCCATCCTCTGAGTACATAAGGTTCTATTATTCTGCAAAACATCTGGTTTACTCCTTTTTATAAGGCTGTTAATTATCGGGTGCTGTAAATTAAATTACATTAACATAACATGCCTGCCCTTTGAATTAGTTTGTACCTTTTAAGCCTGCATGTATTTTGCTCACTACAACAGTATTCCTGCTCCTGCGAGAGGACATAGGCATGGCGGATATTCACCGGACATATCATCTATATTAATTCCGGCTCCGCCTAATATACATGCGCATCCGGCATGGCCATTATCCGGGTCTCCGCCACCACCTGCTAAGATACAACCACAGCCGCCTGTACCACCGGATACTGCTTCTAACTCATCGTCATCAAGCTTTCCTGTCTTAGGTACACTCATTTCGAGTGCATAAGCCTTATACTCCTCCAGAGTGAATTCAAATCCATACTCCTTTGCAAGCGGTAAAAGCTCTCTTTCACAAGCCAAATCAAGCTGAGCCTGTGTTAAGTCTGCTCCCTCATACTTTTTGTTAAGCTTAGTTAGCTTCTCCTGTAATTCCTTGTTCTTTGCAAGTGTCTCAAAATAACCTTTTACATTTTCCTGTGACATAATAAAATCCTCCTTTGTTTTATATAAAATCTTACCGTAATAAATGTATTAATAAATACATACCACGGCAGGTATTACCAGTAAATAATACTTATTCAAACCTTCCGTTTTTACATTTTAAAATGGGAAGAGTGGTATCCTTCATAATCAGAGCCCCACCTTTATCAAAGCAGATAGTTCTACCAACACCCTGATAACCCTTTTCTTCGTGAAGGGCCTTAGCGATCACTTCCGGATTATCTGTATTTAAGCTTGCAGCGGTGTCTGCAATCATCCTTACCATATCATAGCCTTGTACAGCCCAGATATCTGCCTCCTTATGAAACTTCTCTTTATACTGCTCCTCTAGGACAGTGAGCCGGTCGCTCTCGTTGATTACTAAGGTTGAGGGAACGGCCATTCCCTCCGCGATATCTTTATAAATATCAAGAGCGTTAGCTCTGTTAAAGATCGGCTCGCCAAGGACAGCTATGTGTGTATCGCTATCTCGCAGCATAGAAAGAACCTCAAAGGCGCGCTCTAAACCATATTGGGAAATAACAACGCAATCAACTCCAAGCGTCTGCCATCTTTTATAGATATCGTTAAACTGATTTTGTGAGGCAATGGACGGTACATAATCAACTACCTTTGCGTCGGTATCCATTAGAGCAAGTTCAAAGGCTGTTACCAATTCCTCCTGAGACTTAATGCCGTTATGGTAGATGGCAAATCGTTTATAGCCCTGCTTTATACCATAGTCTGCCATAGCAAGACCTAAGTCTTTAAATGCTGGAACAGGGCAGAAAACATAAGGATTATCCTGATTAAACAGGCTGTCATAAGCGCCGTAGGGAAATACGGTAAGCTTCTTATGCTCTGATAATATGCCAGCTGAGGTTTCCGATACATCAAAGTTCTGAAGGTTAAATATTGCTGTAACTGCAGCGTCCTCGGCTACCTCGGTAGCTTTCTCGACACCGGTTTCATATAGTGCCTGATCATCAATAACTTCTATTGTTACTGAAATGCCTTTTTCTTTGTACTCTTTGTTAAATTCATCTGCACCAAGCTGCGCACCGTTTAGAAATGCTCCATCTGATGTCAGCCACGACTGATCTGCTATTATGGGGATATAAAGCTTAAGTAAGCCATTTGCCTCTTCCTTCTTACAGCCGGCTAGCGTAAATACGAAAATCATGCAGATGCAAATAATAAAAAGTTTATTTGCTAAGTCTTTCATGAGGTCCTCCTTTTTTATTTAAGCAACCTGCCTTTGTGCAAATTCATAAAACAGGCCTTTCTTCTCCATTAGCTCCTCAAAGCTGCCTTCCTCTGCAATTTTGCCTGCGTCCATAACAATAATACGGTCACAGTTTTTTACGGTGGAAAGGCGATGTGCAATGACAAGTCTGGTACATCCAAGCGTTATAAGGCTATCTGCGACATGCTTTTGTGTCTGGTTATCGAGTGCACTGGTAGCTTCGTCAAAGAACAGTAGCTTAGGGTTAGCGACAAGCGCTCTGGCAATCAGTAATCGTTGTCTTTGCCCGCCCGATATGCCGCCGCTGCCTTCGCTGATCATTGTGTTCATTCCCATAGGCATTGCCTTGATATCATCTTCAATTCCAGCCATACGGGCTGCGTTCCAGGCATCTTCAAGCGTACTCCAGGGCGAATTGATAATAATATTTGAAAATAAATCGCCTGAGAAGAGCTTACCGTTTTGCATTGCAACTCCGATACATTGCCGAACAGAGCGAACGTCCAGAGTATCTAAATCATAACCGTTATAATAGACCGCACCGGCTTCCGGCTTTTCCATTCCTAATAAAAGACGCAGGAGAGTTGACTTACCGCAGCCGCTTTTTCCAACAATGGCGACATATTCACCCGGATTAATCTTAAGACTGATATTATCGAGGATAGCAGGTCCGTTTTCCGTATAACGGAAGGTAATATTGGAAAGCTCAAGTTCTCCGGTAAGAGAAGTTACAACTCTTTTATTTTCATTCGTCTCCGGTATTGCATCAAAAATAGGTCTTACCATTTCCATAAGCGGTTTTATATTTGCAAGTGTAGTTGCAATTCCTGCCAGAGACATAATTGCTGCACTGACAGTACCATATGCCGTATTGAAAGCGATATAATCCGATTGTGACAGCTTATGCTTTCCGGCTAGATAATAAAGAAGGATAGTCCCACCAAGGGTAATTGCAGCAGTGACCGCAGGATTTATTCGAATTATGATAGGAGGAGAATAAGTCAGGCGGCCAAGATCCTTATATTCCTTTGCCCATTTGGCAAAGGCACGTTTTTCAGCTCCCGCAAGCTTGATTTTTTGAAGACCATTAAACAAGCCGAAAATCAAACCACTTATTTTTGCAGAAAATACCATCTGCTTTTTTGACAAGCGTTGTTGTAACAGACCGGTTACTAATGTGAAGGCAAGCATAGCAAGTAAAATCAGTATACCTGGTACGACAAGCGTTGGTGCATAGCCCGCCATCTGGAACAGATAAAGGAAGGAAAACAATGCCGAGAGGCCGGTAGTCAGCACAGTATCTGAAAGCATGGAGCTTAACTGATTAATACTCATGGCGCGGCTGCTTAATTCACCCGCAGAATAATCCTTGAAAAAAGAAGCCGGCAGTGAAAAGATCCTTGCCATGGCAGCAGTCTGAACAGACAAATTGATTTTGTCCTTCAACCTTGTAAGAACCAGGCTTCTGGTAATTCCAAACATTGCTGAGCCAAGGGCTGCTCCGATTAGCAGTCCGGCCACCGGAAAGATATCGCTTTTGGTTCCGCTGGGGATGACACTGTTAAAGATTTGCTTATTCATATATGGAGTGAAAAGTCCTAATAAGCTGACTAAAAGGCTTGCAGCCAGAACAAAAGCATAGTCTGCTTTTGTTACAGCTTGAAGGATAAAAACACTTAAAGCTTTAAAGTTAAGCTTTTTTGCAGGTAAGGCCCGGTAAAAGCAAAAGGCGTCCTTATTAAGCCTTTGGGCAGTTTTTTGATTGACCTTTACCTTTTTTCCCAGTTCGATATCATAATATGCATAGCCGGACACAAGATCAGGCAGGATAGCAACGATATCACCATTTTTTGTACTTCCGAGAAAAGCACCTGTAGCATCCTTCCACCATTTTGGGGTAAGTTCCACCCGGCGTCGCATCACCCCGGAGGGGCGAAGCATATACTCTAAGCGGCTGTTCAAGTCCTCGATTTCTTCGGGTACATTAACGGATTTTACACCGAGCACGGATAAGATAGCCTTGATGGCATCCTCAGCCGCATCCTTCCGCTTTTTGGGAAGAGGCTGCTTCGCTGCACCGACGATATCAGCAAGATCCATATAGGCATTCTGCATTGCCCTGTCATCATTTTCTATACGCTTTAAGAGCTGGTCATGAAAGGACATAAAAGCCTCCTTTTCTTTTTACTATCAAAGTAATTGCGTAATTTTCGTTTTTTATATTCACATATGCACTTGTGAAACTTATTAGTTACTTATGAGTGCGGCATATTTACCGCCCAATTGCATAAGCTCTTCATGGCAGCCACGTTCTATTGCCTTACCTTTATCTAATACCAGAATTTCATCGCAATCCCGGATGGTAGAAAGTCTATGCGCTACGATAATCAGGGTGATACCTCTGGCCTTAATCGCTTCCATAATGAGCTGCTCGGTCTTCGCATCAAGTGCACTGGTGGCCTCGTCAAGGATTAAGATAGAAGGTTCCTGTACTAGTGCTCTTGCTATCTCAAAGCGTTGACGCTGTCCTCCGGAGAAATTCTTGCCGCCCTCTAAAATAATATGGGAGTAACCGCCTTCCCGCTGCATAATATCTTCATGAATTTGGGCATCCCTGCAGGCAGCAACGACAGCTGCTTCATCAATCGATTTGTCCCACATGGTAAGATTATTCATTATGGTATCTTCAAAAAGCACGATGTCTTGGTCAACCACCGCAAGAGAACCGGTAAATATTCCGCGGTTGATCTCACTCTTTAAAAGCCCATCAATGCGTATTTCACCTGCCCAGGGACTGTAGAGCCCGGAAATCAATTTAGCAATTGTTGATTTACCGCTGCCGGATCCGCCAACGAAGGCTGCACTTTTTCCAGGAAGAAGCTTTAAGGAGAAGTCCTCGATAAGCGCTGGGGAGAGTTTATTATAGCCAAACGAGATATGCTTTATCTCTATAACTCCCATAAGCTTGTTTTCGGTATGCTCCTCCGGTTCATTCTCATCTGTTATCGGGATGTCCGGTTTGTAATTCATCACATCCTCTACCCGTTCCATCTGGGAACGCATTTCAATGAAGGTCTGACCAACTCCAACCAGCTGGTTAACCGGCGATAAGAAAGAGGATAAAAAGCCCTGAAAGGCCATTAGCATACCAATAGTAAAATTACCGTCAAGAATTAAATAAACTCCAAGCATTAATACAAGGATATTAGCGATTTGCATGAGTAAGGCTGGCAGCATACCATAATATTGATTTGCTTTATTAAAAGTAATTTGTGCGTTTCCCTGCTTCGCGAAATAACCTGCCCAGCGTTCAAAAAATCCGTTTTCTGCCCCAGAGGCCTTGATGGTTTCAATCATCTCAAAGCCGGACATGGTTACGCCGGTTACTTTACCGGAATCACGCTGCAGAATTCGACTCATATTAACCCGCTTTTTGGATACCAGCCTTAATACTAATAGGTTAGATAGAGCGGCAGTGATGCCTACAATTGATAAGGTAATACTGTAACTTAACATGATTATGAGATAGAATACCAATAATAGAATATTCATAAATACCGGTGCGAGCTTTCCAATCAGGGCAGATGCAATATTTTCATTACTAGACTGCCTTGAGACTATATCACCGGTAAACCGCTGTGAAAAGAAATCCACCGGTAAGTGCAGTACATGCCATAGAAAGGAAGCATTCGAGGATGCGGCCAGCTTACCCTGAATTTTCAGCCAGTAGATACCTTGGATGACACCGACTGTAAACTGGAAAACCAGTGTAAAGATCATCGCAATGGTAAAAGGTAGCAGCCAGGCAGGGTTTTTTCCGGATAATATATGATCCATAAAAATTCTGGAGAAAACAGGTGTAATCATTCCAATCATTGCCATAAGAAAGCCTGTAAGGGCAACAAAGGCAAAAGCAGCTGCAGTACCCTTAAGCCGTTTTCCGGCAAAGCTTAAGGTACTCTTTGGTTTTCCTTCGGGAACAAAGGCGTCAGTTTTATCAAAGCGCAGTACAATTCCGGTAAAGCTTTTATCAAATTCCTCCTTCGTAACCTCCACGGTTCCTCTGGCTGGATCATTTAAGACTACCTTATCCTTTTTAAAACCATTTAAAACTACAAAATGGTTAAAATTCCAATGAATAATAACAGGCAGAGTAATGTCTGTAAGCTGTGAGGGCTCCATGCGATAGCCTTCTGCTTTCAGACCATAAGACCTGGCTGCTTTTAGAACATTTTTTGCACAGCTGCCATCGCGGGATACCCCGCAATCGGAACGTACTTTC
Organism: Bacillota bacterium; assembly: GCA_023421505.1. Taxonomy (GTDB): domain Bacteria; phylum Bacillota; class Clostridia; order Lachnospirales; family Lachnospiraceae; genus Mobilitalea. The sequence goes on from JAEZTJ010000042.1 coordinate 11,561, forward strand.
TCGAGAGGCAGCCATTTTCCATAATAGGCTAAAACCATACAAAGGGAAGCGGCCCCACATTCTAAGGCCTCCATTTGCATAATTACCGGCACCTTTATAACTTTATTCATTAATACCACCTGCAATCCTTAAATTCTTTAGCGTAGCATTTCTTTCGTTCTGAATTAAGAACGCTTTTATATTAATCTTCAAAACAGTAATTCATAAGGACGGTATTTTTTTATAATAATCTGCATATTACAGTTAGTACCTATTGAGAGCGTGACCTTCTCTCCCTTTTTATTTGACCACTTAATTTTATTAGCAGAAGCTGAATCAACCGTAAGGGTCACACGTACCTCGACACAGTTCCCCTGTATTGAAAGTCCTTGTGCATATTGTTGATTTCCAACAGCAGTAAGCACATCCGTCTCAGATACCGGATAGCTTCCGATACTTGTTATATATCCATACATATAGCCATACTCCTCGCGCGGAGCAAAGTTTGGGGAAACCTGTACTTCCATACCTTCTTTTAGCTTTTTGGCTGCTGAGGCTTCGATATAACAGATAACCTGCTTGTCGTTGGCATATTTCTCCTGCTCGACGATACTTGCAACTGCTTCCATATTGGATACGGTCTCATTAGCCGCTTTTGCAGAAAGAACAATACCGGAGACGGGTGCAACAATGACCGAATAGCTTTCATAGGTACTGATCATTTCTGTAATTAGTTTCTGATCCGGCTGTTCACTGCTTTTTAATCCCTGAATCTGCTTGAGTAGCTCCTCTTGTGGGACGATCGCGATAATTTGTCCCGCTTCTACATAATCCCCAACCCTTACCCGCATATCACTGATACGTCCACTGATGGTGGGTATAACCGTTGTAACTCCGTTCTGCGGAAATATAACACCAACGGTGTTAACACTATCGGGAATATTTCCGTAAACTCCCCATAAGCTCACTGCAATAAGAATTGCCAGACAGCCGAAAAGTACGCCAAATATTCCGGGATGAGTGATTTTTATGTAATCATTCAGCCTTTCTGGTGAGGATACACGTTCAAGTGAGGATTTTCTGAATAAATTAGACTCCATAGCTTTCCCCTCATTTTCCTGTCATGCTGTTCCTTCAGGATTATTGTTTATTAATGGTTAGTTAGTTTCTTCCTTTATTCTAACAGGTAGGAATTAACCGCGAATTAACAAAGGGAGAAATTTTTAGATTAATTGTATTTTTAAATCAAATAATGGTATATTATGTTTAAAAAACTTTTATAAAATGATATAATAATAAAGTAATAATGATAACCATATTAGGATAATATTTACTTTTTTAAATTGTAGAGTTAAACTTTCGAACTCCGACAGCCTGATACTTTCATAATATGATTGGTGTTTTAATAAAATAGATGCTTGGCTAACATGATCATAAGTAAAGGACGCAAGATATGAGACATTTAAAATATTTATTCCTGACAGTATTTGTATTTCTGATTTTACTTACCGGTTGTCAGTCAAAAAGGCAGCCTTTCGTAGCTTCAGAGAAGGGTATTCTTAATCTTAATAATTGGGATTTTGCGAGGGATGGAGTGGCAAGACTGGACGGTGAATGGGAATTTTACTGGAATAGGCTGCTTAAACCCGGCGACGTATTTTCTAAAGACGCACTAACTGGATATTATAATATACCGGAATATTGGACAAGCTACCCCTCCTTAAGGCTCCCCTCAAAGGGCTATGCTACGTACCGGTTATTAATTGAAATGGATGGCAGAGAGCATATTCTGGGTATCTCCACTCCCGATATCTATACAGAATATAGGCTTTGGGTAAATGGTGAATTGGTTGGCAGTAATATGTCCGTAGATAACCGGGAGCCAACTTATTTGTGTCCGGAGATTTATAATATTTATATAAATGATAAACAGCTAGAGATTATACTTCAAATCAAAAATGAAAGGCATATTTATGCCGGGGTAGGACAGAGTATTCTTCTTGGAGATGCTACAGTAATTCATGCGAAACAGAATTTAAATGTTGCAATTGATTTTTTTCTGATTGTTATCTGCTTTTTGGCAGGTTTCTATCATCTTTTAGTTTATTTACTACGTAAAAAGAAATTAGAATCCTTTTATTTTAGTGTCCTTTGTTTAGCCGTAGGTCTATGGACTATGTTCTTTAACGAGTCATTACTTATGAAAGCCTTTCCTGGGCTGCCTTTTGCTTTAGCCTCGAAGACAGTTACCCTAACCTTGCCGCTATGTGTTATTTCCATTACATTATATACGTATGCCCTTTATGCACAGGATGTATCAAAATTCGTTGTAAAATTGATATTGGCCGCAAATATTATCTATAGCCTGCCGGTCATTATCTGCCCGCCCTATTTTTATTTAAAGCTTTTTATACCTTACTTATTAAGTGTAGGTGTCGTATGCTTATATGGAATTTATTTGTCAGTCATTATTATGATAAGAAAGAGACCGGAGTACCACTATTACGACCTGGGAATTTTAATATTAGCTTTTGGCTCTTTTATTGATGTGTTAAATTATATTGATTTCATCAATGCGGGTTATTTTCATTCTTATAGTTTGGTTATATTTATCCTGCTTCAGACAATTTTAATTGGAAAACGTTATGTAAGTGCAGCACGAAATGCAGATATACTAGCCTTAGATCTCAGGAATTCTCTAAATACAATAGAAGATACGAAAACAGCATTTTTAAATGCACAAATAAAACCACATTTTCTATACAATACCCTAAATACGATTGCACAATGCTGCCAGGACGATCCGGAGGAGGCAGAACAGCTTATTTTATACCTTGCAAAATATCTAAGGGGAACCTTAAACTTTGAGAATCTGGGCAATGCGATACCACTCAAAAAAGAGCTGGATTTGGTTTCTGCTTATTTCTATATTGAGAAGGCCAGATTTCAGAGTATTGCAATTGAATATGAGGTAGATGAGACATTGCAAAATTACCCTATTCCACCAATGACATTGCAACCACTGGTGGAAAATGCCGTCAAACATGGGATAAGGAACAATGCTGTGGCAGGTATTGTGAGAATAGAGATAAAAAGGCAGGGCTCTGTCATAAAGTGCTGTGTTAAGGATAATGGTATTGGTATGGAGGAAGCACTCTTAGAAGAGATTCTAATAAAACCTTTAAATTCAACGAGTATTGGCTTATATAATATACATACCCGCTTACTGCGCCTTTATGGTAAAGGGTTATCCGTTCGCAGCAGTGCCGGAACAGGCACTAGCATTTATTTTGAAATTCCAGTTCAGGAGGCTTAAAATGTATCAGGTAATTGTTGTTGATGATGAAATAAAAGCGCTTGACCGTTTTATACGTCTGGCAGAAAAAGAAGAGCGTATCTCATCGATAGAAAAATTTAATGATGCCGGACAGGCAATAGAATATTGTAAAAAGAATACGGTAGAGATTGCATTTTTAGATATTGATATGCCAAAGCTTTCTGGAATTAAGCTGGCTCAAATGCTTCAGGAGAGTAATCCTTATATCATCATTATTTTCATAACAGCTCATGAAAATTACGCTTTGGATGCCTTCCGGGTTCATGCCTTTGACTATCTGTTAAAACCGATTGGAGGTTCTGACCTACACGAACTTTTTGATCGGCTTGCATTACGTTTGCAGCCGAATAAAATGAAAGCCTCGGAGCATATTTTATATGTACAATGCTTCGGCCCCTTCTTATGCTACCTAAATAAGGATAAGTCTTACCGAATTCACTTTCGTACAGCAAAAACAGAAGAGTTATTCGCTTTACTCCTTCAATATAACGGGATGGCGGTACCCAAGGAGCAGATTATTGACAAACTGTGGACAGAGGTGGAGCCAGATAAAGCGGCAAATTATTTTCGTGTTACCTGCACCTATCTTAGAAAAGCACTTGAGGAGAAGGGCTTTCCTGATATTTTATGCCGTGAAAGGGATAGTTATATGCTTAACACCTCACAGCTAAATTGTGATATGTTTCAATTTATGTCCATGACAAAACAAGGGATGACGGCCCCAATACATTATTCAGTTTTAGATGAGGCTTTGCGCCTATACTCTGCCACTTATTTTGAAGATAAAGGTTATGAATGGCTTGAGAAATACCGTCTATGGCTGGAAAATACATATAAGCGCGTGCAACAGCTACTGATTGAGGAGGATTTAAGACAAGAGCAGCTAAAGGGGGCCTGTGATAGAATGAAGCTGATTTTATATCATGACCCCTTTGATGAAGATACGGTGATTAAGTTAGTAGCAACCTTACAACAATTAGGTGATACGACACAGGCACAGGTAGTCTATAGTAAGTATAAGGATAATTTGTGGAAGGAGTTAGGGCTTAAGCCCGGGGAAAAGCTGAAGAAGCTAGTGAATGTGTGAAAAGGTCTTAACTTCTATCACTGCATGGATTAGCAAAAGATATTATATGGGCTATAATAAACAGCCTTATTAGGAATGGAAAGCTGATGCATAGCCTGCCTTGAAGCCAGCTATAAAATAAGGAGCAGCGAAAATAAGAAATATCAGTAACACTAATACGCCAATCAAGTTTAAAATCTTGTAATTATGCTTTCTTTTTCCTATGATAATTAAAATGACTCCAACCACCATTCCAATTAGTAAAATAATATCTAACATGTTTATTTACCTCCGTATATCATTTGATGAATTAAGATGAAGATATTATATATCAAATGCAACATTTTTGCTACCATAATTTTACTGATTATTTGATGGAGCATGGTGAAGAATCTTAAAATAGTAATGAAAAAGATAGCTGAAAATATTTGCATAAACTTTTGGTTTCATATAGAATTTATTATAATTAAAAAGGGGTGCAGCAGATGGATGAGCAAGGGTTACATAAAAAATCCTACCATAAGGTAATCGATTATATCAAAAATCAGATCAGGGAAGGCAGACTGGAAAGTGGGGGAAAGCTGCCTACAGAAAGAGATTTATCAGAAATTCTTGGTGTAAGCCGTAATTCTGTCCGGGAAGCTATGCGCTCACTGGAGATTATAGGTGTGATTTCAAGTCATCAGGGAGCAGGGAATTATTTGACCGGTAATTTTGAAAGCAGCCTGATGGAATCGCTGTCAATGATGTTCTTGCTTAATCAAATTGATTACCAACAGATCAGCCAGTTACGGCGTGCTTTGGAAATGCAGGCATTGATGCTTGCAATTGACCATATTACCGAGCAAGAGATAGCCGAGCAAGTTGAAATTATTGCTCAGCTGGAGCATGAAACAGAAGATATTAATGTTATTTTGGATAAGAGATTTCATTATAACATTGCGAAGGCTTCTAAAAATGTCCTGATTACCAATATATTGCAAGCCTTGTCTGACCTTCTGGATAATTTTATCTTTGACCTAAGAAGAGATATATTAAGGACAGAAGATAGCAGAAAAATATTAAATGAAGCCCATAACGATATGATGAAAAGCCTAATATTAAGAGATAAAGACCTTGCTCGTGAAGCAATTAACAAACATTTTGGTATAATTGACGAAAAGCTAAGTCTTAGAGAATAGAAAAACGGACAATTAATGAAACTAGAAGTAAAATTGCACAAACCATTTGTTAAAAAAACGACATTTATTGACATTGCGAATACACAGACGTATAATTAGATTACAAAGTGGTCCTACCAATTCGGAGCTGGTGGAACAGATGTTGTAAAATTCACAGTCTTACTACAGAAGAGAGACTAAATTCAGTATACTGCAGGTAATGAATTTATTTCGGTAGAAACGCATCGTGAAGCAGCATCTATTTTTTTACGCCTAAAATTGGCCCTACCAATCCGGTAAGTTTGGATAAGCTAATAAATAGTTAAGATTTAGCATTTATCCAGGCGAAATGAGTGTATGAAAGGGGAAATAATTGGATGAATATGACATTGTCATTTATTTTGGCATTATTACCGATTATCTGGTTGATAGTTGCCTTGACTGTAATGAAAATGCCTGGCTTTAAGGCATGCATTATAGCAATGGTAATTGCTTATGGCCTTTCCGTATTAGTATGGAAGATGCCGTTACTTAACAGTCTTACTGCAGTAGCGGAGGGTGCAGCGCTTGCTCTCTGGCCAATTATTATTGTTATTATCGCAGCTATCTTCACCTACAACGTATGTGTAGCTACCGGTAATATGGAAGTGATTAAGAAAATGTTAGCTAATGTTACGAAGGATAAAAGAGTCCTGGTTCTTATCATTGCCTGGGGCTTTGGCGGTTTTATGGAAGGGATGGCAGGCTTTGGTACTGCGGTTGCCATACCTGCAAGTATATTATGGGGCTTAGGCTTCAACCCTGTATTTTCCGCTATCGTGTGTCTGATTGCGAATGCTACACCAACAGCCTTTGGCTCGATTGGTATACCGACGACAACACTTGCTAAAATCACCGGACTGAGTGTTACAAGCCTGTCAACTAATACGGCTATGATACTTGCCCCGCTGATTATACTGACACCTTTTGTATTGGTGTATCTGACAGGAAAATCAAAGAAAGCCTTTCGTGGAGTTGGACTTATAACCTTGATATCCGGTGTCACCTTTTTAGTACCGGAATATCTGGTGGGTAAATTCTTAGGGGCTGAGCTTCCGGCGGTTATCGGCTCGGTATGTTCTATGCTTTGCACCGGATGGGCTTCCAAGGTCTTATCGAAAAAGGAGATAGAACCCGAGTTCATTCTTGAGAGCAAGAATGCAGATAAGCTTGAACCGAAGAAGGCTTTTGTAGCCTGGAGTCCATTTATATTAATCTTCGTATTCTTACTTGCGACCTCAAAATTAATAGCGCCCTTTAATGCGCTGCTATCAAATGTAAAGACATCAGTAAATATCTATAGCGGGGAAGGTGCTGCGGCGTATACTTTTTCCTGGCTGGCTACTCCGGGTGTTTGGATTATCCTTGCAGCGTTCATTGGAGGTGCAATTCAGGGAGCTAAAATAAAAGCAATGCTAAAGATATTCTATAAGACAATAGTGCAGTTATCGAAGACAATCATCACAATCATATGTATTATGGCAACAGCTAAGCTTATGGGCTACAGCGGAATGATCTCCTCAATAGCACTAATGTTTGTTACCGTTACAGGCTCCTTTTACCCGATGTTTGCACCATTTTTAGGAGCAATCGGAACCTTCGTAACAGGTAGCGGAACCTCAGCGAGCGTATTGTTCGGTGGAATGCAAAAGGAAACTGCGATTGCGCTTAACTTAAATCAGGCATGGATCGCTGCTTCGAATACAGCAGGTGCAATATCGGCAAAAATGATTTCTCCACAGAGCATTGCAGTAGCGGTAGCAGCGGTTAGTCTTCAAGGGAAAGAGAGTGAGCTTTTAAAGGGTACAATTAAGTGGTTTATATTATTTATTATAATAGTTGGAGTGGTGACATATATCGGAGCAAAAATTCTTAGTTGATACGTGTAAATACATTGGAAAAATAAAATAGAGTTAATCCGTTACAGGATATGCTTTAAATAAAGCCCTGTGAGTAAGCAACAGGATGTTTACTAGGTTAAAAGAAATGACTATAAATCGGAAATGCACAGAATTATAAGCCGCCTAGCGGCAAATGGAGGTAAATATGAATATTTTAGTATGTATTAAGCAAGTACCTGATACTAATAAAGTTGAAGTAGATCCGGTAACAGGAGTATTAAAGAGAAACGGTGTGGAATCAAAGATGAATCCCTATGATTTATACGCAATTGAGACAGCACTTCGAATTAGAGAAGAGAAGGGCGGAACGATCTGGGCAATCTCGATGGGGCCCGGACAGGCAGCAGGAGTCATCAGAGAAGCCTTTGCAATGGGCGTTGATCATGGTGCTTTAATTTCTGACAGAAAGTTTGGCGGAGCAGATGTTCTTGCTACCAGCTACGCGATTTCACAGGGAATAAAGAAATTAGGCGACTTTGATTTAATTCTTTGCGGAAAGCAGACAACCGATGGAGATACGGCTCAGGTAGGGCCGGAGGTATCCGAATGGTTAAATATTCCCTGCGTATCCAATGTATCTAAAATAGTTGAGCTTGGTGAAGAAGCTATGACAGTAGAGATGGATATGTCCCACGATATAGAAATTGCGAACATTCAGTATCCATGTCTGTTAGCAGTAGATAAGGACATCTTTATGCCGAGACTTCCTTCCTATGTGAGAAAGCAGGCTACAAAGGATCGTGAGATTACAATCATTACACTGAATGATTTAGAGGACAAGGATGAGCTGCACTATGGCTTAAACGGATCTCCGACACAGGTAGAACGTATCTTCCCTCCGCAGGTAAATTCTCATAGAGAAATGTGGGATGGAACCTCTGCCGAGCTTACCAGTCAGCTATTATCAAAACTCAAAGAATTAAAGTTTGCATAGGAGGACAAATATGGCAAAGTTAGTGATAAATCAAAAATTAGTTGGGAATATCGATACTATGATTAGCCTTTGCCCATTCGGCGCGATGGAAAATAAGAATGGGGAGCTGCAAATAAATTCAGCCTGTAAGATGTGCAAAATATGTGTAAAAAAAGGACCAAAGGGTGCCGTTGAATATGTAGAAGAGGCGATACCTGCGATAGATAAAAGTAAATGGAAGGGTATTGCAGTCTATGTGGATCATATTGACGGAGTGATACATCCTGTAACCTATGAGTTAATTGGAAAAGCGAAAGAGCTTGCAGCAAAGATTAATCATCCTGTTTATGCAGTTATGATGGGAAGTAATATAGATAAGCAAAGTCATGAGCTTCTGCATTATGCAGTAGATAAAGTTTATGTCTATGATCATGAAAAGCTGGATCGTTTTAAAATGGAACCATATACAGCGGTATTTGAGGATTTTGTTAATCAGGTAATGCCGACTGCAATCTTAATGGGAGCGACACCGGTGGGACGCCAGCTTGCTCCAAGACTTGCGGCAAGACTTAGAACCGGACTTACGGCAGATTGTACGATACTTGATATCAATGAGAATACAGATTTAGTACAGATTAGACCGGCCTTCGGCGGTAACATCATGGCACAGATTTTAACACCGAATAACAGGCCGCAGATGGCAACGGTGCGCTATAAGGTAATGGATGCACCCGAAAGAAGCATAGAGGAAAGCGGAGAAATTATCGCTTGTGAAATCTCTGAGGATAAACTAAGCAGTAAAGTTGAGGTTATTGATATTATTGCAAAGGAAAAGGAGCAATTTATTGAGGCTTCCGACGTACTCGTTGTAGCTGGGCGTGGCATTAAGAAGGAAGAAGATCTGGAGCTAGTTAAGGAGTTAGCTGAGCTTCTCGGCGGTCAGATAGCCTGTACAAGACCAATCATGGAAGCAGGCTGGCTAGAGGCTAAACGTCAGGTAGGATTAAGCGGAAGAACAGTTCGTCCGAAGCTGATTATTACAGTAGGAGTATCCGGTTCCGTTCAATTTGCAGCAGGTATGAATAATTCCGAACAAATTATCGCTATCAATACAGATGAAAATGCACCGATCTTTAAAACAGCACATTATGGCCTGGTAGGAGATTTATATGAAATCATCCCGAACTTAATTAACCAGATTAAGTTAAGCAGGGGAGCATAATTCACACCTAGAAGTTTGTGTCTGCAGTCTTCAGAGCGTGTTAACACGCTTATCATGTAAAATTTGTGCTGATGCCTATATTTGCGGCTTTCAGCAGTATGGAGGTTAGAATGAACTATAAAAGAATAGATCAAAAGGATTTGGATTATATAAACAGCATCATAAAGGATATGGATAGAGTTCTATACGGGGATTTTATCAATGAAGAATACAGCCATGATGAGCTAAGTGATACAGTAAGCTTTCCGGATGTCGTGGTTAAGATTACATCAACCGAAGAAGCTTCAAGGCTTATGAAATATGCGTATGAGAATAACATTCCGGTGACCCCCCGCGGTTCAGGAACAGGTCTTGTCGGTGCATCGGTGGCAATGGAGCATGGAATTATGTTAGATACGACCCTTATGAATCATGTTTTAGAGTTAGATGAAGATAATTTGACGATCACAGTGGAACCGGGTGTATTACTCATGGAACTAGCTGCCTATGTACAGGACAGAGATTTATTCTATCCTCCTGATCCGGGTGAGAAATCTGCGACCATCGGTGGAAATATCAGCACCAATGCAGGTGGAATGAGAGCGGTTAAATATGGGGTTACCAGGGATTATGTCCGTGGTCTTGAGGTAGTATTGCCGGATGGTACAGTAGTTGAATTCGGAGGTAAGGTAGTTAAGAATAGTACCGGCTATGCAATGAAGGATTTGATGGTTGGCTCAGAAGGAACACTGGGAATAATCACGAAAGCTACTTTAAAGCTCCTTCCGCTTCCCAAGAAAGCAATCAGCTTACTCATACCTTTTCCTTCGCTGGAACAGGCGATTGGAACTGTACCTTTAATCATTAAATCAAAATCCATTCCCACCGCAATTGAGTTCATGCAAAGAGAAGTTATTATGGATGCGGAAAAATATCTAGGTAAAAAGTTCCCGGATAACAGCTCAGATGCCTATCTACTATTAAAATTTGATGGAAATTCGACTGAAGAAATCGAAAAAGCTTATGACAGTGTAGCAAAAATCTGTCTGGAGCAGGGGGCACTTGATATCCTGATCTCTGATACAAACGAAAGAGAAGAATCCATCTGGAAGGCAAGAGGTGCTTTCCTTGAAGCAATCAAAGGCTCCACCACTTATATGGATGAGGTTGACGTAGTCGTACCCAGAAGCTCAGTCAATGAAATGGTTGAATATATTCATAATTTATATAAGGAAGTTAATATCCGAATTAAAAGCTTTGGTCATGCCGGAGACGGTAATCTTCATGCTTATGTGTTAAGAGATGATCTATCCGAGGAAGAATGGGAAAGAAGAATGACCGCAGCCATGGATAAAATATATGGCAAGGCCAGAGAATTAAAGGGACAGGTATCGGGAGAGCATGGTATCGGTTATGCAAAGAAGTCCTATCTGCTTGAGGCTATGGATCCGGCAACCGTTGAAATTATGAAGGGAATCAAAAGGGCCTTTGACCCTAAGAATATCTTAAATCCTCATAAGGTCTGTCAGATGTAGCAGATACAGATTATAAATGTAGGTAAGGCTAAGAGAGAGTAAGATTATATAATTAGCAGGACTAAGATAATTAGAAGGAAAGATAATAAAATTATAAGAAGAGGATGACTTAAAAGTTAAGACTGACTGATTATTAGTATATATAAAAGGAACAATTCCATTTACTATATATGTATTAATCAGAACAAGGTTGGCTTTTAGGGCATCCTCTTTCTATTCCATCCTATTGATATCTTCGTCTTAGCGGAATGTGCTTTATCCTAATCTTTTTCCTTCGGGTAAACCTTATTACCGTAGGATTTAGTCGAAGCATTTCCGAACACCAGAATAGGGGCTATACTTTTACCAGTAACATTGCTTCCTGCAGATTGGATATCGCAATCTCTTAATATGACATGACAGATGGTAGCTTTTTTAGCGATTCCGAACATACCGATAATTTGTGCTTTCGGATCAGTCATGATAAGCCAAGCCAATAGTTAAAAAAGTTTTACATATTACACATAACTAACTTGCGTAAAGTATAGGGAGGAGGTAAAATATTCATTAACTATATTTATTTTACAGCAAAAATGATCTGACAATGCGAATTAGAGTATTTTTACTTGAGATTTCTATTGAGTTGCCAGGAGGTGATTAATTTGAAGCAAGCTAAGAGGGAAAAGCAGTTAGAATTAAAAAGAAAACAGGAAAAGCAACGTCCGGAGCATTATACAGGGCTAGGTTGGAATTTATATTGTCTTGGTGCGGCTAATGCTGTTGCCAATACAACTGTTAAAGAGATTAATAATTATTTGGTAAGATAGGGCATGGATTAAAGTATAATACTTTAGACATGCCCTAGCTTCCTTTATAACATTATATTGTTGTTTCTCTGATATTCGTTAACAGGAGCAATAAGATGAAACAGACAAGGGCCAAAGTTCTTAATCGCAAAGAAGTTCTTAATTAAATCGAAAAGTTTGAAAGGAAGTATGGTATATGAGTTCAAATATTAAAATTACATATATAAACAAATCAATGAATAAGGATTTGCCCAAGGTATTCCTGTTCTTAAAAAATGAGATACCAACCTTTGACTGCCTTAAGGAAGGAGTGGCCTGGAAGGTAATCGAAGATGTGGGGCGCGAATCCTCCTGCCGATTTGTATTTCCAATAGAAACAGAAGTCAGGGCCTCCTGGGATAACTGTAACTGTGATACGAGAGCTCTGCTATCAGAAAGTGGCAAAAGATATACCGTAAGAAAAGGCGAAACAGGGATTGCTTTAGAAGAGGATGGGAATGCAGAATATACTAGATCCATCGAATTCTGCAACAATATTAAGGTTGAAAATGAAATAAGTGTTAATATGATTAAGGATGGCCGTACTATTTTAACCAAGAGGAGAGTAGGCTATGGCCAAAAGGCTTCGTTCGTTTTACATCCGAGGATCTATTGGGGCATAGCCTCTGAAATCAAAGAAGGAATGGAGCTTTGCGAAGCGCAGCTCCATTCCGATAATTTCTTTGAACTGGATTTGGAAGGTGTATCAAGTGTAACTGTCGCTCTTTATGGTAATGAGTTAGTGGGTTACCAGTTTAGAGTAGAGGATCAGGAATAATACGTTTTAAATTTATACTTTCTTCAAAGGCAGGATCCAAAAGAAGCGATTTTTCAATATATTCGAGAGCTTTTTTAGGCTCCTGCAAATTATAGTAGCATAGAGCGATTTCATAATGAATTGCTGCATCTTCACCGTAAAATACTAGGGAAGACTGATAAAGCTTAATGGCATCACGATCATAGCCTAAATAGGCTAATATGGAGGCTAGACAGGAAGCCAGATCTCCCTCTTCACCAATCGGGAAATAATACTCCCAGACTTTATGGATTGCGGTTGCCAGTTCATCCTTTGGAAATGCCTCTTCTGCAGCAATACTTTCCAGTAAGGTGTTATAGAATTCTAAGAAGGTTCTTGCGTCCCAAACAGTATACCGAAGAAAGGTTAACAGCTCTTTTATTGTTAAAGACTTACTTGAAGGAACAATTGCTTTTTTCATAATATAAAAATCATCCGGCCCAATGCCTTCGATGATCTCATGATAAGCCATTGCAGTTTCAATAAAGCTATGGGAACGATCACTAAGTAAAAATAATGACATAGTTACATTTTCATGCTCATAAATACTGTGAATCGCATTTCCGCCAAGCCCATTAAAATATAATTCCAGGGCGTGGAAGTTAACAGTAAGGGATATGGACCCATGCTTTGATAAATATGGGTGATAATTTTTATTCATAGACAAAATATTTTTATATCCTTTATCTGTTGATATTATGATAAGGTCATCATTAAACAGCTTTTTTAGACGATCAATGCATCTGATCGCAACGATTGGTAAGGAAAAAGCGGTATCCTTAAGGCAAGCCTTGTAGGAGAATATCATTAATGTTAGCTTCTTCGTAGTAATTGCTGCCCTGTATTATACTGTCTGTATAGTAATAGTCTAAGCCCGCCAGTATGGACCTATCGTCAGGATCTGCCTGTCCGTCCTTCGAGGTAACAGTTATCAGGCCTTCATATAACTCTCCCTCATTTACATAGAAGGTGTCCTGTGGAAGACTGTCAAAGGTATAATTAGCAAATAGAATGAGAGGATTATTAAGATGACCTTTACTTAGAACTTCACCACTGTTTCTTAGGGAAAGCGTATCATCCTTTATCATATCGAACACGGCAAAATCAAGTATTCCCTTCTCTAAAAAGGGTTTAAAATAGCTGTGATTTTGCCAGTAGGCGGCGTTTCTTTCTGCAAAATCTGTAATAATATATTTAAACTTCAGATCCTTAAGGGAAGAATTATCTAAAAGATTTAAAAATCTCTTTAGAAAGGTATAGGAAAAGCGCCCCACTCCTGCCGCAAGCTCCATAATGTAGATAGTGGTATTCTTATCATAATCCTTACTAGAAGCAATATCCCTGCAGTATCCAAAAGCAGTTTTCGCATATAGGGCTGCAATATACGGATTTGTTGTTATATATTGAGGAACAATTCCTTTAATCCAGGCGTCCGGACCAAGCTTTTCATAAAAGTCTGACTGTAATTTCCACAGCATGGATTGTGATAAAGGCTTTTTATCTTCAAGTATTACTGCGGATTTATTACAGTCCTTTGAATTGGTGGCTCTTTTTATATTATATTTTTTGTTTATTTGTGCCAAAACGTTTCCTCCTGAGTTGAAATAACCAATTAAAAGATTATGAGCTTAATTACTTATATAAATCACACAATAATTGTTAGCATTATCATGATTTTGTTCTTAAATCAAACCATATAGACACTAATATATAAATACTATGTTACCTAGTCAAAAAAACTTGTATGATATCAGATGTAACTAAGCCCAGTAGTATATTATACAGCAGATATATTAAAAAAACCATAATATTCAATAATAAGTAGGAAGACTGGAAGAGATATCAGAATGAAAATTAGGATGGTAAAATAATTATTTGATAAAAAACCACCCTTTTGATGAGATTATTCACTACTAATCCTCACCAAAAAGGTGGTTTCTCCTTCTTGCTGTTAAATTTTCAAAAGGTCTTCGAAAACTTATAAAAAAGATTATTTACTGATGGTAAATTTAATATACTGTGCTTTATCCATTTTCTTACCATCTTTGAATTTAACTCCGCTTATTACGATGTAGTAAGTTTGTCCCTTTTTATAAGGAGCGTTTGCTTTTACCTGCAGGTAACTGTCTTTTGTTACAGCTGCTTTTACTGTTACCTTATTACAAGCCTGATCAACTACAGTAACGTAACTGGAATTGAAAGCAGTTGTATCTATGGCTTGCTTTAAATTAATAGACCATACCTTATCTGCGGATATATTAGTATATTCCTTGATTTTTTTGCCGTTTAAGGAGATATTTCCGATGGTAAACTCATACTTCTTGGGCTTCTCAATTGCTTTTCCTGTAGTGTAACGAACATTTTGTGTAATATATGCAGTATAGGTTTCTTTCGGGCTATAATTACTTACAGGCTTAATGGAGATGTTTTTATCTGTGGCCTTTAGTGTAACCTCCACTTTATTACCCTTGGAGTCTAATACATACACAGAATCTTCTGTTACTGAAGCTTTATCTATCGTCTTGCTAAAACTACAGATCAGCTCTTTATCTGGCATTTGTTTGCCGCTAAGCTTCGTTTCTGTTCCTTTGAAGGTAGTTTTTACTAAGCTGAAGGTACTGAATTTATCCACGTAGATAGAAACTCCCACAGGGACGCCATCTTTATTATAAACAATGGTTCCCTTTTGTACTCTGTTTTCTCCGTCACTATGCTCTACCAGAATTGCTAAAGAACGAATGAAGTCTTTCATTTCATCCTTATCTGTCGGAATATAGGAGCTTGTAATCGGTATGGTAACTTGAGTCTCTAAAGCATAATTAGTTTCTATGCTAACAGGAGAGCCAAGCATCTGTGCACCTGACGACATCTGTAACATTAAGGCCTTGGTGCTTTCTATCTCTTTATTGTCTTTAACCTCCGAAACATGAATACTCAAATCTTTATCCTTTGCTTCGGTTAACGTTTTTGACGGAAGAGCCAGACTGACTTTGTCGGTCACAATGTTTAAAGCCAGATTGTTTTGTCCCAGTTCAGTGGCTGCTTTGTTAGGAAGCTTCACTTCTACTACATCTGCATTATCACCCTTTTTATCAGGTATATAAATTGTCGCTGAGCTGCTCTTTGTACTTAACGCATTTTTTACTGATTCAGCTGCTTTGCTTTCACTCAGTTCCACCAGATCTTTCTTTGCTCCGTTAGTATCAGTTGTTCTGGTGACATCAAGCTGTATCGCTGTTGAATTTGCCGGTACTTTGTCAATTGCCGGAGTCTCCTCTTTTACAGGTGCACTTGTTATAGTAGCAGTTGGAGTAGGTTTTGTCGTAGGAGTCGGCTGAGTTGTAGGAGCCGGTGTATTAGTAGGAACCGGTGTATTAGTAGGAGCTGGTGTATTAGTAGGAACCGGTGTATTAGTAGGAACTGGTGTATTCGTAGGAGATGGCGTAGCTGTAGGTGCCGGTGTAGATGTCGGTGTCGGAGTTGGCGTAGCTTTGATCTCTACAATTTGTTCCTGATTTAAATCAATATTATAATTATTAGCCATATCTAAAACAACTTTTACTGTTTTACCCTTTAGGCTGCCACTAGGTAATACAAGAGAAGCATTCCATACATTTTCAGAAGCTGCAGATTGGAGAGTAGCTTCTGCTGCGACTGCTTGATCAACATAGAGAGTTACTCCTCTGGCTGTATCCTGAAGATTGCTTCCCTCCACAGTAACATTGCAGGTATTGCTGTCATTTGTAACTTTGAAGGAAGTAATGGAGGGCTTCATGGAATTAATCCAAGGAGCTACTGCTTCATAACCGCCATAATTGCGAGTCCATCCGTCAACGCCGTCAATAACATCTTCATAAAAAGGATCTCTATTCAGATTTGTAGCAGTGGCTTCTGTCATTTGGCTACCTGTAAAATACCAGTTAACATATTCGGCAATCTGCTTGTTTTGTGTTGAGTCTGTACCATGACCGCCGCTGTTACGGAAACAGAACTTAACGTATTCATCTGCATCGTAACCGAGCCAGGTATATACGGTCTTTGCAATTTCCAGACTGAGTGCATCTCCTTGAGACTGATTACCGTTGTCATCAATTGTATGCTGCAGTACGATTGCACGAGGTTTGTTACTATCAGCGCTGGGGCTTAATGCTAGTGAAGCGACCAGTTCTTCATGATCATAAGGCAGGCGGTCGCCATAGCCATAGGATCCAGGTACTTTATAGTAGAAGCGTCCAGGGGTTAGGAATCTGCGGAAAAGCTCTGTTGTTCTGCCGGGATTATGGCGAATGGTATCACCCATAACCTCGCCTCCCCCCATGATTCCCCAGGAGTAAATGTTTCCACCAGTTGCGCGGTTCATATCAAAGCGGTAGGTAGCAGGACCGGTTACACCGGCAGCACCGGGAACGCAGATATCAATACGATTATCAAATACTGCAGAGACAAAAGCGTATTTTCCGTTGATAGAGAAGCCGGTCACCGCAAGATCGGATGCATTGATAAGATCAGCTGCATTACCCTGGTCTGCAATAGCAATATTATCCTTCACTAACAGTTCAAGTGCGTCAATACCAATAGAAGCACCCAGAGCGGCTAACATCTCATTACTGATCTCATGGGTATCTCCGTCACGGGTATAAGGGAAAAAGCTACGTAAAGTTCCCGCACGGTTCCCGCCATTTGCTTTATTAATCCAAGGATCGTTTCGATCATCCGTCGTTACATCGGTAGGAATTTCTAGGGTGGCAATACCGGCATTATGATAATCAGTGCTGCCAGCGCCGAAGCTTAACATTACCGGAACAGCAACACCCTCATGTCCGGAGGCTACTCGTTGCTCCTCTGAAGGCAGACTCAATTTATACTTTATTGTTTTCGTTACCTCTTTATAGGTAACATCAACTGGAATCTCGTAATAAGCAGGAGTAGTGCCAAACCAAGGTGAGGTTGTAGCAGGTTTATAGGTTATCGCACCGATAGAGATACTATCAGGTGATGCGGGCTTATAGCCGTATTCATAAAATTGTGCCAGATCAAGTATCTCATTTCTTCTGGCATTCCAGTCACTTAAGGATTTCACCTTAGTTCCGTCAAAGAACTCATATATATTAGGTAAGGTCAGCTCTGACGGTAAATCCATTGGATCCGGATACTTTGTATCAGCCCAACGCAGTCCATCAACAGCAGCCTTGAGTCGGGCAGCGGCTGCATCAATTTCTGCTTGACTGGTTGAACCTACGGTATCTCTTGCGAGAGCTAATGCTTCATCAAGCTCCTTCTGCGTCTCTGGAGTCCAGACACCCTTTACAAAGGAGACAGAATCGATAAAGCGAATCTGGTTTGTCAGCTTCCAGTCATTAAAAGCAAATTCATCCGTACCATTCCAACCGGTTAAGGTGATTTCTCCCCAATCACTATTATAATCCTTCGTACTGAAGGGAAGAGAGTTTAGGTTATGGCTCCAATAGGTACGTTTTGTACGTGGTGTACTGTTTGCGGGAGAGTCTCCGAGCATCACATCAATACCGAATTTAGTACCGTTATCAAGCTTCGCACCATAAATTTGCAGAGCAAGCTCTACGGTGTAGCCTGAGCCATCGGCTCTTTCCTTTACAGCATAGCCCTTGATACGGTTAGTATACTCGCGGTTAGCTTCCTGTACATAGGCTGAGCTATGGTTTATTACACCGGAATCTACTTGATAGGTAAGCGCTCCGGCACGCGTCACAGTGAAAAGGCCGTCATCGTCCTCGAATTTACCGCCCTTGTCGTTCCAGAAGTCAACACTGAATTCAACACCGTCTTCATTGCTGTAGGTGTTGGGCAGGGTCTGCCAGGTTACCCAGTCAAGGCCTCCTGCGGATCTGGCAGAAGTAACACCGGGTGTTGTTTCATAGGCAGGTGTTGTATCATCGACATCAATCAGTAAGTATAGTGTCTCACCATCCCATACTGAACGCATTGGGTTACCTGTTATAGCACCTCCTGATACCGATACTGCACCACCCGAAGTGGATACGGCACCGCCTGAAGTTGATATAGCGCCGCCTGAGGTGGATATGGCACCACCCGAAACGGAAGGGTAGTCTTCCGACTTTGTGCCGTCCTTGGCATTATCGATATAGCTGACCGGAGCGTTGCTATATGCTGCATCAGCTAATCCATCCACAACAATAGAATCTGTTGTGAAAACGGAATCCAGCTTTTCATATGGATTGGATGCTGCTTCTGCCTTTGCAGGACTTGGTACGCCAGTTGTAAATAGCATTAACGCTGCCATTACAATAGCAAGTTGTTTTGTACTACTTTTTCTCATAAAAGTCCCCTTTCCTGTACAAATAAACATTGTGTTTCTTGAAACTTTTCTATATAATCAAGGGTTTCACTGTCTGTTAAGAACAATGTCCCACCCTTTTCGCTTATACATTTGGGTTAATCAAGCAGATTAAAAAACGATTAGCCTCCGTTGAGCCATATAATCCCAGACATTAATTGGAAGAAATCGAAATGCTCATTGAAGCCGGTTGCTATAGCATCTGAATTTAAATCAGAGAAGGCCGGTTTAAGACAGAGGAAAAACAAAAGTATTACATTAATTTTCCTGATTTCTTTATGTGCAAAGTATACAATAATAAACCAATATAATCAATTATTTTGTGCAATATGTCAATATAGTTCGAATGTTAACTTTTTTCAAACTATTTTGCGAATTGCAAGTGATTTATCCTATTATTAAATCAGATTCAGCTCTTAGTAATGAGGCTGACTACGGGAGTATTGGAGATAATAGGGGGACAGGATATGTAAAGAAAAGAAATGACAAAAGAATTAGATAATATCAAGTCAAAGAGAGCTGTACTTATAGATCCACTTTATCTTGAAAAAGAAACACGTTGGTGACACTATTAATTCTTTAATTAACAAAGAAACAGAGGTCTTTTACACCTAAACGGTGACCAAGACCTCTGTTTTCGTGTACGCAGATAACGGGAAGGGTGCGTATTATCTTAAAGTAGCTTTATTAGTGATTCCAGCTCTTCGGATAAAACCTTAGCAAGTGCAAGATCAGTATTCTTTAAAGCCATAGCAATTTTCGTTTCAATATCAATTTTCTTTTGTTCAATTTCTAAATAGTCTTTCTCAAAATGATTAGCGTAAATCAGCTTTCTGAATTTTCTTATACTTATTTTTCTGATTGTATTATTTTCAATGATTAAGACATAATCCATGCAGTTTACGATAGAATAAAAATCATGAGAAATCATTAATACTGCACCTTTATAGTCTTTAATCGCTTTTTCCAGTGCTATTTGTGAATAGGTATCAAGATGACTGGTTGGTTCATCAAGCAGTAACAGGGTTGCTTTACTGGCCGCCACTTTAGCTAATTGGAGTATGTTTTTTTCACCGCCTGACAATGCACTTATCTTTTGCCTTAAATCTTCCTCCTTAAAACCATAATTTAAAAGATAGGAGGTAGCCTCATGATAGGTATTAAATCCGGCATCTAAAAACTCATCAAGAATCGTATTAGATTCATTTAATATTTCGCTGTTAAGCTGTGATAAATAAGCCACCTTAATGTTTTCCTCTAACTGTATAGAGGTATGATTATCATTTAAAATATCACGGAGTAAAGTCGTTTTTCCGGTGCCATTTGGCCCAATTAGCGCTACTTTATCATTAGATTTTATCTCAAAATTAACATTTTCTAAAAGAAGATCGTCAAAGGCAAGGCTGTAATCAGTTACTTTTAAAATAACAGCTTCTTCGATCTCCTGATCAGTATCTAATCTGATATCCGGCTGCTTTATCTCTACAAAGGGGTCTTTAATTCTCCGGGCTTCTAATCTTTCTTTAATTTTAATTCTAGCTTTTAGAGATTTTCCTCTGGAAGCATCCGTATGGATCGTTGCCTTAGATCTTAGCTGGTCAATTAGATTCTCATTTCTTTCTATTTCTAACGTATCGGCAGCAGCTAGCTCCTGCAATTCTATTTTTCTTTGAAGCAATGAGAAGTTGTAATCAATAAAGCTTCCATCAAATTCTTGAAGCTCCCTATTTTCAAGATGCAATATTTTATTAAAGCAATGATTTAACAGATATCTGTTATGCGTAATAATAAGCATGGTTCCTTTGTGTGAATTTATTAAGTTTTTCAGAGAATTAAGGTTATCAAAGTCTAAAAAGACATCGGGCTCATCCATGATGATTAAGTCTGGATTGGTGAGCAGCTCCTTGATTACTTGAATGATTTTAAATTCCCCGCCGCTTAGTTTGGATACGAATTGATTTTCTTGTTTGGTTAGATTCGCAAGGTTTAGCTTTCTTTTAATGTTTTGTTCGAAATCATCTCCACCTATAGCCTGATAGGAATCTAGAGTTACTTGATACTTTTCTAATAAAGCATCAAGCTCTGAGGCTGTTTCCATCTCAGTGCAGATAGAAGCCAATTCATTTTGCAGCACGATAAACTTTTCCGATATATATTCGAAAACAGTGATTTCACTTGCCTTTTCTAATTGAGAGAACTGGCTTACATACCCAATTCTATAAGGTGGAGTAATTTCTATGCTTCCGTCATACATATATTTTTCTGGCTCCATTATCATATCTAATAGAGTACTTTTTCCACTGCCGCTGGTTCCAATTAAAGCACAATGTTGTCCTTCCTCTAATGTAAATGAAATATTATCAAATAGATCCTTTTGCGGAAAGGAGTAGGATAAATTATCAACTTTTATCATGTTATTACCTCTCTTATCTTAAGAAAGAGCTGCGGCTCTTAAATATATCATTTTCATTTTATTGTGATTCTATTGATATATGGGTAAAAAGAAATTTTATACACCGGGGTAGCATAACACGTTTTATGATTAATATCAATTGATTCGTATTTAAGTCCTTAGTAATATACATTTCTAAAAAGTAAAAGAAGAGGTATAAGTATCGCATATGTAAATACTTAACAAAAACAAGTATCCTACCTATTATGATAAATACTAGCTCTCCATCTGTCCTACCCATTCTGTGATCCAATCATAGATATGTGCTACGGAAATATACTGATACTCTTGCAGAATTTAATTACATAGTCTTAATATAAAGGTTCATTAAGCGTGAGTGTCGTATCATTTTACATACCATAAGCTGATACATGAGGACAAGGAGTATCATGATGATGTGTTTGTAGGCGTGGCTGAAACTAGAGTTGCCCGTCATGCTCACAAGTGATGCATTTATACTCATATTAACCCTTGCTATCAGAACCTGCGAATTTGGGCAGCGCACAAATTTACCGGCTGAAAAATGTACTTCTTTTAAGCCTAATACATACTGATATGATCTTGATATTTAATCTTATCTGGGAATAAAGATTTTATTAAGAAGTAGCTGTAGAAACAATGACTAAGCTGGATGTCAAGAGTGGCAATATAAGGATGACTTGCTTTCGTGATGAAAATATATCTGAAATTAATAATCTTGTTAGTTTACTTTTTGGTTAAGTATTTCTCTTTATTAACTGTACATGTACAAAACACAAATAACCATTGAAGGGAGTTTTATTATGAGTAATTTTGTAACAAGTCCAGATGGAAAAGCTTTTATAAAAAGTCATGAGGGATGCCGCCTAGATTTCTATGCGGACTCAAAATATGGATATCCAACCGTTGGATATGGACATCTGATAACAACAAGTAGGACATATCCTGTAAATAGTAAGCTAACGGCAGCGCAATGTAAAGAATTAACAGATTCTTTACACTTGGGTTATACTTCTCCAATTAGTATGGCCAAAGCAGAGGAACTTTTTGCCACGGATTTAAAAGTAAAAGCAGAAGATTACGTAAATGCGCTAAATCTTCCTTACTTACAGCAATTTTCAATCAATCAATTTGATGCGCTTGTCTCGTTAACGTTTAATAGCGGTCTTGCGGTACTTGCAACCAATGATGTACAAGCTATGTTGGCTTATGAACCAATATACACAACATATTCAGGTAATCCTACCGCAGCTGAACTTGATATTTGTTCAAGATTGGTTAGTAAAGCATTTTCATACGATACTACTCTGCAGTCAAGAAGAAATGAAGAAGCAGCTTTGTTTTGTAGAGGCATGGCATATACCCATAAATATCCGGTATATACAGTATAGTTTCGTAATTAATTTTTCCTGATGCCAAGGGGCTGTTGCAAAATGACTGATTTTTAGTCATTGGGCAAAGCCCCTTTTACTTTCTCCTAATTATAAAGGTATCTATTCTGAAATAAATATTCATAAGCAGATTTTGGGGTAAATTTAATAAACTATCATCCTTTTTATGCAGTCTACTTTAATCAATGAAGTTCCTGCTTTAGACGGTTCTCCTGTTTTTTTTTATTACAGCTTGTTGATGTCATATCCTAAAACATGAAAAGAAATTCAGTTTTTACACTGATTACATACTTGTTGGTAGGATACCTGATATTTCTCGGCTGCTTCAGCATAATTATGTTCATGCGTAATGCAAAACTGTACGATTTCTACATGTTCATCAAATGTTGTTTTTCGTCCTTTAGTCATAGTGGAATGTCCTCTTGTTCCAGAAGCTCTTAGCTCCTCATGACCATTATACTTTATGACCCAAGATTAACAGTATCTGGATTAGGTGTTTTGAATTTTATTGCCAGTTCTCGATAAGAACCTTTTCAACTTAAGTATGCATTAACAACGTTCTGTTTGAATGAGAAGGAGTATGAAGCATTATGTTTTGTTCGAATAAACGCATTGGAACCAAATGATTCATCGCAAGCCATTTTCAAAATGGTATGTAAGTTATGCCATATTTCGCTACAGTTGTTTCTATACTCCCCTTGCCCTCTAAATATTTATGTATAGCTTGAAGTTTTTCTGATGGTGATATCTTTTTTCTAGGCATGAAAAATGCTCCCTTCTAAGCATCAAGTGTTTTAATTATTTAACTTGTCTACCTAGACGGACCTAGACGGGAGCATATCATTTTGCAACTGCCCCTATTCAAAGATAAATTCAAAGATTTTCCTTATACTTGATATATCAATCATCTAAATCATCAACTTTTTTCATCTCAAAGCATGTTGCTTCCATCACAAAAACAAGTCTATTATAATTAATAACACAAAAACTTAAAGGTATAGGAAGACCAGGATTTGAAGAAGACAGATGTACCCATATATATTTTACTTTATCATTACTATTTAAATCCGGTAGATTTATATGGGATACTCTGTAAAAAGAGTCTGCATCATAAGTTGTTGAAATAATCTCATAGAATGGATCCCTTGATATATATTGATAATTCGCATAATTTTCTAAACCTCTTGAATCAAATAGATCTTTTTTAATTGAAATTATATCTCCGATAATTTTCTGTCCTGTTGGATATTCAGAAGCATCATTATATGAATCGGCAAAACATAATAGTTTTTCAACTTCCCAGTTTCCATATAAAAAATCTTCCGTTTCACTATCCAGTCCCAATAATTTGACTCCATTATTTGCACCTGGAGTAACAGTTATAATAATCGGATTACTTTCTATACCCTCATTCGATATAGTGATATCCAAAGTAGATGGAATTGGTGTCATGTTATAGGTGTCCGTTTCACCCGTTTGTACCCTTTTATCACAACTCATATTAATGAAACAACATGAAATTATCATTACAAAAAAGAGCAATTTTTTTAACATAAAAGTCCCCTCCACAAACAAAAATTATAATAAGTTACTATTCTTTTACTTTATATTCTATACCATATAATGTCAATTAATTTATAACTTATACCTAATTCTATTTAATGGACTTCTTTATAACCATTGGCTCGGTTTACGCTCTCCGAGGGGGGTGAGGGCTGTCTGCACACCAATCCCGATTGGCGACCAGTCCCTAACCCCTATCCGCATATAAAAAATACGCTCATAACATTTCATACAAGACGAGAGCGGAAAGTCTGAAGAGTAGTGAAGATATGGGCTATTTTACAGCTATTTATTGGAGTAGTCATATCGAGCTGTTTCTGTTATATGTACCTTTGTGATCGTACTGACAAGGACGGCAAAGGCAACCATTGGTACCATCACCAGGGGTTGAAGCAGTCCAGAAATGCAGCACAGTAAAGAGAGCGATAGTAGAACTTAAAAAGAGTTGTCTTCTATTAGAGATATAGAGAAAAATTCATTATAAACCGAAAATGTGAAAACGTTTACTTTAATAAATATTACGTCAGATATTGAACAGTAAATATATGTTATGATAATTATTGAAGTTGATAAAGATTTTCTTCTTACCAAGCAGTAACTGATTAAATTAAGGGAAAACAGGGTAAGGTATGATGTGAAAGCGTGCCATATTAGACAGACATTAATTCAGGCAAAATTACGCCATTGGAATTATTAAAATAGACTATAACAATATAAGAAGTGATTTATAAATCGCATTTCTTATTATTGCTATTAAGTTGCTGTATAACATTTTTAAGCTTTTCAGGAATAGGCAGACCCATTAATCCGGCATTTTCTAATATACTGATTCCTTCATTAGCCAGATAAAACATAATAATTAGCGTTCTAAGTGCACTTCCTGTTCCAAGAATGTATCTATCTATCATAGTGCCCATAGATATAATCAAAAATATTAATACTTTTTTGGAAATACCTTTAAAACCAATTTCACTGGAAAGTTTCTTTTTATGAATTGCAAGTAAGATCCCTGTAATAAAATCAATAGCTACAAAAGCAATAAGTGTGTATATAAGAGAATCAAACCCACCAAAAATCCAACCTAAGATACATTTGATTACTTCGCAAATTATTTTAAAACTGTCAATTATAGTATTCATCCTAACCTCCTTAGTTTTTAAGAAAAAATCTTTTTAGCTTTTTCAATGCCCTGCTTCGCATTTGATTAACTGCCTGTCCAGAAACGCCATAAAAAGTCGCTATTTCTGCTACTGTGTAACCTATGTAATATATCATCTTTATTATTATAATTTCTGATGGGGTTAATAGCTTTTTTAGATCATCAAAATCTAGAGTTGGGTATATATCATAAGACGAGGATAATGCTTCGATATAATATAACTCGCTATCATTTAAATCAGAATAAAGCAAAAGATTTTTCAGCTGAATAATTTCATTTAACTTCTTTATATAACTGCTGTGAACGGAAGTGCTTAGGTAGGATACCATACCACCTTCACTTTTATTATGGATACGGTTAATTTGAATATTATGAAGGAGCTCGATGAAATCAATAAGCAGATCATTGTATGCGTCTTCATACTTTAATTTGTATGCATATTTCTTCAGTAGGGGATTAAATTTCTCGATAAGTAATAAAGTTGAATCTTCCTCTCCATTTTGAGATTTTATAATATCATCAATAATCATTGTGCATTCCACCTTTCAGGTGATAAAGAGAAGAAATGCGCCAATATGTAAACATATGGAATTATTTGTTGGGGAAATATGTATAATATGGCAAAAGTTGCAGATCGTCTATTAGGATTAGAGTGTCAAAAGCCCCTCGAACAATTTAGCTTCGTCATTTTGCACAAACACTACTTATAGCTAAGTGATGTAGAACATGGTTTGATGAGCAACTGTATGAAGTCGTTGGTACTTAGGGCCTGTATTTTAGGGCCTTATGTACCACTACGTACTTCATCCAAGCGGGAGTGTGTTGCGAACAAACCATGTTC